>NZ_KB850010.1:460090-523378 GCF_000369425.1 Acinetobacter sp. NIPH 284
AAAGCGTTGAATCAAAGCAATACGCTCTTTTGTATCTGAATTTCCACGTTTATTGAGCAATGTCCAAACAATAGGTATCGCTATTCCACGATAGACGATGGCTAACATCAAGATATTGATATCTCGTTTTCCCCATTTCCAGTTGGTTCTATCCAAAGTTAATTGGACTTTATCGAATGAAAATATATTGAAAATTAACTGAGAAATTTGACGATAATCGAAGTACTGATCTGCAAAGAAGCGTTGTATACGTCGATAAAATGATTGTGGTAAGCACTTGATGGGTAAGGCTTTAGATGCAGAAGAAAGATTACATGTCTGTTTTACAATTAATGCAAGCATAATCAGTGTAAAACATTTTACACGTGACTTGTTCCACTTTAGATATTTGTTTAAGATGAGATGTAACTCATTGAAATGTGTCATCATATTCGTCGTCAGAAAACAAGTATTATGCCATTATTTCAATGAGTTGTCTTTTTTTGTCGTGTACAAAGTCTTTTTTTATACTATCCAAAAAGCTTTCATCAGATGGAAATTTAAACTTGGGATACAACGAACTCAAAACAACACAAGTACCTGATTTTAAATTACTTACAAACCCCATTTGATTTTCAGTTGATATAAGTTCTCCCTCATATTTTGAAATCGTATCAGCTGAAATACGGATTTTAGCATTCTCGTTTTTGTATTTAGTAAACCACACCGCTTCATTTGCTAATTTATGAAAAGCTAGACGTCCTCTACCATGTGATCCATGTAAATCATCATCATTTTTCTTATTAGATTCATTAAATTTTTGAAAACTATTATCCAAATTTAACAGATCAATTCCATCTCCATCATCACAAATTGAAACCGAGTCGACTGTACCTAATGCATTCTTATGTAACCTAACATTCACATTACTCGCTCTTGCATCAAAACCATTCCAAACAAGCTCAAAAATAGCTTTATATGGTTCCATATTTTTAAAGTGTTTTTTTATTCCATCATCTGTAATCTGAGCTATACCACTAAAGTTTTTCATCTTCGTAAGCCAATGTTTTTCTTATTCTAATCAATCATAACTCATAAATAATTTTTTTGTTATTTACAATTAGATTTTTAAATTTTCAACGTCACTTCATTCCAAAGATTAACTTCAATCCCAGCAAGGTCATCACCCCACCTGCAATACGATCAAAAACAGCCTTAGATTTTAAATAAACTTTGCGAGGACCTTCTGCTGACAATGCGACTGCGACCAACGAGTACCAACCTGCATCAATAAAGAAGCATAGCATCGGCAATACCACATAAAAATACGTTGGGATTTCTTTCGGCAATAACGCGGTAAAAATACTGGCAAGGATAATCGCAATTTTAGGGTTACTTAATTGGGTAATCAGTCCTAAACGAAATGCTTGCGTATAACTCATGGTCTTGACTGCACCATTTACAGCTTCCATGGGTTCTTTGGCATGTTTAATAATTTTAAACGCCAGCCAAAGTAAGTACAGACCACCAAAAACTTTCAAAGCTATATAGGCAGAAGGCACAGCCAGCAAAATTGCTTGTAACCCCATCACTGCAAGCAAACCAAATAATGCTGCACCCGTGCCTGTACCAAGCGCAGTAAATAAGCCATGTTTACGTGAAATCGCAATTGAGTTTTTGGCAACATAAATAAATGTAGGACCGGGACTAATTGCCCCCAACATTAATGCCAAAGCAATAGAGCCTAAAATCAATAATGATTCCAAGATAGACCTCAAGATTAGAATAATTTTCAAGTATTTATTTTACTTAAAAACCATAATAGAAGATATAATTTTTTGATTTCTGTTTATAAATTTAAGGATTTTTCAAGCAATTTGATATTTATTAAAAAACCAAAAATAGAGTAAAAACTCAATTTAATTTCAATATCAAACAGTTAAAACATAGCATATGAATACTAAAATTTTATTGTGTATCCATTTTTTCTATTAAAGTATTTTTCTGATAATAATTTATCATCGATTTTTAGCAGAACTTTCATATATTTTTAAAACACATAATCCCATAATAAAATTATGGCTTTAATTTTTTTAGAACTACAACCGAGGCACATCAGATGCAAAATAAAAGACTGAAAACATTAGATCGCTCTAAATCACATCTTTGGATTGTAGGTGGAGGCATAGCTGGTATGGCTGCTGCTGCTTTTGCGATTCGTGACGCTAAAGTGCCAGCCGAACATATCCATATTCTAGAAGAGTTGAATGTTTCTGGTGGTTCGATGGATGGTGGACATAATCCGCTTAATCCGAACCAAGCATGGGTCACACGTGGTGGACGTATGCTAACTGATGAAACTTATTTGTGTACTTGGGATTTATTTTCAAGCATTCCATCTTTAGAAAATCCAGACATTTCTGTTCGTGAAGAATGTCGTGAATTTAACGAACAAGTTAAAACCAATGCTCAAGCACGTTTGATCGACTCAAATCATATTATTGCAGAAGCTCAAAAATTGGGATTATCAACGCTCAACCGTGCTCAAATGTTACGGCTGTTAGCATTAAAAGAAGATCGTATTGGTAGTCGCCGTATTGATGAGTTTTTTGATGATGCATTTTTCCAAAGTAATTTTTGGCGGATGTGGCGAACCACGTTTGCCTTTCAAAAATGGCATAGCGCAGCAGAATTACGCCGTTATTTTTTACGTTTCATTCAAGAATTACCACGCATCCATACCTTAGCAGGCGTGAAACGAACCAAATACAATCAATATGATTCAATGATTCATCCCCTACAACGTTGGTTGGTGGAACAAGGCGTTGATGTTCGTTTCGGTAGTTATGTCACAGATGCGGACTTTGTCGAAGATGCCCAAACGAAGGAACGTAAGGCAGCCAAACTTTATGTCAACATTCCAGAAGGCACTGAACAAATTCAACTGGGCGAGCATGATCTTGCGCTCTTTACTTTAGGTTCAATTACGGCTGACTCACGTTATGGTGATAAATTTGATGTTCCTGAGCTGATTCGTGATCGACAAGATCATGGCTGGCGTTTGTGGGAAACATTGGCTCAAAAAGCCCCTGATTTTGGTCGCCCAATGACCTTTTATGGCAACATTGATGAGCATAAATGGAAATCCTTTACGCTCACCATGCATGATGATGTGCTGCTAAAACGGATTATTGATTACACAGGAAATGAACCAGGTACAGGTGCATTGATGACTTGGTTTGAATCTGGTTGGCATCTGTCTGTGGTCGTTCCAGCTCAACCGCATTTTGCTGACTTACCAGAAGGTAAATTCACCTTATGGGGTTATGGTTTTGAAATTGACCATATCGGCGATTACATTAAAAAACCGATGAGTGAAGCGACGGGTCAAGAGATTTTAATTGAGTTGATTCATCAACTTGGTTTCGATGACATCTTGGATCATGTGTTGGCACATACCGACATTACCACAGTAATGATGCCTTATGCTTCTGCCCTATTTGCATGTCGTAAAGCAGGTGATCGCCCATTGGTCATTCCAGAAAATGCGGTCAACTTTGCTTTCTTAGGTCAATTCGTAGAGCTTGAAGATGATGTGGTTTTCACTGTGGAATATTCCGTACGTTGTGCCATGATTGCCATTTATCAGCTCTTAGGTGTCGAACGTGAAATTCCAGAGATTTACAATGGTTTACTCGATCCTAAAGTTGGCTTAAATGCTTTGGAAGCAGTTTTTCATTAAATTTTAAAAAGCCATAGGGTAAATTGCTGCCCTATGGTTATTCAACTTATTTTGATAAAACGATATAAGCAACTTCACTGCTAAATGAACCATCGGCTTTGATTTGATAATATCGTTGCACCTGCTCTGATGCTTTGCTTTGTAAATCACGTATGGTAGTAATGGCATATTCAGGCGTTTGCATCCGTTCTGTCCAACTTTGGAAATCTAAATCCAAACGTTGCTTTGCGACGGTTTCAACTTTAAAGCCTGTAGATTCCGCGAAATACATCCATTCCTGCAAACTATAATTTCTGACATGACTCGGATCTCGTATCATTTCAATGGTCTGAAAAAAAGTATCAATCACAGGATTTGAATTTCCTAAAATATCAACAATAATAACTTTGCCATCTTGAGTTAATACACGATAAATTTCATGGATTGCCTGAGCAACACTCTGCCAATGATGCGCTGAATAACGCGTGATGACACAGTCAAAACATTGATCTATAAAAGGTAATTTTTCCGCTGCACCTTGTTGGGCAATCACGTTTTCAAAACCTCGTTGTTTGGCTTGAATCGATACAAGCTCAACCATTGACGGTGTTAAATCATAGGCAACTACTTCATCAACCAATGCTGCCACCTGATAAGTCACATGCCCACCACCACAGCCCAAATCTAAGACTTTTTGAAATTGATGAGATTGGATCAATTGTTGCATCTTCTGAAATTCGATGCCTTGCGCATGTACTTGGCTGTTTAAATAGGCTTGCGATTTATCTTGGTATTGCTGTTGATTAACTTGATGCTGAGTGGTCATGTTTTTATCCTTGCGATGTCATCTAGCTTTTAAAATAGACGTCACTAATCAAAAATAAAAATGATGAATTTTAATTCAATCAATAAAAATAAGTTATCAATTATAATCCAATCAAACTGGCTGCCACATTGATTGCGATGGCTAAAATCATGGTATTAAAAATAAAAGCCAAAACACAATGAAAAATATTCAGATGCCTCAATTCAGAACTGGTAATCGAAACATCTGCCGTTTGTGCAGAAGTGCCGATAATATAACTAAAATAAATAAAATCGAGATAATCAGGTTGATCAGTTTTTGGAAAATCTAAACCAGGATTCTTTTGCTGACTTTTGGCAAGATAATAATCATGCGCATAATGAATCGCAAATAAGGTATGTAGTAACAGCCATGTTGAAAAAATAGTCCCTATGGTCAATAAAATCAGGAATCCTTTTAAAAAAGCCTGATCTTTGGGGACATGGCTGAGTTGTACTACAATTGAAATAAAACAGATCACAATGGCGATCAAGACAACATTCAGAATTGCCCATTTCCCTGCATCTTGTTGCTGAGCGCGTTGTAAAATATGAGTTGAGTCTAAGCGCCACATCATTTTTAAAGTCAGAAATAAATATAACCAAATGGCAATATTCCACCCAATTTGTAGACAAGTCGCCCATTGCCAAGGCGTAAAAAAATGCAAAACAGCATAGATCACTAAACCTAAACTAAAGGTTGCTGATAAGTATGGGCGATGTTTTAGCCCTCTCGCAAAACGCTTTACAAAGCCTTGCATCTTTCACCCGCTGCTATTTTTTATTCACAATCAATTTAGGCTTATATTTAACACTGTAATCTTATATCAAAGTACCTTATTGCCTATATTTTACCTAAACCAAACAAACCATGAGCCAAGTGATAGACACTTAAACTTTTCAAATTCATCTATGGTAAATGTTATCGAAAAGTAGTTAAAACATAAGCGAATTAGATTGGACTAAATCGAATCATGCATAAAGTAATTTAGCCATTCCAATACTGACCAAGATGAACGAGGTTCGAAGAACAATACTGACTTTCACGATCGAATACACTTACAATAGGATTCAATTTATTTTTAATGATCTCAAATGTTTGATCACATTGCCTTTGATACACCTTATCAAACATTGCAACTTCCCCAGCCTGTTCAACTGACCATCAAACGCCTTGACCTGATTCATCCCCAGATTTCGGGCAATAAGTTTTTTAAACTCAAATACAACCTCTGGGCAGCACAACAGCAAGGTTTTTCTCAAGTCCTCACTTTTGGCGGTGCATTTTCCAATCATATTGCAGCAACGGCTTATGCAGCTCAACGCTTTGGCTTTCAAAGTATTGGCATCATTCGTGGTCAAGAACTTGCGACCCAAGACTTAAATCCTACTCTACAAACAGCGCAAGATTTTGGCATGCAACTGCATTTTGTCAGCCGAGCCGAATATCGTCTGCGCCATGAAGTGGAATATTTACAACAACTTCAACAGCAATATCCTCAGGCCTTTATTATTCCAGAGGGTGGAAGCAATTCCCTTGCCATTCAAGGGACACAGGAAATCCTCTCCCCTGATGATTTAGAAAATTATGACGTAATTTGTTGTGCTGTGGGTACTGGTGGAACTCTTGCAGGCATCATTGAAAGCAGTTCAGATCACCAGCACATTTTAGGCTTTTCAGCCTTGAAAGGTGATTTTCTCAAACAGGACATTCAACAATGGACTGATAAAAGCAATTGGTCTTTAACCGATGCCTATTGTGGTGGCGGCTATGCCAAAACTACACCTGAATTATTGAAATTTATTCAAAATTTTGAGCAAAAATATCAAATTCCACTCGAACACATTTATACAGGTAAAATGATAATGGGACTTCTTGATTTAATCCAGCACAATCATTTCCCTGCCCACACTCGAATCCTGGCCATTCATACAGGTGGGTTGCAAGGAAAGCTTAAAGCATATTAAAACCCCCACAAATCTTTTATAATTGCTCGCTTTTCGTCTACCGAGTAATCCTCATGGTTCATCAAGTTGATGTTGTTGTTTTAGGTGCAGGTGCATCAGGCTTGATGTTGGCTGCAGAGGCTGGTAAACGTGGACGTTCCGTTGTCGTATTAGAAAAAGCCAATAAAGTAGGTAAAAAGATTCTAATGTCTGGTGGTGGCAAGTGTAACTTCACTAACCTAGATGTTGAACCTTCAAATTATATTTCTGAAAATCCGCACTTTGTTATTTCAGCGCTCACTCGTTACACCAACTGGGATTTTATTGGTTTGGTCTGCGAATATGGTATTGAATATGAAGAACGTAAACACGGTCAGCTATTTACAATCAAAGGTGCAAAAGAAATCCTCGAACTTTTACTTGCAGAGTGCAATAAAGCGAAACGGGTTCAGATTCAGACCCATTGCGAAGTACAAAGCATAACAGCACAAATAGATTCAGGTTTTATCATTGAAACCAATCAAGGCACTTATCACTGTGAATCTCTCGTTGTAGCGACTGGTGGCTTATCTATTCCAACACTAGGAGGCTCTGGTTTTGGATATGAACTTGCTCAACAGTTTGGACACCATGTTTTTCCTACCCGTGCAGGTCTAGTCCCCTTCACCTTTTCGGACCATTTTAAAGAAGTCACAACACGCTTAAGTGGTAATGCTTTAGATGCAACACTGGTGAATGATCGCCATCAATTTACTGAAGCGTTGTTGTTTACTCATCGAGGCTTAAGTGGACCAAGTTCATTACAGCTCTCAAATTATTGGCATGTGGGTGAAAGCTTTAAAATTGATTTTTTCCCGAGCCAAGATTTAGTTCAATTCTTCAAGGAAAAGAAAAAGTCGCAACCCAAAGTTCTGCTCAGAACTTTGCTCAGTGAATTCACGGCGAAAAGTATCGTGCTTGAGCTACAACAACTAATTTGGGCGGAACAAAGTGAAACTGCGATTGGCAATTTTAGCGATTTACAACTAGAGCAAATTGCTGATCAATTGCACGCCTTTTCTGTTAAGCCATCTGGAACTGAAGGATATCGTACTGCTGAAGTCACATTAGGTGGCGTAGACACTAGCGAAGTTTCTTCAAAAACCATGGAAAGTAAAAAGCAGAAAGGCTTATATTTTATCGGTGAAGTACTCGATGTAACAGGTCATTTGGGAGGATATAACTTCCAATGGGCATGGTCTTCGGCTCAAGCAGCGGCTCAATTTGTTTAGTTCACTTAACACATTAAGCCGATTGCTAAATAACACTAAGCATGATGATCTGAAGAGTTAGCAGCTTCTGTAGAAGATACTTTTTGAGTATTTTTAATTGGTTTTTCTTTAGCCGTATTTGATTTCGCAACAACAAATTTGTACGCACTCGCCAAAAAACCTACAGTAATACCTGCAATAATAATCGGTGCAAATACGCGATTTGGCCTCTTCATTTCACTCTCCTCTATAGAATTTTTATTTAGAGACTATTGATACTTTATCTATAAATGAATTGCTTTTCAGGTCAAGTTTTTGATTAATCCTATTAAACTACAGTCATATGTACCCTAAAATTCAGTTTTAGGTCTCGTTTTTCTAAAATATGCCCTAATCACGATATAGATAAAAACTCAATAATGCTTATACAAACAAAACGACCACCCTGCTTAGAGTGGTCGAATTGGTTCAAAAAATCAAAGATTATTTTTACTATTCATCTGAATAAGGTGGGGTCGGTGGTGTTATTGGTGGTACCGAATGACTTGGTGTGATTTCTTTATCTAACGGATTTGGCTGTTTCGCTTCATTCTCTGCCTTATCTAATAAACCTGTCAATAAGCGTTCTGCAGGTTGACGACCACCTAAACCAAATGCCAAGGCAAAAGCAACTGCAACTGAACCAAGCGTCAAACCAAAAGCCAAATTCACAATCGAATCCGCAATACCCATAGCTTTTAGACCCATCGCAATCACTAAGCCCATAATTAAAATACGAACTAGGTTTGCTAACCAACGTGAACTATTGTATTCACCGCGTTGTACCACATTAGCCACGACATTGGCGAGCCAGAATCCAATCACCAAAATGACTGCACCCAATAAAATACTTGCACCAAACTGAATAAACATCGCAATCAGCACACTTACTTGCTCTAAGCCAAGACGGTTCGCAGCTTCAGAGATTGCAAACAACATGGTAAAAAATACAATCAAATAACCGATCAGATCAGAAACACGTGTTTGTCCAAGGAATCGTTGCAAATCAAGCTTCATTGGAATTTCATCAATTCCCGCCCCTGAAATAAGTTCAGCGACTAAACGTCCAACAAAACGAGAAACAATATAAGCAACGATTAGAATTAAACCAGCTGCAATAATTTGTGGAATTGCATACATAATTTCATTCAACATCGCTGTTGCGGGTTGAGAAATCGCTTGGATTCCTAAAGCTTCAAATGCCACAATCAACGCTGTGATGACAATAATTGCAAACACAAATGAGCCTAAAAATTTCGATATATTTGAGTTTTTAAATAATCCTACTTTTTCAGCTTGCGTTTGTAATCCCAAGCTATTACCTAATCCCTCGACAATACCGCGCACAATCTTGGCGAGAATATAACCTACAAAAAGGATCACACCCGCAATAAACAAATTAGGCAGATAAGCAATCGCTTCGTTTACCATGTTTTGTACAGGAATCAGCAGTCCTGTTAAACCTAAAATAGACAGCACAATTGGTAGAAATAGTAATAAAACCAACCAGTAAAAAATTTCTGCGATATTACTACTTAAAGCGTTAACACCAACTTCACTGCTTAGCTTCTCATCTAATTCTGTTCTAGATAATACATTGGTCAATCCAGCACGTACCAAACGCGCCACAATCCAACCAATAAATCCTACTGCAACGGCTGCAAATAAGTTTGGTATATAAGCAAGTACTCGTCCTACCATATTGCTAAACGGGTCACTTACACCACTAATATTTAAAACATTGAGTGAGCCAACCACAGCGAGAATCATAACAAACCAAAACACCAATTTAGAAACCAAGTTTTCAATATTGGGCGTACGATCAGTTACCGAAGATAACTTGTGATTGGTACCAACCTTTTGCAATAGCCGCTTTACACCTGCGGCAATGATTAAGGCAATAATCCAACCCACCAGTAAGATCAAAATTGCCGCTAAAATTGGGTGAAACTGGTCCCAATAATACATTGCGTTAAATCCTCCTCTCTGGGAGGGATCATTAAAAAATTCATTCATGCGAGTTATCCTTATCTTGTATTTTTAAATCTTGATATAAATCACCCATCACTGTTTTATGTTGAAACACACAAACTATGAATGTTTATCACCTTAGTTTTTGTCGATTTTTGAATCAATCGACAGCATCACTAATACAACAAAAAGTCCGCATAATTTTGCAAAAAAGCTCATTGATTCACATCAATGAGCTTTTAGATAAATTGTTTTAGTCAAAGCCATTAAGCATTCAGAATTACAGACTGCAGATTTGACATCATCAATTGAGCAGTTGGATTCGCTGAATGATCCGCGACCATATAAACAAGAAGTGCAATTAGGAAAACCCCCACAATGATCAACATATAAACGGGTAGTTTCTTTTTCTTTGCAATTTCCTCTCGACTCGCCACATGAGGTTGTGGCTTACTAAAATCATGCATCATAGCAGCCCTCATCCTTTTATTTGTTAGGCTTTTATCTTAGCAATACTCAATGTTGCATTGTGTGAAAAAGCTTCGGACTATCGTTGCAGTGTTTGCAGAACTCTACTTTTTTTATTTATTTTTTTGTTTAAAATATAGTCGGTTTTAGAATACGCTAAAAATAAGCTATACTAGTCGGCTTCGTTTCTCATATGTTTTGCTTTATGTCCTATAGTCAACAAAGTGTTTCTCTTGATTTAGACACGGATGTTACTCATCAATGTTTTTTACATCACACACGTGATGAACATTTAATAGGAATTATTGAGTTCAATAAGCCAAGCTATATCTTAAAATGGGGAGATTTAGAATACTTCCGTCGTCGCACTGAAGAATTCTCCGTCATGCCTTTACCTGATTGTGTAAATGCAATGATTATCGATATTCGAAATGTACAACCTTTTTTAGACAATGAAGTGCCTATTTTACCTTGGCGCCTACTCGAAGAAGATTGCCCTGTTCGCCTTGTTGTTCCTCAAGACCGTTTAGAACATTATATCGGTATTTTTGAACCGACATGGCTAAACACTGATGTCGATACTGCAATTCAAGAAATCCGTGAATTTATGGATATGTTTGTACATTAAGACATATCCATACCATACGACTACCAATAATTCTCTACTGCAATATTACCTTCACCACGACGATTCATCGTTAAACCTCGTTGTTTAAGTGCCTCTTTTGTATCCTCAACCATCTGAGGATTACCACACAACATCACATGACTACTGGCAGGGTTCAAAGCGAATCCTGCTGCTTTTTCTAATTCGCCATTACCAATTAAAATTGGGAGTCGATCATGTAATGCGGCTTTAGGATCACGGGTAATAATTGGAATGAATTTAAATCCAGAATGCCCTTCACCAAATGATGCTGCGATTTCTTCAATACGTTCCACATAAGCCAACTCAGACTCTGTGCGAACGCTATAAACTAGATGAATATGTTTATATTTATTCCAAGTTTCAAAGTCTTGTAACATGCATAGAAATGGTGCAAGTCCAGTACCAGTCCCCAATAGCCAAAGATCTTGCGGTAAAGGTTGTTGATACCTTGCCAAAGTCAAATAACCATAAGGTATTTTATCTAAATAAAGTTCATCACCAACTTTAAGGTGTTGCAAATTTGACGTAAATGCACCATCGGGAACAACAATCGAAAAGAATTCTAAAGTTTCATCAAAGGGCGAAGAAACAACAGAATAAGCTCTTACAACTAGCTCACCGCCAACCATTAAACCAATTCGCGCAAACTGCCCTGCTGTAAATTTAAAATGAGCAGGTCGGGTTATGGTGAAACTAAAAAGATTGTGAGCCCAACGATGAACAGATAGAACTTTTTCTACGCTAAATTTTTCAATTGACATGATTTGAACGTGGCACGAAACAGTAGGCTCATGTTAGCATGATCGAATAATTGATGGATACTCAAAACATTAAGGCTATTTAACATGCGCATGACCTTACGCCAACTGGCTGTTTTCGTGGCGGTTGCACAAGAAGGAACAGTAACCAAAGCGAGTGATGCTGTCAGACTGACACAAAGTGCAGCAAGTATGGCTTTGGCTGATTTAGAAGATGGCTTAGGTGCGCCTTTATTTGACCGTTTAGGCAAGCGTTTACAACTGAATGATTTAGGGCGTTTTTTATTACCTCAAGCCTTAGAAATTTTGGGTCGCTGCGAATCCTTTGAACAAGCTGCTAAAGGTGAACTGCAAAGCATTGATTTACGTTTAGGTGCAACCTTAACGATCAGTGATTATTTAATGCCTGATCTGATGGCTGAATTTTTACAGCATCATCCTCAAGCCCATCTTCAATTACAAGTCGGCAATACTCGCCAAATGATTGAAGCAGTGAATCAATTTCAGCTTGATTTAGCCTTGATCGAAGGTTCGTGCCATTTGCCTCAATTGCAATGTATCCATTGGCGAGATGATGAGCTTGCAGTCTGCTGTGCACCTGATCATCCTCTAGCAAAGTTAGATCGCCCAATTACACCAGCAGATTTCCATGAGGTTGAATGGATTTTACGTGAAGAAGGCTCAGGCACACGTGAAGTTTTTGACAATGCGATTTTACAAGATCTACCAGATGCCAATATACGTTTAACCCTCGGTCATAACGAAGCAATCTTAAAAATTGTTGCTGGTGGTTTGGGCATGTCTTGTGTTTCAAGACTCGCAATTGAACCACTGGAGGAGAAAGGTCAATTGGTTATTCTTAATACACCTTATTGGCAATTAACTCGCCCATTGTACATGTTGGTGCATCGTCAAAAATACCAAGGTCCTGGACTCAAAGCCTTTTTACATTTTTGTGAAGATCAGGTTTAAACCTGATCTTTTTTTATCATCAGAATTGTTGTTCACATGGTTCACCATCATTATTTCCATCCATTTTCACATTTGGACAATTCCTTAAAAAGAAGACAGCCTCTTCATACGAACGCATTTGAGAACAGTGAGTTCGCCCATCACAACTAAATTGGGTTTGCGCGGTGGCAGGTTGCTGTTCTAATCGTTTTTGATCATGGTGTATTGCTGGCGTTGGTATTGCTTTTAAAGCTTGCTCCGTTTTTTCAGATAACTTTACTTCAGGTAAATCACCCAAAGCCTGACGCTGAGCCTCCACAATCCTCTTTTGCTCTTCAATCAACTGCGCTGCTTTTAACCTTTGTGACTGTTGATAAGACTGATATTTTTTAAAGACCAAAACTGCTAAAACCGCAATAATCATTAAACCAATGACCGTAACGATCATTCTCTTTTTAGAATTAGATTGAGGATTATTTGGTAAAATTGCATTAGAAGAGATCTCAGAATTAGAGGAAAAATGATTAGAAGAATAAGAGCTCTTTAAATCTAACCGAACAATATTTGCTGCTTTAAATTTATCTTTATCTTGCACAATAAGAAATTTAAGTAATTCGCCGACTTTTGGCTCACCGCCTGCTGTGGGAAAATCGGTAATATGAAAGAAGATATCTGCCTGCCCTTCAAGCGCTATAAAGCCAAATCCTCTTTCTGAATTATATTTTTTAATTTTACCTTCAACAAACATATTTTCTTTTCTCATTTGCAAAGCCTAATGGATCAATATGGAGATCAAGAAAATTCTCTCCATATTTTATCTAGATGATTAACGTCGAAAGTTTGATAACAATTCTGATGTAATCGATTGATTATGAGCCAATATTTTATTTTTTTTAGTTTTTGCAGGATTCGGATCTACTCGTTCAATTTGTACTGCTTTAAATTTTCCATTATTTTCTAGGGCTACAAATTTTACTTTTTCATTTCGTTTCGGCTCACCTTCCGATGCAGGAAAATCTGAAATATGAAAAAAGATCTCGCCTTCAGCAGTTGCAATAAAACCAAACCCTTTGTCTGGATTATATTGTTTAACTTTTCCCTGATAAAATTCTTTCTTCATGACATTCACCTAATTTTGCAAGTACTGTATTTCAGTATATAAAAAAAGAGACTTTAAATCCTCCCCTGAAAACAGTACGGTTGGATTAAGTCTCTGTTTTAAGCATATTTTCAAAAATTAATCTTTTTGAACACTACCAAAAATCTTATCACCCGCATCTCCAAGACCTGGAACGATATAGCCATCCTCATTCAAACCTTGGTCAATCGATGCCGTATAGATACGTACGTCAGGGTGCGCAGCTTCTACTTTTGCAACACCTTCAGGTGCCGCAACCAAAACCATAACACGGATATCTTTACAGCCACTTGCCTTGAGTACATCAATTGCAGCAATTAACGAATTTCCTGTTGCCAGCATTGGATCAATAATCATCGCTAAGCGATTCGCAACATCAGGTACTAATTTTTTATAGTAAGTACGAACCTCTAAAGTCGCCTCATCACGCTCTAAACCCAATACACTCACTTTGGCACTTGGGATCAAGCTCAGTACGCCTTCAAGCATACCAATTCCAGCACGCAAGATAGGAACAATGGTAATTTTCTTGCCTGCGATACGTTGAGTCGAAACTTTACCTGCCCAACCATCAATTTCATGATCCACAACAGGTAGATCCTTAGTCGCTTCATAAGTCAGTAGCATCGTGACTTCTTGCGCCAATTCACGGAAGTTCTTTGTGCTAATGTCTGAACGGCGTAATAAACCAAGTTTATGACGAATAAGCGGATGGCGAATTTCTTGAATCGACACGAGTAAGTACCTAACTAATATTAATCTTTGAGTATTATAGAGTGTTTTTTTACTCTTCATTAAAAAAAGCCCCCAAATTTTGGAGGCTTTTTTGTACAAATCAGATTATCGGATGATTACTGTTGCTGAGATAACATGAAATGTAATGGAGAAAGAATCTCTGATTTCAATGCTAAATTGATCATTGGATCTGGGTATATACCAAGTAATAGTACAAGCAATGCTGCACCAAGTACCATGATACCACCAACTTTAGTTCCCCAATGTGCGTCAGCATCAATACGAGGTGTTTCTGGTGGAGTCATATACATCACCACCATGACACGTAAGTAGTAATACAAGCCAATACCACTTCCGACAACAACCATTGCAGCCAAGAACCAATGTTGAGTTGTTACAGCAGCCATTATCACAAGGAATTTACCAATAAAACCTGCAGTTAATGGAATCCCTGCTAATGACAACATCATCACCGTTAATGTTGCAGTCAAGATCGGACGACGCCAGAACAAACCACGGTAGTCTGCAAGACTTTGTGCTTCATCAACGTTGTTATATGGACTAGACATTAACGCAACTGCACCAAATGCACCGATTGTGGTGAGTACATAAGTAATCACATAAACCGTTACACTGCCTAAACTTGCATAAGTCATACTAATCAAAGCAATCAACAAGTAACCAAAGTGTGCAATTGATGAATAACCAAGGATGCGTTTTAAGTTAACTTGACGTACTGCAAGTAAGTTACCGACCAAAATTGATAACACAGCAATGACTGTCAAAACAGTCACTATTGATTCAACTAAGATTGCACCAGAACTTAATAAGTAACGTACAAATAAACCAATCGTTGCAACTTTGGCAGCTGTAGCTAAGAATGTCGCCATAGGTGCTGGTGCACCTGCATACACATCAGGCGTCCATTTATGGAATGGTGCAAGTGAAAGCTTAAATGCAACAGCAAAGATAATGAGACCTAAACCTAATAGCACCATTGGTTGCTTGATCGCAGTCATCAAAGCTTGAACAGAATCATAGAATGACAATGAACCTGTATACGCATAGATATATGCCATACCCATCAACAACATCGCAGATGCAGTTGCTGAAAGTACAAGATACTTAATTCCCGCTTCTAAAGATTGGCTACGTTGATGCGTGTAAGCCAACATACCGTACACAGGAATTGACATTAATTCTAAGCTGATAAAGAACGAAGCATAATGAGAGCTAGCAACCATCAACATCGCACCTGCTACTGAACACAATAGCAAGATGTACAACTCTTCGCGATTATCTTTATACGTTTCAATGTAAGCATGTGAAAGCGTGCTACAAGCCAAAGCAGCAATCAAAATCAGGAATTGGTAGAGCATGGTAAATGGATCAACCATAAACATGCCCATCACGTTTGCAGGGACAAAATGCCCGCTAAACATGGTATATGCAATTAGAATTGCAGAAAGGTTTAGACCCACAACTGTCGTTGTTGCAATCAGATTATGATTACGTTTAATCGCAATCAATAACATCACAACAACTGCAGTCAATGCCACAATCATCGCTGGGGCAAGTGGCATAAGCTCAGAAAAAGAAAGTGTGAAGTTCATGGTTTATCGCATCTCCACTTGTTCAAGTTGAGTTGCAGTCTGTTGAACAGTTTCAACAACTTCTTGTACTGGCATATAACTATTGACTAACCACTGCATGCTTGAATGTGACATATCCAAGAATGTCTGTGGGTAAAGTCCTAACCAAAGTAAACCAATCACACAGATCATCAAAATGCTCACTTCACGTACTGATAAATCTTTCAGTGGACTCGGATAGTGTTGCTTTTGTTCAGCATTTGGTTCGCCAAAAAGTGCTTTGTGAATCAGAATCAGACCGTAAAGACCTGCAAATACTAAACTTACTGCAGCAATGATTGTGAATGCAGGATAAGCTTTGAATGAACCCATAAGAATTAAGAATTCACCAATAAAGTTACCTAGACCAGGTACACCGACAAGTGCTGCAACAAAGAACATCAAGAAGAATGGTAAATATTGCAGTTGACCACGAAGACCACCCATTAAGCGTAGATCACGTGTGTGTAAACGCTCATACACTTGACCCGACATAATGAACAATGCAGCAGATGACAAGCCATGTGCCAACATCATGATCATCAGACCTTGGAAAGTCAGAATATTACCTGCATAGATTGCAAGTAAAATGAAACCCATGTGTGAAATAGACGTATACGCAAGCAAACGTTTCATGTCTGTTTGTTGGTACGCCAAGAATGCACCGTAGAAAATACCAATCAGACCCAAAATGATTGCAATATCAGCAAACTGAGCTGACGCTGCTGGGAAGAATGGAATTACGAAACGAAGTAGACCGTACGCTGCTGTCTTAATCAAAATACCAGCCAAGTCCACAGAACCCGCTGTTGGTGCTTGTGCATGCGCATCAGGTAACCAACCATGTAATGGGAACACAGGTAATTTAACTGCAAAACCAACAAAGAAACACAACATAAATGCATATGCAACTTCTGGCGGTAAGTGGTTTGCAACAGCCAATAAGTAGCTGTAATCAAAACCAATCATACCTGTCATCATATATCCATAGACCACTAAGCCTAAGATACCGATTAACATGATCAAACCAGCAATTTGTGTATATAAGAAGAATTTAGTTGCAGCATAAACACGTGAACGACCATTTGATCCTGAGTGTCCCCATAACGCAATCAAGAAATAGATTGGTACAAGCATCATCTCCCAGAAGAAGAAGAACAAGAATAAGTCAATTGCAAGGAATACACCGATAACCCCACCTAAACTCCAAAGGAGGTTTAAGTGGAAGAAACCAACATTCTTTTGAATTTCACCCCATGAACAACCAACAGCAAGTACACCAAGTAATGCTGTAAGTAAAACCATGAGTAGAGATAAACCATCCACAGCCAAGTGAATGCTAATACCCAAAGACTGAATCCACGGGAGATGGAATTCAGCAGCCCAAGTTGGGACTTTACCGCCCAACTCGTAGCTATATGTACCAGTTTGCCATAGTGCAATACCCAAACCAAAGGTAATGAGCATACCAATCAAGGCAATCCAGCGTGGCAAATGTTGGTCAAATTTATCAACCAACCAACAAATAAAACCAGCAATGAAAGGAACTAAAATCAGTGCGGGTAAAATTAAATTGTTTTCCATTTTATTTCCCCACAACCTGAATCACGATCAAGATCATCAATAACACCACTACACCGAGTGACATGCTTGATGCGTATTCACGCAATGAACCTGTTTGACGCGAACTTGTAAAGCTATTACCACCTTTCACAAGTGCAGGTAGCACTAACCATAAACCATCAATTGGATCACGACCTAAGATTTTCGCAATCAATAAATATGGTTTTACAAAAACAATGTCATACAAAGCATCAAAACCAAATGCGGTACGGCAAATATGTGCTAAACCAGAACCCAAAGACGTTTGAGCAAATGATTTAACCGCACCATACGCAAAGGTAAATAAGAAAATACCAACAACTAAACCAACAAGGGCAACACCACTTGCTAAATGTTCTGCATGTGCAACAGCTTCTTCTAAAGCTTCAGGAACAACAAAGCTTGGAATACTTGCAGCAGTCAATAATTTTGCAACAGGTGCTTGTAAGAAATAACCAATACCTGTTGATAAGGTCGCAAGAATTGCAAGTGGTGCCCAGTAAGTCACGCCATGAATGGCATGTGCATGGGTTTTTTCTTCGCCAAAGAATACCACCCAGATTAAACGGAACGTATAGATAGACGTTAAGAATGCACCCGCAACACCAACCCAGTACAACGTATTATAAAGTGGAAGGTTTGCAATCGTAGACTGTGCATATACTGCACCCAAGATCGCATCTTTAGAGAAGAAGCCAACTGTTACGATTGGAAGTGCAGCTAATGCGCCACCACCGATGACGAAACACCAGAATACAAATGGAATCTTTTTACGTAATCCACCCATTTTGAAAATGTTTTGTTCGTGATGACATGCAAGAATTACGGCACCCGAAGAAAGGAACAATAACGCTTTGAAGAATGCGTGAGCAAGCATATGGAATAAACCAGCTTGATACGCCTCAGCACCCACCGCCATAAACATATAACCGAGCTGACTCATAGTTGAGTAAGCCAAGATACGTTTGATATCGGTTTGAACCAATGCAGCAAAACCAGCTACAAGTAAGGTTACTGCACCTGTAATCGAGATGAACTGCATCACTTCTGGTGCCATTTCCATCACAGAGAACATACGGCAGCATAAGTACACACCCGCTGTCACCATTGTTGCAGCATGGATCAATGCAGATACTGGTGTAGGACCAGCCATCGCATCAGCTAACCAAGTTTGTAATGGAATTTGCGCTGATTTACCTGCCGCACCTAAGAACAACATCAATGCTGTCCAAATCGACAATGATGAGCTTTGCGTCATCACAGTCGCTGCATGTTCAACAATGTACTGTGTATTCAACGTACCAAACTGTTGATAGAGCAAGAACAATGCGATGAGTAAGAAAACATCACCCACACGTGTTACGGTGAATGCCTTGATTGCTGCCCAACCATTTGCAGGGTTTGAGTAGTAGAAACCAATCAAGAGGTATGAACACAGACCTACGCCTTCCCAACCTAAGAACAATAACGCCAAGTTATCGCCGAGTACCAACAACAACATGCTGGCAACGAACAGGTTGAAATAAGAGAAGAAACGTGCGTAATCTTCTTCACCACGCATATACCATGATGCAAAGATGTGAATCAGGAAACCAACACCTGTGATCATACCAGTCATCAATAATGACAAACCATCGAGGTGCAAGCTGATGCCTGGCTCAAAACCGCCAACACTGAACCACGTCCATAAGTGTTGAACAAAAACAGTTTGGCCACTGCTGGTAAATGCAAGGCCAGCGATTAAAGCAAATAAGGCAGATAAACCAACTGAACCGACACCAATAATGGCAGCGACATTTTCAGACAGTTTGTTACGCCCTGCCGCTAACAGGATAAAACCAATGAGCGGGAATAAAACGGTTAAATATAATGTACTCATCCGCGCATCTCACTAGCAGCATCCACATCCAAGTGATGGAAGCGATGATAAAACTGAAGGACGATCGCAAGACCAATACACGCCTCTGCCGCAGCAAGCGTTAGGATCAAAATGAACATCACTTGTCCATCTGGTTGAGCCCAAACACTACCTGCCAAAACAAATGCCAATGCAGCAGCATTCATCATCACTTCAAGGCTCATTAGCATAAATAATAGGTTGCGTCGCACCATTACACCGTAAAAACCGAGTGCAAAAAGGATGGTTGCAACAATCAAACCATGTTCTAAAGGGATGTGTCCCATTATTCTTTATCCTCTTCTGCACTTGGTTCACGTTTGCCAAGGTGATATGCAGCAACTAAGGCTGCAAGCAATAACATCGCGGCAACTTCTACCAATAATAGATAGTGAGTAAATAATGCTTGACCGACTGCTTTAGGACCTACAATTTCTGTACCTAATGGTGCAGAAATCGTGGTGTATTCTCCACCCAACATCCAAACCAAAACCAAGCCCAATAAGAAACTCATTAATGCAGGATATGCCCATGCATCAGAAGTTAACCATTTACGTTCTTGTTCAACCGTATCTTGTCCAAGGTTCAACATCATGACCACGAAGACGAACAACACCATGATTGCACCAGCATAAACAATAATCTCAAGTGCACCAGCAAAAGGCGCACCCACGATCATGAAAATACCAGCAACAGCAAGTAAAGAAACGATTAAACTTAAAAGAGCATGTACGGGATTCGTATTTGTCACAACACGTATTGTCGATACGATGGCCACAAGTGCCATCAAATAAAATGGCCACATCATGGTAACAAGCTCCGTACATCAACTGGTGCACTTTCTTTTTGTGCCTGACCTTTTTCCTTACCATTTACTGCCATACCAGTGACACGGTAGAAGTTATAGTCAGGATATTTGCCTGGGCCAGAAATCAATAAGTTTTCTTTTTCATAAACCAAGTCTTGGCGTACATATTCAGCAAGTTCAAAATCTGGAGTCATCTGAATTGCAGTTGTAGGACAAGCTTCTTCACACATACCGCAGAAAATGCAGCGTGAAAAGTTGATACGGAAAAATTCTGGATACCAACGTCCATCTTCTTTTTCCGCTTTTTGTAATGAAATACAGCCAACAGGACATGCAACCGCACACAGGTTACATGCCACACAACGCTCTTCACCATCTGGATCACGCGTCAAGATGATACGACCACGAAAGCGTGGAGGCACAATTTGTTCAGCTGGTACTTCTGGATATAAAATCGTGTCACGTTTACGTGTTACATGGCTAAACACCATCCACAACGAACGGACAATCGATCCAAATCCAGCTAGAATTTTATACATTTTGTACTCCTTGCTGTCCTAGGCCTGATTCATCAGAATCACAGCACCAGTCACTAACAAGTTGACCAACGCCAATGGCAAACAAACTTTCCAACCAAAATTCATCACTTGGTCATAACGTGGACGCATTAAAGAACCACGCGCCAATACAAACATCATTACAAAGAATGCTGTTTTAATCACGAACCAAAAAACTGGTGGAACAAATGGAATTTCTAAGTTAAATGGTGCAAGCCATCCGCCGAAGAATAACGTTACGATCAGTGCAGAGATTAAAACCACGTTTACGTATTCCGCAACGAAGAACATCCCCCACTTCATCCCACCATATTCAACGTGATAACCTTCCGCCAATTCTTGCTCAGCTTCTGGTTGGTCAAATGGATGACGATGCGTCACTGCAACACCAGCAATAACAAAGATAATGAAACCAATGAATTGTGGAATAACAAACCAAACATCACGTTGAGCTTCAACGATTTCACGTAGATTGAATGAGCCTGCAATCGCAACCACACCCATCAATGAAATACCCAAGAACACTTCATAAGAAATAGTTTGAGCAGCAGAACGAAGACCACCGAGTAACGAGTATTTGTTGTTAGACGCCCAACCACCAAACAGCACTGCATAAACTGCAATACCCGCCATTGCCATAAAGAACAATAGACCGATACTCATATCCGCAACGCCCAGTGTAGGACTTACTGGGATGACCATAAACGAAAGTACCGCAGTTGCCATCGCAACTGCTGGTGCTAAACGAAAAGTCAGCTTATCGGCAAACTTTGGTGTCCAGTCTTCTTTGAACATGATCTTGAGCATGTCGGCAACGATCTGGAACATACCACCCGGACCAACACGGTTTGGACCATAACGGTCTTGCCATAACGCCAAGAGACGACGCTCAATAAATGACATTAATGCAGCAACCAAAACCACCACCAACAGGATCACAACTGCTTGAATCACTGAATAAGCGATTGGCCAGTTCTCAGCCCAAAGTGGCGTTTGACGTATAATTTCTTGATTCATGAATTACACTCCTACTGCCACAGACACAGGCTCTGCCAATGAAACGGTTGGTGCTAGACCAATTGGATAACCAATGTAGCCTGTTGGTAAATATTCGATGACCTGTACAGGTAAGCTGATGCTCGTTTCGCCTGCTTTCACGGTAATACGTTGACCATCTTGAACATTTAAGCGCGTCGCATCTTGTTCACCCACGGCAAACATCGCTTCAGGAATACGTGATTCCATTGCTGGTGTTTTAATCGTGAATTCACCTGAACCAAAGATATGGTGCATTGGCACAAGACGGAAGCTTTCAGGATTCACAACCACGGCAGTCGGTGCAACATAGCTACGTGCAGGACGTTTTGCTAAGCGATCGAATAAACGTACACCCGAATCACCACCTTTTAAATGACCACCAACTTCATCTTGATACTTGTTCCACGCTTGTGGCGAGTTCCAACCCGCAGCCCATGCGAAAGGTACTAAAGACGATGCTGTCTGATTACCCACATAACCTTCCATAGAGAATGTTAATGCTGAGTCTGGATCGGTTGGTTGTTTTGGCTCGTGAATCGATAACGGCGCACGCATTGCGGTACGACCTGAGTAACGACGTGGCTCACGTGCAATTTTCAAACCATGAACACGATAACCTGCATCTGGTGCAACATCTTGAATCGCTTCAAGTACTGGAACATTCTTCACGATGTCATCAATTACATCATCAAGCAATGTCCAATCGACTGCTTTACCTTTAAGACCTGTCTCAACAGCATGTAACCAACGCCATGATTCTTTGATCGCATATTCAGGCTTGTAGTAGCTTGGGTCATACACTTGATAGAAACGTTGTGCACGGCCTTCTTGACTCACTACAGTGCCATCACCTTCAGCAAAACTTGCTGCTGAAAGAACGATGTCTGCAAGCTTCACGGTCTCAGTTTCGCTGTGATCCAATACGATCACAGTTTCAGCTTTATCAAGCGCAGCTTTTACTTGAGCGACTGGCAAACGACGAGTTAGGTCATTTTCAACCACAACTACGGCATCATAGTCTTGTGCAAAAGCTTGTTCTAAACTTAAACCACCGAATAATGCTAGACCCATTGAGTTCACTTCAGGAACCGTCAAAGATAAACCAGCATTTTCACCAAGATTCTGTGCAACTTGTGCAGCAGCTTCCATAATCGCTGAATCTTGTAAGCTTGTACCAGAGATAATCAATGGTTTTTTCGCGGCTTTTAAAGTGTCAGCAATCGTTTGTGCAAATGCTTTTGCATCATCCGCTAAACCAGAAAGCGCTTCGCCTTTAACAGCAGCAGCAACCGCGAAACCTAAACGTGCAATATCGTTTGGAGAAGCAACCACTTCACCTGTTGCAACATCCGCTAAACGCGTTTGTGTTGCAGCAAGAATATAAATCGGTGATTTTGCTTCTTGGCCAATACGTTGCACAGGCTCTGCTAACCAGTCAGGAGTACGCGTTTTCGCAGCCATTTCTTTCGCTTTATTTTTCGCAGCTTGGCGAACTGATAAAGCCATACGTGGTGCTGTTTGCGTTAAGTCTTCACCCAAGATTAGAACTGCATCATAGCTCTCAATTTCACGCATGTTCGGGTTGTAAATACCCTGTGTTTGCATGATTGAAGCAGCTAACTCAACCAAGTTCTGCTCTTTTTGAGACATACCTGTTGAATAGTTAGCTTGACCAACAAGTTGGCGAAGTGCGTAGTTTGATTCCAAACTTGCACGAGGAGAACCGATACCTAGAACTTTCTTACCTTTAAGCTGTGCAATGACTTGATCAAGTGCATGATCAACACTCACAGTTGCAACAGTTTCACCGTTACGGAATTGAGGTTGGCGTGGACGATCTTCACGATTGACATAACCCGTACCGAAACGACCTTTATCACAAAGGAAGTATTGGTTTACTGAACCATTAAAACGGTTTTCTACACGACGGATTTCACCATAACGCTCACCTGGAGAGATGTTACAGCCCGAAGAACAGCCATGACATACGCTCGGAGCATACTGCATATCCCATTTACGGTTATAACGTGCAGAGTGCGTTTTATCGGTAAATACACCTGTTGGGCAGACTTCAGTCAAGTTACCAGAGAATTCAGATTCTAAAGTACCTGATTCCGGACGACCGAAATAAACACGTGATGCATTCGCATAAACACCAAAGTCGGTACCACCCGCATAGTCTTTATAGTAACGAACACAACGGTAACAAGCGATACAACGGTTCATTTCATGTGCAATAAAAGAACCTAACTCTTGGTTATGATGTGTACGTTTCGTAAAGCGATAGCGACGACGATCGTGCTGAGTCATGACCGTCATATCTTGTAAATGACAGTGACCACCTTCTTCACAGACTGGACAGTCATGTGGGTGATTCGTCATCAAGAATTCAACAATCGATGCACGAAACTCTGTTGCTTCTTTGTCTTCAATCGAAATGTAAGTATTGTCAGCGGCTGGTGTCATACAAGACATTACCAAACGCCCACGTGTGTCCTCAGGATTCGCGTATTGAGTTACCGCACATTGACGACAAGAACCAACAGAACCTAAGGATGGGTGCCAACAAAAATACGGGATATCGATGCCAAGGCTTAAACATGCTTGTAGCAAGTTCTCTGAGCCATTGACTTCATACGATTTTCCATCGACATGAATTGTAGCCATAGTCGAATTCCTTAAGCTTGTTCTACGTCAAGAGCAGAAGCATGGGTTTTAACCTTTGCTTCAAACTCATGGCGGAAATATTTTAATGCGCCCATAAGCGGCTCCATCGCACCCGGTGCGTGAGCACAGAAAGTTTTACCGATCCATAATTTACGAGTCAGTTCTTGTAAATGATCGATATCTTCTTTCTTACCTGTACCTGTTTCGAGTGCTTTCAGCGCTTTGACTGCCCAAGGTAAGCCATCACGGCACGGTGTACAGAAACCACATGATTCACGTGCAAAGAACTCTTCTAAATTACGCGTTGCAGAGACCATACACTGGGTTTCATCAACCACCATCAACAAACATGTTCCTAAACGTGAACCTGCTTTCATGATGCTTTCAGCGTCCATTGGCAGGTCAATATGTTCAGCCGCCAAGAAATCTGTTGATGCGCCACCCGGTAACCATGCTTTCAGTGTTAGACCGTCACGCATACCGCCCGCATGATCTTCAATCACTTCGCGCGCAGTTGTACCAAAAGGAAGTTCCCAAAGTCCTGGGAATTTCACCTTACCTGATGCACCATAGATCTTCGTACCTGGATCTTTAGACTTATGTGCAGAAAGGTTGATATACCATTCTGGACCACGCAACATAATCGCTGGCAAGTTATTATAGGTTTCAACGTTATTGACAATCGTTGGACGACCCCATGCACCAGCAACTTGTGGGAATGGTGGTTTAGTACGCGGATTGGCACGACGACCTTCAAGCGAGTTAATCAATGCAGTTTCTTCACCACAGATATAACGCCCTGCACCCGTGTGCACATGCATCTCAAAGTTCCAACCAGTACCGAGGATGTTTTCACCCAAGTAACCTTTGGCACGAACTTGCTCTAATGCTTCATTTAAGTATTGAGCTGCTTCGATGTATTCACCACGAATGAAGATATAACCATGCGTTGCTTCAAGGGTATAACCTGCGATCAACATACCTTCGATCAATTGATGTGGAAGTTTTTCCATCAACAAACGGTCTTTAAAGGTACCTGGTTCCATTTCATCAGCATTACAGATCAGGTAACGTGGACCTGAATTGTCGTTTGGCGCCATCAGTGACCATTTGATCCCTGCTGGGAAGCCTGCACCGCCACGACCTTTAACTGTCGCAGCTTTAATCACGTCAAGTACATCTTTTGGTGGCATGCTGAGCGCTTTTTTGAAGCCTGCATAACCTTCTAAAGCTTCGTATTCATCAGCATTACGTACAGCATCTTGCTTACTCAAACGCCAAGTGAGTGGATGAGTTTCTGGATTACCGTCGCCATAAATTGGTTTTGGTTCAGTATTCATACATACTTCTCCAATAACTGTTTAACTGATGACACATCCACTAAACCGTGAGTATCTTCATCAATCATTAACGTTGGACCTTTATCACAGTTGCCTAAACAGCAAATTGGGAGCAAGGTGAAACGACCATCTGCTGTGGTTTGTCCATACTGAATGCCTAACTCTCGCTGAAATGCTTCTGCTAAAGTTTCTGCACCCATCAAGAAGCATGCAATTGAGTCACATAACAAAATCACATGACGACCTACAGGTTGGCGATAAATACGGTTATAGAACGTTGCTACACCCTCTAAATCTGCCACACTGATTGTCAACAATTGCGCAATCGCATTCATTTGAGCGTCATCTACCCAGCCATTACGACGTTGTACGCATTTTAATGCATCCAATGATGCCGCACGTGGATATGGATAGTGATCAATATGGTGTTCAATGTCATGGATTTCTTCAGCAGTCAAAATCCCTTCAACATTCACACGAGGTTTTTTATCAGTCAAAATCATCATAATCGTTTACCCCTAGCGATCCACGTCAGCCATAACCACGTCAATGGTCGCCAAATAAATGATCAAGTCAGAAACCAAACTGCCATTAATCACAGAAGGCATTTGCTGCAAATGTGTGAAGGTCGGTGTACGAATACGAGTACGGTAACTCATGGTTGACTTGTCTGAAGTCAAATAATAAGTGCTCGCACCTTTCACCACTTCAGTCATAAATGATGACTCACCTGCAGGCATGACAGGACCCCAAGATACGCTCAAGAAGTGCGTAATCAAGGTTTCAATATCTTGTAATGTCTTATCTTTTGGTGGTGGAACAGCCAGTGGATGATCCGCTTTATAAGGACCAGATGGCATGTTGTCCAAGCACTGTTGAATAATTTTCAACGACTCAGTAATTTCACGGAAGTGAACCAAGACACGTGCATATGCATCGCCTTCATATTCCACTGGAATATCAAAGTCGAAGTTTTCATAACCACTGTATGGACGATATTTACGAACGTCAAAGTCAATACCCGTTGCACGTAAACCAGTACCCGTTACACCCCAAGCCAACGCAGATTTAGCGTCGTATTGAGCAACATTGCGGGTACGACCAATAAATACTGAGTTTTTAAGTGCCGCAGTGTAGTACTCGTTCAAACGTTTTGGCATCCACTCTAGCAATTCTTTAACAAGTTTTTGCCAATTGTTTGGAAGGTCATGCGCCGTACCACCAATACGGAACCATGCTGGATGCATACGGTAACCCGTGATCGCTTCAACGATGTCATAGACTTTTTGACGGTCTGCGAACATATAGAACACAGGGGTCATACCACCCGCATCCTGAATCGCTGTACCACAGAATAATAAGTGGTTATTGATACGGAATAATTCGTTTAACATCACACGAATGACTTGCGCACGCTCAGGTACTTTAATACCAGCAAGCTGCTCAACTGCCATCACATAAGGCATGTTTTGCGCACAACCGCCCAAGTAGTCAACACGATCGGTATAAGGAATAAATGAATGCCATGTCTGACGTTCAGCCATCTTTTCCACACCACGGTGGTGATAACCAATATCAGGTACGCAATCTTTCACTTCTTCACCGTCCAACTGCAATACCACACGGAACGCACCGTGCGCAGATGGATGGTTAGGACCTAAGTTGAGGAACATGAAGTCTTCATCAGCGTTACCGCGTTTTAGACCCCAGTCTTCTGGTACGAAACGTAAGTGTTCTTGTTCGAAATCTTGTTTCGCTTGATCTTGCATATATGGCGTATATTCTGTCGCACGCGCAGAATATTCTTTACGCAACGGATGACCTTCCCAATAGGTTGGCAACAAGATACGACGGAGCATAGGATGCCCTGCGAAATCGATGCCAAACATATCGTAAGCTTCACGCTCGTACCAGTTGGCATTTGGCCAAATATTGGTTGCGGTTGGGATGCTTAAATCATTTTCATTTAATGCAACTTTAATACGAATATCACTATTACGCTCAAGCGATAACAAATGATAAAACACAGTAAAATCTGATGCTGGTAAACCATCACGGTGAACACGTAAACGCTCATCAACCGCAGATAAGTCAAACAGCATTACATAAGGACGTTCCACTTTACGGAGGAACATAAGGACTTCTTGCACGCGTGCGCGCTCAACCCAGACTGTTGGAAACTCTTCAAAAGTCGCCTGCACATAGAAGTTCTCACCAAATTTGGTTTTGAGCTCTTCTACGATTGCAAATGCTGGGCGTGAATCAACTTGCGTTGACTCTGGCATAGCAATGTCAGTTTCAGCCATTGGCTTGGCTTCCTATTTAATACAAATTCTGGCAATTTTCCCGATGATCATGTCTCTTCAGACATGTCACAATTCATCGTTCAAATTATTTAATTTCATCCATAGAGCGTAAGTTTTTCACCGCAATACGTTCCGCATTTTTACGATCGCGTTCTGGCATCATCTTTGGCTTATACACAGGCTGAAGATCATCACCAATCACCGCTGAAAGTGGACGGCGCTCTAGTTGAATTTGGTCTTGAAGTAACATCAATGCTTGGATCAATGCTTCTGGACGAGGTGGGCAACCTGGGATGTACACATCAACAGGAATAATTTTATCGACACCTTGTACTACAGAATAGATGTCGTACATACCACCAGAGTTCGCACAAGCACCCATAGAGATGACCCATTTAGGCTCAAGCATTTGTTCATACAAACGTTGAATTACAGGTGCCATTTTGACAAAGCAGGTTCCTGCAACAATCATTAAATCTGCTTGACGTGGTGAAGCACGAATAACCTCAGCACCAAAACGAGACAAGTCATGTACACCAGTTAAAGTCGTCGCATATTCAACATAACAGCATGATGTACCGAAGTTAAAAGGCCATAAAGAGTTTTTACGTCCCCAGTTCACTGCGGTATGCAACACATCTTCAAGACGTGTCATCATCACACTTTTATTCACTTCTTCCTCAAGAGGATCAGTTACGATTTGACGATCTTGTAATGGATACTGATCGGCATCTGGATTCGCACGGGTTAAAGTATATTTCATCCCGACTTACTCCTGTTCAAATGATGATGTAGTCGGTGTTTTAGACTTAACACGACCAGAAGACTGTGCTGGAATATGACCAGTAGGATCGACAACAAGCTCTTCAATATTATTGAATCGAGTAATGTCAGCAATATTCATATTCGGTGAACCAATTTTTGTTGTCACACCGGCAGATTTACGACGATCTACAGGTGCCCAATTCAGCGCGCCTACAGAAATTGCATAAACCAAAGCGATCAAAAGATCGACAACAAAAATAACGACCGTGGTAAATCCAAACCAACCTACTTCACGAACTGATGTCGACCATGCGTAGAGGTAAAGAGCTTCCAAGTCAAAGACAACGAAGAAAATTGCAACTAAATAGAATTTGGCTGACAAGCGGATACGAGCACCGCCCGCACCAACTACACCTGATTCAAACTGCTCTTGCTTCGCACGCCCCCATGCTTTACCCCCGAGGAGTAAGGGAACTGTAAGCATAAAAACGCAAAGAAATGTAACGCCGATCACGAAGGCGATAATCGCCCAATCGTATGGAGTAATGGCACTCATGCGGGGATAACTCCTGGCAGGCCTATTTTTAACAAAGAATGTATGTATTGGCCTTCAAATACACCAAACACAAAATTAATCCCGCCAATTGTACCTGATTTCTAATTTCTCATGCTAGTTGAAGCGCTTTAGTCTTTAGGATGATTTTGTTGATTAATTTCCTGATACGACCTAGATCGCTACAAATTCACCCTTAAAAATCGAATTATCAAATCGACTAACCAATGTTAATCATTTTTTTCTTTATTCTTGCGCCAAAAATATCCGCAACTTGTCATCAATGCTCAAAAATATTGCAGCATGAACTAAATCATTGCATTGATACAAATTTGTGCTGAAAATTTAAACAAAATTTATATAATAGCCCGACCTAATTTACCCCAAAGAAAAGTGTCAGCATTGAGGCTGTTCATACCTGTGCCGAACAGATTCGCCGACACATGAGCCAAACTCCTATTTCAATTGATCAATAGCAGCATTTTTTCATTCAGCTTAGCATTGGCCTGTGCATTTGCACGCCCGAAAATCACCAGCCGATTGAGCATTTATTCAAGCAGGCGGACAATGCGCTTTACCACGCAAAAAGATAGGGCCGAAATCAGGTTGTCATTTCGACATAATATGTTGCAATTCAGCTACATGCTTTAATTAACTTTATACACTATTTGGCCGAGAGATCGATATTCTAAAAGTAGCAAACAAGGAGAAAAATATGCATTTAGAATATACACATGACTCAGATTATTTCTTTTTTTCACAGCTGCTGATGCGGCACATTGAAAGTTATATTCAAAAACACCCTGATGCTGATAATGCAATTTTCGACCTAAGAGATATCTATGAAGTCTTTAGAGAAGACTTTGCGGCAACAACAACCAATCTTGAAAGTATTCTAAACATTGCTGATAGCTATAAAGTTGAAACATTAAATGGAGATCAACCATTGATTAAAAGTTATAAAATAGACGTAAAAAATAATTCATTACTTCTAGATTTTAATATAGATGCACTGAATGGCTTAAGGTCTGGTCATCCATTAATCGAGCCTGATTCATCTATTCATGAATAAGCAATATTTATGCTTCATAAAAAATTAAAGCCAAAGCTTGATGCTTTGGCTTTCTTATATTCTTCATACAAGCTTAAATGAATTAAAACTATTTTTTTATGTTTTGTTTATAACGCTTCGCTGGCCATGTCATGGTAAAACGTGCGCCACCTAAGTTAGGGCTTTGGTCTACCATAATATCTCCACCGAACCAATACGCGATACGACTCACGATTGATAAACCCAAACCATACCCACCTGATGCGCGTGTACGACTATCATCCAAACGAGCAAAGGCTTCAAAAATACGTGCGCGCTCTTGCTCTGGAATGCCCGGCCCATCGTCCTCTACACAGACATATGCCTTACCATCAGCACGAACACCACCACTAATTCGAACTTTATGATCGCAATAACGAACGGCATTTCCAACCAAGTTTTGTACCACACGATGCAAATAGCGACGTTCAGCATCTACAGATAATGACAACGGCGGTGCAATTAACTCAATTTCTTTTTGAGTCTTCAGTGCTTCAGTTTCCATTGCAACCTGATCAAGTACTTCGACCAGCACAAGGTCCTCAAAGTCCAAAGATGGTGTACCCTGCTCCAGTTTCGCATAGGTCATGATTTCATCAATCAGGGTATTGAGTGCCTCAATATCCTTATCAATCATCTCCACCTGCTGAATACGGTAACTATAGTCATCCTCTTCTGCCAGCATCTCCATACCAAAGCGGATACGCGCCACAGGCGTTCTGAGTTCATGCGACACTGCGCGCATTAATTCCCGTTGCGCCTCAATCAGGCGCTGGATATGGTCTGACATATTGTTATAACTTGATGCCAAATTTGCCATTTCATCTGTGCCTTCAATCGGAACACGTAATGACAGGTCACCCGATTTCATTTTATTCAGGGCATGACGAACCTGACGAATTTTCCGCTCAAGCGGTAGAATTAAACCGTAAACACCTAGACTTAATAAGAATAAGCTAAATAAGGTAATACCTGCTGAAAGCTGAAAAGGCATCCAATTAAACATTGGAACTGGACCTAAGATAAGAACTTGTGCAGGATGGTTTGGCATTGGAGATACAATGGAGATGGTAGTACCACGTACAGTTGCACTATCCTTATATAACAGAATACTTTGGTCTTGACGTAAACGACCGATTTGCTCTGAATCTAGATTAATATCTTTAATATTGGCAATCGTAATCGGATAGTAAAAATGTTTTTTAATTCTTTCTAAATATTCACGCTCTTGCCCCGGATAAAAAATCAAATAATCCAGTACAAAAATTGGCAATGCCTTCATTTGGCGCTCGCCGAGCTTATCCACTTTGATATAAAGATAATGTTTCGCATCATCTTTCAAACCAATAATGATATAACCCACACCATTATTGGCATCATAACGAACCACCGATTTCTGCTCAGCAATCCGCTTTTTCTCAGTACGAGAAAGCTCTACACGTGCTGCATCAACATAGTAGATTGGAAGTTCTAGTAAATCGGAAGCATCAGAAATCCAATCTAGCTTTTGTTGTTTTTGAGGCTGTCGAGATACCCCCTCACTGATGACATATGAAATACCATCCGTCAGATATTCACGATATTCTTGCGCGCGTTGATAGTTGATGACCTGTACCAGCAAATAACAAAATGCGGCAACAACAACAACTAAAACCACTAATCCAGCATAAATTCGCAAGAAAATGCTGTTTTTTAGTACTCGACTTACCATAAGGGAAATAAATCCAAGCTAATTTAAAGCAAGATGCAAATTATATCCCGTTAGTTTCTTTAACGAATAAATAACCTTTGCTACGCACAGTTTTGATACGTTTTGGATTTTCTGGATCATCACCAATTTTTGGACGAATACGTGAAATACGCACATCGATCGAACGGTCTTGACCATCGTATTCAATACCACGGAGACGCTCAAAAATATCTTCACGAGATAAGATGCGCCCTGCGTTTGAAGCTAGTAACCACAACAAGTCATATTCAGCGCTCGTAAAATCAACCAGCTCACCGTTTAAAGTCACTGAACGACCACCGTTATCAATCACGAGATCATCAAACTCGATACGTTGAGCAACTTCGTCTTCAACTGTTTTATCAGTACGACGTAATAAAGCACGAATACGAGCTAATAAAACACGTGGTTGAACGGGTTTAGCAACATAGTCATCTGCACCCATTTCTAAACCAAGTACCTGATCCATATCTTCTGTACGCGCTGTCAACATCAAGATCGGTTGATGGTAATGTGGACGAACTTCTCGACAAACGGTTAAACCATCTGCACCTGGTAACATCACATCCAAGACAACTAAATCTGGTTGCTCACTGATAATACGGCGAATCGCACGATTACCATCTGTTTCGACCCCAACTTCTAAACCGTTACGAATCAAATACTCTTGTGTTAAGCGAGCTAAACGTTCGTCATCTTCAACGATCAAAATTTTTGGTAACTTTTCTTCTTGGCTCATTTGTATGCCCCTACAATTAGAGTGAATCTATCTATAAAAATCTGACAGATACATTGGTTTATGTTTTGCAATATACACACGTTTACATTGTAAACAAGTAGGCGTTCACCAAACTGATACACGGCTAAGCACTTTTGTTATATTTTTATTAATATGATGAATTTTAATGTCTTTTTCAGAATTACATGCTTGTTATAAACAACATGGATATTGAGTATAAATTTTGTACCAGTATTAAACAATTTGTTTCTTTGCGCTTCCGAAATAATTTAAGTGTTTGTTTTTTGACTTATCCACAGAGTTATCTATAAGCCTTTCTTAATGGCTTTGTTATGCTATGTGCCTGTGAATTCAGCAGTTAAGACATGAAAAAAAAATTACCAAAATGTCAAGGATTGATCTGCTGTAAAAAATCCCGTATCTTGTGTTGAAAATAAACTTTAACCACTAAGTATTGTGTTTATCCCTCAAACATCGTGACATATTCTGTACACGGTTCAAACGGTCTATGAACATAAAAATAGATGATAATGGAGCTATGCTGACATGAGCATCATCACTTCCGCACCTGGCCAAATTCAGGTTATTAAGCGCACTGGAGAAATCGCGACATTTAATGCCGAAAAGATTTCTGTTGCGATTGGAAAAGCCTTTTTAGCTGTTGAGGGTCAGCAGGGAGCCGACTCAAGTCGTATCCATGACCGTATTGAGCAACTTACAGAAATGGTGCTGAATACCTTTAACCGCCGCTTACCGTCAGGTGGCACAATTCATATCGAAGAAATTCAAGACCAAGTTGAATTAGCACTGATGCGTACAGGCGAGCAAAAAGTTGCACGTGCCTACGTTATTTATCGTGAACAACGTGCCACTGCTCGTCAGCAAGCAGGTGCGAACCATCATCCTACCCTTCAAATCACTGATGCTCATGGACAGCTCCAACCATTAGACCTCGGTGTACTTACAGCGACAATCGAAACAGCAAGTGAAGGTTTGGAAGGGATTGATGTTCAAGCGATCGTCGATGAGACCGTTAAAAATTTATACAACGGTGTAAAAGAAAGCGACATCGCAACGACCATGATGATGGCAACACGTACTCGTATCGAGCAAGAGCCAAACTATACGTATGTGACTGCACGCTTATTACGTAATGAGCTAGTGAGCACAGGTTTAGAGTTCTTAGGTCTATCTACAGACACATTGGAAAATGATGCTTTAGAACCTTTCTTGAAGAAAGGGATCGAGCTTGATCTTTTATCTCCTGATCTTCTTAATTTTGACCTTGCTAAATTATCAGCAGCGATTCAACCTGAACGCTCAAATCAATTTACCTATCTAGGCCTACAAACTTTATTCGATCGTTACTTCATTCATTCAAATGGCGTACGTTTTGAATTACCGCAATTATTCTTTATGCGTGTTTCAATGGGTCTCGCACTCAATGAAGAAAATAAAGAAGAGCGTGCAATCGAGTTCTATAACTTATTATCTAGCTTCGATTACATGGCATCTACGCCAACGCTATTTAACTCAGGTACATTACGCCCACAATTATCAAGCTGTTACTTAACAACTATTGGTGATGACCTGTATGACATTTATGGTGCAATGCGTGATAACGCTATGCTATCAAAATGGGCAGGCGGTTTAGGAAATGACTGGACACCTGTTCGTGCGTTGAACTCGTATATCAAAGGCACAAACGGTAAATCACAAGGTGTTGTTCCATTCCTGAAAGTTGCAAACGATACCGCTGTTGCGGTAAACCAAGGTGGTAAGCGTAAAGGTGCAGTTTGTGCATACCTCGAAACTTGGCACTTGGATGTTGAAGAATTCCTAGAGCTACGTAAAAACACAGGTGATGATCGTCGCCGTACACATGACATGAACACAGCAAACTGGGTTCCTGATTTATTTATGCAACGTGTATTTGAAGATGCTGAATGGACACTATTCACACCTTCTGAAACACCAGACTTGCATGATTTAACGGGTGCTGAATTTGCTGAGCGTTATGCACACTACGAAGCTGTAGCAAAACAAGAAAACATGCTGCACAAGAAAGTCCGTGCCAAAGACTTATGGCGCAAAATGCTTTCGATGTTATTCGAAACAGGTCATCCGTGGATCACATTCAAAGACGTATGTAACTTACGTTCACCACAACAACACGTTGGCGTAGTGCACTCATCTAACTTATGTACTGAAATTACCCTCAATACTAACCAAGATGAAATTGCGGTGTGTAACTTGGGTTCAATCAACCTTGTGCAACACGTTCAAGGTGGTGTGTTAGACCGTGAAAAATTAGCACGTACTATTAAAACTGCAGTACGTATGCTCGACAACGTCATCGACATCAACTACTACGCTGTTCCACAAGCGAAGAACTCGAACCTGAAACACCGCCCTGTGGGTATGGGTATCATGGGCTTCCAGGATGCACTTTATGAAATGGGCATTGCTTATGGTTCAGATGCAGCAGTTGAATTTGCTGATGAATCAATGGAAGTGATCAGCTATTACGCGATTCAAACATCTAGCGACTTGGCGGTTGAGCGTGGTACTTACGAAACATTTAAAGGTTCATTGTGGGATCAAGGTATCTTGCCAATCGACTCTTTAGAAATTGTTGCGAAATCTCGTCCAGAGCGTATGTTCGAAGTTGATCGTACACAACGTTTAGATTGGGATAGCTTACGTGCCAAAGTTCAAAAAGACGGTATGCGTAACTCGAATGTGATGGCAATTGCACCGACTGCAACCATTTCAAACATTTGTGGCGTGTCTCAATCAATTGAGCCAACATTCCAGAACTTGTATGTGAAATCTAACCTTTCTGGTGAATTCACTGTAATCAACCCTTACCTTGTCCGTGCATTAAAAGAACGTGGTCTGTGGGACACTGTGATGGTGAATGACCTGAAACACTTCGAAGGTTCAGTACAAAAGATTGCACGCATTCCTGAAGAGTTAAAAGCGATCTTCGCAACTGCGTTTGAAGTGGATACACGTTGGATCGTAGATGCTGCATCTCGTCGTCAAAAGTGGATCGATCAAGCACAGTCATTGAACCTTTACATCGCTGGCGCGAATGGTAAGAAACTTGACATCACGTATAAGATGGCATGGTTACGTGGTCTTAAAACGACGTATTACCTCCGAGCTTTAGGTGCAACATCTGCTGAGAAATCAACAATTAATACTGGTGCATTGAATGCAGTTAAACCAGCATCAGTTGAGGCTCCTGTCGTTGTAGCTAAAGCGGTTGAGGAGAAGAAACCAGAAGCTCAAGTTGAAGAAGATGGTTTCACTACAGCAGCACCTGTACCAATGGCTTGTTCAATCGACAATCCAGATTGTGAAGCTTGTCAGTAATTAGATCTTGGAGAAACCCCTCTTAAATAAAGTAGGGTTTATTTAAGATTTAAAGGAAAGAGGCAAGGATTATGTTCAATATTAGCCATAACTACATGTTAGGACTAGCTGTTTTAATCTTTGCCTTTATTTTCTTTTATGTACCAATGGTCTATGCATTTTTAGCCATTCGGAAACAACAGCGTAAGCAAGATCAATAAAGTGCTTTATTGGGAAGTAGAACTATGCTTCAAACTGATTTAGAACGATATGCTAATGCTCCTGCTGTTTTAGTACAGATTTATGTCGATCGGATAGTACTTCATTATCCATCTTCTACAGAATATCTAACTGAATGTGCACAGTTTTCACATCCACGTTCGTTATTAGGTGATTTTAGTATCGCTGAAACTACATTAACGCAGTTACTCAAACGTGGTGGTGGCGATTTTAAGTATTTAGCTCCTTATATGTTTATTCAAGCAATGGAGCGAATGGAATTTGGTTTAACACAAGTAGAAATACGAGCATTACAAGAGCTAGGGCTAAGTAGCGGGGCAAGAGCGATTGCCATTTATGATGAAACAGGCAAATTATTAACGCCAAACTCACTTCCCGCAACTATCAATCTCAAACGTTTAGCGATGATGGGATTGATTATTACCCTTTTTGTTTTGCTGTGTTTCTTATGCGCCATTTTCATTTTTTAAAACTGCAATGTAAATAAATTAAGATTATAGTGAGATTAAATATGTCTATCCTTAGCTGGGACGATTTTGAAGATGATACGCAAAAACCGACTGCACCTGAACACAAGTCTGCGTCCCTCGACTCGCAAAAAACGGTTAATACGCAGGTGGTATCTAATGCAGAGCAACCATCGCCGCGCGTGGCAGTTGCACAACCCACTGGAACCAGTGCCAACCGAGCAACAAATCCAACCGATTCGTTGGCTAGAGCATCTGCAGCCCTAGATCATTTGGACGTTGCACCGGGCTTAGAAGAGCTTGAAATGGGTGCACAGCGCGTACAAGTTGATGATAAAGCCATGATCAACTGTCGTGCCGACTTGAACCAGCTTGTTCCATTTAAATATGAGTGGGCTTGGCAAAAGTATCTTGACGGGTGTGCAAACCACTGGATGCCGCAAGAAGTGAACATGAACCATGACATCGCGCTTTGGAAGTCTGAAAATGGCTTAACAGAAGATGAGCGTACCATTGTCATGCGCTCTTTAGGTTTCTTCTCAACTGCAGATTCGTTGGTTGCAAACAACTTGGTCTTGGCGATCTATCGCCACATCACCAACCCAGAATGCCGCCAGTACATTTTGCGTCAAGCATTTGAAGAAGCGATTCATACACATGCGTATCAATACTGTATTGAATCTTTAGGTATGGATGAAGGCGAAGTCTTTAACATGTACCGTGAGATTCCAAGTGTTGCACGTAAAGCATCATGGGGCTTGAAATATACACAATCTTTAAGTGATCCTACATTCCATACAGGAACACCTGAAAACGACCAACGCTTACTTCGTAACTTGATCGCATTCTACTGTGTATTAGAAGGTATTTTCTTCTACTGTGGTTTTACTCAAATCTTGAGTATGGGTCGTCGCAACAAGATGAATGGTGTTGCTGAGCAATTCCAATACATCCTACGTGATGAATCTATGCACTTGAACTTTGGTATTGATATGATCAACCAAATCAAGATTGAGAACCCTCACCTTTGGACTGCCGAATTCCAACAAGAAGTCATTCAAATGATTCTTGAAGGTACAATGCTTGAGATCGAATACGCACGTGATACGATGCCACGTGGTGTATTGGGTATGAATGCAAGCATGATGGAAGAATACTTGAAATTCATCTGTAACCGTCGTTTATCGCAACTTGGTTTACCAGAGCAATTCGCTGGTGTAACAAACCCATTTGCATGGATGTCTGAGATGATGGACTTGCGTAAAGAGAAGAATTTCTTTGAAACGCGCGTTACGGATTACCAAACTGGTGGTGCTTTAAGCTGGTAAGGTCATTTACCGAGTGGAAAAAGGCTGTCATTAGACAGCCTTTTTTTAATGGTTATAAATATTAAATGTCCCTTTAAGCTACAAAACTTAGATTGACTAGAACAAGAAACAATAAGACCTATAATCTACCATTCAAAATGACTTGAATAATACATATTGCAACATTTGGTATACCAAAATCCTTTCTATTTTAAAGTAAAATTCACGAACTTTTTCTCCAAACATCAGTCAAGACAACCCTTTTACTGATGTGCCTTGATTGCGCCAATTCTTATTGAAATCCTTTCTCTCTATATTACCCATATAGGGAGTCATTTAATTTTTAAGGTAAATTGAATGAAAAAATTCTGGAAGTATTTATTAGTACTATTACTGGTACTAATAGTGATTGCTATTGCCTTTCTTTTTAGACCGATTACGTCTAAGGCAATTAAAACGAAAAATGATGAAACTGTTGTTGATGCTGTATTGGTCGGCGGTGGAATCATGAGTGCCACACTTGGTACTTACCTCAACGAGTTACAACCTGACTGGAACATCCGCATGTATGAACGTCTTGATGCAGTCGCACAAGAAAGTTCAAATGGCTTTAACAATGCGGGTACAGGACACTCTGGCTTTATGGAAATGAACTATACCGAAGAAAAAGACGGTAAAATGGACATTTCTAAAGCGGTTAAAGTGGCAAGCCAATTCGAAATTGCTAAGCAATTCTGGGCTTATCAAGTGAAACAAGGTGTATTAGAAACACCAAGTACATTCATTAACCCAGTACCACACATTGCATTCGTATGGGGCGATAACGTGAACTTCATGGAAAAGCGTTATGCTGCCATGATTCAAAATCCGTTATTCGCTGGCATGAAATTGAGTGAGGACAAAGCCGAAATTCAGCAGTGGGCACCATTGGTGATGGACGGTCGTGATCCTCAGCAAAAAGTGGCTGCAACTCGTATGGACGTTGGTTCTGACGTGAACTACGGTGCAATCACCAAGCAATTGATTAACAATCTCGAGAAAAGTCCAAACTTTAAACTCAGAACTTCGACTGAAGTCACTGGGATTAGTAAGAATGACGATAATACTTGGTCTGTTGCATTCAAAGATGTCAAATCTGGTGAAGTCAGTCATGTAAAAACACGTTTCGTGTTTATTGGTGCTGGCGGTGCTGCAATTAAATTATTGCAAATGACTGGTTTACCAGAAGCGCAACAATATGCGGGTTTCCCTGTGGGTGGTGAGTTCCTTGTGACTGACAATCCTGCGGTAACAGCAAAACACACAGCCAAGGTCTATGGTCGTGCTGATCTGGGTGCACCTCCAATGTCTGTTCCACATATCGATACCCGTTATATCGACGGTAAAAAATATGTGTTGTTTGGCCCATTTGCAACCTATTCAAACAAGTTCCTGAAAAATGGTTCACAGCTTGATTTGCTTGCATCGACCAACAAAAACAACGTCTTGCCTATGGCTGCAATTGGTCTACAAAATGCTGATCTTGTTCAGTATCTGGTGAGCCAAGTGTTGATGTCTGATGCAGATCGTTTCAACGAGTTGAAAAAATACTACCCTGAAGCTGATCCAAAAGACTGGCATTTACAACAAGGTGGTCAACGCGTTCAGATCATCAAAAAAGAACCGGGCAAACCTGCTAAATTACAATTCGGTACAGAAATCTTTGCCTCTAAAGACAAGTCTGTAACGGCATTGTTAGGTGCTTCTCCGGGTGCGTCAACTTCACCTTACATCATGCTCAACCTGCTTGAAAAAGCCTTCCCTAAGCAAACCAAAGGTGAATGGAATGCTAAGTTGCATGAAATCGTGCGTTCTTATGGTAAAGATCTTTCAACCGATCCAGCGTTGTTAGATCAAATCCGTCAGTACTCAAGTTCAACTTTGGGCTTGAACTATACGACTCCTGCTAACTTGGTTCCTGCCAAGAAAGTTGAAAAAGCGGAAGCTGTTGCGCAATAAGCAACGCCACACCCTTTGAAAATGGGAGGAGTTTTAGCTCCTCCCTTTTTCTTTATTTGTATGTTTTAAATCTACGCCTTATGTCCTCTGCTGTACCTCATTCTGCTTTTGCTGCATTTGCCAGTCGTGACTTCACGTTATTGACTGTCAATCAATGCTGTCTGACTTTTGCGGTACTAATTCAAGAAGTGCTGGTAGCCTTTCATCTCTATCAAATCACCAAAAATCCACTTTTCCTCGGTTTACTCGGGATCATGGATTTTTTACCTTTTATGGCGCTGTCTTTATGGGGTGGTTATATTGCTGATCGTTTTAATCGGCAGCGTATTTTACAAATCAGTTTTAGCTTTGCCATCCCCTTATCGATTGCTTTGTGGATCAGTTTTGATCTTTTCCACACCCAAACCATCAGTGCAAATTTATTATTAATCTCATCCTTGAGTATTTTATTTTTATTTGGCTGTATTCGCGGCATATACAGTCCCTGCTTTAATTCTTTACGTCCTTTTGTCGTACCCGAACATTTGTATACTAATGCAGCAACATGGACCAGCATGTGCTGGCAAGCTTGCGGCATACTTGCACCCGTGGTTGGCGGTTTTCTATTGGCACATCTGGATTTGGATATTACTTTTAGCGTCATCGTGGCACTTTTTTTAAGTGGCAGTATTGCCCTCTGGTGTTTGCAAAAACGAGATTTTCCTCAAATCCAAACAGAATCGGTAACTCAAAGTCTAAAAGACGCAATACAATTTATTTTTAAAACCAAAATTATTTTTTGGGCGATGTTTCTCGATCTCGGCTCTGTTTTCTTTGGCGGCATCATCGCACTACTGCCCATTTTTGCCCAAGATATTTTGCATGTCGGTGCCGATGGTTTTGGTCTGTTACGCGCTGCGCCTGCATTTGGTGGCTTGGTCATGATGCTGATCTTGGTGCGTTACCCGCCCAAATCCAGACCGTGGCAGATCATGCTGATTGCCGTCACTGGCTTTGCACTATGCACCTTGTTATTTGCTGTTACCAGACACCTCTATTTTTCGATCGCAGTTCTCATTATTATGGGGCATGTGACAGCATTAACATAATTATCCGTCAAACGATTCTACAACTGATTCCACCCAAGGACATGCTTGGACGTGTCGCTGCCATTAATGGCATCTTTGTCACCTCGAGTAATGAACTGGGTGCATTGCAGTCCAGTGTGATGACACGCTTTTTTAGCGTGGTGCCCGCTATGTTGATTGGCGGTTCACTGTCTTTGTTCTGTGTACTACTGACCAAGATCAAAACCAAAGATTTATTGAAGTTTCGTTTTTAATCCCCCAAACAAACAGCTATTTAAAAAACCAATATCATATGAAACACACTTTGCCCGAATCTTCAGGTCCCTCCAAATTTATTATTTTTTCCGTTTTTATATGGCTAGTGCTGATGTGGCTACAGTCGACCTATATTGTCATTATCGGGGGTCAAGCCTATCTGTTCTGGACTTCTTTGGGTCTGTTGATTCTGAACGTACTCAGCTTGCGCCCCAACATCTTAAAAAATCGAATTGCTCTGGCGATTACAGCACTACTGTTGCTCTATCTGGGCTTTCACTCTTTATTTTGTACCTATTTGATCATCACTTTTTACTTTATTTTCTATTTATATGCGGGTGAATATAAACATAAACACGCCATTAAGTTGATCAGCCTGTTTTTGATCATGATCGTTTTTGCAATCTACCAAAGCCAATCACTGCATGAACTGAAAAGCCATTATGCAAACTATGAAACGGGTGAAACATGGCAAAAATATGGTGCGCTATAAACCCTAACATTTATGTTTTTTGTGTTCTTGATCAAATCATTTTTTCTATATGTAACCATAAACTGAAGTGTATCCTGCAAAGTCAGTTGAGCAGGTTTAGCCCGATAGAAATTGATATTCGTGTCCTGTAGGATTAGTTTTGTGATCAAAATATCTTGATTGCGTTACTACACCGACTTTCTGTAATTGTTTTTCTAATTCAAGTGCTTGTTATTCTTACTTTTCTGTTTGAGATATTCAACATGTTGGCGATCTGTTTTCCATGAAGATTCCAATATTTCTTTTTCTATTCTGTAATGAATTCTTTTTTGCTTCATTGAACTGATTACTTCCTCATTGAAGCTCTTTACATAATTTATCCATGCCTTTCCACGAAATACATTTTCAGGCATCTCTGTTTTGAATTCACTTCTAGGAGTAAAAACAATAACTGAATGCAAATATTTTGGTTCAAGTATATCACTTAAAATCATCTCCAAAACTTTCATGTGTTTGTAGTTTTGATGTAATGGATTTTGAAATTTATAACTTTTTTTATAAATCTTTTGCGTCCATTGTTTCTGACGAGCACTACCAAAAATCCAACCCGTATAGTTTTTCGTTTCTATAATAAAAACACCGTAAGGACTTATTAGAATGTGATCAATTTGTGTTGTTCCCTGCTCTTGGTCAGGAATCGTACAGTTATTTAACAGAATATACTCATCGCCTAATGCTTTATCGACATGTACGGCAACCATGAGTTCACCCATCTTTCCTTTAAAATAGGGCGATTTCAAATAAGTAAGAACAGCTAAAATAATAATGATAAAAATAAAATAGAAAAGCATCTCTTCCCAATCACTTATAGTTTTTGAAGTTTAAAATAATAAATCTAATACGTTATAAATATTATATTAATAACATAATCAATTAATTCAGACGTAAAAAAACCGCTAACTTAGCGGTTTTTTATCTCATCTTAAATTAAAGATGATGGTCGGAGCAGTAGGATTCGAACCTACGACCCCCTGGTCCCAAACCAGGTGCACTACCAGGCTGTGCTATGCTCCGAAATTGGGGTGAATGACGGGATTCGAACCCGCGACAACCGGAATCACAATCCGGGGCTCTACCAACTGAGCTACATCCACCATCAAAACTTTGATTCTACATACCAAGCTGCCAAATGGCGCGCCTGACAGGATTCGAACCTGTGACCATCCGCTTAGAAGGCGGATGCTCTATCCAACTGAGCTACAGGCGCATAACGATGATAATACTATCACGATACTTCGCCGATATTTAAAACTATGTTTTTCAACATATTTTAAATGGTCGGAGCAGTAGGATTCGAACCTACGACCCCCTGGTCCCAAACCAGGTGCACTACCAGGCTGTGCTATGCTCCGATTTTTTTTCAGCTTTTAGCGTATCGCACATCGTGCGGTACGGTGTGCATTCTAGGCGCGACGCCCTAGAACGTCAACACCTATTTTTCAAAAAAAGAATAAATCCTTATCAAATGTATATTTAACAAGCATTTTTAGACGTTTTAGCGTTTCAAAGAAGCACTAAAGTTCAACATTCGATCTAAGGGTAATTTCGCGCGTTCAGCAAGAGCAGGATCAACGTGTATTTCTTGATCGGCATGTTGTAATACATGCAAGATTCCATCCAGTTCATTCATCGCCATCCACGGACAATGTGCGCATGAACGACAAGTTGCTCCCTCACCTGCGGTTGGTGCTTCAAATAATTCTTTATCAGGCGCTGCTTGTTGCATTTTATAGAAAATACCGCGATCCGTTGCCACGATCATTTGTTTATGTGGCAAGGTCTGAGCTGCTTTAATCAGTTGCGAGGTGCTCCCCACCGCATCAGCAATATCCACTACTGATTCAGGTGACTCTGGATGAACTAAAACCGCTGCATCTGGATAGAGCGCTTTCATTTGCGCAATACCACGGGCACGGAATTCTTCATGCACGATACATGCACCATCCCACAACAACATTTCAGCGCCCGTTTTCTTTTGAATATAGCGACCTAAATGCTGATCTGGTGCCCAAATAATTTTTTCGCCCAAACTATCTAAATGTTCAATGATCTCAACCGCACAACTAGAAGTCACCACCCAGTCGGCACGCGCCTTCACTGCCGCCGAGGTATTGGCATACACCACCACGGTATGATCAGGATGCTGATCACAGAATGCGGTAAACTCATCTACAGGACAACCCAAATCCAGTGAACAGGTGGCTTCCAAAGTTGGCATCAACACTGTTTTTTCTGGTGATAAGATTTTAGAGGTTTCACCCATAAACTTTACGCCTGCCACCACAAGGGTTGTTGCAGGATGATCACGACCAAAACGTGCCATTTCCAATGAATCAGAAACACAGCCCCCTGTCAGTTCAGCAAGCTCTTGTACTTCAGGATCACAGTAATAGTGAGCCACAAGCACTGCATTTCGCTTTTTCAACTCAGCTGCAATTTGGGCAAACTTTTCTTGTTTCACTTCTGGGCTAAGACTATTGTCCTTTGGCTCGCCCAAACGATCTAAATGCGCCTGCACAATATTTTTGGCTTCGTTCGCAATTAAATTCGCATCATTCATAAAGCGTCTTCTCTATCCTGCGTGCTTGCATCGCTGCAAACTTATAACGTGGGTATCTTGGTGAGCATTTAGTGAATATCACACTATCCACATACCAGCTTATAAAAAAAGCCTCACTGTGGAGGCTTTATTATAACGCAAATTTATGAACGATAATCGGCATTAATTTTGACATAGTCATAAGAAAAGTCACAGGTATAAACCGTGTCTTTAGCTGTACCACGACCGAGGTCAATACGAATGCTAATTTCCTTTTCAGCCATGACGGCTGCACCTGCTTCTTCAGTATAATCTGGGTTTGCACCACCATCTAAGCAAATCTGTACATCACCTAACCAAACTTGTACTTTACTACTATCTAGGTTGGGTACACCTGCCTTACCAATCGCCATCACAATTCGCCCCCAGTTTGGATCTGAAGCGAATAAAGCTGTTTTAATTAACGGCGACTCAGCAACGCTATAGGCAACATCACAACATTCTTGAGTATTTTCTCCACCATCAACCTGAACAGTAATGAATTTGGTCGCACCTTCACCATCACGCACAATCAATTGCGCTAAACGGTTCATAATACGCGCCAGCACATCAAGAACCTGTTGATAACGTGCATCCTCTTGGCTCTGAATCTCAACACCACCTGCTAATCCAGTTGCCACAAAAATACACGAATCATTGGTTGAGGTATCACCATCAATGGTAATACGGTTAAACGAATGCTCAACCGTGGTTTGCAGTAACCGCTGTACCATTTCACGGCTAATCGGCGCATCGGTTGCCACAAAGCTAAGCATGGTCGCCATATTTGGACGAATCATGCCTGCACCTTTACTGATCCCCGTCATCGTATAAGTTACGCCGTCCAGTTCAAACTGCTCAGATGCACCTTTTGGTGTGGTATCTGTGGTCATAATACCTGATGCAGCATCCGCCCAACGATCGGCATTTAAATCATTTAATGCAGGTTGAATACCTTGCACTAAACGTTCAATTGGCAACTGCTCACCAATCACACCCGTTGAAAACGGTAAAATCTGATTGGTTTGCACGCCTGCTAACTCAGCCAACTTGGCACAAGTAGCTTCTGCATTTTTATAACCGACTGTGCCTGTTGCAGCATTGGCATTGCCTGTGTTGATAATCAAGTAACGTGGTGTATTTTCTGCTAAATGCTTTTTACTCAATTGAACAGGCGCAGCAGCAAAAGCGCTTTGGGTAAACACCCCTGCAACGTTTGAGCCTTCAGCAAATTCAAAAATGACCAGATCGCGTCGGTTTGGATAACGTACATACGCCTCAGTTGAGCCAATTTTTACACCCTGCACCACATGCATAAGTGGCATAGTTACGTCACCAACAGCCATTTTTAAACTTCCATTCAATTTGTTATGAAAAAGAAAATGAATACATACCCTATATATGAGACTCGGAAAGGTCATCTACAACCTGAGTGGTATTTGTAATATCCCGTTTCTGCGATAGATAAAACAAATGCAACAAGTGAACAGGTTTTATAGATGACAATGCCTTTGGTTACTTTGGGCGAAACCAAAGTAACTCGAACCGAAGGGTATTCCTAATATTGAATTACACTAAGCAAGACACCGCCTCGCGAATAACTGAGTTACGGTTCAAGTCCTAAAATATGTCGATTCATATCTGTTAAGTAGCTTATTCCAAAAAGAAATGAAAATCGAGTATTAACACTACAGATTATGGAATTTGGCTTTGCTCTAAACTCAGTAAAATCTGCTTCTTATCCAAACCACCTGCAAAACCAACTAATGCCCCACTCGAACCAATCACCCGATGACATGGCGCAATAATTGAAATTGGGTTTCTACCATTGGCTGCCCCAACAGCACGCACTGCTTTTTCATTACCAATCTGAACGGCTATTTCCTTATAACTACGTGTTTCGCCATATGGAATAGTTAATAAAGTCTGCCAAACCTGTTGTTGAAAATCTGTCCCTTGAAAGTCCAAAGGTAAATCAAATTGCTGACGTTGCCCTGCAAAATACTGTTCTAATTGTTTTTTAACTCGAATTAACATCGGATGTTGATGATCTTCTATCAGTTCAGCCAGTCGAACTCGTTTATGATCTTCATTGTCCCACATCACGGCGACCAATGCATGATCATGAGCAACCAGTTTTAATGCACCCACAGGAGAATCCATGTACATATACACCAGTTGCATTACACTCTCCTTAAACCATTAATTTGATGACAATTTCATCAGCATTAAGCCAGATACAATTAATATTGCAGCAATCATTCGCATCGCAGTCATTGGTTCATTTAAAACCATGATGCCAACAATAAATGATCCTATCGCACCAATTCCCGTCCAAACCGTATAAGCTGTACCCAAAGGCAACGATCGCATTGCAATTGACAACAATACGACACTTAAAATCATAAAAATGATCGTAACCACACTTGGAGTGAGGCGTGTGAAGCCCTCAGACATTTTCATTGAGTATGCCCAAATGACTTCAAAAATACCCGCCAAAATTAAAATTGCCCATGCCATTTTTCACACTCAACCTTAACAAGAGTTGGGTCGTCCCAACGTGATGCTTTTGAAGTGAGGTCGTCCTCTTAGGAAAAGCAGTGTACTGTAAAATTTCGAGATTATGTGAAAGGTTATGTATGGATTCCAGTGCAGTATTTTAAAAATTAAAAGCTTATCTAAGGTTAAGATTTACTGCCATGAAATCTGATCGACCTGCATTAGCTCACATGCCCCGTTTCCTGTATCTTCACGGGATAAAGAACTTTTCCAATGCCAGCCATCTTTTGTCTGGATTTCGATTAAAGAACCCTTTAAATAGACTAAATCATCTTTTTTAATTTTTTTCATTTGAGATGCGACATAAGCGTTGGCAGGAACCAGATGCATATTGGCACTATGCGTTGCGATTTCTCGCAAAGAAATAGGCAGTTGATGATCTATACGCCAGTGATACCAACGATTACTTTGTGATACATCAATTTGTTTATAGATCTGCGGATTTGCCATATCTCCCCAACCAACAGCAATATCCATTGGTGAAAATTCAGCTTCACGCCCTAAATTGTAGTCTTCTCTAGAAAGCACACGAAATGCGCCTTCATAATGCTCCAATGCATTAATTTGTACGCCTTGTTGAGTGGTCATTTGACTAATATTTGGCGCTGGTTTTAATACCTGTGTCCAAACCAACCATGCAATAGCCAATCCTAGTACGCCATACATCCATCTTGGCATGCTTAATTATCCTTCTTTCTCTGTAAGCATTTTATCCATTGCTTCAAATGATTGAAGCATGAAATTAAAAAATGACCTAAAACACTTAAATAATTATCCTGCGGCTCAACTTTATGGTCATGTAAAGTTGCAGTATCTGTATTCAAAGTATTCATTTCTAAAGGTTCATAATGTGACAAAGTTTGTTGTAACTCAGCTCCCAAGCTCAAGCGAATTAGAGCAATTGTCACTTCATCAATTCCATAATGATGATATAAGGTTAGATGACGTGTATCTAAATCAATACTATGTTCAACTAAAATTTCAGCAAATGGCAATAATGCTTTTCGAATCCGTTGTACTTCCACCAAACTACTCATGTGTGGAATATAATAAAAACTGACTTTCATACTGCCATCACGTGGAACACCGTCAAATTGAGTTATCAAATTTTGTGTTTTCTCTCTCCGACTTAGAGATTCATTTGCTTTATCAGTTATTAAATTGTCTTGTTGTTCTAAAGCCATTTATGCACCATGAATGACTCAAAAAAGATACTGTCAGTATAAACCAACAGTATCTCAGGGAAGTGACATTTTAGACAAAGGATCAGAACTTTAACGTAAGTCCCAAACCATATAGCCAACCTTTTTTACTGTCTGTAGCCGACTGTAATTCGGTTTGTTTCAAACCTTTGTTGTATGCATAAGCGACATCAATAAATGGCATGATTTTTTTACTGATTTCATAACGCGTTTGCAGACCTATCTGAAGTTTAGATAATCCAGATTTATTTGCATAACTTGACTCATCATTGAATATTACATCTGCATTCAAATAGGGTTGAGCAATCAACTTTTGCGTAAATAATACATCGCGTGTTGTTTCCAAACTCAGTTGCCAGCGTTGGTTTTGACCTGCATAAATATAGGCTTCGATTTCAAAAAAATACGGCGCTAGACCATGTAATCCCAATACCGCGTCCCATTGATTTTTATCATGCTTTTGCTCAGGCTGATATTGATAACGAACACCTGTTTGTACATCCCAAAAGTCAGCAACATTACGGCTGTATAACAGCTTTGTTTCGGTTTGAGTTTTTTCCGATTCTGCTTTTTCAACATGTGCTTGAATGAATATTTTATTTTTATCACTTCCCACCCATGTTTTTAGCTCAGTACTGGCACTGCCTCGACCATCGTCATCAACGATCCATGCATTTTTAATCGCTGTGGCTTGATAAATTTGTCCACCATGTTCACGATGATGATCATGTGTATCATGTTGAATATCAGATGGTACTTGCTTTAATTCAGGTTGATGTTCTGAATGATCAACAGGAGATGATGTCTCCATCAATATATTCTGTTGTACCGACTGATCCATTTGCATCATTTGATCATGCCCCTCATGTGCAGATGCAAATACACTCAAACAAGAAACCATGCCACCAATTGCCAATAATTGTGTATAGCGTTTCATCGTAGAAGCTTGCTTAGTGATGTGCATGGCTCGCTCCTTGAGTAGGTTGAACAGACATAGTTTGTGAAACTTTGCTGCCATCGACATTTGCGACAATCAATTTACTCATCATGCCCGCACTCATGTGGTATAACAGATGACAATGAATCGCCCATTCACCGAGCTCATCCGCAGTCAGTAGAGCTGTAACAGTTTTGCCGGGCGGCACAATCACCGTATGTTTATTTGGCATATCCTGCGGTGCCTGACCATTCTCCAATTGCATAAACATGCCATGTAAATGCATCGGATGCGCCATCATACTTTCATTGATAAATTTCAGTCGAATACGCTCGCCATAACGCACGGTTAAAGGTTTGAAGTCAGGATCACTAAATTTCTTACCATCAATCGTCCAGATGTAACGCTCCATCGTGCCCCCAAGACGAATCACCAATTCTCGCTCTGCTGGACGACTATAACGCTCAGGTTGTGATTGCAACGACTTCAAATCTGCATAAGTTAAGGCTTTCTGACCGATTGGTGTTGCTGCATTCGCCCAGCCCTGAACGGTATCTGAAGTTATTTTTCTAGAAGATGCCGTTATTTGGTGTTGGCTATGATCTGAGGGCGTTGCTGAAGCTGACATATCCATCTGACCGTGTGCACTATGATCCATACCCGACATGTTCATCTGACCATGTCCACTATGATCCATTTTCGACATGTCCATTTTTTCATGTGAGCGATGATCCATCGCTGCTTTTTGCATCGGTGTAACTGGTGCTTTACCTTGAGGCATCTGATGCTGACTATGATTCATATTGGCCATATTCACTGGCTGATCTGAACCATGGTCCATTTTGCTCATATCCATCTGACCATGCGAACCATGATCCATGCCCATATCTTCCATCGTCAATAATGCACGTGGGCGTGATTTTGGGATTTGCACTGAGGTTGGATTGGTCACTTGTTCATTCTGCAATGACCCAATTGCAAAACCAGAACGGTCAATTGACTCTGCTTCAATTTGATAATGCGCCTGTTTAGGTTCAACCAATACATCATAAGTTTCTGCTGTACCAATACGAAATTCATCTACGGGAACAGGCTGTACAGGCTGACCATCGGCACTAACGACTGTCATTTTTAGGTTGGGAATACGCACGTCAAAAAAAGACATGGCTGACGCATTGATAAAGCGCAAACGAATCTTTTCACCCGTTTTAAAAGCGCCTGTCCAATTTTGTTGAGGTGTTTTCCCATTCACCAAGAAAGTATAACCAGTGACATCAGATAAATCGGTTTTGAGCATCCGCATCTGGTTCCACATCGAACGATCTTGCCACGTTGCTTTTAAACCGTCTTGTTTCACCTGCTTCCAGACATCGCCCACCGTTTCACGTTGGTTTTGGTAATACTCAGCCGACTTCTTCAAATTTGCCATGATCTTGTCGCTTTCCGTTTCATGAAAATCAGACAACATCACCACATAATCACGCTCAGCTTTCTCATGTGCCGCGACAGATTGCTTAGCTTTCGGATAAATCACCAAGGGACCATATAGGCCATCTTGTTCCTGTCCTTTACTATGCGCGTGATACCAATAAGTTCCGTTTTGACGAACTTTAAAACGATACTCAAAACTGCCATTCGGCTTAATACTTTTAAAGCCATTAAAACCAGGCACACCGTCCATCAATCCTGGCAAAAGTAATCCATGCCAATGTAATGACGTATCTTGATCTTTGAGTTGATTATGCACATGAATGACCGCTTCATCCCCTTCCTCAAACTCTAATAACGGCGCAATAAATTTGCCATTTACCGTAATACGTTTGACAGGTTTTCCAGTGACATTGACCATTCCTTGATTAATGTTCAGATGATATTCTTTTATTGCAGCCAAACTATAAGGCGCAAAAATTAAGCTTAAGCCAGCAATGACACCAGCATATATTTTTGAGGACATAATATTTTCCTAATCTGTGAACTATTTTTAAATCGCTCGTTGAAGCGAAAAAGAGCTTCTAAGACAGATTAGGTTCTAGGAGGACGTAAAATTTCTTGCCAATGACCTGCAAGATGACGAGCTTGATACGCTGTATTTTTATAAGTGTTTAGCTCAAAAAAAGGAGAAACAGACAGGCTCGGAATTTGTTGATCAAGTGCAAAATTAATCGTTTGGCAATGTGAAATATTATTACAATCGGGGCAATGTTGCTGATCTTGCATTTGCCCATCATGGCATTTAACCACATTGGTTACATCATGCGACATATCCATTTGATGATGCGGACGTGTCATCTGTTGATCATGACATGGTATCACTTGCGCTGTAGACATCTTTTGATCAAGTTGAATCTTTTGGACTGCTGCAATAGACGCACCGCTTCCCCCGATGAAAAATATCATCAGGAATACAAACCATAGATGCTTGTATTTTTTATGAAGTTGCACTAAATATCCTTGGATCAATCATCAAATGAATGCGACTTACTTAGCATAATTTCTTTCTATCTTATGCACAATCTACTTTATGTTCAATTATGCTAATTCCTTGCATTTAAGCAACAGAATTGCCGATTTATCAAACGAAAAAGAATAAAATACGTTATGAACAAAAATAAAGCAAAATAAAGGACTTGACGCACAAAAAAAGGACAAAAATTTGTCCTTTTTTGATATTTTTGTTGAGAATATAAACAACTGAAATCATTTTGTTTATTTTAACAACATCTTATCCACTTGCTTATCAACACGGTTATCCACCCAGTTATAAACAAAGTTATCCACAACCTTATGTGAAAAATAGGATGAAAACACTAAATGTCTTTTGCACCAACTTGAGCTAATTCTGCACGCATTTGATCAATTACAGTTTTATAGTCAGGTTGACCAAAAATTGCCGAACCAGCTACAAACATATCCGCACCTGCTTCAGCAATTTCACGAATATTTGCTGGGCCAACACCACCATCAACCTCTAAACGAATATCAAGACCGCTGGCATCAATGATTTTGCGTGCTTGGCGAAGTTTCTCCAATGTCATTGGAATAAATTTTTGCCCACCAAAACCAGGGTTCACACTCATCAATAAAATTTGATCTACTTTATCGAGAACATAATCAAGGTAATGTAAAGGGGTTGCTGGATTGAAAACTAAACCTGCTTTAGCACCACCCGCCTTGATCAGTTGTAAAGAACGATCAATATGATCCGTTGCTTCTGGATGGAAAGTAATAATATCTGCACCTGCCTCCAAAAAATCACCGATCATACGATCAACAGGTGAAACCATCAGATGCACATCAATTGGCGCCTTAATTCCATAATTTTTCAATGCCTTACAAATACCTGCACCAAAAGTTAAGTTTGGTACATAATGGTTATCCATGACATCAAAATGCACAACGTCTGCACCCGCAGCTAAAACTTTTTCTACATCTTCACCTAAACGTGCAAAATCAGCAGATAAAATCGAAGGAGCAATTAAATAAGGCTTGGACATGAATGACCTGGCAAACTTTGAAAAATGATAATTGAATTATAACAAATTCATCGGCTTTAGGCTGTTACAAAGATACGATTACGATATTGCAAACTTGCAACAACGCGTTGCATGAATACTGTTTTTAACTGCATATGATTTTGCTATTTTTAATGGTGAAATCATATGCAGTTAAAAAATGAATAGTACGACACAAATTACAACTCACGATGGTAAACGTATCAGTAAACGTTTATTGAATCACTGGAAGCACAAATTTGAAGTATCAGAGACTGAGCTGTATTCAAAAATTTTTATGCCGACTGCAACGGTGACGCTTACACCACAAGAACAGCATTTAGATGTATTGATTGAAAATCATCAAGAAGATGTTGCTCGTCTAGAACAGGTGGTTATTGATCATTTAAATCGTATGGCACAACAAGAGTTTATTGTTGAGTGGCAACATCATTAATAAGAAGCTCGAAAGAGCTTCTTTTTTTTAAGCCATTCCCTTTTCTAACTGAATCGCATGAAATTGCAGATGATCATCAATAAAACTTTGAATAAAGTAATAACCATGATCGTAGCCTTTGTGCTGGCGTAAAGTTAAATGTTGCCCTGCTTCTAGACAAGCTTGCTTAAACTTTTCAGGATTTAATTGAGCATAAAACTGATCTTCTAGACCTTGATCAATTAAAATTTCCTCAAAGACTCCACCCTTTTGCTGAACTAAAGCCGTTGCATCATGTGCTAACCATTGCTGTTGATCCGCACCTAAATATTGGCTAAATGCCTTTTCACCCCACGGGCAAATACTTGGTGCACAAATCGGAGCAAAAGCTGAAACTGATTTAAATTGTTCTGGGTATTTAAATGCCAAGGTTAACGCACCATGTCCACCCATTGAATGTCCAAAAATCCCAATCTGACTTTCGATAATCGGAAATGCTTGTAAAACATGTGCATAAAGTTCATCAACCAAATAAGACTCCATTTGGTAATGTTCAGCCCAAGGTTGTTGAATAGCATTGATATAAAAGCCTGCACCCTGACCAATATCCCAATGATCGCCCTGCGCAACTCCCTCTCCACGCGGAGAGGTATCAGGGCTAATTAGAATCAAACTCAGTCGAGCTGCCATACGTTGTGCATGTACTTTAATTGCAAATGTGTCTTCGGTGCAAGTTAAACCCGCAAGATAAAATAATGCTGAACAAGGCTTTCCTTCTAAAGCAGCAGGAGGTAAATACACTCCAACTTTGGTTAAACCTTTAAGATGCTGTGATTCTAGTTGATAAATACGCTGTTCACCTTCAAAACAACGATTTTTTTGCAGTAGCTGCATGTTGATTATCCTGTGTTTTTGTAATGTCTGTTGTTGTGATATTTTGCGTTGGGAATAAATACGGCTCAAGTTGTGGCAACATCAATTCCATGTTACGACCGATAGCCCATTGCGGCTCTGATGGTTCAAATCCTTGAGCTGTTTCCCACTGTGTCACAGTTTGTTTAGACTGATCAAATGCTTTTTTCATTGAGGATTGTTCACGCATCGCCAAATCGAAGAAAGCACGACCAAAATATGTGTAATCCGCTTCATTATTACAACCAAAAGAGGTTTTATCTGCGGCTGAAGCAGTAATAATTAAGGTTTCAGGTGACTGTAATGCTGGAATAAAACTTCCTGAATAACACGCTGAAATTACAATCACTCGCCAACGAATACCTGATTTATCGAGCGTTTCACGTAGCCATTTCGGGTCGACTTGCCCTAATTCTAATGGTGCATTTTCGAGTTCAAAATGATTACGCTCACCGTGGGATGTCATATAAAGAAATAATACATCGCTATCACGGTTCATCTGCTGACCAATCCGACGCAACGCTAACTCAATACTGGTTTTAGACGCAATTGGAACATCTAAACGTGTCGCAGGATTATTAATCAACATAATCGAGCGTCCAAACGTTCCAAAACGAGTATCAAATTGCTCTCTAATGCGTTCAACTTCAGATTTGAAAACATCAGCGTAGCTATCCCCAGCTACGCCCATAAAATACCAATGGCTTTTCGCAATATCACCATATTGGATTTGATCTAAAGCTTTGTCCAACACATGACTTTGCGCATAAAAAGCATCTTCAGCAAAACTTGGTGGTGTTTCTTCAACTTTCCAAATCGGTTGATCTTTTACTGAAAGTTGCCAAACCACCATGGTTGCAATAGTCGCAATAAAAACTAAAGCACGCTCCCACCACGGCCAATTTAATGCCCGTGAAAATACCCAAATCACAGCCAGACTTTGCCAAACAAATAGTCCAACAAATAATGGTGGTAAGAAACCATTATAGATTGAATCGGGAATGAAATTTAGATAGCCATTTGAACCTAAATATTGGATCAAACACTGTAATAATAAGATATTGGTATCAAGCACTAACCATAATAATGCAGGTACAAGCATTAAACGGGCTTGGTTCATGCGTTGCGAAAGGAAAATCCCCACAATTAACGCAATAAAAGGCCACAGTGCGTAACCAATCAAACCTTGAGGGTTGAACTCACCAATTTGCCCTGCCACCAACCAGCTATAAAGTGAGTTGGTACAACCACCTAAAATACCCCAAATAATGAGCTGGGTAATTGATGGATGAACAATCTGTAAGGAACGTCGAGACCCAAGGAACAACCACATTCCAGCAATTTGGTTACTTTTAGAATCATGCCAGATATTAATGGAAGGTTTGAGGTCGATCATAAAGTTCTTCGGGTATTTCTCTTTTCAAGCTTAGATTGAGAATATGTCTATCTTTTATCAAATGAATATGACTTTTCCTAAAAGGAACAACGTCTTTCCTTCATTTAAGCTCGACAAGAATTTTTTATCAATCATGCTTTTGCACTATATCACAAATCTTTACCGAGCATTCACCTAAGCTAAACAATCACTTGGATAAAAGTTAAGTTGAACTTTTGGGAAAATATGCATCAAAACGACAAGCATCACCTAGCCATTGATGATCCGGAGTTTGATCAGCCAAATAAACAGCATGTCGTGGTCGTTTTACAATAACGCGTTTAGCGATTTTACTGGCAAGATGCAGTAATTCATCACCTAAATCCATTTCACCATCTTCAGGTAATAACATATGCAATAATTGCATTTGCTTTTTGACCTGTGCCTGTTTCTTTTGTGCTTGGTGGTTTTGATCTCGCTGTGGGAACATCGGATCTAAATAAATGACATCGATCTGTTCATCTCGCTGCTTTAATCCATGTAAATAATCAGTTGAATCAGCATAAATGAGTTGAATCCGTGGCATAACAGATTGCAAAAAAAGATCTCGTTCTGCTTGGGCTTTGGTATATTCTAATAATACAAATAGGATGGGATGACGTTCAATTAAACGCACATCAGCACCCAAATAAGCCATCAATAAACTATCATGACCTAAGCCAGCTGTTGCATCAATTAAGCTAGGTTTTTCACCTAATTGACATGCTCTTGCAATCATTTCGGATTTCAGACTGGCTCGTTTTAAACGAGGAATTTCAGCACGCCAATCCGGTTGCATTTTCATCCCATTCGCAGCGAGACTCAGTCCATCCTCATCTAAAACCAAGGCCATGTCTGGATTCAGACGAAGGAAACGTGCATTCACTTTTTCAACGATTTGACCTTTTAGTTCGACATCCAAACTCGCTAAACGAGCTTGAAGTTTTTGAAATTGCTCCGCATACTCCGTCTGATACCAACAGATCATCTGCATTACCAATGCACCCAACCTGTCCACCATGTCGCCAAAATAAATAAACCAAAGACTATACGGTAGTAAGCAAAAGCGGTGAAATCATGCTTAGAGACATAACGAATTAATGCACGAATCACAATTAAAGCTGAAACAAAAGCAACAATAATTCCAACTGCTAAAATAGCCATATCATTACTATGTAATTCATGACGCATTTTATACATATCCAGTAAGCCTGCCCCCATCAACACAGGAATACCGAGGAAGAATGAAAATTCAGCTGCTGCTTTACGTGAAATACCTAAGAATAATGAACCAATAATGGTTGAACCAGAACGTGATGTCCCAGGAATTAATGCAAGACATTGAATCAAACCAATCAATGTGGCTTGCTTGAATGTTAGATCTTCGACTTCTTGACTCACGATTTGATGCGGACGGCGTTCCGCCCACAAAATAACGCCCCCCCCGACAATTAATGCAATTGCAACCGTGACCGCATTAAATAAATAAGCCTTTACCACATCACCAAAGCTCAAGCCAATAATCACAATTGGAACAGAAGCGATGATTAAATTCAGGCTTAAACGACGACCTTGCTCTTGTCCTGTGAGTGCGCCAATTAATGCGCCCCACAGTTTGCCCCAATACTCATAAATTACTGCTGCAATCGCACCAATTTGTACAGCAACCGCAAACATATCTCGTTTTTCAACAGTCCAAAAATCTAGCAACTGCCCTGCTAGAATCAAGTGCCCTGTACTTGAGATCGGTAGAAATTCAGTAATCCCTTCCACCAAACCCATAATTGCTGCTTTAAATAGCAATAAAAGATCCATAATTAACCTTAATTCGCTTTACTTTGTTCTGGAATTTTTTTCCATGCATCATCACGTAAATACACAGGGAGTGCATGCTCAGCATCAACCCATTTTTTTTGTACAGCATAAATTCGAGCAATTGTTGCAATGTCTTGTGCAGTTGCTCGAATTTCTGTTGCAGACGTTTTTAGAATGGAGGCCTCTTGCGAGTCTATTTGACTTGGCTTAATCAATTCTGAACCTGAGCCAATCGCCGTAAATTTACGATATGCGGTCGCTTGTTCATAATTTAATAATTTTTCTTCATCGACAGCATGCATAATGCCATTTTCATCTAGACTAAAATTAGCAATATAAACTTCTTGCATACGTGCATCTAAAACAGCTGTAACCTGCTGTAATCCTGTCAAACGATATGCAGCTTGCGCTAACGCTTGCAAGCTTGATACAGGAATAACAGGCAAATCTTGTGACCATGCCAAAGCTTGAGCAACCGCAGCATTAATACGTACACCACTAAATGAACCTGGCCCACGACTAAAGGCAATTGCAGCCAAATCAGCCAATTGAGTTTGAGTTTGTAATAGCGCCTGTTCAGTTAATGGCAGAATGGTTTGCGTTTGTGCTTTTGGTCGCTCATCTAATTGAAAATAGAGTTCTTGAACATCATCAATTAATGAAACTGAACAGTGCTCATTTGCAGTTTCCAATGCAAGCAACTTCATGCAAAAACCTTAGCTTAAAAGAGATAAAAAACGTCGAGTATCATACCCCACTCAAGCGCCCTAAGCGAGTTATTGACTTTTTATAGATACAAAAAAGCCAAGGATATACTTGGCTCAAGAAACACACTATATCAATTCGTAATTATTAGAAATTAAACTCTTCCAATACTAAGAAATTCTTATAATGTTCAGCATAATGTAAAGCACTCAAGCGTAACCGTGCAGCGCCTTGCTCATCTAAAGTTTTGATCACTTTTCCTGGTGATCCCATCACTACAGAATTATCAGGGATAACTTTACCTTCAGGAATCAATGCATTTGCACCAATAATACAATTTTTACCAATCACCGCATTATTTAAAACTACAGCATTGATACCAATTAAAGAATTCTCTCCAATCGTACAGCCATGCAACATGGCTTGATGACCGACTGTCACATAATCCCCAATATTCAGTTCAATACCTGCATCAGTATGTAAAACTGCATTCTCTTGAATATTCGAGAAATTTCCAATCCGAATTTTACAATTATCAGCTCTTACAACCGCACCAAACCAAATACTAACTTGGCGACCTAACTCAGCTTGACCAATCACCGTTGCATTCGGTGCAATCCAGCCATCCCAAGGTTCATGTAATGCTTTAGGGCTCAATCCTTGATATGTGTACATCATGACAAAATACTACTCTATTTTAATAAGACGTGATTAGAATTTAGATAATCCAAAATGAGGAGGATTAACTAAAAAAGGCCATTTTTTTTGATGTCCTAGCCCATACTGAAATAATGATACTAACATTCGAGCGGTTAAACCCCATACGATCTCATTTTCAACCTGCATACTCGGAAAATAAATTGATTGTCGAGCTAAACGCACTTCATACGGTAAAGGTGGTGCATCAATTAACTGCTGCAATGGTGCAAAAAAAATACGATCTATCTCTGTAGGTTGGGCAATTAGATCTACTTGTGCGGGAATTAATCCTACAATCGGTTTCACAGATAAACCACTACGCGCACGTTGTATCGGTAAATCTCCTAACAGCTTGACATCGAAGGGATTAAGCGCTGTTTCTTCTTGTGCTTCACGCAAAGCAACTACAATATTACTGGTATCACTCGGATCACGCTTTCCTCCTGGAAAAGACACCTCACCTGCATGTTGAGATAAATGGATTGAACGACGTGTGAGTAAGACCTTAGGTTGCTGTTCTTGTGTAATTGCAATTAAAACCGCTGCATCAGCTTGTTGGATTCGTTTGGAAAAACGCAACCGTTGTTGTAAAAGCTGTATTAACGATGGTTCTTCCATATGACTCATCTCTTTTTCTCATTTTCCTTACAAATCATCATAACTGAAATTTCAATCACAATCATAGATCATGATGCGAAGTGATCAAAATTCAGTTATGCTGAGTTATCTCTGTAGCTGATGATAATTATGAGCTTTTGCGTTGCGTGTGGACATCAAACTGAAGCAAAAATCCCGCTAGGTGATCATAAAACACGGCTCGTCTGTACACACTGTGGCAATATCCACTATGAAAATCCGAAAGTTATTTGCGGTGCATTAGCCATTTGGGATAATAAAGTTTTATTGTGTCGACGTGCCATCGAACCACGTTATGGGCTATGGACACTTCCTGCTGGGTACATGGAATTATTTGAAACCATGGAACAAGGTGCTGCTCGTGAAACACGAGAAGAAGCTGAAGCCGAAGTTGATATTGAACAACTATACTGTATGTACAATATTCCACGTATTGGACAAATTTATGTTCTATTTAAAGCACAATTGAAAGATGGTGTTTTTGGAGCTGGAGAAGAAAGTCTCGAATGCCGTTTATTTGAAGAACATGATATCCCATGGGCAGAACTCGCATTTCCGAGTGTAGAACAAACTTTAAAACATTATTTTGCAGATCGTAAACTAGGATTATTTCCATCTCATTTAGAAACATTAGGTACACGTTTAGATCATACAGGTTAAATAAAAAGACCGCTTATCGCGGTCTTTTTATTTAACTCTTACTTTATTTTAACAGCTTTACATGCGTTTAAATTTTGATCCGCTAGTTGAATAGTCACTGGACCAGTCCAGCGTTTAGCCATTTTACGATCTTCATCTGTAGGTTTAACATAATTATTTTTATCCGTGTCTTTTAAATTATCGTATAGATTTACATACACACCCTGATAATAAGCGTAAGTGTTTGACCAATATACTGTACTACTTGTCTCAGTAAAGTCAGTTAATGTTATTTCCTTTTGTGGGGCATCACTTAATAAATTGTGAACATTAATTTTAGCGCCACCAATAGCTGTAATCGTTTCATTATAATTAACACGAACATTCAATCCAAACATCGCACCATTTAATACACCAAATTTTGGATTAGATAAAATTGCTCGGACAGATACTGATTTACTTGTAGGTGTAAAAGAGGTTGCTCCTGTAGAGCCTATACGATATTGAGTCTCTCCAAACTCATCAGTGATCGTCCCATCTGAATTAATAGATTGGATTTTTGCACACTCTCCGGACATATCACTAGATGTAGAATTTTTACGAATATCAGTTCGGATATCACCATTCTCGTCAATTACAATCCCTAACTTAATTTTTTCTGAGTCAGGAATACTATTATCAGAGAAACCAAAAATTAGAGTCGCATATAAAGGGAAAATATATTTCTCATTTGTTTTTACATTTGTACTGGTTTTAAAAACATCTTTACCTAAGTAACTTGGTGGGTTTGCTTTATAGATTTCTAAACTTCCATTATAAGCTTGACCACCTATAGTTTGCTCCCATTGCCCCAAATGTGCTGTATTTACAGGGTCAGTATCTTTAGCATTTAATAAAACTCTATAAATATATTCTGTCCCAGGGATTGTATGATCATTAATCAACTTACCTTGCTTAAATTTTAAGTCTTCTGATGGGTTTGTTGTCAAAGCAAAACGCAGCGGTTGGTTAGAGTTTATTTCACGATTAATAGGATTCAACCAAGTATTTTGAGGATTAATTTGTACTTTTTGAGCTTTGACTTTAGTAATTAATACAAGTGGTGGATAAAGTTTACCCTCTATAAAACTTGCAGGACCTCGCCATTGTTGACCTGTTCCTATTGTATATCCTTGTCGATCTGTAAGTAAAAAGACCTCCCCCATCGAATGTATAAGGTCATTACCTTTATCAGGATTTACACAATCATTATAATTTGATTGATTACAACCAAAAAAGCCATCTGGAGTCTTAACTGAAGGTGTAATTGTACCCGCCTTTAAGAAAGGTACTGTTGTTTGCCATACACCTGCATTCGATAAATTTAAGAGACGCTGAAGCAGCACCATCGCTTGTTCATCTGTTACATTACTAACACTTAACCATGGCTTTAATATATCAACGTAAGAACCATTACTCAGTTCAGCAACACCAATATCTTTAGTTAATTGAGATAATAGATCTTTCTTTTCGTTAGTAATCTGAGTAGGTTGAATATCCCCCAAAGCGTTATCTTCTTGCTCAAGACCAATACTATGGAAAATTTTTATTAATGCTATCGCTACACGAATGGTCTCATCATTTGGATCAAGTGCTGTTGGCATTTTTCCTGTCAATGCGCTTGCTAAATCAATTACTCGAAGCCGTGGTACTGGATACCTTAAGTCATTAATCTTAGAAATATCATCTAATTTCACAATACCAAGGTTAATTTTCTTAGCATCTTTACCTTGTATATAAAAAGTTGCTGTGTCGCCTAATTTACAAGCTCCACCAACAACATTTGAATCAAGTTTAGTTGCAAAGTGATTTGCCTTATCGCTACTACAATCAAAATTTAAACCAGAAATAGGATAATCCATGGCAAAGGGTAGACAGTCGCTACTTGTAGGCGTACAACTCGTACTAGTTGTGACGCCACTAACCCCTTTATTTGGATCTTCATTAATTTTTGTACTCTCGCCTCCACAGCCTTGTAATAATGCTACTAATGTCGTTAAAGCAAAGGGTAAGAAAATTTTGTTATTTGTCATGGGTTCATCCTATTAATGCTTACTGTAAAGCAGCAATCTTAATCTGTCCTTGATTTGAAAGTTCCTGCTCTGGAACATCCACGGCTGATGCTAATGGAGTCATCATCATATAATAACTTTTAGGCGGTATCTTAATTACACCTTGAAGGGCTGCATGTTGTAATAATGTTGCTGGAATCTTCTGATTCTTAAATCCACTCACGCCTTCTAATATACAACCAGACTTATCTAAAAAAATCACTAAAGGCCAATAATATGTCGGTTTATCAGTATTAGATGCATAAGAATCAAATTGCATATATTGAATATTTTGATCAAGCTTGACCAATTCATATTCAAATTTTTCTTTTATAGGTTTCCGAGGCCATAAGCCAATTTCTTTTTCGGGAACTAAACTCTTGATTGTTTTATTTTTGCCATAACTTTCTAAGAAACAACGATCATTCTCAAATGCCAGAGATAAATCTTGTGCAGATAAACGAACATAATTATTAGATAAAGTTATTGAATTTAGACTCTGGTTTGATTTGTTTAATATTTTATCCAAAATTGATCGACTTACGCCTTTTTTACGCTCTATCGTCTCTAAACGTCCTGTACCATCAGGCATAGTATAAAAGCGCTTTTTACCCTCTAAATTAAACTCCTGATCCTCTAAATATTCATTATTCACATATTCAATACCATCTACATGTATGAATGCAGATGAAGCAGATGAAGCAGATGAAGCAGATGAAGCAGATGAAGCAGATGAAGCAGATGAAGCAGATGAAGCAGATGAAGCAGATGAAGCAGA
>NZ_KB850010.1:523403-574682 GCF_000369425.1 Acinetobacter sp. NIPH 284
GCAGATGAAGCAGATGAAGCAGATGAAGCAGATGAAGCAGATGAAGCAGATGAAGCAGATGAAGCAGATGAAGCAGATGAAGCAGATGAAGCAGATGATTCTGCCTCAATAGTAGTTAGACTTTTACTAGCAACATTTAATTTTGGTGTTATCTTTTTATTCGTATTTGCATCAATTATTTCTTTTGAAGTATTTATAAAATTTTGAGATTTTGGTTGATGGACTACTTCTGCGTCAGAAGCTAATTTTGATTCTGAAGATGATTGCATTTTAACTGCATTCTTAACAGCATCTTGCTTAGACATTGATATTGTTGGTAAATTTAATTTAACATTATTTCTAACAGGTAGATTTTTTTCTGATGCTGCTGGAGAATCAACATCATTAGAACGTATAACCTCATCTGTTCTATTCTCATTTTCTGTTGGTTTTTTAGGAATAATCATTGGTCTTCCATCAGGGCCAATAATTGTATAAAAACCATCTGCATATACAACCGAAGTACTTGCAATAACAGTAAAAATTACAGATATTGCAAGCTTAGATTGTTTTATTATCATAGTCGTTAACATTACCATTTTGTTCTATAGCTGATACCAAGCAAAGTTACCTTAGTATTGGTTTTAATATCCAGGCCTGCATACGGGTTTAATAAAATATTATCAACCCCTGTTTTATTTGCAAGACTACTAGTATCTGCAGGAATATCATCACGACTTCGTAAGAAGCCAATTGAAAGATCCAAATCTGTATCTTGATCAAATCGATAACCAGCACCTAAACCAAATAATTGAGCATTATTAATAGGTACCATCGTATTGCGCTTGTCATCCGGAATCGAACTCGTGCGAGGCTCATACCCCATGCGTAACTTCAATCGATCAGTTGCAGAATATTCAAAACCAATTCCCCAACGCCAAGATGATTGGAACTTTAAAGGTAAGGCTAAAGAACGATCCGTCACTTCAGCAGACAAAAGTTTAGCAACCTTTAATAATGATATTTGTCGATCAAATTCAAACTTAAACTTATCCCATGCAGCGAAGTCGGTCCAACCAAGATCAAAGTTCATTTGCAAGTCGGGAAATATTTTATATTTTATACCCGCTTTAAAATGTTGTGGATATTTAAAATCCATAGCTACTAAACCAGATTCCACATTAGGAATATACCCAGGGAAGCCAAGAATTGCCGCAAGAATTTGACCAGTCGCTGACGAATTTAAACCAGCTATGAGTTGTTGCGGAGCTGTCGCATTATTAATTAAATATTTACCTCGCAATCGCATTTTAGCTTCACTTTGATAAACCATACCAAAACTAAAATCATCGGTTGGCTCCCATAATACGCCCAAATTATAACTTGGACTTAATGATTGCTCTAAAGATACATCCATTGCCCCCACTTTACTAAACGGGTTCATACCTTCTTTGGCGTTACAAATACCAAATAATAGTAAATCGGTGATAATATCCCCATTATCCTTAAATGGAGTACATACCACTTCATCTACCATTCGCAATACACCAATCATTTCATTTGGAAAGCGTAAATCCGTTTTAAGTGCGATCGCTTGGTAAGACATACCAAATGATGCACCAACTGATAAATGATCATTCACTTGATAGCCAAAAGAGGGCGATAAATAGGTAATACGCTCTAATGCAACTTGTTGGCCCATATAATTACTTGGATTACCATCTTCTGCGCCAAAACCTGCAACTAATGGTGCGTACATAGCTGTCGCATAGGTTACTTTGGAACCAGGTGGCTTATAAGCAATCGCTGCAGTTGGTGCAGCTAATGGAGCATTAGGTCCTAAATCTACGATTTTTTTAAGAATCGGTACATAAATACTTGCGTATTCAACGTCCCCGTGAACTGTTCCTTTAAAATCGGTACATATTCCAGTTCTAACCTCTGGTCCATCATTACAGACCAATGGATCATCGGAATAACCAAAAACATTATAACCAGCAGGAGCTGAATACTCACGTTGAATAGCAAAGTTAGCTAAAATACCTTGCACATCAGTTTGCAACCCATCAATCTTAGCTAATGCTGCTGGATTAAAATGTACCGCACTAATCCCTGGTGGATCAGCAGTAACTGCATTTCCTAAGGATAATGAACGTAAATCTACAGATAAGTCCTGTCCTAATTGTGCGTTAGCAATATTAGATAAGCTAGCTAAAAAAATTGCTGCCGTTAAAGGACATAATTTTAGGTATTTCACCATTACATCTCCTTAACGAACTTTTTTGCCGAAACCTATAATATCGAGTGGGAATGACAAGCCCAAGGACACATCTGGCGCATCTTCCGTTAACCCAATAGCAACGGTGCCATTTACAATTGTCTCTGGTGATACCCTTACGCCCAACGCAAATGACAACATGGCACTACTTTGATCGGCCGATTGATAGCTTTCATCATTCTTGAAGTAAAATTTTGCCCCAGTGTTAAAACTTTGCTGATAGGACATTGTGAGTGATACGTCGTAGTTAAACGAATATGCAAATCCGAATGAAAACCCACCACTTAAACCTGGATCGAAACTATCCAACACTCTGCTTCCGCGTAATTGGTTAAGTCCAGATTCTTTCAGACCATAGCTCGCCGATACTGAGCTAAAAAGCACAACAGGGTCAATATATTTACGCGTACTTGCTCCAAAACCGACCGAGTAATATCCTTTACCTGTAGATAATTCATCAATACCAATTTCATAAGGACTATCACCAGTTTTCGTTGATAAACTACCAAAAAGTACTAATGGGAGACGACCTTGCTTTAATGGAAATGGCTCCCAACGAGCACCAAAAGAAACATCACCCAAACCCGCAGCAGTCTTTTGTTGCAATAAATCTTTTTTTGCTATGAGAGGAATAGATGCTGATAAGGTCAAGTTATCAAGTAAACCATATTGGGTAGTAAATGTATTTGTAAGTGTATGGTTTGCATCTTCTTCAACACGTAAGCGTTGTAAAGCACTTGTACTATCGCCCGTAGCAAGATCTAGTCTACTATCTCGATAGTATGTGTAATCAATGTCATAATAAGAAGAAATAACACCTTTTTTTATCAATGAATATTGACGTTCGTTAGATGTAAATACTTCTTGTAAATTTGTTTCTTTAGTCGCATCACCTTCTTGCTTTTGTAACGCATTTGCTGCTTGTGTTGCTTGACTATCACCAGCTTTTACATTGGACTCATCTTTCACTGCATCTGTAGCTTGATCTACTTGCGTTGTTTGTTCGGTCTGAACTTCCGTTGATTTCTGTTCTTCAGCATAAAGTGTTGTTGTTACTGCACTCATACTTAATGCCAACACACTGATGTTCATCCATGGACTTTTCATTTTGCGTTACATCCTATTAATACATTAATTTTAATGATTTCTAAATTACTTCCGCTTGTAATATAAGCGCATAAAAGTCGTAATTGGTTGATTGTAAGTAGCAGAGGTCGGATCTGCATCTAATACTTTACGCATCGTTGATGCCTTATCAGCCATACGTTCAAACTTTTGTGTCGGAAACTGAATTTCCGCAAGCGCGTATTTATTAACAGTTGCATCTTCTACATGGCGCATATCCGAGTCTTGCAGCGCTAATAGGTTTTTACGGTATTGCTCAGGAATATCAACGATAAAAAGCGTATTATTATCCCAAATTTGTTTAAAGCGAATTTCATCAAAACTAATATTGCCTAATGATGGATCTGCAACATACACTCGCCCATTCTTATATGCTTTATACACAACAAAATGTTTAAAGCCAGCATAGGTAATAGGAACAATTGCTGGCTGCTTCAATGAAGTTAAGTCAGAGAACTCTCCACGATAACCACCACTATTTATCCCCAATGCAGAGACAAAACGTTTCATGTCCAGTAATGAAAAACTACGGCGTTCAATAATTCGCTGATATTCCCCATATTGCAATAAACCACTCATGGTTTGCTGTTCGGTCAGACGCAAACCACCATAACCGTTTAGAAGTGTCGTTAATGCGGCTGATCCACAACTGTAGTCATAGGCCTGACGAACAATCCCCCGAAACTGGTCTTCTATAGCGGGTTTAATTGTGACCGTCTCACGATGGTTGCGAGTAAATGAAGGGTTACGAGAATCTAACGTTTCTGTGTAATACACAGTCCCCTCTGGCTTTTTTTCTATTTCGAAGGCTTGCGTTGTAAAGTAATACATCAATGCTGAGCCTAAAGCGATCTCTAACATAAGTCTCTTTTTCTAACCATGGCACAACTTGCCTTATTCGTTTTATTGTTAGTGTTCGTAAACACCCCATCCTTGTTTGTTGAAGATACCTTTTTTTATAAAAAAAAACAGCTTTTTTTTAGTTTTTTTTGACGAAATGTTGTCTTTTTTTATACTTTAGACTCATTTTTATAGTTTAATATGATAAACATTACAATATAGAAACAATATTCTTTATTTAATTCTTTTTTACTTCCTATTGCATAACATTTTCATCTGAATTTTATATTAATTAAATCCCCCCTATCAGTAAAAAAGCCTTAGTGTAAAAACAAAAAAAGCGCATAATGCGCTTTTTTTGCTTGGCAACTAAATTAGTGACCAGAGATTGTGATCATAGCACCAGCGCGTTCGTTCGCATTGGTAGCGCTGAAACCAGCACCATTGTTATAGTAAGTTGTCATGCCTTGGATTTCAACATCACCAATTGAACCAGCATCTTTACTACCTAACTTAACAGTAGAGATGTACATATCTTGGCTATCACCAGCTTTCAAAGCTTGACCGTAAGTTGTACCAGAACCTGTTGTAATGCGTAAGAAGCCGTTATTTACCAAGCTCTTACCAAATACATTTACTTTTGCGTTCATAGTTAAGCCACCAGTCGTACCAGAATTAGCATCTTTAATTTTGATACTACCTAGATTGATTTCACCAGCAGCTGTTGTATTAACTGGAGTACCACTTACGATTGCAACAGTTTTCCCTTTGGTTGAATTATCTAAAATACCAAGGTTTGAAATTTCAAGACCACCTGACATTGTAGTATTCAATACAATCATTGCACCTTGTGGAGCAGCACCTAGCTGAATATTTGCATCCATTTTACCAGTTTTTAAAGTTAAACCTGATAAGATTGCATTATAGTTAGCAGAATTATTGCCGCGTCGAACATCACCCACAACTGAAGCATTTGAAGCAGACACACCAATTTCACCGATATAGATATCTAAACCAGATACTTTAGCAGCTACGTTAAGGAATGCAGAGTTACCACCATTATCAGTACCATTACCTGCATCTGTATCGATTACAAGTTCAGCCAAAAGACCAGAAGCGAGTTTACGACTAGTATCGTAAGCATTACCCGCAGCATTTACAGGCGCTTCGATTACGATACCCTTTGTTGCAGTTTTACCTGTACCATTTCCTTTAATAACGATTGCACCTGCATTTCCTGTACCACCCAAGCTACCTGCAACTACTGTAGTAGGGTTAATATCAGCAAGAGTAAGAGTCGTGCCGTTAGCTGAGTTATAAGCGTCTACCGCTGCTTGGTCAGCAAAGACAGTACCAGCGCTACCGCCATTTAATAATGAATCCAAACCATTATTATCGTGGATTAAAACTTTATCAATTTCAATTTTTGAAATACCAATACCAATATTGATACCGTCTTGACCTGTTGCAGCGCTTAGTGCAGCATCATCCATTGACTGCATAGCCATAGCGTTTGCGCTAATTGCCATTGAAGAAACTAAAGCTAGTTTAGTAAACATTTTCATTGAGCACTCTCCCAAGAGCATTTATTTTTTGACTTTCACTACTCTAAACTGTCCACGGTCGTTTTTTTCTTAATGACAACTTGAACTTCCAATCCTTGAGTAGTTCGTTTAGCAAGTACTAAATTACAGGTTTGTTATTTTATGTTCAACTACTGTTAATCGTTTTTTATAAATAACCCGACAAACGGCATAATACTTTTTTCGTGCACCACTTTAATTTATATGCTCTAACATATGGAAAGCACTATAGTTTTTTAATCAGCATTTTTAGAAAATCATAGTCAAATATCCTATTTAAACCTTTTATCATCCGCCCAAATCACTGCAAAATGTAAACAATTGCGCTTTCTTAAACCAATTCATGAAAATTGCAACTTGTTCTACAATTTCAGTAGACAGAATCACAATACATTTCAGAAATATTTTTCAACTTTTATCTACAGGATAAATATCAGTAGAGTTTAGATGATTGTAGTACAATTATATTTTCCAAATGTATATGAATGTATTTTTGTTATATGTCTCATTTTCAGCAAAAACTTGACACGCAACTCACCTCTGCATTTGACCTTCTTATACAACTGAATGAACTCACTGGTTTAGTTTATTTATATGACAATCACACTCCGACAATTGGTTTTTTGCCTCAAGAATTTTTAGTATTAGAACAGTCAAAACTCAAAAAATTTTGTAAAACTCAATTTAATAAATATAAGAATGTACAAGCAACCTTACCTATTAGCGATTTTTTAAATTTTCAATCCCATTCACAAAGTTCAATGAAAACTACTTTTGGTGGTGGATATATTGGCTTTTTTAGTTATGACTATAGTGCAAATCAATTTATAAACATGGTTTCACGAAATCAACCCAGTTTTTTCTTAGGTCTATATTCGACTTTTTTAAAGTTCCAGGATGATGCTTGGTATTTTTATAGTGATGAAAATGAAGCTGAAAGTATTTATCAAAATGTCCTAAATCTAATCAATCAATCAATCAATATTCAAAAAACACCTTTCTCATTATTAGAAAAATGCTATCCGCGCTGGTCTAAGCAACAATACCTACATGCATTTAATCAAGTGCAGGAATATATCAAAGCTGGTGAATGCTACCAGATTAATTTAACTCAAGAGTTTATTGCAAAAACAGAAGGCTCATTATTAGATCGAGCACAGGATTTATGGGCGCTCACCCATGCACCTTATGCTGCCTATCTCAAGATACATGATTTTGAGTTACTCAGCTGTTCTCCAGAATTGTTTGTCGAGTTTCAAACCAATCGAAAAATTAAAACACGACCAATTAAAGGTACAATGCCTCGTTTTGATGATGCCGAGCAAGACCAACAATCTAAAGATCAGCTCAGCCGCTCTGAAAAAGATCAGGCCGAAAATGTGATGATTGTTGATTTACTTCGGAATGATTTAAGTGTTTATGCAGAAACAGGATCTGTAGAAACGACAAAACTTTTCGAAATTGAAAGCTTCAACCAAGTCCATCATATGGTCAGTGAAATCACTGCAACCTTAAAAAAAGAAGTAAACCCCATGCAGATGTTATTGTCCGCCCTTCCGGGTGGTTCAATTACAGGGGCACCCAAAATTCGCGCTATGCAAATTATTAATGAATTAGAAGGTGCTCCACGTGGCGCATATTGTGGAAGTTTGGGTTATTTTAATTTTGATGGAACAGGTTGCTGGAATATCTTAATCCGCAGTATTCAAAAATATCAGGATCAATTATCGATGTGGGCAGGTGGCGGCATTACGGTTGCTTCTGATGCTGAAGCCGAGTACCAAGAATGCTTTGATAAAATTTCTGCCATGCTTGATTTGCTCAATACATGGCAAAAATCTGAGAACTAAATTTTATATAATCATAAAATTTGATTTTTAAGTGTATCGACTAGACGCTGGTTTTGTTCATCGGTACCAATTGTGATACGTAAAAATTGATTAATTCTTGGTTTATTGAAATAACGCACAATAATACCATGCTCACGTAATTGTTGAGCCAGTTGAGCAGCATCGTATTGAGGATGCGTGACAAAGATAAAATTGGCTTTCGATGGCAATACATCAAAACCTAAAGCCACGAGATCACCAACTAATTTTTCTCGACTCTCAATCACTTTGGCACATTGCGCTTCAAAATAAGCTTGATCTTCAAATGAGGCTACCGCTGCGGCAATCGCAAAACGATCGATTGGGTATGAATTAAAGCTATTCTTTACAGCTTCAAGTGCTGCAATCAAATGCGCTTGTGCAATCGCAAAGCCGACACGTAATCCCGCCAATGAACGAGACTTAGATGTCGTTTGGCAAACGACTAAATTTTCGTAACGATTGACCAATTGTACCGCTGACTCTGCACCAAAATCGACATAGGCTTCATCAATCACCACGACTCGATCAGGATTTGTTTTAAGTACTTGCTCAATCTGTGCTAATCCTAATGCAATGCTGGTTGGCGCATTTGGATTAGTAATGATAATACCGCCATTTTCCTGTTCATAATCCGACACATCAATTTCGAATTTTTCATTCAATGGAATCTGCTTGGTCTGAGTTCCAAAAAACTGGCTATAAACAGGATAAAAACTATAGGTAATATCTGGGTAGAGAATTGGCTCTTTCTGAATAAAAAAAGCCTTAAAAATATGCGCTAAAACTTCATCCGAACCATTACCGACAAAGACTTGAGCAACATCAACATGCTGCTGTTTAGCAATTGCCTGCTTTAAAGCGGTCGCATCTGGATCTGGATACAAGCGCAAAGCATCGGCTTGGTGAGTTAAAACTGCTTGAACAGCTTCCACAACTTTAGGTGATGGTGGATATGGGTTTTCATTGGTATTAAGTTTTAGTAAGTTCTGAATCTTAGGCTGCTCACCTGGTACATATGGCTCAAGTTCACGAACTTCTGGACTCCAAAAACGCATTTGTTCAGTTGTAAACGTCATTGTTCTACTCTCATATATCTCAAAAAAGGGGCTTCTATCAGCCCCTATCTATTCTTCGAATCGGTTATTGATAACGATAGCGTGCCGAGCGTGCATGGGCATCAAGATTTTCTTCAACTGCCAACACATCTGCTGTTTTAGCCAAAGTTTTAACGCCCTCTTGCGAGCACATAATTAAACTTGAACGCTTTTGGAAATCATAAACGCCGAGCGGTGAAGAAAAACGCGCTGTACCCGAAGTCGGTAAAACATGATTTGGACCTGCACAATAATCACCGATCGCTTCAGGCGTATAACGCCCCATAAAGATCGCACCTGCATGACGAATCTCTTGGCTCATTAATTCAGCATCATCAAGACATAATTCTAAATGCTCTGGAGCAACCTGATTAATCAGTTTAATCGCTTCCGCACGATCCTTTACTAGTACCAACGCACCACGATTTTGAATCGAAGTTCGAGCAATTTCTGCTTTTGGCAATTCACTTAAATGCTTTTCAATGGCTGTTTCGACAGCATTTAAAAGTGCTTCATCTGGCGTAATAAAAATGGCTTGTGCAACCGTATCATGCTCAGCTTGAGACAATACATCCATAGCCAACCATTCAGCATTATTTTCCCCTTCGGCATACACCAAAATTTCCGAAGGCCCCGCGATCATATCAATACCCACCTGACCAAAGACTGCACGTTTGGCTGCTGCTACAAAACGGTTCCCCGGTCCTGTAATTTTATCGACAGCTGGAATGGTTTGCGTTCCATAAGCTAACGCTGCAACGGCTTGAGCACCGCCAATAGTAAATACACGACTTACCCCTGCTAAATATGCAGCTGCTAAAACCAATGGATTCAATTCACCATTCGGCGCTGGAACCACCATGATAATTTCAGGAACCCCTGCTACATGTGCTGGTAAAGCATTCATAAGTACAGATGATGGATAAGATGCTAATCCACCAGGAACATAAATCCCGACGCGATCAAGTGGCGTGACTTTCTGACCTAAGGTATTACCCAGATCATCAACATAAGTCCAACCTTCCTGCTTTTGTGCCTGATGGAAAGAACGAATACGTTTTGCAGCCAATTCTAAGGCTTCACGAATTTCTGTGCTTAAGCCTTCAAATGCAGTTTTAAGTTGAGCTTGGGTCAGTTCCAAATCCGAGAATTGATGCGCTGGATGTCGATCGAACTGTTGTGTTAATTTAAGTACATGATCATCACCATACTGACGAACATCAGCAATGATTTGGTCTACAGTTTGTACTAATTGAGGATCATTCACAGTTTCAAATGCTAAAAGTTCAGCAAATGCCTGTTTAAAATTTTGATCCTGAGTCGATAAACGTCGCATCAATTTACCCACAAGGCGAATAAGAGAAGGCTAAGTTTACTCTTTTTCAACACGCTTGTGGGCAAGATAACATCAGCATTTCCACCTGCTTTAATAGAAAAAATCATTTTTAGGTTTAAATATTTTAAATTTTATGTATTTAAGTTTGGATTATCCCAATCTCCATCATGCTGTATTAGCCAATTCAAAGCACCATGACGTTCCACAACAACTGAAGCATTTAAATTTTCAGGCGCATCTTGTTGTTTTAAACGAGCATCATTTGAAAGTAAGACATTCTTTCCCTTAATTAGAAAATTAAGCGATAAAAAAACCGTTCAAAAGAACGGTTTTTTTGAATCATCATACAAAATCATACTGAACGTAATTTCACAGCTTCTTCAAGTTGCGTCAAAATTGGATTTAACACGGCTTGTTTACGTTTAAAGCTCGCTTTATTGACAATTAAACGAGAAGAAACTTTGCAAATTTCTTCTAATGGCTCTAAACCATTGGCACGTAAAGTATTACCTGTATCGACCACATCGACGATGTAATCACCCAACCCAACCAAAGGTGCAAGCTCCATCGATCCATAAAGTTTGATCACATCAACTTGTTCACCTAAACTTGCATAGTATTGACGAGTAAGATTCACGTATTTGGTTGCAATTTTTAAACGGCCTTTCGGACGTTCCATGCCAACTTTACCAGCAGTCATCAATTTACAATTTGCAATTTTTAGATCAAGTAACTCATAAACATGTTGGGCGCCATGTTCCATCAGCACATCTTTACCCGCTACACCAAAATCTGCTGCACCGTTCTCAACATACGTCGGTACATCAGAAGCACGAAGAATCAAAATACGTACTTTTTTATGTGTGGTTGGGAAAATTAATTTACGTGATTTATCAGTATCTTCTAATAAATTAATACCCGCATTCTCAAGTAAAGGTAATGTCTCTTTTAGGATACGTCCTTTACTGAGCGCTAAGGTTAAACCATGATCAAAATTACCCATTACATCAAAATTTGGATCATCGTTTCTTAAGTCATTCATCCTTTTACTCGCTTAATCTGAGCACCTAAACTTTGTAACTTTTCTTCAACTTGTTCATAGCCACGATCGATATGATAGATACGATCAACTAAAGTCTCACCTTCTGCGACTAATGCAGCGAGAACAAGAGAAAATGATGCACGTAAATCAGTCGCCATTACAGGAGCAGCTTGCAATTTATCTACGCCAGTTACGACTGCATCATGCCCTTCCACTTGAATATTTGCGCCCATACGTGACAATTCAGGAACATGCATAAAACGATTTTCAAAAATTGTTTCTGAAATCGTTGCAAAACCACGACCAATCACATTGACCGCCATAAGCTGCGCTTGCATATCAGTTGGAAATTCGGGATGAGGTAAAGTTCTAAAGCTCACAGCTTTAGGACGTTTACCTTGCATATCTAGTTCAATCCAATTATCACCACGGGTCACTTCTGCACCCATTTCTTCAAACTTATCCAATACTGCTTCTAACAATGCTGGGTCCGTATGCGTGGTTTTAACTCGACCACCTGTAATTGCAGCAGCAGCTAAATATGAACCAGTTTCAATTCGATCAGCAACAACCGCATATTCACAGCCATGTAAACTTTCAACGCCAGTTACAACTAATGTATCTGTGTCGAGACCTTCAATCTTAGCACCCATTTTAATGAGCATTTGTGCAAGGTCAGTAATTTCAGGTTCACGAGCAGCATTACGAATTGTCGTCACACCATCAGCCAATACAGCAGCCATCAAGATATTTTCAGTGCCACCAACAGTGACCATATCAAAAATAACTTCGCCACCTTTTAAGCGACCATCAACAGAAGCATGAACATAACCATTTTCAACTTCAATCTGCGCACCTAAAGCTTCCAATGCTTTTAAATGCTGATCAACAGGACGTGAACCAATCGCACAACCACCAGGTAATGAAACTTTAGCATTTCCATAGCGAGCCAATAGTGGACCGAGTACCAAAATTGATGCACGCATAGTTTTCACAAGTTCATAAGGTGCAAACTGATTATCTAATGTTGACGCATCCGCACGAACCGTATCCCCTTCATAACTCATTGTAACGCCTAAGCCAGCAATCAGCTTCACTAAGGTATTCACATCTTTTAAATGAGGTACATTCGTTAAAGTAATCGGAGAATCTGCAAGAATCATTGCAGCAAGTAAAGGCAGAGCCGCATTTTTAGCACCAGAAATACGTACTTCGCCCTCGAGCTTAACACCGCCCGTAATTAAAAATTTATCCATTAATATTTAAGCTCCGAAAAGGCTTGCTTTACGCCATTCGTCTTTTGTCATTGCACGAATCGTAACTGCGTGCACTTCACCACTTGCGATATAAGAGTTTAATGGTGCATATACGGCTTGTTGACGAGTAATCGTACGTTTGCCATCAAACTGATCATCAACAATTCGAAGGTCGAATTTCCCAGCTTGGCCACTCACTGCTACTTCTGCTTCAGGGAAAGCTTCTTTTAAAATTTGCGTGAGCTGCTCACTATTCATTACTAGACCTCTTATACAACCATGGCGTCAAACCATACATTTTACTATAACTTTTTCAGATAATTCAGTAAGCCTTTTCTTTTTTTATCGATAAAAAAAGAGGCTAGTTACAATAGCCTCTTTTGATAAAAAACTTAAGTTAAAATTGCCAGCTCATGTTGATAAGAACACTGTATTTTTCTATGTTTTGCAAGCTGTCTTTTTAGTTTTTCTGTTAATTTATTAATCGAAGTATACATATCATCTGCTGTCGCCTGCGCAAACAGTTCAATCCCCGGTAAGCGAATAATCGCCTCAGCAATATGATTTGAGCTCCCTTTATGAGAACGTCTATCAATTTGATGATCTTTAGCCAATTTGATTTGCATACTATTCACTTGATCTAGATGCTTAGTCATTTGACTAAATTTCATTTTTATATTTTCTTCAATAGCAGGCGTAATAGTTAAATGGTGTCCACGAATCGTTATTTGCATAATTCTATCCCTCACCTTTTCTAAGGATACAAAGAATCGCCTAAGCAAATTTAATGCATATTAAGATTCAACATTCATTAAATCATTTTAGCGATTCCTTTAGTGATTATTAAAAAGATTCATTATTCCGTAATAATGAATCCCTAGAATAGTCACACCTTGAAATTTAGATCAAGACTTTTCTTTCTGAAGATGATGGAATATGTAACGATTCACGATATTTTGCGACTGTACGTCGAGCTACTTCAATCCCCTCATCTTTCAACATTTCCGCAATTGCATTATCAGACAAAGGCTTACGCGGATTTTCATTCGAAACTAATTTTTTAATCATTGCCCGAATCGCAGTTGAAGATGCTTCACCACCTGTCGTTGTTCCAACATGGCTTGAAAAAAAGTATTTCAATTCAAATAAACCACGTGGTGTAAGCATATATTTATTGGTTGTTACACGTGAGACAGTAGACTCATGCAATTCAACTTCCTCTGCAACATCACGGAGAACTAAAGGCTTCATCGCCTCAGGTCCTTGTTCAAGAAAAGCTCGCTGATGTTCCACAATACAAGTTGAAACTTTGAGTAATGTTTTATGCCGTTCATCTATACTTTTAATAAAATTTTTCGCCTCAAGCATTTGATTACGTAAATAAACATTATCATCACTCTGATCAGCACGACGAATCATATTTGAATAAAAAGAATTAATCCTTAATTTAGGCATAACATCTGGATTAAGCTGCACTTGCCAATGCTGATCTTTCTTGGAAACCACAACATCAGGAACTTGATATTCAGATTCTTGTTGGTTAAATTCTAAACCTGGATACGGTTTTAATGTTTTTAATAAATCAACAGCACCTTTCAACTGCTCTTTAGACAAACCTGTTTGTTTTAATAGTTTATTTAAATCATTTGCTATTAATAATTCATAATACTTCAGTAAACACTTTGCTTCAGCTAAGTATGATTTTTTTTGATCTATGCCTTCTAATTGGATCTTTAAACATTCTGCTAAATTTCGAGAACCCACTCCAATTGGATCTAAACGTTGAATATGTTTTAAAACAACAATAATTTCATCTTCTTCAACTTCATCAGCACTCTCCATTTCCTGTAATAAACGAGTAACTGCAAGCAAAATATCATCTAATTCAGCATCTAAAAACCCTTTATCATCTAAAGAATCAACGATGCAATAGGCAATTAATTTATCTACTGTAGAAAAATGCAATAAATTCACTTGCTCTAAGATATGTTCTTTTAGACTCAATTGAACTTGACGATTATCCTCTCGTTCCTCATATTCTGGCGACGCCAATGCAGTTGATTGATGTGTATAAATATCATCCCATTCGGTATCAACAGGCAAGTCATTTGGTAAATGATCTGCATTAAGTTCAGTTGTTAAATCTCCTGACTCACTGATCTCTGAAGTAGATAAACTTTCTGTTGTATTATTTTCTTCAATTTTTTCCAGTAACGGATTACTATCTAATTGAATTTGTATTTCTTGCTCCAACTCCAAACTAGAAAGTTGTAGTAAGCGAATTGCCTGCTGTAATTGAGGGGTTAACGATAAACTATTCGCAACTTTCAACCCTACAGATAATTTCATACTAAGACTTCCCTTTTTAAATAAGCAAAAAACATGCCCATAAAAATATTTATAACATAAAGCAATGTTTACGCCTATAAGCAAAGCTCTTTTCTACTGATTAATCTGCTCAAAAATAACAAAGGTGCAAATATTTATTGTAAATGGGGATTGTATCCCTCTCATTTAACAAACATTCAAATAGCGTAGTATTATTTTATGTTTTGCTGCTTAAGACACTCAAGCATTTCTTCAAGCACGTTCTGTCCCATCGTTCTTCGCACAAGCTTAATTAAATCCTCTGCTAGAAAACTAGACCAAGTCGTACTCCTTGAAGCAGATGAATGCGCATAACGACTAGAAGTAGTCCAGACCTTTTTATCTGATGCAATAAAAGCTACATATAGCCCACCGTCAGGATCATCCAATATCCATTCACGAACAAAACTGGGTTCTTGATTTTGTTTCCCTGTATTTTTTTAATGCTATTCAATATTAAGAAACACAAATAGATAGAAGCAATAGCATAAAAAACACCCCTAACCGTTAGGTTAGGGGTGTTTAGATTTAAAAGCTGGCGATGACTTACTCTCACATGGCAAAGGCCACACTACCATCAGCGCTAAGAGGTTTCACTTCTGAGTTCGGGAAGGGATCAGGTGGTTCACTCTTGCTATTGTCGCCAGCAAACTGTTGTGGTGTTTTGGGGTCTTACTGATCATGTTGTGTTTTCACTTCATGTCTGCCTTACTTACGAACCAAAGAGTTATTAACGGATTAGATATTGAGTCTAACTTTGTGTTCAGCATTTTAACTAGTTTTCACACTAAATCAAGTTATGTATTGAATTTATCTTGAATACAACAACTGTTTGGGTGTTGTATAGTCAAGCCTCACGAGCAATTAGTATTGGTCAGCTTCACACGTCACCGTGCTTCCACACCCAACCTATCAACGTCCTAGTCTCGAACGGCTCTTTAGAGGAATAAATTCCTAGGGAAATCTTATCTTGAGGTAGGCTTCCCGCTTAGATGCTTTCAGCGGTTATCCCTTCCGAACATAGCTACCCGGCGATGCGACTGGCGTCACAACCGGTACACCAGAGGTTCGTCCACTCTGGTCCTCTCGTACTAGGAGCAGATCCTCTCAAATTTCCAGCGCCCACGGTAGATAGGGACCGAACTGTCTCACGACGTTCTAAACCCAGCTCGCGTACCTCTTTAAATGGCGAACAGCCATACCCTTGGGACCTGCTTCAGCCCCAGGATGAGATGAGCCGACATCGAGGTGCCAAACACCGCCGTCGATATGAACTCTTGGGCGGTATCAGCCTGTTATCCCCAGAGTACCTTTTATCCGTTGAGCGATGGCCCTTCCATACAGAACCACCGGATCACTAAGACCTACTTTCGTACCTGCTCGACTTGTGGGTCTCGCAGTTAAGCGCGCTTTTGCCTTTATACTCTACGCGTGATTTCCGACCACGCTGAGCGCACCTTCGTACTCCTCCGTTACTCTTTAGGAGGAGACCGCCCCAGTCAAACTACCCACCAGACATGGTCCTCGCCCCGGATTACGGGGCAGAGTTAGAACCTCAACATTACCAGGGTGGTATTTCAAGGACGGCTCCATTGGAACTAGCGTTCCAACTTCAAAGCCTCCCACCTATCCTACACAAGTAAGGTCAAAGTTCAATGTCAAGCTGCAGTAAAGGTTCACGGGGTCTTTCCGTCTAGCCGCGGGTACACTGCATCTTCACAGCGATTTCGATTTCACTGAGCCTCTGCTGGAGACAGCGCCGCCATCATTATGCCATTCGTGCAGGTCGGAACTTACCCGACAAGGAATTTCGCTACCTTAGGACCGTTATAGTTACGGCCGCCGTTTACTGGGGCTTCGATCAAGAGCTTCGCTTACGCTAACCCCATCAATTAACCTTCCAGCACCGGGCAGGCATCACACCCTATACGTCCACTTTCGTGTTTGCAGAGTGCTATGTTTTTAATAAACAGTTGCAGCGGCCTGGTTTCTGTGGCTGCCAATAGCTCAGGGAGCAAGTCCCATCACCGTCAGCAGCGTACCTTCTCCCGAAGTTACGGTACCATTTTGCCTAGTTCCTTCAGCAGAGTTCTCTCAAGCGCTTTGGTCTACTCGACCTGACCACCTGTGTCGGTTTCGGGTACGATTCCTGTGTAACTGAAGCTTAGAGACTTTTCCTGGAAGCATGGTATCAGCCACTTCACTGTACAAGTACAGCTTGCTATCAGTTCTCAGCATAGAGTACCCCGGATTTGCCTAAGATACATGCCTACAACCTTCCACCTGGACAACCAACGCCAGGCTGACTTAACCTTCTCCGTCCTCTCATCGCATTACACAGAAGTATTGGAATATTAACCAATTTCCCATCGACTACGCCTCTCGGCCTCGCCTTAGGGGTCGACTCACCCAGCCCCGATTAACGTTGGACTGGAACCCTTGGTCTTTCAGCGAACGGGTTTTTCACCCGTTTTGTCGTTACTCACGTCAGCATTCGCACTTCTGATACCTCCAGCATACTTCTCAATACACCTTCATCGGCTTACAGAACGCTCCCCTACCACGTAAATAAAATATACATCCGCAGCTTCGGCACATAGTTTTAGCCCCGTTACATCTTCCGCGCAGGCCGACTCGACTAGTGAGCTATTACGCTTTCTTTAAAGGGTGGCTGCTTCTAAGCCAACCTCCTAGCTGTCTATGCCTTCCCACATCGTTTCCCACTTAACTATGATTTTGGGGCCTTAGCTGGCGGTCTGGATTGTTTTCCTCTTGACTACGGACGTTAGCACCCGCAGTCTGTCTCCCGGATAGTACTCATTGGTATTCGGAGTTTGCATCGGTTTGGTAAGTCGGGATGACCCCCTAGCCGAAACAGTGCTCTACCCCCAATGGTATTCGTCCGAGGCGCTACCTAAATAGCTTTCGGGGAGAACCAGCTATCACCAGGCTTGATTAGCCTTTCACCCCTATCCACAAGTCATCCCCTGGCTTTTCAACGACAGTGGGTTCGGTCCTCCAGTTAGTGTTACCCAACCTTCAACCTGCTCATGGATAGATCGCCTGGTTTCGGGTCTACACCCAGCAACTAAACGCCCTATTAAGACTCGATTTCTCTACGGCTCCCCTATACGGTTAACCTTGCTACTGAATGTAAGTCGCTGACCCATTATACAAAAGGTACGCAGTCACCGAACAAGTCGGCTCCCACTGCTTGTATGCATGCGGTTTCAGGATCTATTTCACTCCCCTCACAGGGGTTCTTTTCGCCTTTCCCTCACGGTACTGGTTCACTATCGGTCAGTCAGGAGTATTTAGCCTTGGAGGATGGTCCCCCCATATTCAGACAAGGTTTCACGTGCCTCGCCCTACTCGTCATCATTATGTGTGCCCTTTCGTGTACGGGAATATCACCCTCTACGTTCGCACTTCCCAGAGCGTTCCACTAGAACACACACAACTTAATGGGCTGATCCCCGTTCGCTCGCCGCTACTAAGGGAATCTCAATTGATTTCTTTTCCTAAGGGTACTGAGATGTTTCACTTCCCCTCGTTCGCTTCATAAGCCTATGTATTCAGCTTATGATACCCGCCTTATAGCGGGTGGGTTCCCCCATTCAGAAATCTCCGGATCAAAGGATATTTGCCGCCTCCCCGGAGCTTATCGCAGGCTATTACGTCTTTCATCGCCTCTGACTGCCAAGGCATCCACCACATGCACTTAATTACTTGACTATACAACCCCAAACAGTCGTTACACCTACAAGTGGGTGTAGCAACAGAGCTCATGATTTCTCATTTACTCATACAGCTTGTTGTTTCGTGAACTTAATCACCGTACAGCTTCAATCTAAATTCATATACCAAAACGCTTGATTCAGTGTTTTTGCTAGTTCTCATTTCTAACAACTCAGCTCAAAGAATTACTTCCTCTTGCTTTGTTATTGAATGAGTGAACAATTTATTTCAGACTCAAATTCTAATCTGTTAATGATTAACTACCGCCTCGTCAGCGAGTAGTAAACTGTGATAAATCACAGAAGTTAATAAACTCAAATCAAAATCTCTTTTGATTTATTTGGACATTTATTAATTTCTATAATTTACTTTAGCTTTGAATTAAATATTTCATTTAATTCGTGGTGGAGACTAGGAGAGTCGAACTCCTGACCTCCTGCGTGCAAAGCAGGCGCTCTACCAACTAAGCTAAGTCCCCAGCTTTAATCATAATGAACGACATATCTTTTTATCTAGCAGCTTGTGATTATTCATCACTTCGTCAGTAGTGGTGGGTCTGACAAGACTTGAACTTGTGACCCCACGCTTATCAAGCGTGTGCTCTAACCAACTGAGCTACAGACCCTCAGATACATCTTCGAAGAACAACTTGTTGTGGATTCTTACCGATCGTCAATCTTTCGTTAAGGAGGTGATCCAGCCGCAGGTTCCCCTACGGCTACCTTGTTACGACTTCACCCCAGTCATCGGCCACACCGTGGTAAGCGTCCTCCTTGCGGTTAGACTACCTACTTCTGGTGCAACAAACTCCCATGGTGTGACGGGCGGTGTGTACAAGGCCCGGGAACGTATTCACCGCGGCATTCTGATCCGCGATTACTAGCGATTCCGACTTCATGGAGTCGAGTTGCAGACTCCAATCCGGACTACGATCGGCTTTTTGAGATTAGCATCCTATCGCTAGGTAGCAACCCTTTGTACCGACCATTGTAGCACGTGTGTAGCCCTGGCCGTAAGGGCCATGATGACTTGACGTCGTCCCCGCCTTCCTCCAGTTTGTCACTGGCAGTATCCTTAAAGTTCCCATCCGAAATGCTGGCAAGTAAGGAAAAGGGTTGCGCTCGTTGCGGGACTTAACCCAACATCTCACGACACGAGCTGACGACAGCCATGCAGCACCTGTATCTAGATTCCCGAAGGCACCAATCCATCTCTGGAAAGTTTCTAGTATGTCAAGGCCAGGTAAGGTTCTTCGCGTTGCATCGAATTAAACCACATGCTCCACCGCTTGTGCGGGCCCCCGTCAATTCATTTGAGTTTTAGTCTTGCGACCGTACTCCCCAGGCGGTCTACTTATCGCGTTAGCTGCGCCACTAAAGCCTCAAAGGCCCCAACGGCTAGTAGACATCGTTTACGGCATGGACTACCAGGGTATCTAATCCTGTTTGCTCCCCATGCTTTCGTACCTCAGCGTCAGTATTAGGCCAGATGGCTGCCTTCGCCATCGGTATTCCTCCAGATCTCTACGCATTTCACCGCTACACCTGGAATTCTACCATCCTCTCCCATACTCTAGCTGACCAGTATCGAATGCAATTCCTAAGTTAAGCTCAGGGATTTCACATCCGACTTAATCAGCCGCCTACGCACGCTTTACGCCCAGTAAATCCGATTAACGCTCGCACCCTCTGTATTACCGCGGCTGCTGGCACAGAGTTAGCCGGTGCTTATTCTGCGAGTAACGTCCACTATCCCAGAGTATTAATCTAGGTAGCCTCCTCCTCGCTTAAAGTGCTTTACAACCAAAAGGCCTTCTTCACACACGCGGCATGGCTGGATCAGGCTTCCGCCCATTGTCCAATATTCCCCACTGCTGCCTCCCGTAGGAGTCTGGGCCGTGTCTCAGTCCCAGTGTGGCGGATCATCCTCTCAGACCCGCTACAGATCGTCGCCTTGGTAGGCCTTTACCCCACCAACTAGCTAATCCGACTTAGGCTCATCTATTAGCGCAAGGTCCGAAGATCCCCTGCTTTCTCCCGTAGGACGTATGCGGTATTAGCATTCCTTTCGGAATGTTGTCCCCCACTAATAGGCAGATTCCTAAGCATTACTCACCCGTCCGCCGCTAGGATCAGTACCGAAGCACCTCACCCCGCTCGACTTGCATGTGTTAAGCCTGCCGCCAGCGTTCAATCTGAGCCATGATCAAACTCTTCAGTTTAAAATCATTTGTACTTTACTAAAAGTACTAAATCTGGCTCATCAATTTTCTGACTAAAAATTCGCTCAAATAAACTTCGAGAAATTTCTACCATTCAATCAATGAAATATTTTCGATTGATCAATCAGTAAAAATCCACACAAGTTGTTCTTCTATTCTCTTAATGATCTTCTCGATGATTCGTCATCACCAAGCTAGGTCGGCTATGTTACTCTAATCTAAATTAAAGTCAACAGGTAATTTCGATATTTTTAAAACTCACTAATCAACCCAAGAACCTAACCTATCTAGCCAAATCCTTGTTTATCAACAAGTTTTTATCTGCATCACCGCCGATGGATGTGCATTCTACACCATTTCAAAACACACGCAAGCACTTTTAGAAAATTTAAAATTCGGTTGTTTTTTTTTTAAACTTCAACCTACCTAATTTACTGATTTATATAATTTAAAATTTATTAATTATCTTAAAAGTGAATTTAACCAACATAAATAACTGTAATTTAATGACTTAATTAAAAATATGGATGTAATTTCACCTAATTTTGATGATCAAATTGAATTAAAGCAGAAATATTTAAAAATATTTCTGCTTTAATTTTTACTTCTTGTTCTTTATCTGAACACTAATGATTTTAATCGGCTGTTTAGGGACATTTTGATGCATTCCATAGTTACCTGTAGGAACACTAACAATTTTATCAACAATATTCATTCCTTTCGTTACCTTACCAAATACAGCATAACCAGCATCCATTTGTGACCGATTTAGGAAAGTGTTGTCAGCAACGTTAATAAAAAATTGACTCGTAGCAGAGTTAGGATCACTAGTACGAGCCATTGCCAATGTACCGCGCGTATTTTTCAAGCCATTGCTTGCTTCATTACTAATAGGTGCTTTAGTTACCTTCTCAATCATATTGGCATCCATCCCCCCGCCTTGAATCATAAATCCTGGGATGACTCGATGAAAAATAGTTCCAGCATAAAAGTTACTTTTTACATAGCTTTCAAAATTTTTTGCTGATACAGGTGCTTTATCGTTAAAAAGTTCAATTTCAATATTTCCCATACTGGTTTTCATATCAACCATTGTGTTGGCAAATAAATGGCTGCTTACTAATAATAGACTGGTTGTCATCAACAACTTTTTCATGATTGCTTTTCTCTGATTTTAACGAGTGATTTGTTGTACTTCTCAATATTAGTTTTACAAATTTATTTTTGCTATTTCTATTTGTTATTTACTAATAAAAAAACCTATGTTCCACGTGAAACATAGGCTGATTAATTTAATTGTGTTTATCCCAAAACTTTCTGAAGTTTTTAGCGATTTCGATTGTATTGCGTTTAGCTTTACTCGAAATCGGTGTGAGATTAATAAATCCATGCGTTTGATCTGGATAATCTACATAATACACTTTAACACCACTTTGTCTTAGTTTATGGCTATAAATCTCACCTTCATCATGTAATAAATCATGCCCTGCTGTTACCACAAATGCTGGAGCTAGTTTTTTAAGACTTCCATACGTAGGTGAGATTAATGGATCATCTAACGCAACTTGATGCTGTGTTGAATAATATTTAGTGACGTAATCTACATCTTTACTGGTTAACACCAGACCCTGACCATAGGCATAAAAAGAAGGATGTTTACTTTTAAAATCTACAACAGGATAAAACAACAACTGAGCTTGTGGTGCATATGATTTACCAACCGCATGCTGTGCAACTACAGTACTAATATTTCCTCCTGCACTATCTCCAGCAACAGCGATACGATTTTTATAAATTTTTAGCTGACGACGATTTTGATACACCCATGCTAATGCATCATCACAAGATTTAATGAGTAACTGCGGAGATGCTTCTGGTGCAAGCGGATAATCGATACTCAGAACTTGTACTTTTGCGTACTTCGCAATGAGTCGACAGGCTTCATCATGCGTATCTAAACCACCAACGACGAAACCACCACCGTGATAGAACACGATCATCGGTAATTTTTTATTAGGTGCAGGATGATAATGCCTTGCGAAAACAGTGCCACTCTGTAAAGGCAGACGTATATCTTCTATCGATTGTATAGAAGTCGATTTATTTAAAATCGCTAACATTTGTGTATCAAATTGACGGCGAGATTCGATCGGATCATCTCCAATAAAACCAACACGCCCTTGTTTAATTTGAACTGCTATTAAGCATTTTGTAAAAGCATCCAAATCTGGATATTGATATGGGTAGCCTAAAACTTTCGCCAATGATTCTTGTACAATCTTAGGCAGCTTATCTAGCGCTCGTGCAGCAGGACCTTGTCCTTTATCTAAAATCGTTTGAATTTTTTGAGGTAATGCTGACACGTTCTTCCCCTTTTTCGCCCTGTCCATAGTTCTTGTTCATATCGACTATATGCTGTTATAAAGTCCTAGATCAAGATAAAGAATTCAAAATCATGCTGTAACCTAAATGGCTTATCTTAAAAAGTCATTAACCATTTTGCTAATCACTGCTTGCCTTTCATGCCAATAGCCAAGCTCAAGCACAGGTAAAAGAGGTATTTTCTGATTTTTTAATATTTCTAATGGCTTTGTTGCACAAACCTATCTGTAAAGGCTTTTCATCGCGGAAATATTGCCATTTGGTTTGATCCTGCTACGCAATGGTATGCTTTATCAATACGTTTAAAAGTAATAATGTGATTGCGCTGTATCAAATGTGTCTCAAAGCAGAAGGCATTGCCATGTTACCAACGCTATTGGTGCGTCAGGATATTGCACAACAACGTTTGCAACAGGTATTTACAGATTTTTCTGCACCTGACCTAACCTTGTGGTTAGTCTATGCATCAAGGCAACATTTACCGAAAATCACACAAGAATTTATTGCTTTTGTCATCGAAAACTTAAATTTTTACTTAAATCAGCAAAATTAAAAGATTTAAATCAACCTGAACGCTTGAATTTTGTCGCCTTGCCCATACTTCATCCCTATCTATGAATGACCAATATGTGGCAGTTCGGGTTTAACCCTATGAGCATTCACGCCAAAAGGACTGTACATGTTTAAGAACTTTTTTCAACGGAGATCATCAATGGCTAATGAGCAAAATGAGCAAGCTCAAGACATTCAAAATGAGCAACAAACTGAACAAACTCAAGCTGAAGGTGTAGAGCAAGCAAACGAGCTTAGCGTTGAAGATTTACAAGCGCAAATCACCAAACTCGAAGAAAGCTTGAAACTTGAAAAAGCCCGTACCGCAAATGCCGTGTACGAAGCACAAAAGAGTGTTGAACGTATCCAGCGTGAATCTGAAAAACACAAAGATACCGTTCTTGAGAAATTTGCTAAAGAGTTGTTGGATTCAGTCGACAATCTTGAACGTGCGATTCAAGCCGCTGGTGATGAACAAACACCTTTACTTGAAGGTGTAAAACTGACTTTGAAATCGCTACTGACCACACTGGAAAAATTTGGTGTGGTTGAAGCAGATACACAAAATGGTTTCAACGCAGACCTTCATCAAGCAGTCGGTATCGATCCAAACGCTCAAGCGAACCAAATCGGCACCGTATTGCAAAAAGGTTACACCTTAAATGGTCGCCTACTCCGCCCAGCAATGGTGATGGTTGGTCAATAGATTGACATTGAGCATTTAAAATTTTGCTCAAAACACAATAATTTGAGAGTTTTTTGATTTTTTTTCATAAAAATGCTTGAAAAAAACCGATTGACTCTCATATCGAATAACAAGCAAAACATTACAACAGAATTTTAGAGGAACACACCAAATGGCAAAAATTATTGGTATTGACTTAGGTACTACCAACTCATGTGTTGCTGTACTTGAAGGCGATAAAGTAAAAGTAATCGAAAACGCTGAAGGCGCACGTACAACTCCATCGATCATCGCTTATAAAGATGGCGAGATCTTAGTGGGTCAAAGTGCTAAGCGTCAGGCTGTAACCAACCCGAAAAATACATTATTCGCGATTAAGCGTTTAATCGGTCGTCGTTATGAAGACCAAGCGGTACAAAAAGATATCGGTCTTGTGCCTTACAAAATCATCAAAGCTGACAATGGTGATGCTTGGGTTGAAGTAAACGATAAAAAATTAGCTCCTCAACAAATCTCTGCTGAAATCTTGAAAAAGATGAAAAAAACTGCAGAAGATTATTTAGGTGAAACAGTAACAGAAGCAGTTATTACTGTTCCTGCTTACTTTAACGATGCACAGCGTCAAGCAACCAAAGATGCGGGTAAAATTGCAGGTCTTGATGTTAAACGTATCATTAACGAACCAACTGCTGCGGCTCTTGCGTTCGGTATGGACAAGAAAGAAGGCGACCGTAAAGTTGCAGTTTACGACTTAGGTGGTGGTACTTTTGACGTATCAATCATTGAAATCGCAGACCTTGATGGCGATCAACAAATTGAAGTGTTATCGACTAACGGTGATACTTTCCTTGGTGGTGAAGACTTCGATAACGCTTTAATTGAATTCTTGGTTGAAGAATTTAAGAAAGAACAAAGTGTGAACTTGAAAAATGATCCACTTGCGTTACAACGTTTGAAAGAAGCTGCTGAAAAAGCAAAAATCGAGCTTTCTTCATCAAATGCAACTGAAATCAACCTTCCATACATCACTGCTGATGCAACTGGTCCTAAACACTTGGTGATCAATGTAACGCGTGCAAAACTTGAAGGTTTAGTTGCTGATTTAGTTGCTCGTACAATCGAGCCTTGCAAAATCGCGCTTAAAGATGCTGGTCTTTCGACTTCAGACATCTCTGACGTAATTTTAGTTGGTGGTCAGTCTCGTATGCCACTTGTACAACAAAAAGTACAAGAATTCTTTGGTAAAGAGCCACGTAAAGACGTGAACCCTGACGAAGCAGTTGCGATTGGTGCGGCGATTCAAGGTGCAGTATTGTCTGGCGACAAAACTGACGTTCTTTTATTAGACGTAACACCATTAACTTTAGGTATCGAAACAATGGGCGGTGTATTAACACCAATCATTGAGAAGAACACGACGATTCCTGCGAAGAAATCACAAGTGTTCTCTACTGCTGCTGACAACCAGCCTGCTGTAGATATTTCTGTTTACCAAGGTGAACGTAAAATGGCTCAACAAAACAAATTGTTGGGTAACTTCCAATTAGGCGATATCCCACCTGCTCCACGTGGCGTACCGCAAATTGAAGTATCGTTCGACATCAACGCTGACGGTATCTTAAAAGTATCAGCTAAAGATAAGAGCACTGGTAAAGAGCAATCAATCCAGATTAAAGCAAACTCAGGTTTGTCTGATGCTGAAATCGAAGCAATGATTAAAGATGCTGAAGCGAATGCTGAAGAAGACCGTAAGTTTGAAGAGTTAGCAAAAGCACGCAACGAAGCGGATGCTTTAGTGTCTAGCTCGAACAAAGCAGTGAAAGATCTTGGTGACAAAGTCACTGAAGATGAAAAAACTGCAATCGCGACTGCGGTTTCTGAGCTTGAAGCAGCAACCAAAGAAAATGATGTTGAAGACATCAAAGCGAAAACTGAAGCTTTACAAAACATCTTGATGCCGATCACTCAACGTGCTTATGAACAAGCACAAGGTGCTGGCGGCGCAGAAGGTTTTGATCCAAATGCATTCCAAGGTGGTGATGCGGGTCAACAACAAAAAGCCGACGATGGCGTTGTAGATGCTGAGTTCACAGAAGTGAAAGATGATAAAAAATAATTTATCTCTTTAACAAAAGACCGCGCGAAAGCGCGGTTTTTTATACTTTCTATTTTATTTATTTTGATCAAAATACAACTCACCCAAAATCGGCATAAACAAGGGAATCACGCCACAGGCCTTAATTTCATCAATAAATTCGGGAATATTTACACCAGGTAATAATTCTGGCGTTTTATCAATCGCTGTCACCATGGTATCCCAATGACACGGAATAATATATTTTGGCTTGAGTAGCCGCACTACATCCTTAACATAGTTGGGGCGATATTTACGTCCAATCGCACATAGACACACAATATCAGCCTCTCGCCCCTGCAATTCCTGCTCGATAAAGTCAGCTGAATCAATATGCACCACACTGAGTTTGCCCGTATGAACCCACCAGTTGAAGACCTGACCATGGCGTAAATGATGAAATTTCGGCGGATAAGGCGGAGGTGTGGTCATATCCCCTGGTAAAGGCACGCGACCAAACAAGGCTTTGCCATGAATGGATGGCAAACCCACAACTTGCCATTTTCCACAGTCAATGGTTTCCCGCCCTTTTGTTTCAAGCATCTGCTGTTCAGACAACCCTGCTGAACGTCCATACATTAAAGTCGCTTTGGATCCAATTAAACGTGCTCCTGTTTGCTTACAAACCTCAGGTGCATCTAAAATATGATCGTAATGAGCATGCCCAATCAATACATCATCTGCATTTGGTATATGTTGTCTGACTAATTCAGGATCACTCAATAAAGGCTGAGTAAACGTTTGGGTTAAGTTTGGACGACTGATAAAAGGATCAAGCACAACTGTACGATGCTGATCAGAAAGAATGAATCCCGCCGTCCCCAAATATTTGATTTTTAAATTTTTAACGTTTGCCTCAGCAGGAGAATCTGCTGTCCATGCAGTATCAGGCGCTTTCAGTAAATATTTCAGCATATTGTGCCTTAATGTTTATTTTATTTATTCCTTCAGAATATGCATTAAAGCAGAATGTGATACATGTTGATATATTTTCCAGATATCTCTTATTCTTGTTATAGTTCAATTTATTTAGATCAAAAGTCTCTCTTAAACTGATTCATTTCATTTTCAGAAGAATAGAAAATACAATCATGCGCTTTTTAATTTTTTCAGGGTTAATTATTTTCTTATTAGGGTTAAGTTATCAAACTCAGAAACATCCTCAACTAAAATTCAATTCATTAGCTGACCGTATCACTCATCCAATAGATACTCGCCTGCGTTATCGAATCGCTGAGGTAGATCCTCGTTTTAAACTCAGTGTTGAGCAGGTCGAGGCCATTAGCCAGCAAGCCACGCAGATCTGGAAAGATGGTACGGGAAAGGATTATTTTATCCATGATCCGAATGCAAAGCTCGCGATTCACCTCATTTACGATGAACGCCAACAAGAAAGTGAACAACGCAGAGAACATATAACTCAACTCGAAGCGAATCAACAGGTATGGAAAGATAAAAAACAGCAATTAGACCAAATTGAACAAGAAATTATGCGGAGTAAGCAATTTTTAGATTTAAAACAACAACAACTCAATCAACAAATTCAGCAATATAATCAAGAGCAGCTTTCTGCTCAACACAACCAATCTTCATCTGGGAATTCGACATATTTTCAGCAAAAACAACAAGAGCTACAAAGTAATTAGGACTTACGCATTGACGGATTCAAAAAAGTATTAAAATAGTTTATAAAGTATCTGTGATCAGACGAACTAAACATGCTTCTACAGCAACTTGTACATTACCCATTTATATGGGCTTTCTCATGACAGAACCGAACTCTATTAGCTGCACACAACTTGCCGAGACTTATAATATCTCGCATGATAGTGTAAATCGCTTTCTGGAGCGTGAAGACTACACACCTCACGACCTATATCAAGAAGCAATTCAACATATTGATAATAATAAACTTATAGTCAGTATTGATGATACTGTTTTAGATAAACCATATAGTCAACATATGGACTTGGTTAGCTATTTTTGGTCAGGCAAACACCACCGATCCGTCAAGGGGATTAATCTCATTACCCTGTATGCGACAGATCAGAATGGTCAAAATATTCCAATTAATTTCCGAATTTATGACAAATCTGAGGGTAAAACCAAGAATGATTACTTTATGGATATGTTAAGTGAAGTACTTAGTTGGGGTGCAAAGATTCAATTTATTACAGGTGATAGTTGGTATTCATCGACTGGAAATCTAAAAACCATAAGAAAATATGGTATTCGATTTATGTTTGGTATCGACTGTAACCGTAAGGTTTCCCCAGAAAAAGGACAATGGTTTCAACTGCGTTTATTGCCAGATTTTCATCAGGGTCAAGTGGTCTGGCTCAAAGATTTTGGCTTTGTACAATTATTTAAGACTCAGTTAAAAGAACAGCAGAGGTTTTATATTGTGCATCAAGATGAAGATGATTTATTGTCCTTTGAGGGTTTTCATGAATTACATTCAAGTCATTGGAAAATAGAGCAATATCACCGAGTGATTAAACAGGTTTGTCATATTGAAAAGTTTCAAGTAAGACGATCTAAACTGATTTTGAATCATATTTTTGCAGCCTTGATGGCCTACGTCGAGATACAAAAGAACCAGTTTGAGCGGATCTTTGAAAATGTATATCGTTGGCAGAAGAAATTATTTAGACCAATCATCAAAGACTTCATTGATGACTTTATTCTCGATAAAAATCATCTCCTACCACAGAGAATCTATAAATAATAGTGCGTAAGTCCTAGTAATATTGAGTTAGTGCAACAAGAAGTGAATCAATACAATCAAAGAATTACTCAATTAAATCAAAAAATAGATGAACTTAATTCACTGGATCAACAACTAGATGCTTCAGTCAAACAATACAAACAACGCTTTCAACCACATTTATTTCATAAAGGCTTATTTAATGGAAAACAAATTTTAATCTATGAGTTTGAATCAGATAACGATTTACGATTAACACTAGCACATGAACTAGGACACGCCCTTGGTTTACAACATGCAAACAGCCCTCAAGCGTTAATGTACCCTATTATGAAAGATCAAGAGATGGACCATTTCCGTCTCACTCAGGCTGACCGTGATTTATTATTAACAAGATAGCCTTTTATGGCTGAATTCGCCCTACAACAAGAGATTCAAGTTCATAATCAAAAAACTCAGCAACTTAATCGAGATATTCAAAAACTCAATCAAAATAATAAGCAACTTGTAGCATCAGCTCATCAATTTAATCAAACATTTCAGCCACGTTTGTTTCACAAAGGGCATTTCAATGGTAAACAGATTTTTATTTATGAATTTTCATCACTGGATGATTTACGCCTCACTCTGGCACATGAGTTTGGACATGCACTAGGTTTAAAGCATACCAAAGATCCAAAATCACTGATGTATCCAAGAATCAAAGAACAAGATGCGAAGAACTTTCAACTCGCAGATGTCGATCTGGAACTACTCGGCTTTTCTCGTTAAGTCTCTGTTATAAGGATATGAGAAATCTATAAGCTGATGTTTTTAAAAAGATCGTAACAATGAGTCGATTCTTTTGATTTATTCATGTTATTGTGGTGTCAAAACATCATCTTAGTCTTAATGGAGATCAGCATGAGTTATTATCATATCCTCATTGAAGTGAATGACCACATCAGTACGATTGAACAGACTCGTGATATTGAAATCTTAGATATTCAGGATCTTAGTCCGTATCTTCATTCTATTTTGATCCCCTATTTCAATGAACATGAATTAGAGTTTGAAGATGAGAATCTTGCTTATAATGAAGTTCTACATCTCGAAGTTAAACAAACGCTCTTGCCAATTGAACACCTGATTGAAGAAGAACAAAAACAACTACCTAGCGATACAGATGTGACCATTACTGCTTACGAGATTTTTAATGATCGTGATTTAAGCCAAGATGTCACTGCGGTAATTTTTGATATTTTAGAAGCCATAAAATTAGATGCTGGGCCCTAAATAAAATAAGGTCTGTGTTTAAGCAGACCTTATTTTATTTAAATATATTTATTGCATCATTTGTTTTGCTTGCTCTTGCCTAAATGCACGTAAAATCTGTTGTCCCGCACGGCCTGTAGGATTCAAGCCTAAGCGCGTTTGCTCTTGGCGAATGGCTTGACGACTTTTGTCTCCAATCAGTCCATCCACCACACCAATATCATAACCTCGCTTGACCAAAAACTGCTGAATTTCGCGACGCTCTGCTCGAGAAGTCCCTGCATCATCCGTTGGCCAAGACGTTAAAAATGCTGTACCACCTCGTAAACGATCAGATAAATGAGCGATCGCTAAACCATAACTTTCAGCAGCGTTATAGCTATAAATTGCATCAAAGTTTTTAAAGACCAAAAATATTGGACCATTTGCGCCCGCAGGTGAAATCAATCCAGCAGGCGTACTACCCGATAAATTACCTTGAATTAAAGCTGTACCATCCGCACGAGTCACACCCTGTGCAACCCAGCTATTCAGCGACCTTTTATTACGGCGGCTTTCACCTGCAACTGACATACCTTGTGGAATTGTCACTTCAAAGCCCCATGGCATACCTGTTTGCCACCCTGCCCGTTTTAGGAAATTGGCCGTCGAAGCCAAAGCATCTGTGGTACTTGAAACCAGATCACGGCGACCATCACCATCAAAATCTACTGCTAAGCGCTCGTAGGTCGATGGCATAAACTGGGTATGACCAAAAGCCCCTGCCCATGAGCCATAGAGTTGATCTTGTGTTAAATCACCACGCTGTAAAACACGCATCGTCGCAAAAAATTCACTACGGAAATAACTTTGGCGGCGACCCTCGCAACTGAGCGTTCCCAAAGCCTGCAATAATGGATATTTACCTGAAATATCGCCGTAGTTACTTTCCACACCCCACACCGCCACTACAGTTTCTGCTGGTACACCATAAGCCTGTTCAACTCGATTTAAAACAGCACGATGTTGAGCAAGTTTTTGTTTGCCCACTTGGACACGCTCATCATCAACCAAACCTGATAAATAGTCCCAAATTGCAGTAGAAAATTCAGGCTGGTAATTTAATTTATCAATGACTGAATAATCAGGCTTTAGGTTTTGTGTATAACGATCATAAATCGCACCAGATACCCCAGATGCGATGGCCTGAGAACGCAAGTTCGCAATACACGACTGGAAATTTGTATTTGGTGAATAGGTACTGTTGGATGGTGCTGTCGTTGTCGCTGACACCGTTGCACCATTAATAATGAGTTCTGCATGCGCTTGATTAAGTAAAGCAAATAAGGCAGTGCCTATAAATAGAGAAAAATGATGTTTCATGTCTTAACCAAAGTTTTTAAATTTAAATTTCCTGTTCACCTTAACACGCAGCCGCACTATGTTCCGTTTGGAAACGTAACTTTGAATTCATTTATTGTCTTTTAAATTTAAAGCCTAATTTTTAAATTCATAACTCCACCATCGTTTTAAATTTAAAAGTTACCCACACCCTTCATTTAAATTCAAAACAAGCATCAATCACTATCTGTATTTTTGAATTTAAAAAATAACTTCATATCGACCATGTTTTTTGAATTCAAAAATAGATACTTCATTTAAATTCATTCCAATTTACTAAAACAGCTCAAACCCACACACTATTCCTTACATTTCATAAAATTAAAATCAAAAGCAGATACCCACAGCCTCAGAATTTAAATTCAAAACACAGCAACACCTTTGGTTTTAAATTTAAAAAATGCATATTTTTGAATTTAAACCACAACACTCAACAACCCAGCATAATTTAAATTCAAATTTTTCACACTATTTTAAATTCAAAAGCCCAGCTTAAAGTTATCCACAGCACTCCAAAAATGGTATCGCACATTTTTTGAATTTAAAACTTTAAATTTAAAATAATAGACGATAAAAAAGCGACCCGAAGATCGCTTTTTTGGCTATTGTGGATAAGTTTAGAGGTTCATATCCGCTGTTAATGCCAATGGAATAGGTAAAATCTGAGCTAATTGGCGGCATAACACGGTCAATTCATCACTATTGTTCGGCATCAAAGTAATATGACCAAGCTTACGACCAGCACGCTCAGACTTATTATAAAGATGTAAATGCGCACCTTTCAGCGCTAAAACATCTTCTGATTTCGGGTGTTGACCAATGATATTGATCATCACTGTTGGACGCACAACATCGGTTGCTCCTAGCGGCAAGCCTGCTACTGCACGGATATGATTTTCAAACTGCGAGCACATCGCACCTTCAATCGACCAATGTCCTGAATTATGAACACGACACGCCATTTCATTGGCATAAAGCCCTTGTTCAGTCACGAATAATTCAAGTGTAAGTACACCCACATAATTAAGATGATTCAACAACCGAGTAATATAGTCTTGTGCAACTGGCTGTAAATCAACACTATTCGGTGCAGGAACGATTGAGTGAGAGAGGATACCATTGTGATGATGGTTTTCGGCGAGTGCCCATGTTTTGACATCACCATCTTGACCACGTACCGCAATAATGGATACTTCACGGCTAAATTTCACAAAACTTTCTGCAATCAAGCTTTTGGCAGGCCCTAATTCAGCCCAAGCTGTATCAATTTGATCTTCAGAACGTAATACGAACTGACCTTTACCATCGTAGCCACCTGTTACGGTTTTTAATACGATAGGTAATCCCAGTTCAGCCACGGCTTGCTTTAAGCTCTCTAAGCTATCCACAGCACGATACGGTGCAACTGGAATACCGAGTTCGTCAAACAAACTTTTTTCTGCCAAGCGATTTTGTGCCGTCGCCAAAGCAAGGCGAGGAGGGTGCAGTGTTTTGGTTTGGGTCAAAACATCTACATCAGCAACAGGCGTATTTTCAAATTCAAGACTGAATACATCGGCACTTGCGATGAAATCTTGTAGTGCTTCTGGATTTTTACTTGAAAATACAGGACCTAAAATAGCTGCTGGGCAGTCTGTTTCGGCTTCGAAAAAGCTACATTGAATATTGAGTGGTAAAGCTGCTTGCGCCATCATGCGCCCAAGCTGTCCACCACCAAAAATACCGATGGTTTTATTCATGATTGGCCCCGTTATACTTGACCAGGAATGTTATTGTTCGATACTTTTTCGGTTTGAGCTGTGCGGAAATCAGCCACATTTTTAGCAATATCTGGGCGGGTTAAACCTAGAATTTGCGCTGCAAGAATTGCCGCATTGGTTGCACCAGCCTGACCAATAGCCAAAGTACCTACCGCAATACCCGCTGGCATTTGTACAATCGAAAGCAATGAGTCAACGCCATTTAAAATTGAAGATTTAACAGGCACACCAAGCACAGGCAAATCAGTTTTAGCAGCACACATCCCCGGTAAATGTGCAGCGCCACCCGCACCTGCAATAATCACCTGAATACCACGATCACGTGCTGTTTCAGCATATTCAAATAAACGATTTGGGGTACGGTGCGCAGAAACCACCTCAGCTTCAAAAGGAACACCCAATTGTTTGAGCATATTAGCGGTATGTTCAAGTGTTGCCCAATCTGATTGAGAACCCATGATAATTCCGACTAAAGGTTGGCTATCTGTTGCGACCGCATTCATTGGCTTTTCCAAAACATGATAAAAATAGAGAAGTATCTCGACTTACGCCAAGCACGAAGGAATAAATTGGCAAATATTATAGCGGTTTTTTCAAACATCCCCAACCACAGAACGCATTAACGACTTTCTTGAAAAATTAAGTTTGATTACGAAAAACAAAATAAACACATCCCATCAAACAAAGCATAGCCCAGACATAATCCAACTTGAATGGTTGTTTAAACAGAAAAACCATAAAGGGAACAAATACCACGAGTGTAACCACCTCTTGGGTGATCTTCATTTCCCCTAAACTCCAACCCTGTTGATTTAATAGTTTAGTTGCAGGAATCATAAAACTATATTCCAATAGAGCAATCAACCAACTAAACAAAATCGCTTGCCAAAGCGGCGCATTGTGTAAAATTTTCAGATGCCCATACCACGCCATCGTCATAAAACAGTTAGAAATGATCAACAAACATAATGCTAAAAGTGTAGGGCTCAATCGGATGTCCTTTTATAAAAATAAGGGCTGAATCATTTGCATTTGAATACATCAGAATAACGTTAAAATCACTCAATTTTAAGTTAATAACAACAACGAATTTTGACTATCTTTTCAATGTCAGCCTTGCTATCGTTGCGATTGATTTTTATTGATAACGACAATCATACACACGAGATTAGTGCTGTATGTAAAGCAGTGGAGAAGGCGCATTATGCATCTGCATATTTTGGGTATTTGTGGCACATTTATGGGGTCTTTGGCTCTATTGGCACGAGATTTAGGACATAAAGTCACAGGTTCAGATGCCAATGTTTATCCACCCATGTCGACTCAACTGGAAAATGCAGGTATTGAATTGATGCAGGGCTATGACCGTAGCCATTTACAACCGCATCCTGATCTTGTGATCGTCGGCAATGCCATGAAACGTGGTATTGATGCGATTGAATACATGTTAAATGAAGGCCTGCCTTATATTTCTGGCCCACAGTTTTTGGCAGACCATGTCTTGCAAGGCAAACATGTACTCGGTGTCGCAGGGACACATGGCAAAACCACAACCACGACCATGCTGGCTTGGGTGCTTGATCAAGCAGGTTTAAACCCTGGCTTTTTGATTGGTGGCGTACCACTGGGTTTTAGCGAAAGCGCACGTTTAGGTGGTGGAAAATATTTCTGTGTAGAAGCCGATGAGTATGATTCTGCCTTCTTCGATAAGCGTTCTAAGTTCGTTCACTATCATCCAAAAACTGCGATTTTAAATAACCTTGAATTTGATCATGCCGACATCTTTGATGACCTCGCTGCCATTCAAAAACAGTTTCACCATTTAGTGCGTACCATTCCAAGTGAAGGTCGTATTATTGCGCCGATTACTGAAACCAATATTGATGAAGTGCTAGAACAGGGCTGCTGGACGCCTGTGGTTCGTACCAGTCTTGAACCAAATGACCAAGCTGCTTTATCTGCGGAGCTGATCAGTGCTGATGGCAGTCATTTTAACGTGCTTGAACACGGTCAAGTGATTGGTGAAGTGAAATGGAACATGACAGGGCAACACAGTGTTGCCAATGCTTTAGCAACGATTGCCGCAGCTCAGCATGTCGGTGTAACGATTGAACAGGCGTGTGAAGCCTTATCCAACTTCGGTGGCGTTAAACGCCGTATGGAGCTGTTAGGAACGGTGCGTGGCATCGAAGTCTATGATGACTTTGCCCATCATCCAACCGCAATTGAAACCACGCTGGACGGCGCACGTAAGCGTTTAGGTGAGCGTAAACTGTGGGCGATCATTGAGCCACGCTCTAACACCATGCGTATGGGTAGCCATAAAGATGGGTTGGCACATTCTGCACGTTTAGCCGATGAAGTGATCTGGTATCAACCAGAAGGCTTGGACTGGGATTTACAACCTGTGATTGCCGCTTCGCCAAACAAGGCCGAAGTCAGCCATTCGCTGGATGAGATCATTACCCGTGTGGTGAATGAAGCAGGTGAGGGCGATGCTGTGGTGATTATGTCGAATGGTGGTTTTGGTGGATTACACCAAAAGTTGATTACGGCTTTGTCATAATCTAGCCTATAGCACACTTTCATAATTCAATCTTGTCACGGTATTTAATACCGTGACAGGCGGCATGGATGCCGCCCGTTGAGCAGGGGTTACATGGACGTACTCTCTGCTCAACAAAGGATTTTTGTTACCTTGCGGAGTAAACTCCTCACCCATGAAAAGTAAGGAAACGCCTATACCCAAACAACTCGACTATTCAGCCTATATGAGGCTGTGCAAATTTGCCAAATCGAGATATCTCCGATTCATTTTAATGGCAATTAACTCAATTTATTTACCAATTTCAACGGCAAAATCTTCATTGCAATCCCCATTGGCAACCACGGCCATTGTGGCACATACGCCTTCACAGGCGCTTTCTCAATTGCTTTAACCAAAGCCTTACAACCCGTTTTCTCATCCACCTCAAATGGTAACTTCTTCGCACCTTCATTCAACTCAGTTCGAATATAACCAGGGAAAATCGTCGAGACCTTAATTGGGGTATGCAGTAACTCAGCACGAATCCCTTCAGCCAAATGTGCCACCGCTGCCTTACTGGCGGCATAAGTCGATAAATGCTTCGGTAAACCACGCATTGCACTCATCGAAGAAATTACCACCAAATGCCCTTTATTTTGCGCTCTAAAGATTTCTACTGCTGCTTCACATTGCGCCAATGCCGAAATAAAATTGGTTTCAGCCGTAGCGCGGTTTACATCAAAATGCCCCTTACCAATACGACGACCTTCGCCCACACCTGCATTGACAATAATTCGGTCAATTGTCCCAAAATCTTGCTGAAACGCTTTAAATACCGTAAACACATCATCGTAATGGGTGACATCCAATACCTTGATACCCACTTGAATTGAATACTGGCTTTGTAATTCTTGCTTTAGTGTTTCTAAACGCTCTAAACGTCGTGCACACAATGCCAAATTGTAACCTTTAGCCGCAAATTCACGCGCCATGCCTGCGCCCAAACCCGAGCTTGCCCCTGTAATTAAAATGGTCTTTGCCATGCCTGCCACCTATATTTTTAAATCCATGTTAAAAGTTCAGCATCACGTGTTTTTAAATAATGATGCTCATTAAAGCTCAGTAATTGCAAACGTCCATCTGTCCAACGTAGTGTGGTAATACTGGCATTGGCAATCGACCAATTTAGCGCAAAGATCTGCTTTGCATTCAACCCCAATACTTTACCTACCGCCACAGAAATCACGCCGCCTGAACTAAATACGACGGCTTGACGATGCTTTGTCATATCAATACTTTCGCAAAGCGATTGCAGTGCTTGCTCAACACGTGATTGAAAGCCTAACCATGTTTCATGATATTCATGGTCATATTGCGCTCCAATCCAACGATCAATCGCACCATCAAAAATTTTAGCGAGATAAGCACGTGGATTGGCAAGCAAATCGACATCTTGTTTGAGCAATTCAGGCTGATTAAAACGCGGTTCATATTGAGCAAAGACATGCTGATGATCAAACTCATTCCACGCCGATTCGGTTTGAATGGATGCATCATGGAAACTTTGCGATAAAGCGAGTTGCGCCGTCTGCTGATGACGTTGCATTGAACCTGCAACCACTAAAGGCGTTTGTTTTAGGGTTTGTTTAAAAAAATCACCCACAACCTGTGCCTGTTGTTCACCTTTAGCTGAAAGCTGATCGTAGCTCGCTGCACCAAACGACGCTTGCCCATGCCGCACCAAATAAATCGTGCTCATTGTTTTAAAATATCCTGTAGTTTTGCAGCATATTCAGGAATCAATGGACGTGCTTCAGTATTGTTTTGCGCAATCAGTTTTAAGGCCCGAATATGTAAGGCATGAATCAAAATCCAAAAATCCTTAAAGGCGGGATTATCAGTTTGCTGATGGTAATAACGATAATAAATCTGTTGCGCAATCACGGCTAAACGGAACAAACCAAACACTTCATAAAAGGCCCAATTCGTTGGTTGCAAACCTGTTTTTTCCAGATAGTAATCCACCACCTGTTGACGTGTCAGCATACCTTTTAAATTGGTCGGTTGACGGCGGCTTGATTTCATCAGCGCATCATCATCCTCTTGAATCCAGTAGGCAAGGGCGCTGCCCAAATCCATCAATGGATCACCGAGTGTTGCCATTTCCCAATCCAGCACACCAATCACTTTTGTAGGTTGTTGTGGATCTAAAATGACATTATCAAAACGCCAGTCATTATGAATTACGCAAGTTTTAGCATCGGCAGGAATATGTTCCAACAACCACTCACGCACAAAAGCAAAATCAGGAACATTCGGTGTGAGTGCTTTGCTATAACGTGCATCCCAACCTTCGACTTGACGGCGACAATAACCTTCACCTTTGCCCAGTTGTTCCAATTCTGTACCTTGATACGGCACTTGATGCAGCTCGATCAATTTATCTAGAACATTCAGGCACAATTGCTGTACCTGTTGCTCATCTAACTGTAATTCTTTCGGTAAATTGGCGCGTGGAATAATGCCCTCGATCCGTTTCATCACATAGAAGTCACAGCCAATTACGCTCTCGTCCTGACACAGTGCCATCATTTCAGGCAGGACAGGGTAGAACGGCGCAAGATGCTTCTGCACATTGTATTCACGTTCCATATCATGTGCTGATTTGGCTTTGGTGCCTTTCGGTGGACGGCGTAAAATTAGATCTGCATTGTCATATTGCAGGCGATAAGTCCAATTCGATGCACCACCCGAATATTGGGTGACTTGTGCCTGTCCTTGTAGATTTATACCTTGGTCTTTTAACCACGTTTCCACTGCGGAAATATCCAGTTCTTCGCCATGCCGAACCTGACCACCCACATCAATCACTGCCATTTTCTTATATCCTTATCAACGACCATAGCCACGTTTTTTGAGTTCTAGTTTAGCAATCATGCCCTTATGTACTTCGTCTGGTCCATCAGCTAAACGTAAACTGCGTGCTTGATTAAAGAATGCAGTCAGTGGTGTATCACGTGACACACCTTCGCCGCCATGAATCTGAATCGCCATATCCACCACATTTTGCAATACGGTTGGTGCAACCACTTTGATTGCAGAAATTTCGGTGAGTGCCGCCATATTACCTAAAGTGTCCATCTTGTAAGCCGCATACAGCGTTAATAAACGGGCTTGGTCGATTTGCACGCGGGCTTCTGCCACACGTTCTAAATTCCCACCCAACTTTAATAATTCTTTGCCAAAGGCTTTACGGGACATGCCACGATCAATCATCAACTCTAAGGCTTTTTCAGCTGCGCCAATACAACGCATACAATGGTGAATACGCCCTGGCCCTAAACGCCCTTGAGCGATTTCAAAACCTTGCCCAGCGCCGCCAATAAAGTTGCTCACTGGCACACGCACATTGTCAAAACTAACTTGCCCATGTCCATGTGGCGCATCGTAATCACCAAACACAGGCAACATTCTTTCAATCGTCACGCCTTGCGTTTCAATCGGTACTAAGACCATCGAATGTTGATGATGACGGTCTTTGCTCTCGTCAGGGGTATAAGCCATGAAGATAATCACTTTGGCATTGGGATCACCCAAGCCCGATGACCACCATTTACGCCCATTCAGGACGATTTCATCACCATCAATCACTGCCGTGGCTTGCATATTAGTGGCATCACTGGAAGCCACGGCGGGTTCAGTCATACAGAACACTGAACGGATTTCTCCTGCAAGCAAAGGTTGCAACCATTGCTGTTTTTGTGCCTCGCTACCATAGCGCCATAACACTTCCATATTGCCGCTATCAGGTGCATTACAGTTAAATACGGTGGGTGCAAGTAAGCTACGTCCAGTCAGTTCGGCAATATGCGCATATTCCTGAACCGATAAACCAGCACCCAATTCCGCATCGGGCAAAAACATATTCCATAAGCCAGCCGCTTTAGCCTTATCTTTCAATTGTTGTAATTGTTCAGGCCACTGCCACTTGGTCCAGTCACCATCCACATTGCGATGATGGACGTCATCCCAAAATACCTTTTCGATCGGTTCAATTTCTTGTTGGATAAAGGCTTTGGTTCGTGCAATAAAATCCTGTGCGCGTTCAGACAATCCAAACATCATCATTTCCCTCAAAGTAAAAATTTGGCGAAGCTTGATTCGCTGCTTTACATCACCATAAGCGAAAATTTATTATGAATGAAATGATTTTATTTTATTCAAAACTATGAATCAAATTCATAATACTAGCCCATTGGAAGTGGCTCACTTTCATCGTATTGATATTAATTTATATCCGCTGTTTATTGCGATTTTTGAACAAAAGAGCATTTCTAAAGCTGCCCAATTGTTGTGTATCAGCCAATCTGCTGTCAGTCATGCTTTACAACGTTTACGTGTACAACTTAAAGATGAGCTGTTTGTGCGTAGTGGGCAAAAAATGCTGCCTACGCCTTATGCTGAGCAGATTTATCAGCCGATTCAAATGGCTTTATTGAGTATTCAAAAAATCGCTATGCCTCAGCAAGATTTTAGGCCGAGCATGCTACAAAGTATAAAAATCGCGATTCATGATGAAATCGAACCCATTATTTTTCCTCAATTGGTCAATCACTTTGCCAAGCAAAATCTCAATATCCAGTTTTTTAGTTCTAAACTTGATCGTAAAAATATGTTGGCTGATTTGTCAGCACAACAAATCGATTTTGTGATTGACTTAGTACAACCGTATCAAGCTCATTTACAGTTTGAAAACCTGATTGAAGATTATTTTGTGGTCTGCACACAGCAAACTAAAATGAATTTATCGCTCTATTTATCATCACCGCATATTGGTGTGTCATCACGGCGTACGGGGTTATTATTGGAAGATATTTATCTTAATCGGCACCAATTGTCTCGGCAAATTTTTCTACGCTGTCAGCACTATTCGACAGCTTTACAGGTCTTAGCGCAGCACCCAAATGCAATACTGACTATCCCTCAAAGTATTCTGAAACATCTACACTATTCAAAAGATTTACAGATTCATGCTCTTCCGATTGAATTACCCAAAATCAATATGGGTATGTATTGGCATGAGCACGTAAAACACAATCCTCGACATCAATTTTTACGCACAGAGATTTTGAAAATTTTTAATCCTGACCTAATTTGCTGAAGATTTGCACATTTGCTAAAAATGTGTAATTCTATACACACATTTGGATGTCACCATCCATACAGAATTCGTTTGACAAGGGGAGTAGCCTCCTCCAAACCTAGGTAGTGTAGTTAAAATACTTAGGTGTCAGAGCTTCGTCATTACACTTTGCAAAAAGTCGGACTCTGAGCATCGCAATCGATTTGTGATGTAGGCAAGACCTTGATCATGTTGAAACAGATGTATTTATTCATCTGGCAACTGGTCAAGGTTTTTTTATGCCCAGTTGCTAGATATGGAGTTGTGATGGAAACTATCGGTAATCTATGGCTGTATGTCGTATTCTTCGGCCTTGTCACAGTCATGCTTTTGGTCGATTTTTTAGGCTTTAAACAAAAACAAAACCAAGATGTTCCAATCAAGCAAGCCGCTTACTGGAGTATTGCTTGGGTCACTGTAGCAGTGCTATTTGGTGGGGGCTTGTGGCTCTATCTACAGCAAACAGTAGGACTCACCCTTGCGAATCAAAAAACCATGGAATACTTCGCAGGTTATCTACTGGAAAAATCACTAGCAATTGATAATGTCTTCGTTTGGCTGATGATCTTCGCAGCTTTTGCAATTCCACCTGCATTGCAACGTAAAATCCTGCTGTACGGCGTACTCGGCGCAATTGTCTTAAGAACCATTTTTATCTTTATTGGGGCTTGGTTCGTACAAGAATTTTCTTGGGTACTTTATATTTTCGGTGCGTTCCTTGTTTATACAGGTTTTAAATTCCTAAAAGGACAAGACGAAGAAACCAATATCGAAGATATCAAAACCTTAAAATGGTTACGCAAACATATGCGTATCACGCCACAGCTTGAGGGTGAAAAATTCTTTGTTCGCCGTGATGGTTTGTTGTGGGCAACACCATTATTTTTAGTTCTGATTTTGGTTGAAGGTTCCGACGTTATCTTTGCGGTCGACTCAATTCCTGCGATTTTCGCTGTAACCAGTGACCCGTTCATTGTATTAACAGCGAACTTAATGGCGATTTTGGGTTTACGTGCAATGTTCTTCTTACTTGCTGGCGCTGCATCTAAATTACATTATTTGCCTTATGGTTTAGGCATTATCTTATTGTTTATTGGTGCGAAGATGTTATTGCTGGATGTATTCCATATGCCAATCTGGATTTCATTGGGCTTTATCGTACTGGTACTCAGTATCACTGCTTATCTATCATTACGTCATAATAAAAAGCAGTTGCAATCTTAATCAGTTGAATTCAGGCATTTGATAAATTCAGGTGCCTGAACAGTTAAATCATAAAAATAGACTGTACATTAAAAAAACAGATCAATATCATATGGCGGCTTAAAGCTTTTATCTTTCCTAATCAGAAACATAATAAACAAGACTTGCTCACATATTTATGTCGATCAAGCAAATTAAAATGAGTGGGGTCTCATGCGTTCTAAAAAAATTAATCTTGTGGTGGTGCCATTGCTACTCACTGCATGTAGCCACAATGATGGACCGCTAGTACAAGATGTTTATAACAATCAATATGATTGTGCAACAGACTGGAATACTGAAACTTGTGAAGAAGAAAATGGCTCAGGAAGCGGAAGTTCTACTGCTGGCGTTCGCTATTATGGTGGTTTTGGTTCTGGGCGTTATTTAGGACCACAATATTATCAACATAATCGTGAAGTCTCTTTTAAAGGCAACACCTTGAGACCACATACCAATCTCAGTGTGGGACAACCTTCAATTTCAACCACTGCAAAACGCTCTTCTGTATCATCACCTATTCGTGGCGGTTTCGGTCGTGGCAGCTCATCATTTGGCGGCTAATTAAAAGACTGAAACTCAAGATGAAAAGAAAAATCTTAACCCCCGCACAGACTGGCAACTGGAGCACCAAAAGATTGGTTTTGACTACTTTAATTTACCCTCACTGGATGGCTCAATTTACTGGTCAGAAGGAATTGCCTACGAATTTACACTGAAGCAAATTGAGCAGCTTGAAGATGCAGCTAATGAACTGCATCAAATGTGTTTAGCTGTGACAAGTGATTTGATTCAACGCGGTAATTATCCTAATTATTTTCAGATTCCAGTTGCTGCAATTGCACAAATCGAGCAGTCTTGGCGACAAAATGCGCCGATGCTTTATGGACGCTTTGACTTTGCCTATGATGGGCGCAATATCAAAATGCTGGAATACAATGCTGATACTCCCACAGGACTGTTAGAGGCATCAGTAGCACAATGGCTATGGATCGAACAAGTATCTGGGATTTCGAATCGAGATCAGTTTAACAGTATTCACGAGGACTTGATTAAGCGTTGGCGAACCATTCTACCGCGAGGAAGTCACGTGCATTTCGCAGCCTGTCAGGAGGCAGGGCGAGAGGATTGGGGCAATCTAGAATATTTAATGGATACCGCTTTTCAAGCACATCTACAGGTCTCTGAACTCTCAATGGAAAATATTGGCTGGAATGGACAATGTTTTGTTGATCTAAATAATCGACCGATTCAAAACCTATTCAAGTTATATCCTTGGGAATGGATTTGGGAAGAATCATTCTCTCAATATCTGAGTCCGCAATCGAATTGGATCGAACCATGTTGGAAAATGCTGCTCTCTAATAAAGCGATTTTAGTGGAGCTTTGGAAACGCTATCCAAATCACCCACTTTTAGTTGAGACCCATCATTTTGAGCCCCAGCAAAAATTCTCTGGCAAATGGGTGAAAAAACCGATCTTAGCAAGGGAAGGGGCGAATATTCGAGTGTTGCAAGATGGTCAAGATCAAGGGGCTGCTTCTGGTAGTTTCTATTTTGATGACTATGATAAATATGGCTATGTGGTACAAAAATGGGTAGAGACTCCATTGTTTGCTGGTCAGTTACCCACGCTGGGTTTATGGATGGTGGGACATCAGTGTGCAGGCATGTCGATTCGTGAGGACTGCTACGACATTATTGGCAATGATGCCCATTTTGCCGCGCATTATTTTGTGGAATAGAGAAAGGACAATATTTATATGTAGAGAAATCATCTACATTTTTTGTTTTTTGAAGGTAAATCTCATAATATTCTATCTTCCCCAGCCGCATGGCTGTCGCTGGTTTAGCTGTGGTATCAGGCAGGTACCATCAGCTAAAGAAAGGATTTTTCTACTTTTGATCCATCAAAAGTAAAGCGTAATTCAATATTCATCCTAATCACTCATACGCTATATCATCATAAAATACAGACTTAAATTCTATGCGCTGCAACCCGTTTCATATAAGACACCAAACGAGTAAAAAATAAAATTTGCAGAAAAATGGTAAAAGCCGAAACACACCATTCGTACCACATTTCAAATGCGGTTTGCGCTAAACCAAAATATTGATAAATTCCCAATAAAACTAGCCCAAAAACAATTCCAAACACCGTATTTTGCATCAGAATAGGAAAGGACAACGCCGTGACCCGATTTAAGAAATGGACACCTTGATCAGCACCATTGGCTTGATAAGTCCGTTGAATCCCAATCAGCATAATCAATAGGGTCAATGCAGCTTCAATCCCAATCACTCGAATATCAGAATAAGGCGAATACATACCGTAATAGTACACCGCACTCACCACCAATGCCGCTGCGAGATAATAGTTTTTATAATGTTGTTTACTTAGAGTATCTTCAGCCAACTCATGCGCTAAAGCTTTGGTATTCCAATAATACATCTTTATTTTTTCCAAAAAGTATAATTATTGCTGACAATTTACGTATTTACACCGAAAAGTAAAGTGAATTGATCCAATCAATTACTCATACCTCGCTCGGCTTTCTATACTTAAATTAGACGAATAATCCAGTAAAACGAGCAAAATCGAGTACAATCAATCGAAAAAAGTAAAATTGTAGGTTGTTATGACTTTGGCTACTCCCATCACTGTTATTCGTGGTCGCTTCTTAGATATTCAAAAAACTGTTGCTCAAGCAAATCAAATTGCAGATCAAGTCCGTTATCTCGAAGATGGTGTCCTCATCACGGAACAAGGCAAAATTCGCTGGTTTGGCACGTGGAACGACGCTCAAGACCATCTACCAATCAATATTGAAATTCAGCATTATCCAGAGCAACTGATCATCCCAGGCATGATCGATACGCATATTCACTTTCCACAAACGGAAATGGTCGGTGCTTACGGCGAACAGCTTTTGAGCTGGTTAAACACTTATACGTTCCCAACTGAAATCCAGTTTAAAGACAAAGCTTATGCGAGCGAGATCGCCAAGTTTTTTGTGAATGAACTGCTTAAAAATGGCACCACCACAGCATTAGTCTTTTGTACGGTACATCCTGAATCGGTCGATGCTTTATTTGAAGCCGCAGAACAGCATCAAATGCGTCTCATTGCAGGTAAAGTCATGATGAATCGTCATGCACCTGAAGCCCTGTGTGATAGCGCAGACAGCAGCTATGACGACTCTAAGGCACTCATTGAGAAGTGGCATGGTCAAGGTCGTGCGTTATATGCCATCACACCACGCTTTGCTCCAACCTCTACACCTGAACAACTTGAAAGAGCAGGACAACTCAAAGCTGAACATCCTGATGTTTATGTACATACTCATCTAAGCGAAAATAAAGATGAAATTGCATGGGTTAAAGATTTATTCCCAGCACAAAAGGGTTATTTAGATGTCTATCATCATTATGGCTTAACGGGTCAGCGTTCTGTATTTGCTCACTGCGTTCATTTAGAAGATGCTGAATGGCAATGTATGCATGAGACTGACTCTGCAATTGCGTTCTGCCCAACCTCAAATCTGTTCTTAGGCAGTGGTTTATTCCCATTGAAAAAGACATGGCAGCAACAGGTTAAAGTCGGTTTGGGAACCGATATTGGGGCAGGGACTTCTTTTAGTTTATTACAAACAGTCAATGAGGCTTACAAAGTACAACAGTTGCAAGGTGACAAATTATCAGCTTACGAATCGCTGTATCATGCGACCTTAGGCGGTGCAAAAGCCTTAGATCTCGATGACAAGCTAGGTAACTTCAATGTGGGTAAAGAAGCTGATTTTGTGGTGTTAAATCTCAAGCCAACAGCATTGCAACAATTACGTCAGTCTCGTGCTAAATCACTTGAAGATAGTCTATTTGCATTATTTACCATGGGGGATGATCGAAATGTCGAGGCAACCTATATCTATGGACAAAAAGCCTATAGTCAAAACTAAAATTTTAAACAAACAAAGGTTTGGATTTTTATTATTGGCTATTGGATGTACGGTGCTATTGAAACGTGACAGTGCATCTGCTCAAAATGAAACATTTTCTTCACCATCAAAAGGTGCATGAAATCTGATTTTGTTTTAAAATTGTCGTATTAGCTCAAGATTTCGAGGTGTTGCAGGTCAACACCTTTTTTATTTTCCCGTTTTTAATTTTTAGGAATCTACCGATGACCATTGCAATGCGAATTATGATTTCCAGTGAAGAGATTCAAGCCAAAGTGAAACAACTCGGTGAGAAAATCAATGCACACTATGCTCAAAGTGACAAGGAACTGGTATTGATTGGTTTACTGCGTGGTTCAGTCATTTTTATGGCAGATTTGTGCCGTGCTATTGAAAAACCGCATGAACTCGACTTTATGACCGTTTCAAGCTATGGCGGTGGCACAGTTTCAAGCCGTGATGTCAAAATCCTGAAAGATCTGGATGGTGAGATTCACGGCAAAGATGTGCTGGTGGTTGAGGATATTATTGATTCAGGGAATACCTTAAGCAAAGTGGTTGAAATGCTCAAAACACGTAATCCAAACTCAATTGAACTTTGTACTTTGGTAAGCAAACCTTCACGCCGTGAGATTGATTTAGAAGTAAAATTCTTAGGTTTTGAAGTCGAAGATCGCTTTATTGTCGGTTACGGTTTAGATTTCGATCAAAAGTATCGTCACTTACCCTTTATCGGTGAAATCGGTCTTTGATCAATTATAAAGGCGCTTTAAAGCGCCTTTTTTATTCTAGCTTGTTAATCAAAGCACGATAAAGATTGCACAAAAATACGACATAACTCAGTAATCCACTACAGACAGAGTTAGGCTAAATCGAGCAGGATAGTAACAAACAAATACTATGGTAAAACAAGGAGAAAAGGTCATGTGGTCTCTCATTGTAGCGATTGTGGTCGGTTTTTTTGCAGGTTTAATTGCCCGTGCGTTGCATCCTGGTGAAGATAAAGCAGGATTTATTGTTACCACCTTATTAGGGATTGCAGGTTCATTATTAGCAACCTATGGCGGTCGCTTACTTGGATTATATGGTGAAAACTCAGCGGCTGGCTTTATCGCATCGGTCATTGGTGCCATTATTATTTTGTTCATCTACAACTTGGTCACCAAGAAAAGTTAGAACAAAATAAATTAAAAATGCCCAAATCATTTTATTACAATGCATTGGGCATTTTTTATTTATAAACCGAGTTCTTTCCAAATCATCCGAATGTCTTCAGCACTCCGCCCACCAACCATTTTCAGACCATTCCCGAATATCAGCGTTGGCGTTCCTTCTATACCTAATTTTTTCCCTAATTCCAGATTGCGATCAATCGGATTAGTACAAGTTTTTTCTTTAGGCTGTACATTCTTCTGCAATAAGTTTTTCCACGCATAAGCTTGGTTAGGATCACACCAAATCGATTTTGAGACCGCAATCGATTGTGCTTTTAGTGGGTAGATAAACGTATAAATGGTGACATCATTGAGCTTATCCAGTTCAGCTTCTAATTTCTTACAATAGGGGCAATTCGGATCTGAAAAAATAGCGAGCTGCTGTTTACCATTGCCCTTTACCGTTTTTATTGCATCTTTTAAAGGTAATTGTTTCCAGTCAATTGAATTTTGCTTTAGAACCAAGTCCTTGGTCAGATTCTTTTGATCTTTTAAACGAACCATCGAACCAATAAACATATGTTGGGCATTTTCATCCAAATAAATAATCTGATTGTCTAAATTGGCACTATATAGTCCTGTCATTTCTGTTGCTTGAATATTGCTAACATGAATATTGGGATATTGCTGATTTAAATTATTTTTTAAGGTTTCTACATTTGCAAAAATCATCGCAGACGTGCAACTCAATAATGAAAATAAAGCGATTCTTTTCAACATGTCTCATACTCAACTCAAAATTAGTGCTATTTTAATCAGGCTTATCCTCATAAATTGCACAGCTTACTCAGTCACAACCAAAAGCCAACCAATCATCGTCATGTTTCACGTGGAACATCTTTTTTTTAAAGTGGTTTCAAATCAAAGATAAAAAAGCTCGTTTTGGTAAAAAAATGACAAAAATTCTCACATTGTATTGATATTCATATAATAAATAAAAATCAAACTAGATCGATGGGTTTATTTTTGGAATAATCCAATCACAATCAGCAAGGCAACTTTTGTAATCTCGTTCAGCGTGAATGAAAAGCCATGAAATGACTTACAGAACTTTTGAAACTTCATTTTAAAGAAACAAGGATATGTTTTCCTTTGCATGATTAGTTTTAACTTCACACCATCTGACTCAATCTAGTCTTGTCTTAAAATTTAGGTACATCCATGTATAACGCGGAATTATTAGAAGAAGCCAAAACGTTTATGTTTCATATGTTGACCAAAGTGGTTGAATATGGCGGCTCAGATTTATTCATTACAGCAGACTTTCCACCGAGTATTAAACTCCAAGGTTTAATGCGTCCTTTAGGTCAGCAAACTTTAACCCCAGAAAAAACTAAGCTATTTGCATATAGCTTAATGAATGAAAAGCAACGCCAAGAATTTGAAAATGAATGGGAATGTAATTTCGCAATTAATATTCCAGAAGTATCACGCTTTCGTGTCAATGTATTTAAGCAACAACTACAAATCGGCATGGTTATCCGAACCATTACGTCAGAAATACCCACCTTCCAAAAGCTCAAACTCCCAGAATCATTGAAAAATGTCATGATGGAAAAACGTGGCCTAATATTGGTAGTTGGAAGTACGGGATCAGGTAAATCTACGTCATTGGCAGCCATGATTGACCATCGTAATGAAAACTCAGCAGGACATATTATTACGGTCGAAGATCCAGTCGAATATGTTCATAAACATAAAAAATCAATGATTACCCACCGAGAAGTAGGTGTAGATTGCCATACTTGGCACCATGCCTTAAAAAATACATTGCGTCAGGCACCTGATGTGATTTTGATTGGTGAAATCCGTGATACTGAAACCATGGAACATGCCATTGCTTTTGCTGAAACTGGGCATTTATGTTTAGGAACTTTACATGCCAACAACGCCAATCAAGCATTAGATCGGATCATGAACTTCTTTCCAGATGAACGCCGTAATCAATTGCTGATGGATCTTTCATCTAATATGAAAGCGATTATTTCTCAACGCTTGGTCCGTACTCAAGATGGTCAAGGTCGTCGTGCAGCCGTAGAGATTCTACTGAATACACCATTAATTGCAGAAAATATCTTAAAAGGTCAATTTCATAATCTTAAAGAAATTATGACCAAGTCTCGTGAATTAGGTATGCAAACTTTTGATCAGGCCTTGTTTGATTTATATAACGAAGGTGCAATTAGTTATGATGAAGCGTTACGTAATGCTGACTCATTGAATGAGTTACGCTTACAAATCAAGCTAAAAAGTACTCGTCAAGAAGGAGTTCCAGCTAGTGCAGCAACTTCTTTAAATATGCTGAAAGAAGACTCTGAAGAGCAAGAAATGCAAGGCATTTAAACAAAAAAAACAGCCTAAATAATAGGAATTATTTAGGCTGTTTTTTAAAATCTAAAGATTTATATTCAATATTTTAGGAATCAATTGAAAATTTCTTCTTTAAAGCATGCCAATAACGAATCATTTTATTCTTAAAGTTTATGATAGTTGCTTTAAAACCAACTTCTTTTTTCGACTGGTGCTTTAATCTCTCTTGTAAAAGTTTTTCTTTTTCCTGAATTTCAGCAAGTTTACGTTCTTTTGCTTGTTGTTGTTCTTTAACCTTATCAGCTACAGTCTGACCTGTACCTTTGCAAGGTTTGGATTGGAATATAACAGATCCATTCTCTTTACATTGATAAATCTCTGTTTTCGCATAAATAAATGTCGAAAACATACAAAAAAACACAGTCAAAATAAAATAGTTCACGGTATATAACCTAATATTCATTTTAGAATTTAATCATTTTATCATTACCAATTTTAAAATATATTAATTTATATTCACAAGATAAATTAAAGCTATATAAGCATAAGCAAAATAATGAAACGAATTAATAATTTTTATTAATCTAAAAAATTAATTCTTTATTTGGCATAAAATACACAATAAATTCTACAAAAAAAGCACTAAGAAGATATTCTTAATGCCTATATAAAATTTTAAACTCTTAAAAAATTACTTTCCAATACAGAATGTAATTTAACCAATTAAAATAAATAAAAACAATTACTTAAAAAACTCATATTTTTATTGAGACTAATGTGGGACTAATTATGTCAACGCTAGGCTGTTTTGCGCTGTCATGATTGGCGGCTCAGGTATGGTTATCTTGACCACTGGGGGGAGGGGAAAATTTCAAAATTATTTTATTTAGAAACCGCCCGAATAATCACACTATAACTCTATTGGGATTTTAAGAATTAAAACCACGTTTTACTCTCTCCCTCGCGCGCGCGCGCGTTTTATTGATTATTGTCTGACGGTATAGCGGTTTGCTGTGTTTTTTCGCTCCCATCATTTAATTGAAGCGGAATAGAGTATTTAAAGCTGCTCCTCTATTTAGTGGCTCAGGTGGGATTAGATTTAGAATCTTATCCATTGTGAGTAGCTTAAAGATACTCACTAACTATCTTTGAGCTAGTCACTTGCATGGGTTTCGGTGATTACCGAAACGATAACGTAATCCTAAATTAACTTAGCCGTCCAAGTGGCTGATTAAGTAGCTTGGTTGTTTAGATGCGCTCAAATT
>NZ_KB850010.1:576132-610286 GCF_000369425.1 Acinetobacter sp. NIPH 284
ACTTGTCAAAACTTGACATTGATAACCTGTCAAAACCTGTTATTCAAAACCGTGTCATTTTTTTTAAAATAGTGTTTTGGGTGCGCACTTCACTGTGAACTTGTTCTTTGCGTACCAACTTATCAGACTGTCAGAACATGAGTTTTCCGTAGTAGTTGCTAAGAAATCCTAAGTAATCCTAAGTTCAAAACATGACAAAACGTTACGTTTAATATTCTTATGGTCATTCCCAGTGTGCTTCATGCTCACCTACACCTTGATGGTGAACTTGCTCAACCGCTTGGGCGGTCAAGTCTGCTTCATGCGCCCTCACACCTGACTTGATTCACTACTTGGTGAATTATGAGAGCATAAGACTATATTTCTTCATTCTCTAATAGGTCGCTAAGCTGTGCCCCAACGATGCGCCTTGTAATGATGATTTCACGGTCTTTTTGTTCTTCTTCCGTTGGTGCTTCGATCAAACTAGCTTCACCATACTTTTTGGGTGCAAGTCTGCTTGTTATGTATTTACGAGCGTCAATCATGAGCTTGGCTTTCTGCACTTCGGCTGGGTCACAAGTGTCTGCAATGTGCTGTATTTCGTCAAAGATGCAATGAGCGTACATTTCTTTAGCTAAAGCATATTGCTTTGCAAACTCTGGATAATCATGTAACCACCGCATCACAGTAGCGACTGAGGGCATATCGACTTGAGAACATATGAATCGGATTGGCTGACCATCAATAACAAGGTCAATTATCTTTTCTGTGATTTCAGCATTGTAGCTTGTTGGTCTGCCGACTGGATTACTCATTATTTTTAACCTCATAAAAAAAGACTATAGGGGGGAGGGTAAAAGTTTTTAGTGGCTCGTTGATAGGACACCGCCCAGTACCACACTCACAAAAAAAATCTGATTTTCAAAAATAAGTTAAAGGTGTCTCAATTAAACAATCCGCTTTATAGCTTCTTTCTGTTCTTTAAACATTGCATTTGCCTGTTTTATTAACTCGTTTATGTTTGATGCTATACCGCCCTTGTAGGCGTTGCGGCTAACTGTTGCCTTGCCTACTTCCGTTTTCGCACCTGTAGACTTTAACCACGGTTTGACTGCGTTGATTCTGTCTCGTTGTTCTTGGCGGCGTTCTTCTGTCCAATAGTGTTTATTGCTCATATATGCCTCGCACGTGAGAAATATTTTAATTTAAACAAACAAACTATATTGCCTTAACCTTTCTAGCGGTAATTTTTTGCATCTGTAACCGTTGGTATGGCTTGCTTTGGCTGTTGCTCAATAGCCGATTGTGTCTGTTGTACTGGTTCGCTTGTTTGCTCACTTTGCGCCGTACCTTGTGGGCTATTGTTTACCTGTTGGTTATTGATTTGTTGATTGTGGGCAATGTTGGCGTGCTTAGCGAATATGACTGGGGGATTCTTGATATTGGACAAGGTTTCCAGTGTTGCCCTGCATTGGCTTTGTGCTTTGAGTGCTAGCCTTAGAAGTTTGTCCATATTCGCCACATATTCTTGCCTGTTGGCTCTTTTTGCCATATCGCAAAACACGGCGTTAAGGCTTTGCGCCTGTGACATTAAAATACGCTCCGCTAGTAACAAGGGAGTGTCGCTTTGTAGTTGTTCGCTGCTTTGCTGCAATGAGTCAATAATGCCGCCAAGTTCTACACGTTCGCCAAAAAGGTTTCCTTTGAATGAATCAATCACAATGGCGTTGAGTGTTTCGGGATTCTGTAGAAAGTCCTCAATCGCTTTGTCTGAATCGCTTTTTTTTGATTTGATTTTGCCGCCTTTATTTATCGCAACTTCGTTTTGATCTGTTTCGTTGGTCATCTCTGTTCACCTTGTTAAATTTTCAGCGTCTAACACAATCTAATTATTATCGTTACCGTGTAACAGTGTCATTTATGGGGCATTTTTTCACTCTACCTTGATGGAATTAAGATATAAAATTATCTATAAATAACCGTTTAAACCTTGTCATATATACGTTATAGCGTGGTTTTAAGTGTGTTTTTTAAAGGGTGTCGTCAGGGTAATAAGTTAGTGATTGTGAGTTTTTTTTCTGTTTTTTCAGCATTTCAAAATGCCCACTACATAAGATTCTTCGTCTATTGGTTGTATTCCTGTTGACCTTAATAGGATTAGGGTCAATAAAGTCAGGAATGTGGATACACATCGCTTTACGGTTCAGCTTATTTAGAGCCTTGATAGACTTCCAGCGAAAATACAAGAATATACTGCCAACCAAAATGGAAAGAGCAGTAACCCCAATTATGATGTGAATGACATTTGTCATGTTGTTCTCTCGTTTAGCTGTATGTATGTGCCTTTTTAGATGGGACGTGTGGGACTTTTGGGACGTGCATAGATAAGATATTGATTATATATAAAAAACATACGTCCCACTCTATAATAAATACGTCCAAAATATCAGTATGATACTTGGGACACAATGGGACGTATATTAAATGACGTCCCACACGTCCCATCTATGTCCCACATTTAAAAACCATATAATTTAATTAATGTGACGTTATAATATTTATATATAACAATGTATTACATTAAAATATATTGATAACGTCCCACACGTCCCATCTTAAAAACGCTATTTTAGGATTCATCATCAAAGCTGTGCATGACATCAGCCTTAAAGTGCATCATTCTCGGGCGGCTGCCATCGGGTAATTTTCCGCCCATGCGCTTCACTACTCGGTCATCTTCACCCAGTACAAGCCATCCATTTGCTTTAAGTACCTTTTTGGCGGTGGCTTCATTGATTCCGATACACATTTCCTGTTTAAACATAGTGCTTGATACAAGGTAAATACGCTCATCAGGGTCATAGTAGCCGACACGGTTGTTAATGCGTGGTCTAATCACTTCACCATCAGGATGGCGGATAACGGTTAGGCTTTCAAAACGGCTTGTCCCATGTGCTTCAAAGAATGCCTTGAAATGCTCCAGTATCTTGGTTTCTTCAATATTTCCGCCGTTGCCTAATGTGCCTAGCCAAGTATTAAAACATTGCCCTACAGCGTCAAAACTTCGCCCTTGCTGCCATCCTGTGATGCCTGCCTGTGTTGCTAATTCACCTGCAACTGCCACCAGTGCAAAACGGCGTAATACTCGCACCGCTTGGCTGTTTTTGGTGGCATGTTTGGCTATGAAGTCATCGAGCATGGATTGTGCTTGTAGCATCAAGTCATCTTTATTGGCGGTCAGATATTCAAGCCACTTGATGCCTGCATGTCCGTAGTGTTTGGCGGATAGCTCATTAATGCGGTTGCCTAAATCGCTCGAATTACTGCCATAATTGATACGCTCAAATACGCCGTATCCTTTGCCTGAATCACTGGGAATATGAGCAAAGCGGAGCAATAACCCTGCATCCATTTCGATGCCGCCACGTCTTAAATGATCTTCCAATGCAATTTCACCTGTAGAGGTATACATCAGGTTAAAATGCTTGGTGTCTCGATTTTTACCCGATTTACTGCCCCGTGCTTTGCCCTGTGCGCCTGTCAGCATATACACAATATCCGACACGGCTTTCGGGACTGCCTGCCGTAGTTCATCGAGATTGAGATAATTATCATTGCGGAGTTCTGCATCATTTTCCAAAGCGTTGTCAGTCGTGCGCCATGACTTCGACACGTCTTTCGGTCTGCCCCATACGCTACAAGCTGCCTTTGTAATCGTGCTTTTGCCATCGGTTGAAGTACCGTAAATATGAAAGCCGCCGCTTTCTATATCTAGTGGTGTCACCAATTGCCCCGAAAATGCACAGGCAAAGGACAATACAGCAAGGGCATGAGGTTCAATCAATCGGCTTAACTCTTGCCATCCCTCGAGCGTTCCCATTGTGCTGTAAGGGTCTTTCATTTCACTATTGAATAATAGCTGCTCATCGTCTTGGTTGCCATAGGTGCGGTTGGTGGTGACAAAGGTATTGCCATACCATCCAGTACGATCTACACAACGAAAACGCTTCTCGATGGGGTAGTCTTGAATGTAGTTGATGAATACATTTTTCTTGTAGGTCTGACGTGGTGGCATCAATCCATGACTAGCAATCAACTTTAAAGCGTCCTGTGCTTCACCCATGAAATGCTCATAAGGGATAATCAATGTATGCAAAGTACGATCTTTATCATGGAACTGAATAACACGTTTCCAGTTGTCATTTTTAAGACTTCGAGCTTCTCCCAAAATAATCAAAGCATTTGAAATAAGGATTTTGCTCTGTTTGGTTTCGCCGTTCTCGTCCTGTTTTTCCTTGATCTGATATAAACCGCTTTCCAATACATGCAACCAAGAACCATCATCCATTTTAAACGGTTTGGCTAAATGTCCTTTGGGTGGGGCTTTGGCTTGTTCAACTGCCACCTGAATCATGCTATCCAGTTCATCTTGCGACATGGCAAAATTAGGTGGTTCAGGAATAAACGCCATTTTGACATTGAGGTCAGTATAACGGCGTTGTATGTCGTCCTGTTGATGGACTGGGGCAATCACATATAGATCAGGATGTGCTTTAAGCAAAGTTTTGAGTTGGTAGGCTTTGATCTTGCTATCACTATATGGCGCATAGACTGGATATGTCGTTTTAAATGCAATGTGAATATCATCAGTCACGAGCAATGGTAATTCATTCAACTTTGACCGATTGAAATACAAGCCACCATGACCGAAAACAATATCCTTGAATCCCTCAATTGTTGGATTGGTAAATACTGCTCCAGTCGGTTGTAGGTTTTCGTCAAAAAGATCAAATACCGCCAAACCATATAGGGCATTCTTCTCTGCAAAACCGTACTGGGTGGCGTTCTCAATCACTGAACGGCGGATTTCTACAGGACAACCGCCCATCATTTTAACCATTGCACCGTGTAGCGGATTGTTGTTAAATAATGGAACTGTATATTCTTCAAGTGCTTCGACAATTGAATCGCTTGCATCATTGCCCACTCGCTCAAGTGGGCTTTGTTGTTTCTGAGGGGTAGCATTTGATAAACCGACTGCAACATCATAGATATTATCAGTCATGGGTTGGTTGTCGGCTTGAGTTGCGGATCTAAAATCTATTTCGCTCATGCTGCCACCTACTGCACACGGTTAAAATTAGAGTTCGGATTAATCAAAACCCCATCATTTGATAAACCGACCTTTTGGCGGTTATCCATCATCTGCAATAAATGCTGTTCTGCTTCTTCAAAACTGATACCAAAATGTTTGGCTATATCTTCAAGGCTATACATCGAGTCGCCCTCATCGGTGTAACCACTTGGCGGTGGTAATAGGTTTAATTCCTTAGCCTTTTGGTGCATTTCTTCTTTGATATGCTCAGGCGTGTAGTGCATTGTTAAAATGAATGCCTGCTCGGTGATAGGGTGGTCATCACCGTACTGCTTAACCATGTTTTTGTAATGGTCAAAGGCTTTGAAAAACTCAGGGTTTACTGGTTTAGTCATGGTGTAACCCCTCAAAAGTTAGCTGTAAATTTGCTGTGCATGTGGCAATCCGTAGGTTTAAATCTCGCATTGAATAACGATGATTTACCAAGCCAGTGCCATGAAATGAGCCTTTAGCCTTTTGGGTCTTTGCTTGCATACAAAGGCGGTTGAGTTCCTCATAAGCGGTTTGTCGTGCGTGTGGTGAACTGTATTCACCTGTCTTTCTAAGTATTGGCAAAACTTCTGCAAATACCCAGTTTTGGAAATTAATCGCTTCGGGTTTGTTTGATCTAAAAATGACACGGTATAGATTTGGTTCACTGATAAAAATCAGTTTTTGATTTCCGCCATTAGTAGGGATGTGGCAATCCGCCACACCCTTTGGGTCAAGTTCACGAAATAGGCGTGATGTACGGCTTATGTCTAAAGCTTTGTATACATCCGCCAAACAAAATAAAGGTTCGCCGTTGTCATCTAAAACAATACGAACGCAACTGGATTTAAAATCGAAATGGGTTAAGGCGTTCATGCTGCCACCTCTTTTAATTCGTATCGTGCGTGAGTGCCTTTGCTGTTTAGGTTCTTTTCGTTATGGGTCACGATTTCAAAACCTTGCTTTCTTAATCGGTCAATGACAGCCGAAAGGCGGTAGCAGTCGCATAGCTCTATGGCTTCGGCTTGGCTTATGGTTTTGCCTTGTTGGAGGTGGTCTAGGATGGTTTGGTCTTGAGTAGTTTTGTTCATGTTATGCCCCCATCGTTGCAATGGTGGCTTTGTGCTGTGCAATACGATTAGCAATCCACTGGTCAACTTCTGATTCAATCCAAGCGACACGGCGTTCGGACAGATTCAAGCATTGTGGAAATTCACCATTTTTCATCATGGCGTAAATAGATGACGCACCAAGTCCAGTTTTGGTTTGGACTTCTTTGCGGCGGATTAAGCGGACGTTTTCGTTTTGCTGTTCTTTAGATAAATTCATCTAAACGTTCTCCAGTATGGATACGCCTAGACACAAAATAGGAAATAGAAAGTAATTAAGAGGGAAAAACTAATTATTATCAGACAGATAAAGCTATTCAATAGATTCAATCGCAAACAATAGTGTTTAGCTAGGTAAACAATCTGTTTGCATCAATTAATAACTATAGTTATAGTTTCATCTATAGGGTAAGCTCGCTTACCCATATCGGAGTACCGATAAAACTTGTTTTTTAACTGTCTTACATTTCCAAAAGTTCCTTTATTTCTGTGTCGGCTAGGACTATTTAATTTAAGAGCTTCAACATTTGCATAGCAGTTTTAAGACATCGACACGAAAGAATTGGCGTTCCGCCGTGTCACCAAAAGAGTTAAGAATTGGCGTTCTTAGCTCTTTTTTATTGTCCGCTTTCTACATAGCAAAGGCTTAGACTCAACGATTGTTTAAATAGTTTATGTTTTAGATGCAGTCGGTTGGGAGTAAGTCAGTATTTAATATTTCATTCATCAGTATATTCACTTAGTCTATTCGTCAGTTTGATCTATCAATTTCACTTTGCCCCAATCTTTTAGGCTGTACTTTCAAACTTCACTATCTGTATACCCACTGCCTGCATTTGAATTTGTTACAGCTCAATGAATAAATTAATCTTAATTGAGTTTTGTATAAATGGCTACCTCTCTACTGTTTAGTAAATCGCTAACTGCGCTAAATCTTGTCGTCCAATATCATTAATGCACTGTTTTGAAACGGACTTAAACGGATTGAAACGGACTTAAACGGACACATCCTATCTATTTGACTTGATTAAATAAGCTATAACAAAAATATAAGTAAACTTATATAAGTTGTTCACTTTAATGAATATTTTATTCAAATTAGAATAATATTGTTATCATGTGATTGATTACAACTCGTTACAAATATATCCTGTTTTAGGCTTAATTCCCTCGAATTCGAGGGAGTTAAAATCAAGATTTTTTGCGTGGTTGCTGCTTAGCGATTTGTTCTACGTCCTTAATAGCTTCTTCAAAATGCCGATCTACAGGCGTTTGATAATCAATGTATTGCTGTTTATAAAGTGCATATTCTGACTTGGCTTTATTTTCAGCTTGTTGGTGTGAAATCTTGCCATAATGGTCTAATACTTCACGACCATTAAAACTTAAAAACTGATCAAGCTTTGCTAACCAATCTTTCATATACATTTGAATGCCATTCATTGCCTGCATTTCAGCAAAGTCTAGGTACATGGTCACAATACGGTTAAGTAGGTCTATTTCTTTTTCATCTAAATAATTTTTTGCTATAGCAATGTCTTTGGACTTAGGATGTCCCGAGCCACTAAAACTAGTCATTCCCATGTTTGGTTTTGTACCGTCTACACGGTTAAAAACTACTTCGGCTGCTGTATGCCCATGTGCTGCCCAGTGCATTTTATTTTGCACGGTTTGAAAGAATTTTAAAGATTCTGCTGCTTTATGGTCATAATCAACACTAGTAGCATAAATGTCTAAAACCTTTCGATAAAACATCTTTTCCGATGCTCGAATGTCTCTAATACGTGCAAGTAATTCATCAAAATACTGGTTATTTCCGCCGTTTTTAAGCCTTGCATCATCCATTGCAAAACCTTTGACAATGTACTCACGCAATACCTTTGTTGCCCATATACGGAACTGTGTACCACGATTAGACTTAACTCGATAACCAACGGAAATAATGACGTCTAAATTATAATGCTGTGTATCATAGCTTTTACCATCACTAGCAGTTATCCGAAATTTTCGGATAACTGAATTTTGATCAAGTTCACCCTCATCAAAGACATTTTTAATATGGTCGCTAATGGTTCTAACGTCTTTCTGAAACATCTCAGCCATTTGTTTTTGGGTTAGCCATATTGTTTCATCTAACAATCGGACATCAATTTTTAACTCACCATCTTCGGAGACATATAAAATAAATTCACCAGTATTTGTACTTGTCATAAGCTACTCCAAAATTATTATTTAACTGCTTTTACGCTGCTTTACTTCATTAAAAAATATGAGATTCGGTTCATAAATCACACTAAATACAAAATCACTCCATTTCTGCATCATCTTGATTCGTTCCTCTGCATACTCTGCCTTGTTATATACGCCACGTACTCCAGTCGCCGTGTGGTTTAAGCATTTCTCAATTGCATCACGGTTAAAACCTTGTTCATTTAAATGTGTGCTTGCTGTGCGGCGTAGATCGTGAATCGTGAAGTTAGGAATATCGGTTAATGCCAGTGCTGTCTTTTGCGCTGTGTTAAATGCGTTTGCACTGATATGTGTGCCACGTTGACGACCAACAAAGACATAAGGTTCACCGCCTGCAATGGTCTTTAATTCCTTGAATATCTCAATCACTTGGCTAGACATATACACGACCATTTCACGGCTATGTCCAGTCTTGCTATCTGCTTTAGTTTCGGGGATTAGCCATATCTTTTGATCAAAGTCGATATGCTCCCACTTAGCCCTCAATAGCTCGGACTTTCTAACCAATGTCAGCAATGACAGCAACAAGCCTAATTTGCGTGACTTATAGATACGTGAATCGAGTAGAGTAGTGTAGTAGGTACGGATTTCTCCAGTAGACAGATAGCGGTCTCTAGGTTTGGCTTTGAATACATGACGTGTTGGTATAGCTAAAACAGGGTTATGCGGAACTAATCCAAGCGTCACTGCATAATCAAACATACGCTTTAATAAACCTCTGACTTGGTTAGCTGCTGCATCATATCCCTGTTCTTTTTTGCGCCATATCGTGCGGCGTATATCATCTATACCAATGTCTTTCATAGCGATATGCCCAAGCATGGGATAAATGTCATTATTGAGATACATCAGCATTGATTCAGGGTTTGCACGATCTTTTAGTATCACTTCTTTGGTGTAGCGTTCGCCGTAGTCTCGAAATAGTATCGTTTCAAGCTGTCCTTGTTGTTCTTTGATTTTTTGCTGTTGTGGTGAGATACCTTTAGCAACTTGGTTTGCTGCTTCATCTCGTGCCTGCCTAGCATCTTTAAGAGATAGATCAGGATAGCGACCAAGTGTTAGCTTTTCTTGCTTAGCGTTGAAAGTGTAGCGATATGCCCATGTTTTGCGTCCAGTCGGTCTAATCTCTAGGAATAGTCCATTATTCGACTTGTCTTTTGCTGTATAGATTTTTTCCTGTGGTTTCAGGTTTAGAACTTCCCGATCTGTACCAAAGGTATAACCATTGTCTGTGGGCATATATTTAGTCTCAAAATTACATTTATCCTAATCTCAATCTAAAGATACTACATCGAGACTAAAAAAATCATAGCACTGTATGAATGTATTGAATACTATTGAACAACTAAAAGGCATTAAAAAAGCACTAAGTCACTATAACTTAATGCTTTATATATTCTCTTTAAAACACACTGGAACTTATTGAACAATACCAAAATATGAAATTACTTTCCAATACAGAATGAACCAAAAATCTTTCCGAGTAAATCATCAGCACTGAAATCACCTGTGATTTCGCCCAACGCATTTTGAGCCAGTCGCAATGATTCAGCTACAAGTTCACCTGCATTAAACACAACTAACTGCTCACGTGCTTCTGCAAGATAGCGCTGAGTACGCTTCATTGCATCTAAATGACGTGTTCGGGCGATAAAGGTGTCTTCCTCAGGTTGAAAGCCCGCATGCGCTGTAATCGCCTCTATGAGCGCCTGAACACCCATATCTTGTTTTGCGGAGACACTGATATGACGGAAGCCTTGATAATCACTTAATGTGGCATCTTGACCCGTTAAATCGCATTTATTGCCAATCAATAGCAAACGTTTTGGCTCAAGATGCTCTGAAAAATATTCATACGCCAATTGCAATGGCTCATCACCTTGATTCAAGTCATACACCAACAACAGCAAATCGGCTTGTTCGATTTCCTTGATTGCACGACGAATCCCTTCCTGCTCCACAATATCGCCCGTCTCACGTAAACCAGCAGTGTCAGTTAAGGTGATCGGCAAGCCATTTAAACTGATCTTTTCATGTAGTACATCACGAGTAGTACCTGCAATATCGGTCACAATGGCACGCTCATGCCCTGCAAGTGCGTTTAACAGACTCGATTTACCCGCATTGGGCTTACCCGCGATCACCACCTGCAAACCTTCACGTAACAGCTGTCCTTGGCGTGCAGATTGCTGTACTGCCTTGACCGAATCCTGTACATCATCCAGCAAAGCTAAAATCTTGCCATCGGCAAGGAAATCAATTTCTTCTTCTGGAAAATCAATCGCGGCTTCAACATGCAAACGCAAGTGAATGAGCTTTTCTAAAACCGTATTAATTTTGGTTGAAAATGCACCTTGTAGGGAACGAACTGCCGAACGTGCAGCCGCCTGTGAGGTGGCATCAATCAAATCAGCAATCGCTTCCGCTTGCACCAGATCCATTTTGCCATTTTCAAAGGCACGCATGGAAAATTCACCTGCCTTTGCAGCAGTCGCGCCCAAATCGAGCAAACGTGCAAGCAAAGTATTTTGGATGACAGGGCCACCATGCCCCTGTAATTCCACCACATCTTCGCCAGTAAACGAGTGCGGATTTGGAAAACATAACACGATGCCTTCATCCATCACCGAACCATCGGCATCACAAAACTGACGGAAGCCCGCCATTCGTGCAGCAGGAAGTTTTTTCTGGGTTAGTTGTTCTGCTATTGCATAGGCTTTCGGTCCAGAAAGTCGAATCACGCCCACACCACCACGACCTAATGGGGTAGCAATCGCAGCAATTGTGGTTTGATGTTGCATGTTAAATTCACCTAAAAAACACGAGGGTTATGAAACAGGAACCCTAAATACAGACAAAGAAAAATCCGCCTAAGATTACCATCTTAAGCGGATTTATTCAGTAAAAGTTCGAACTTAAGCGCTCGGCTCAACCTTGTTGAGACGGTCTTTCTCGACACCTTTGTTAATAAACCATTGTTGTAAAATGGTAATACTATTGTTGACGATCCAGTAAAGCACGAGGCCCGCAGGGAAGAACAACATGAATACCGTAAACATGATTGGCATGATACGGAATACTTTTGCCTGCATTGGATCAGTTGGTTGAGGATTCAACATTTGCTGAACGAACATGGTCACACCCATGATCAACGGCAAGATGAACCATGGATCCATCGCAGATAAATCTTGAATCCAACCTAACCACGGTGCATGACGCAATTCAACAGATTCCATCAATACCCAATACAAGGCTAAGAAAATTGGCATTTGTAATAACAATGGCAAGCAACCAGACAATGGATTGACTTGTTCACGCTTATATAAGGCCATCATTTCTTGTGAGAAACGCATACGGTCTTCACCAAATTCTTCTTTCATACGTTGCATTTCTGGTGCAATCACACGCATTTTCGCCATCGAACGATAACTTTTTGAAGAAAGTGGCCATAAAATCAACTTCACCAAGATCGTCAATAAGATAATTGACCATCCCCAGTTACCAACAAGATTATGGAAGAATTGCAAGCCCAGGAACAATAACTTGGCAATTGGCCATAACCAACCGTAATCTACAGTTTGGTTTAAACCAGCAGCTAAATCTTTGAGTTCAGACTGAATTTTTGGGCCAGAATAAAGTTGTGCATCCACTTCCATTGACGTACCAGCAGGTACATTGATCACTGGAGAGGTGAAGCCCATGATATTCATACCATCAGTAGACTGGCGTGATTCTAATTTTGCAGCATAAGGCTGACCATCAGCCTGAGTCAGTTTTAAATTCCCAGGAATCCAAGCACTGACAAAATAATGCTGAACCATGGCAACCCAGCCGCCTTTGGCTTCAACATTTAATTTTTCGTCATTAAAATTAGCAAATTTCAACTTGTTATAATGCGCATCTGGCGTGCCCCATGCGCCACCAAGATAAGTCCCCAAAGTGAAGATACCTTGAGAAGATTTACCTGGATCATCAGAATTGTCACGCTTTAACTGACCAAACATTTGGCCTTGCCAGTTTTGCTGACTACGGTTAACAACCTGATGTTTCACTGTAATTGGGTAATCACCTTGAGTGAAGGTGAACGACTTGATCACTTCCACACCTTCAGGTGTTTTAAATACCAATGGCACAGTCAACACTTGATGTGTCTTACCATCTTTTGCTGCAACGCTCTTCGCATCCGCCAAAGTATACGCTGTTTTTTCAACATCATACATTGGACGGCCGCTACGGCTGCTATCTGGTCCATTTAAACCAATTAAACCAGATTGAGCGACATAAGTACGTTTCGCATCACTTTCCAGCATGACAAACGGTTTATCGCTGTCTTTGCTTTCATCATGGCTTAACAATTCAATACGGACAATATCACCACCTTTTGGATTGATCCACAGGTGATAAAGATCAGTTTGTACTGAAATCAGTTGCTGACTCACAGATGTATTATGCTCTGTGGTTTGTGATGCAGTCACATTTGCTTGTGGCAAGTCTGAAGCCGCTGTTGCATTTTGAGCGTTTGGCAAATCTGCAGATACTTCATGTGCAGTCACAGCCGCCGCTTGTTGTTGCGGTGCCGGTGCAGCATGACCATAATCTTTTTGCCAAGCCAAAATAAGCAAATATGCGGTAACAAACATGGCTCCAAGAATTGCAAATCTGGCCCATTGTTGCATATCTATAATCCCAAATGGTTAGAGAGATTTTGCTTGAATAAACGATCACGAAAGGGTACAGCAACGTGATACATTTGAGAATCTATTTGATGAAACGAAATAAAACGAAGTGCTTTGCGTGGTACTGGATCGTAGCCTGAGCCGCCCCAAGGATGACAACGGCAAATTCGTTTAGTCGATAACCAGACACCTTTGACCGCACCATGTGTTTGCAATGCTTCAATCGCATATTGCGAGCAAGTAGGAATATAGCGACAACGAGGACCCAATAATGGACTAATAGCAATCTGGTAACATCTTATCAACCAATGTAGTAATCGTACCATTGGAGATCTCTAATTTTGTGAGGATGTTATAACAGCTTTTGAATGCTTTTTTGCTAAGCGTTGTAATTTTTGCCAAGCAAACTCTAATTGTTGATGTAATTCTTGATTTGCGATTGCTTCTATACCAACTTTAGGCATCACCACAATATCGATATCAGCATTAAATTGCACTTTGTGTAAGCGAAAGCTCTCCCGAGCAAGACGTTTTATTCGATTTCGTTCATGAGCACGACGTACTTTCTTTTTAGCAACGACAATACCCAAACGGCTATTTGGCTGTTCGGTTAATTTTGCTAAAAAAAGGAAATGGGGCTGGTGCACTTTAAAAAGTGCACCATCAAATACACTTTTGTAATCAGCGGCACAACGAATACGAGATTCAATGCCGAAACTGTAAAGTGCCATCACCCAAATCTGGTCAGCTTAACAGTATTAAACAGTTAAGCTATGACGACCTTTTGCACGACGACGAGCTAAAACTTGACGACCTGCTTTAGTAGCCATACGAGCGCGGAAACCATGAACGCGTTTACGCTTTAATTCAGATGGTTGGAAAGTACGTTTCATATCGAAACTCCCAAAATGATCTTTCTATAAAGGTCCGCGATTTTATTGTGCAATGTTTACGCTGTCAATGGAAAATCAAAAACTTTACATTTTGTTTGTTCTGTTTGGGAGCAATAAAACACCTAGCAAATATCTCACACGATGGAAAACAAAAAATATACACAAGCTATCCCTTTATATTATATCAATATTCAACTATATTCACAGCTTACATACAGGCTTATCAACAACCAAAATTCTAGTTTAAATTTAATTCTTGGATTTTGAATTTAAATTTCGATATGCTCAGTTATCCACAACACAACCCAACCTTATAAGTAAATTCAAATTTTAAAATTTAAATTTATTCTTATTAGTATGCATTTTTTCTGTGGAAATTGATGTTTTTATATGTTTAAACAAGGATTTACTTTGTGGATAACCATGTTTTTATTAATTTTATAAATTGTGGATAACTTTAGCGCTAAAACTATCCACAGCTTGTGCAAAAAGTTATGCACAAGTGGTTTTAAATTTAAATTTATAATCAAATGCTTTCTTTTTCGGCAAAAGTCTCATAAATTTGCCTGACAGATGTGGATAACTTGGTTAGAATGGCGACCCCTTCGAAAGATGGGATTGGTGGTTTCTTTATTTTTGAATTTAAAATGGATATTAGGGGATGCACATGCTCTGGACAGACTGCTTAACTCGCTTGCGACAAGAGCTCTCTGACAACGTCTTTGCGATGTGGATTCGTCCTTTGGTTGCTGAAGAAGTTGACGGTGTGATGCGTTTATATGCACCTAATCCATATTGGACACGTTATATTCAAGACAACCATTTAGAGTTAATTTCAATTCTTGCTGAGCAATTATCGGAAGGTCGAGTACGTCAGGTTGAAATCTTGGTTGATTCGCGTCCAGGTACTATTTTGTCTTCTCATGAGCAACCTGCAACCACGACCGCGGCTTTAGGTAACACTTCAACCACTCCAATCGTTCCTATTAAAGCTAAGAAAGAAACTGATTTGGTGCAACCAAGTCAAAGTGTCGCGAAAATACCAAAGAAAAGACAACTCAACCCATTATTTACATTCTCTTTATTTGTTGAAGGTCGTTCTAACCAAATGGCTGCTGAGACTTGCCGTAAGGTATTAACCCAATTAGGCGCATCTCAGCACAATCCTTTATTTTTATATGGTCCAACAGGTTTGGGTAAAACACACTTGATGCAAGCCGTAGGGAATGCACTTTTACAAGCCAAACCGAATGCACGTGTCATGTATATGACCTCGGAAAGTTTTGTACAAGACTTTGTCAGTTCATTGCAGAAAGGTAAGGTTGAAGAGTTTAAGAAAAATTGTCGTTCTTTAGATTTATTGTTGGTTGATGATATTCATTTGCTTGCTGGTAAAGAAGCAAGCCTTGTTGAATTCTTTTATACATTCAATGCTTTACTGGATGAATCTAAACAAATTATTTTAACCTCAGACCGTTATCCAAAAGAACTCACGGAATTGGATCCGCGTTTGGTTTCTCGATTCTCTTGGGGATTATCTGTTGGTGTTGAGCCACCAGATATTGAAACACGTATCGAAATTTTGCTAAAAAAAGCTGAAAATAGTGGGGTAGATTTGCCACGAAATTGTGCTTTATTCATTGCACAACAAGTGGTCGCAAACGTTCGTGAACTTGAAGGTGCCCTCAATAAGGTGGTGGCTATCTCACGTTTTAAAGGCACTGCGATTGATTTGGATGTGGTGCGTGAGTCATTAAAAGATGTTTTAGCGATTCGTGCACGCACCATTAGTGTGGAAAATATTCAGCGCGTCGTCAGTGAATATTTCCGTATCCCATTAAAAGAATTAATTGGACCTAAGCGCACCCGTATTTATGCACGTCCACGCCAATTAGCGATGGGGCTAGCCCGAGAGCTGACAGGGGATAGTTTTCCTGAGATTGGAATGGCATTTGGTGGTCGTGATCATAGTACCGTGATGCATGCCTGCGAAAAAGTGGTTAGCTTGCGCGAACAAGATCCAATTTTTAATGAAGATTATAAAAACTTACTTCGTCTGTTACAAAGTTAATCTATTTTTCAGAGTTGCAAACTACTTTTAAGTGCAGCATAGTACACTGCTAACATTCATATCAGCTTCTGTTGTAAGAGGAATAAAATCGTGCGTTTGAAAATCGCTAAAGAAAGTTTAGTCAATGTTTTATCACATGTGGTGGGGGCTGTTGAGCGTCGCCATACCTTGAATATTCTTTCAAATGTCAAAATTCAAACCACTCAACAGGCCTTAACGATTACGGGTTCTGATTTAGAAGTTGAATTAGTCGCAAGCACAACTTTATCTGAAGGTGCTTGTTTAGAGGTGGGTGAAACAACTGTTCCTGCACGTAAACTCGTTGAAATCTGTAAATCCCTCCCGACAGCAGCCTTAATTGATTTGCAAATAACAGAAGACCAACGCTGTATTTTAAAATCAGGCAATAGCCGTTTCGTATTAGGTACCCTTCCAGCAGAAGATTATCCATTACTCACGACTGACAATAGTCAAGGTACTCAGGTTCAAGTCACTCAGCGTGAATTAAAACGTTTATTTGAAAAAACAGCCTTTGCGATGGCAGTTCAAGATGTACGTTTTTACTTAACTGGTACTTTGTTGGAAATTGATCAAAATCAATTGCGTACAGTAACAACAGATGGTCATCGTTTAGCTTTGTGTGAAGTTGCTGCTTCATCAACTGCATCGGCACCGATTCAAGCGATCGTACCTCGTAAAGCGGTTGGAGAGTTACAACGTTTACTGAGTATTGAAGATGAACAGTTGACTGTGTTGATTGGACGTGAATTGTTGAATGTCACCATCAATACGCCAAGCCGTGATAAAGAGCAGGGCGATATTACCGTGCGTTTCACCACCAAGCTGATTGATGGCAAGTTTCCTGATTATCGCCGTGTGATTCCTAAAAATGGTGACAAGCATGTCTTTATTGCTCATGATGTCTTCAAGCAATCTTTACAACGTGTTGCTATTTTAAGTAATGAAAAACTTCGTGGTGTTTTCTTGAATTTTAATCAAGATTCATTGCAGTTGCGTGCCAATAACCCAGAACAAGATGAGGCGGTTGAAGATATTGCAATTCAATATCAAGATGCACCTTTAGAAATGTCATTCAATGCGCAATATATCCTTGAAGTACTTGGTGTGCTGGATGGTGATGACGTGAAAATGAGCATGAGTGAAGCCAATCAGTCGGTGCTTGTTCAAGATCCAGCGCATCCTGATCAAACTTATGTCGTGATGCCAATGCGAGTTTAATGACGATTGATGTTTGAGTTTTAAAGCATGCAAATCACGCGTTTAAATATCGAACGTGTACGTAATTTAAAGACGGTTGCACTCCATGAGTTGCAACCGTTTAATATTTTTTACGGCGCAAATGGTTCTGGAAAAACGTCAGTTCTAGAGGCTATTCATTTACTGGCAACGGGGCGTTCATTTCGCACCCATATTCCAAAACATTACATTCAATATGAAGCCGGCGATGCGATTGTTTTTGCGCAATCTGCCACTGAACGTATTGGCATGCAAAAGCTGGCTTCGGGCGAACAGGTGATTAAGGTCAATGGCGATACCATTGCGACTCAAGGTCAGCTGGCAAAATTATTACCTTTACAGCATATCGATCCACAAAGTACCGATATTATTGATCATGGCGCAAAGCCAAGACGACAGTTATTAGACTGGTTAATGTTCCACGTGGAACCTGAGTTCTATTTTGCATGGCAGTATTATTCTCGCGCACTCAAACAACGGAATAGTTTGCTCAAGACACGGCGCAATCTGACTTTGGCTGATTTAGAGCCTTGGAATAAAATGCTCAGTGATTATGGTGAAATGTTGCATTCACAGCGGGTCAGTATTGTTGAGCAATGGAACCAATTTTTCCATGAAGATTTAAAAATACTGCTACCTAATCTTGAGATAGAACTGGAATACAATCCTGGTTTTCATACTGAGCAAGGTCTATTGCAAGACTTGGTTCAGCAGCATCAAAAAGATCTAGATCGGCGTTATACGGAGTATGGTCCGCATCGTGCTGATTTACGGTTAAAAACACCTTTTGGCAATGCGGATGATGTACTCTCTCGTGGGCAAAAAAAGTTGTTAATCATGGCATTAAAACTGTCACAAATTGCAATGCTGCATGCGAGTAATAAGGAAACTGTGGTATTATTAGATGATCTGACAGCAGAGTTAGATGAGACCGCACAACAACGGTTAATTGAGCGATTGAGTCAGTTAGGAAGTCAAGTTTTTATGACCACCTTAGACCATGCGTCGGTATTAAAACACTTACAGGATTTGTCGATTTCTTTTCAATTATTCCACGTTGTTCACGGTCAAGTCAGTCTTGCTGCACCATAATTTTATTTCCTCATTTTTGGATAGATTAATATTTACTAGGGAGTAACCATGAGTTCAGAGTCTCAATCAGTCTCTCAAACAGAACAATCAAATGAAAAAGCTTATGATTCCTCTAGTATCAAAGTTTTACGTGGATTAGACGCGGTTCGTAAACGTCCTGGTATGTATATCGGTGACACTGATGACGGTACAGGTTTACACCATATGGTGTTTGAGGTGGTGGATAATGCCATCGATGAAGCTTTAGCAGGACATTGTGATGAAATTTTAGTCACGATCCATGAGGATGAGTCGGTCAGCGTATCCGATAATGGTCGTGGTATTCCAACAGATATTCACCCAGAAGAGGGGATATCTGCGGCAGAAGTGATTTTGACCATTCTGCATGCGGGTGGTAAGTTTGATGATAATAGCTATAAGGTGTCAGGCGGTTTACACGGCGTAGGCGTTTCAGTTGTAAATGCTTTATCAAAAAAATTACAACTTACAATTTATCGTGCTGGACAAATTCACGAGCAAGAATATCAACATGGTGATTCACAATATCCATTACGTGTGATTGGTGAAACAGATAAATCGGGTACAACGGTTCGTTTTTGGCCAAGTGAGCTAACGTTTAGCCAAACCATTTTTAGTGTCGATATTTTGGCACGTCGTTTAAGAGAGCTATCTTTCTTGAATGCAGGTGTTCGAATCGTTTTACGTGATGAGCGTGTCAATCTTGAGCATGTTTATGACTATGAAGGCGGTTTATCTGAATTCGTTAAATATATTAACGAAGGTAAACACCATTTGAATGATATTTTTCATTTTACCGTTGCTGCTGACAATGGTATTGGGGTTGAAGTTGCGTTGCAGTGGAATGATAGTTATCAGGAAAATGTACGTTGCTTTACCAATAACATTCCGCAAAAAGATGGTGGTACACACCTTGCAGGTTTCCGTGCAGCATTGACTCGTGGCTTAAACAGCTACATGGAAAATGAAAGTTTATTGAAAAAAGAAAAAGTTGCTGTCACAGGTGACGATGCACGTGAAGGTTTAACTGCAATTATTTCAGTGAAAGTACCTGACCCTAAATTCTCTTCACAAACCAAAGAAAAATTGGTTTCGAGTGAAGTAAAACCTGCGGTAGAGCAGGCCATGAACAAAGAGTTTTCTGCTTATTTACTGGAAAATCCACAAGCAGCGAAATCGATTGCAGGTAAGATTATTGATGCGGCGCGTGCGCGTGATGCAGCGCGTAAAGCGCGCGAAATGACTCGTCGTAAGAGCGCATTAGATATTGCTGGTTTACCAGGTAAATTGGCAGACTGTCAGGAAAAAGACCCAGCATTGTCTGAATTGTATTTAGTCGAGGGTGACTCTGCGGGCGGTAGTGCGAAACAAGGTCGTAACCGTAAAATGCAGGCGATTTTGCCGTTGAAAGGTAAAATCTTGAACGTTGAACGTGCGCGCTTTGATAAGATGATTTCAAGTCAAGAAGTTGGTACGCTCATCACTGCTTTAGGTTGTGGGATTGGACGTGAAGAATACAATCCAGACAAATTGCGTTATCACAAAATCATTATCATGACCGATGCAGACGTGGATGGTTCACATATTCGTACCTTGTTATTGACCTTCTTCTTCCGTCAAATGCCAGAATTGGTTGAGCGTGGATATATTTATATTGCACAGCCACCATTGTATAAGTTGAAGAAAGGTAAGCAAGAGCAGTACATCAAAGATAATGATGCACTTGAAACTTACCTAATTTCTAATGCGATTGATGAACTTGCATTACATGTCAGCGCTGAAGCACCAGCGATTAATGGTGCAGCATTAGCGAGTGTGATTGCGGATTATCAGGTGTCACAGAAGAGCTTACAACGCCTCACTCAACGCTATCCTGCAAGTTTATTGGATGGTTTACTTGAGCTGGATGCATTTAAAACAGATCACAATCATGAACGTGACTATGTTGAATCATGGGCTGAGCAATTACGTGTTGCAATTGAAAAGTTACAACCAAGCTTACGTCCTGAGATTACATTAGAAACGTTTGAACGTGAAAATGCACAAGGTGAGAAATCAGCACATTATTGGCCACGTGTCACTATCTATGTACATAACTTACCGCATTCGTATTTACTCGATGCGGGTCTGTTAAATTCTGCTGAATATGCGCGTTTATTGAAGAATTCGAAGAGCTGGTTTAAGTTACTTGAAGAAGGAGCTTATCTGCAAAAAGGTGAGCGTCGTATTCAGGTAAGTAATTTCCATCAAGTATGGCAACATATTTTACAAGACTCGCGCCGTGGCATGATGATCCAACGCTATAAAGGTTTAGGTGAGATGAATGCTGAGCAGCTTTGGGAAACGACGATGGATCCTGAAAATCGAAATATGTTGCAAGTGACCATTGATGATGCGATTGAAGCAGATCGTATGTTCTCTTGTTTGATGGGTGATGATGTAGAACCACGTCGTGCCTTCATCGAAGAAAATGCACTAAATGCGGATATTGATGCTTAATTAAATTAATGTGAGATTTAGTTTGTATTATTTCTCTCGTATAGAAGAAAAAGGCGATGCTTGATGCATCGCCTTTTTTTTTATATGAAGGTTTCACGTGGAACATTCCGTTGATTAGGTTTTAACTAAATCGCTGACTTGAATGAGTGCATGTCCAAATAAATAACCAGCAGTAACCAGCACACTAATCCATAATAGCGCGCCTAAGATATTATAAATTACGAAATGGGTATAATTCATAGCACTAGAACCAGCGGCTAAAGGTGCAAAAGAACGTGCAAATGGGATAAAACGAGCCAATAGAATAGTTTTCCCACCATGTTTTAAGAAAAATGTATTAGTTTTCTTTACATATTCTTGTTTGATAAATCGAGATTCCATATTAAAAATTCGGTCACCAAAATGACGACCAATATGATAATTCACCATGTAGCCTAAAGCCGCAGCTATAAAAAGTAAGCTAATCATATAACCCAAATGCATAAATTCAATAACTGAACATAAAGCGCCTACGGTGAGCAAAAGACTATCGCCTGGTAAAAAGAACATAAACACAAAGGCGGTTTCTGAAAAGATAATCAAAAATAGGATCGCATAAATCCATAAACCATATTCTTGAATTAAAATAGGAAGAATATGTTCAAAGTTAAAAATAAAATCTAAAGAATTCATTCAGTTTGTATGATCCAAAATCGAGTACTCACCAAATTGAAGTACAAAAATATAAAATGAACTTAGTTCTCGATGCGCATTTAAAAGTAATAACTTTAAAATGATAAGGTTGAGTATATCTAGCCTAAACCTAAAGCTCAATTTTATGAGAAAATTCCAATTTAGACCTGATCTGAAATGATTGGCAGAATCATGACACTTTTATCGGTATTTTTATTATTTTTTAGTCTCTAAGCAAATCGTAATGTCGTTATTTATTCTTCTATGATTAGAAAAAACCTAATTCCCAAAAAGAGAATTAGGCATTTATTTTAAACTTCAAAAGAACTTTCTAACTCTTCAAGCTCCATCATCAACTCTAACAGTTGTTCTTCGTACTGTTCCAGCTTAGATTTTAGCTCAGTTTGTTCATTCATTAGCTTAATCAAATCATCTTTACGATGAGCTTCATACAGAGTGCTGTCTGCTAATGCATTTTCAATTGCAGCTAAGCGTGGCTGAATCTTTTCAATTTGAGTTTCAGCTTTCTCAATATTTTTTCGAATAGGACGAGTTATTTCACGACGACGAGCCGCTTCTTTACGTTGTGCTTCTTTATCAACTTTGGCTGCTGTATTTTGAGACGCTACTGTTTGTTGCTGTACTGCATTCTGTGAATTAATGAGCTGTTGGCGCGCTTCACGTAACCACTTGGCATAGTCTTGTAAATCACCCTCAAACTCCGTACATTTTCCTGCATGTACTAAAAGTAGATCATCACAGACACTGGCGATCAGTTGACGTTCATGTGAAACTAAGACCACTGCACCATCGAAATCTTGTAGAGCCATACTTAAAGCATGGCGCATATCTAAGTCTAAATGGTTGGTCGGTTCATCTAGAATTAAAACATTTGGGCGCTGCCATACGATCAGCGCCAAAGCTAAGCGGGCACGTTCGCCACCTGAAAAGCTTTCACACGGCGTATCCATACGTTCGCCACTAAAGCCAAATCCACCTAAAAAAGCACGCAATGCGGCTTCACTGATCTTTTTATCAGCAATACGAGCCAATTGCAGCATTGGACTGGCATTGGCATCTAAAGCATCCATCTGGTGCTGAGCAAAATATCCAATATTGAGTAATTCTGAGGCTTTACGTTCGCCAGCAAGTAATGGCAAATCACCTACTAAAGTTTTGATCAGCGTTGATTTACCCGCGCCGTTCATCCCTAGTAAACCAATACGAGAACTTGGAGTAATTTGCAGACGAATTTTTTCGGCAATGATTTTATCGCCATAACCAATTGTTGCTGCATCTAAACTCAGCAAGGGTGAACTCATTTTGGTGGGTTCACGGAAGCTAAAGGTAAATGGTGTATCGACATGGGCAGGCGCAAGTTGTTGCATGCGTTCTAACTGTTTGATACGGCTTTGCGCTTGGCGAGCCTTAGTTGCTTTGGCTTTAAAGCGATCAATAAATTTTTGTAGATGGGCGCGTGTTTCTTGTTGCTTTTCAAAAGCCTGTTGTTGTTGTGCTAAGCGCTCGCTACGTGTCGTTTCAAAGGTAGAGTAGTTGCCTGTATATAAGGTTAATTCTTGATTTTCAATATGAAGAATATGATCCGTAATTGCATCGAGAAAATCACGGTCATGCGAAATCAGCACCAGTGTTCCTTCATAGGCTTTAAGCCAATCTTCTAGCCATAAGATGGCGTCTAAGTCCAAATGGTTCGTTGGTTCATCTAATAACAGTAAGTCTGAACGACTCATTAAGGTGCGTGCTAAGTTTAAACGCATCCGCCAACCACCAGAGAAGCTTGCGACATTTAAATGGATTTGATGGTCAAGAAATCCTAAACCTGCCATTAATTGGGCTGCTTTAGCAGGTGCTGCGTAACCATGAATTTCATCAAATCGACCATGTAATTTGGCTAAATCATCATTACTCAGTTGATCTGGATGCGCTAATTTTTCTTGAATGTCCCAATATTCTTCGTCACCAGACAAAACAAAATCAATTGCTGGCATTTCTAAGGCTTTAATTTCCTGAGCCATGTGTGCCACAGTCCAAACCGCTGGACGAGTTAGATTCCCTTCATCTGCAACCAAGTCACCTAAGAAAGCAGCAAATAGTGTTGATTTGCCTGCGCCATTCACGCCAGTAAGACCAATTTTCCAGCCAGGATGAAGCTGCATCGATGCTTTTTGAAATAGAACTCGCCCACCACGGCGTAATGAAACTTGGTCAAATTGAATCATGAGTATGCAAAATAGCGAAGAGATAGCTGCATTTTAAGGTGATCGCCCATGAATGCAAATTTTTATATTACAGATCAAACTGATCGAATTAAATCATTCTACCAATAAAAAATAGAGTAAAAGCTCTATTTTTGTGATACAAATCAGATTATTATTTAGTTTTAGTGAAAAATAAGCAACAAGATTAAAAGTATAGTGACAGGATTAGGGATGAACAAAGCAATTCTTGCCGTGGGGGCAATGCTGATGTTGGGGGGAAGTATGCAGGTCAATGCAGATACTAAAATTTGTGTTTTTGACTTGTTGGGAAAATCTGGCGAGGCCTATAAGGCGATGGAGGAATGGGCTTTGGCGGCCAAAACATGGCGCAGTGACATCACTTTACTGGGTTATCAAAATGAAGCTCAGGCCCAGAATGATTTCGAGCAGGGCAAATGTGATGGTGTGTACATGACATCTATGCGTGCGAGGAGTTATAACAAATTTGCAGGTTCTGTCGATGCGATTGGTGCTGTACCGAGTTATGCAATTGCACAAAAAGCCATTAGTTTTGCCTTAGATAAGCGTAATCAACGTCGTCTGACCAGTAGTATAGGTAATCAGGTCTACGAAGTTGTCGGTATATCACAAATTGGTCTGGCTTATATTTTCGTTAAAGATAAAAAAATGGATACCATTGAGCACATCAAAGGTAAAAAATTTGCGGTTCTCGGCTATGATGAAGCACAAAAAATCGTTGTTAAAAGCTTGGGTGGGCAAGCGGTCCTTTCGGACATTTCCGATATCGCTAAAAAATTTAACAATGGTCAAGCCGATATTATGGCCGCACCAGCTTATGCCTATAAACCATTAGAACTCTTTAAAGGTTTGGGACATGAGGGGGCAATTATTACTTTTCCAGCTGTCAACATGACCATGGACCTGATCATTCGTCCTGAAAAATTCTCCAGTGGTTTTGGCCAACATTCGAGGGCCTGGTTCATTAACCGCCTCAATACCAACTTTGCCCTGATTCAGCGGATTGAAGCGGAATTACCCGCCAAATATAAAATAAATCTGAGCAATGAGGACAGGACGCGTTATCAGCAAATCCTACGTGAGGCACGTATTGGCTTGACCTCACGAGGTATTTATGATGCCACCATGATGAACGTGCTCAAGCGTGCGCGCTGTACGGTGGATCGGACCAGTTTTGAATGTTCACTGGGTGGTGAATAGATTTTAAATTTTTGATGATTAAATAATTCTATAGGGAGAATGTAATGAATAAAGGATTATTCGCTTTAGCTGCTGCAACATTGTTCAGCGTTGCGGGTCAAACTCAGGCAAAACAAAAAATTTGTGTGTTTGATCCGATGGGAAAAGCGGGAGAAGTGTATAAAGTCGCGGAGGAATGGGCGCTGGCTGCACAGGATTGGCAAGCCAAGATTCAGTTGGTTCCCTATAAGGACGAAGCCAAGGCACAGAATGATTTTGAAGCTGGTGAGTGTGAGGGAGTATATATGACCTCCATGCGCGCCCGTAAATACAATAAGTTTGCAGGTTCAATAGATGCAATTGGTGGTGTGATCAATAATCAGGTGGCAAAAAAAGCGATCCATTTTGCGCTGGATAAGCGTAATAAACGCCGTCTGATCACAACAATAGATGGAGATACCTTTGAGGTTGCAGGGATTTCCCAGTTTGGTCTGGCCTATATTTTTGTACATGATAAAAGTATCAACTCGCTTGCTAAAGCCAAAGGCAAAAAATTTGCTTATCTGAAACATGATGATGCACAAAGGAAAATTCTTGAAGCAATCGGAATGGTTGCGTTGCCATCAGACGTTTCTGATTTTGCCAAAAAATTTAATGCCAATCAGGCCGATGTGATTGCATCGCCTGCCTATGCCTATAAAGCTCTGGAAATTGAGAAAGGACTGGGAACAATAGGGGCAATGTTTGACAACGTTCCTGTTGTGAATATTACGATTGAGTTGATTATTCGCCCAAATTCTTTTCCCGCAGGTTTCTCTCTGAATTCACGGGAATGGTTTATACAACAAATTCCAACAAGTTTTGCCATGATTAAACGGCTTGAGGATGCCATTCCAACAAAATATAAATATTCGATTTCTAAGCAAGAAGTTGAGAATTATGAAAAAATTTTCAGGGAGCAACGAATCCGTTTTACCAAAGATGGTATTTATGACCCAGTGATGATGGGCGTGTTGAAACGGGCACGTTGTTCAGTGGAAAGAACCCGTTTTGAATGTTCATTGGGAGGTGAATAAAAATCTGAATCCAGATTGAATTGTGTAGTGATTTGAACAAATCATTTGAGAGGGAAAATAGATATTTTATCAATGAGTAAAATGTGATGAGTACTATTAAAAATCAGTAAAACCCGATGTATGTAAATAAAAGGACTAGGCTTTTAGTGAAGATCTGACTATATTCGTCTCTCGGTGGTGGAAAAATATGCAAAAACAGCAAATAAGGGAAAACAAAATGAAAAAAGGACTTTTGGCATTGAGTGCTGCGACTCTATTTGTCATGACTACTCCTGTACAGGCAAAACAAGAAATTTGTGTATTTGATTTATTAGGAAAAGCTGGCGAGTCTTACAAACTTGTTGAAGAGTGGAAGCTTGCTTCAAAAACATGGCAAGCTGATGTTGAGCTGATCCCTTATCAAGACGAAGAGAAAGCAGAAAAAGATTTTGATGCGGGCAAATGTGACGGGGTTTATATGACCTCTATGCGTGCTCGTAAATATAATAAATTTGCAGGATCTGTTGATGCTATAGGTGCGGTGACTAGCAATGCGATTGCACAGAAAGCAATTACTTATGTGCTTGATAAGCGTAACCAACACCGTTTAACTGCAACAACCAATGGTGAGAAATACGAAGTTGTTGGTATTATTCAAGTTGGCTTAGCCTATACTTTCGTACGTGATAAAAATATAGATACGATTGAAAAGGCCAAAGGCAAAAAATTTGCGTATTTACATTATGATCAAGCGCAAAAAACGATTGTTGAAAGCATAAATCTTGTTGCTGTGCCCTCTGATATTTCAGATTTTGTGAAGAAGTTTAACAGTGGTCAGGTTGATGTAATTGCTGCACCAGCATATGCATATAAACCTTTAGAGATTAATAAAGGTTTAGCAAATGGTGCATTATTTAATTTTCCAGTTGTGAACATCACGGGGGATTTAATTATTCGCCCTGGGCAATTCCCAAGTGGTTTTGGTACCCAATCTCGACAATGGTTCGTGAACAAATTGCCAAGTAACTTCGCAATGGTAAAGCGTTTAGAAGCGGGTATGAATGCGAAAAGAATTACATTGTCTAGTGAAGATAAAATTCGCTATCAAAAAATGTTGCGTGATGGACGAATGAACTTGACCAGACAAGGGGTCTACGATGCCAGCATGATGAATGTCCTCAAACGAGCACGTTGTACGGTTGAACGCACTAACTTTGAATGTTCTTTGAGTGCCGAATAGTTATAGGTTTGTTCCTGAATTTATAAATTGATTAACGAAAGTCATCACTTATCACAAATATGTTTATGAAAATAAGTGAATGAGATAAAACAGGACAAAAAGTAAACATTATTGACATAAAAATAGAGCACAAGCTCTATTTTTTTTTGAAAAACATGATTAATATTTGCTTCGAACAAGGAGACAAACATAAAGTTTGTGGAAGGATGAAAAATATGAAAAAAATTGCGTTAGCTATTGCAGCAACTTCGATCTTAGGTGTATCTGCTTCTACTCAAGCAGCAATTGATGTGTGTGTATTCGACTTATTAGGAAAGTCAGGTGAATCATACAAAATGATGCAGGACTGGGCACTTGCAGCAAAAGGCTGGGGCGCTGATGTAAACCTTCTTGCAATCACAGATGAACAAGTCGCTGATAATAACTTTAAAGCGGGTAAATGTGCTGCTGTAGCAATGACAGCAATGCGTGCTCGTCCATATAACAAGTTTGCGGGTTCTATTGACTCTTTAGGTGGTGCGCCAAGTAATGAAATCGCTCAACGTGCGATTACTTATGTTCTAGATCAACGTAATGCAGCAAAAATGGTAACTAACCTTGGTGGTAATAAATACGAAGTTGGTGGTATTGCTCCATTAGGTGCGGCTTATATTTTCGTGCGTGATAAGAGCATTAACTCAATCGAAAAAGCAGCGGGTAAAAAATTCGCAGTATTGGGTTATGATGACGCGCAAAAAATTATGGTACAACGCGTAGGTGCACAAGCTGTACTTTCTGATATTTCTAACTTTGCTGCTAAATTTAACAATGGCCAAGTAGATATGGTAGGTGCTCCTGCTTATGCATATAAGCCATTAGAGTTGAGCAAAGGCTTAGGTGCTAACGGTGCGATGTTTAACTTCCCAGTGTTACAAGTGACTGCGGATCTTGTGTTACGCCCAGAAAAATTCCCAGCTGGTTTTGGCCAAAAATCTCGTGATTATTTTGTGAAGCAACTTCCAAAATCTTTCGCAATGATCAAACGTTATGAAGCTGAAATTCCAGCAAAATACAAAATGAACTTAACTGCTGAAGACAAGTTAAAATATCAAAAATTAATGCGTGATGGTCGTTTAGATATGACTAAACGTGGTATTTATGATGCTAGTATGATGTCAGTATTGAAGAAAGCACGTTGTTCAGTAGACAAAGCGAACTTTGAATGTGCATTACCTGGTGAATAATCATCAAATGCTATAAAAGTAACTTAAAGCCTAGATTTTTCTAGGCTTTTTGTTTTTAAGTGCTTGTCATTTAAGTCATTGTCTTTATATAGAAATATCGCAATCATACTCATATAAAAACAAATGAAATCGAGAAGATTTAAAATATGTTTTAATCGGGAAGATTAAGAACGACTGTATTTAAACATATATTCATTTGAAGACCTTATTAGGATAGAACGTTGCTCTTCATATACGTAAATGTTGCGCAACAAAACAATATAGATGCAAAGGAAAAATAATATGCAATGGTTTAAGCCTTTACTACTTGCGACAGGCATAGCAGCTGTCTCTGTTGCAGCTCAAGCAAAACAAACAATGTGTGTATTTGACATCGTAGGTAAAAGCGGCGATGTATATGCATTAATGAAAGATTATCAATTGGCTGCAAAAAGCTGGGGTGCTGATGTTGAGTTGAAAGTAGGCACCAATGAAGCAGTGATAGCGGAAGATTTTAAAGCAGGGAAATGTGATGGCGTCAGTATCACAGGTATGCGAGGCCGACAATTCAATCCATTTACAGGTTCATTAGATGCAATTGGTGCGATCACCGACCTTAAGCTTGCTGTCAAAGTGATGCAAGGGTTAGCCAGTCCAACTTTTGCCAAAGCGATGGTGAATGGCAAATATGAAGTGGCTGGTGTGATTCCGATTGGTGATGCATATTTATTAGTAAATGACCGTAATATCAATACCGTTGCAAAAGCTGCAGGTAAAAAAATTGCGGTTTTAGACTATGATGAAGCACAAAAAATTATGGCTTCACAAGTGGGTGCTCAAGCTGTAAGTTCAGATATCACTAATTTTGGTGCTAAATTTAATAATGGTCAGGTTGACATCATAGGTGCACCTGCTGCCGCGTTTAAACCATTAGAACTTTACAAAGGTTTAGGTACTAAAGGTGCGATTGTCAATTACCCAATCTTGCAGGTGACAGGCAACCTGATTATCCATCCTGATAAATTCCCTGCTGGTTTTGGTCAAAAATCAAGAGAATGGGTGAAAGCACAATTGCCACGTGCTTTTGGTATCTTGGGTAAAATGAAAGCGGATATTCCACAAAAATACTGGATGGAAGTACCTCCTGCTGATAAACCTGGCTATCAAAAATTAATGCGTGAGGCACGTATTAACCTGACAGCAAAAGGAATTTACGATAAGCGTATGATGAAGTTGTTATGGCAATTCCGTTGTCGCGAAGATGCCAAAAATTTTGAATGTGCTTTGCAGGAAGAGAATTATAAATAATCTGTTAAAAAGTCCTTAATCGCACTTTAAACTTCAGGTACAGACCCGATATTGAGTATGCTATACTGAATATCGGGTCTTTTATTTATGAAAGACGTATTGAAGTCTGAGGAATATCTACCATGAATGCCCAAGCTCTTGAATTGTCAGATAATGCTGCCAACAAAGTTCGCCAATTACGCGAAAGTGAAGGGAATAACGACTTGATGTTACGTGTTTATGTAACGGGTGGTGGATGCTCAGGCTTTTCTTATGGTTTTAATTTCGCTGAAAGTGTTAATGAAGATGATGCTGAATTTACCAATGGCGACGTTAAAATGTTAGTTGATTCACTTAGCTATCAATACTTGGTTGGTTCAGTGGTTGATTATCTTGAAGGACTGGAAGGTTCTCGCTTTGTAGTGCAAAACCCGAATGCAACGACAACTTGCGGTTGCGGATCATCTTTCTCGATTTAATAGATTCTAAAGAATAAAAAGCTTCTCAATTTGAGAAGCTTTTTATTCTTTATACCATCGTAATCGTCCCTAAAATACGATCACCCGATGCACCTGTTACAGCGGGTAAATTCCCACTCAGTTGTTCAACGAAACGCATGGCTAACCATGCAAACGCCGTCGCTTCGACCCATGTCGGTGCTAAGCCAAGGGCATCCGTGGTTTGTACTGACCAATTGTGTTTGCGTAAGCGCCAACGTAATTGTTCCAATAAATAAGAATTATAAGCACCGCCGCCACAAACGTAGAGTTCGCCTGTTTCCATGCTAGAACGATAGACTGCTTTTTGAATTACCCTTACGGTAAGTTTCAGTAAGGTCGCTTGAATATTTTCAGGTGTATCTTCGAGTTCGTCATAGGTTAAATCATTGCGCCAATCGATCAGTTGATCATCTAACCAATCAATATTAAAGTCTTCGCGACCTGTACTTTTTGGAGGTTCTTTCGAAAAGTATTCGTGTGAGTGCAATCGATCTAATAGGGAGCGTATTGGATGGCCATAAGCAGCCCAGTCGCCATTTTCATCGTATGGATGCCCTGTATGACGATGACACCATGCATCCATTAATATATTTGCAGGGCCTGTATCAAAGCCATAAACACCGTCAAGGTCATTTGCAGGCAACATACTGACATTGGCAATACCGCCTAAATTCAAAATGACACGATGGATACTGTCATGCTGAAACAAAGCTTGATGGAAAGCTGGCACTAAAGGAGCACCTTGCCCTCCTGCGGCCATATCACGACGCCGAAAATCAGAAACCACAGGGAGTTGAGTAATTTCAGTGATGATATTTGGATCACCAATTTGTAAGGTAAAGCCATGCTCAGGGCGATGGCGAATAGTTTGCCCATGAGAACCAATAGCCTTGATTTGATTACGATCTAAATTGTTCCTTTCAATCAGCGTATTAATGCCATGTCCAATCATTTGTGCCAAAGCGACATCGGCTTTACCCATACGATCAATTTCATTGTCGTCAGGAAGCGTTAAAGCCATTAATTCATCACGTAATTCAGGCTCAAAAGGCACAGTCAGTGTGGCATGTAGTGTTAAAGGGTCAAATGAACTTGCAACAATATCAACACCATCCATGCTCGTGCCTGTCATTACACCAATATAGATCGCGCTCATATACAACTTATCCTGCAAGATGCTGAAAAAATGTTAGTATATCGCACAAATTGAATAACTGATGTGTTTAGGTTTTGTGATGTCAAATTTCTTGCCAGCCGAAGAACAGCTTGCTCTCATTCAACGAGGCACGCACGAGATTATCTCTGATGAAGATTTATTGAAAAAACTGAAAGAGAATCGTCCACTCCGTGTAAAAGCAGGCTTTGACCCAACGGCTCCTGATTTACACTTAGGACATACGGTTCTAATCAATAAATTAAAAACCTTCCAAGATTTGGGACATGAGGTTACTTTCTTGATTGGTGATTATACCGCCATGATCGGTGACCCAACAGGCAAAAGCGCAACACGTCCGCCGTTGTCGCAAGAGCAAGTACTTGCCAATGCCAAGACTTATCAAGAACAAGTTTTTAAAATTTTAGATCCAAATAAAACCAAAGTTCGTTTTAACTCAGAATGGTTTAGCCAAAAAACTGCAGCTGATTTAATTCAATTGGCAAGTCAGCAAACTGTATCACGTATGCTGGAACGTGATGACTTTACCAAGCGCTATAACAACCACCAGCCAATCGCGATCCATGAGTTTTTATATCCATTGGTACAAGGCTATGACTCGATTGCGCTTGAAGCAGATGTTGAGTTAGGTGGAACAGACCAAACTTTTAACTTGCTCATGGGACGTACTTTACAAGGTCGTTACGGTCAAGAATCACAAGTCTGCATCACTGTACCGATTCTTGAAGGTTTAGATGGCGTCAATAAGATGTCAAAATCTTTAGGCAACTATATTGGTGTATTTGATACCCCAGGCGCAATGTACCAAAAAATCCTGTCAATGCCAGATAGCTTGATTGAACGCTACTTTGATTTACTCAGCTTTAAGGCACTGGATGAAATCAAAGTCTTGCTGGATGAAATGGCTGCGGGTCGCAATCCACAAGAAATCAAACGTATCTTGGCACTTGAGCTGGTGGAGCGTTTCCATGATGCAGAAGCGGCTGAAAATGCACACAAGAGCGCAGGCAATCGTGTAACCGAAGGCGAAGTACCTGAAGATACACCAGAAGTGACGATTTCTCGTGGTGAGTTTGGTGGTGAGTTATTTATTGCCACAATTCTTCGTGTTGCTGGTTTAAACCCAAATGCAGCTGCTGCAAAAGATGCCGTGGGTCGTGGTGCGGTTAAAGTTGACTGGAATGTGGTTGATATGAGCTTCTCTGTAAAAGAGAATGTCACTTTAATCATCCAATCGGGTAAAAAAGCGATTGCTCGTGTGACTTTTACTGATTAAATCACAATGGAAAAAATAAAGAGCAGGCCATTAGCCTGCTTTTTGTACATAAATAGATGATAAAAACAACGAAAACATCAGATTTGTAGAAAAAAGAAACATGCAAAAGAAAATAATAAAAAACAGGGTTGCAACCCTCCTGAAATGCTGTAGAATGCACATCCATCGGCGGTGATGCGGATAAAAACTTGTTGAGAAACAAGGATTTGGCTGAAGTGGTTAGATTCTTGGGTTGGTTGGTAAGTTTTAAAAATATCTAAATTACCTGTTGACTTTAAAGAAATTTAGAGTAATATAGCCGACCTAGCTTGATGATGACGAATCATCGAGAAGATCATTAAGAGAATAGAAGAACAACTTGTGTGGATTTTTACTGGTTGATCGATCGAAATAATTTTCATTGATTGAATGGTAGAAATTTCTCGAAGTTTATTTGAGCGAAATTTAAGTCAGAAAATTGATGAGCCAGATTTGGAAGTTTAGATTAAAACTTCAAAATGATTTTAACTGAAGAGTTTGATCATGGCTCAGATTGAACGCTGGCGGCAGGCTTAACACATGCAAGTCGAGCGGGCGAGGTTGCTTCGGTAACTGAGCTAGCGGCGGACGGGTGAGTAAAGCTTAGGAATCTGCCTATTAGTGGGGGACAACATTCCGAAAGGGATGCTAATACCGCATACGTCCTACGGGAGAAAGCAGGGGATCACTTGTGACCTTGCGCTAATAGATGAGCCTAAGTCGGATTAGCTAGTTGGTGGGGTAAAGGCCTACCAAGGCGACGATCTGTAGCGGGTCTGAGAGGATGATCCGCCACACTGGGACTGAGACACGGCCCAGACTCCTACGGGAGGCAGCAGTGGGGAATATTGGACAATGGGCGGAAGCCTGATCCAGCCATGCCGCGTGTGTGAAGAAGGCCTTTTGGTTGTAAAGCACTTTAAGCGAGGAGGAGGCTTATTAGGTTAATACCTGGGATTAGTGGACGTTACTCGCAGAATAAGCACCGGCTAACTCTGTGCCAGCAGCCGCGGTAATACAGAGGGTGCGAGCGTTAATCGGATTTACTGGGCGTAAAGCGTGCGTAGGCGGCTGATTAAGTCGGATGTGAAATCCCTGAGCTTAACTTAGGAATTGCATTCGATACTGGTCAGCTAGAGTATGGGAGAGGATGGTAGAATTCCAGGTGTAGCGGTGAAATGCGTAGAGATCTGGAGGAATACCGATGGCGAAGGCAGCCATCTGGCCTAATACTGACGCTGAGGTACGAAAGCATGGGGAGCAAACAGGATTAGATACCCTGGTAGTCCATGCCGTAAACGATGTCTACTAGCCGTTGGGG
>NZ_KB850011.1:0-73526 GCF_000369425.1 Acinetobacter sp. NIPH 284
GATTTAATTAAAGGTAAAGACAATAAAAGTTCGATAGCAACACTTATTGAACGAAATACACGGCTCTGTATCTTGGCAACATTACCTGATGCAAAGGCAGAATCAGTGCGCAAGGCTTTAACTGAAGCTCTGAAATATTTACCTGCAGAACTGCGTAAAACGTTGACCTATGACCGTGGACGTGAGATGTCAGAACATAAAATACTCGAAGAAGATTTAGGCATAGATGTATATTTCTGTGACCCACATTCACCATGGCAAAAAGGCACATGCGAAAATATGAATGGTTTAATTAGGCAATATTTACCTAAAGGAATTGATTTAAATCAGGCAGATCAGCATTATTTAAATCAAGTTGCCATGTCACTGAATACTCGTCCTAGAAAAGCGTTAGATTGGCTTACACCATTAGAGAAGTTTGCTCAGCTTGTTGATTATCATAAGGCTTTTGAAACTGTCGCACCTCATGTTTGAATTCGCCTGGTAATTTTCCGCCAATTCCAATTGAGTGTTGTAATTACGCAAGTAATTGAGTGTTAATAATTGATCCTCTATAGCTAAAGTATGAGGATGCCCTGATTTCTTTTTGAGTAATTCCAGTTCTTTTAAAACCTTTACCATTTCACCAAAAACTGGTCGAGTTACGCCAACCAAACGTTTGAATTCAGAATCTGAAATGAGGCAGTTTTTACTTTCATAAGAGGTTTAATGTAAAATTTTCTGAAATATTTTTAAATAACATTGTAACTGTATGGTTAGTTTAATATTAAAGAAATTTCTAACCAGTGCTTAATTTCAACCACTTAGTCGTCTAAAAAATAAAAATATAATAGTTATAAGTCTTGTTACAAGCTATTAGTCGACAATCGATAGAAAATTTCTCATAGTCCTATCAACAATATTTTGGGAAGAAGTATTATGGATAAGATTACGGTAATTATTAAAGATCAAGAAGAAAATGAATCGATTGTTGTGGCACAGCTCAATGATTTAGAAGACCAAGATATTCCTTTTTTTAAACGAGTTGAGCATATTGAGGTAGAAGGGAATATCATTTTTCCAAATATCGATTTACTTTTTGAAAGTGATATAGATGGAAAGATTTATAAGTTAGTTGCACCTGTGAATGATAAAAGATTTATCTGACCTCAATCTTCTATTTTCAATACGATAAAAGAGACCCACTTATGAGATTCAAATAAGTGGGCTTTATTTGAGAGCAACAAAAGTGATTTAAATCAAGTTGCCATGTCACTGAATACTCGTCCTAGAAAAGCGTTAGATTGGCTTACACTATTAGAGAAGTTTGCTCAACTTGTTGATTATCATAAGGTTTTTGAAACTGTCGCACCTCAGGTTTGAATTCGCCTAGTGTTATGTGATCTCAATGAATTGGGTTAAGCCCTTTAACAATGTCATTAAACTCAGAGCCATTGAGCCAAAAAGATTTTTTTAGAAAAAGGGTAGTCATAATACTTTCCGCTGCTTCACTATTTTGGTTGTCACAAAATAGTCCATAGCTCTCACCTAATACAGTGTTGTTCTCGATGAGACGAATAAAGAAAGCATGTTGTTCGTCAGCATAACCTAGAATAGCATCACGTCGATTGTTCATTTTTTATGTCTCCACATCAAAAATCTTTTGAGTAAAATCTACTGCTAACAGATCAAATATATTCTTGAATTAGATCAATGATTTAAGTTTTTAAAAATAAATTTACTTTTTAAGTCATTGATTTTAAAAATTAATATCAGCTTGTTTTACATCCTTGTCTTAGTTAAACAAGCCAAAATTTGATCTATTAAATTCATTGTTATGCAAAATTAATTGTACGTCAACTTGAATTTGTAACTTTTTCAAGTTAAATTATTTGTAAGTATTTTAAACTTGGGTAAGGAGGAATTATGTCCAAAAAAAACGAATTTGAGCATGGCGGTGCCCGAAGTAATGCAGGACGTAAAGCACAATTCAGTGAGCCAACCAAAGTCATCCGTGTTCCCGAATCTCAAGTTGATTTCATCAAAAATTGGTTACTGAATAATGTCAAAACCGATACTCGTACAGATTTGACTGCTCAAATGAAAATCCAAAATGTGCAAGCAAAGAATGACCGAATTTATCATATTCCACTAGCAACCGAACGAGTTGCAGCGGGTTTTCCATCACCTGCGCAAGATTATGTTGAGCAATCACTCGATTTAAATGAATTTTTAATTCGTAACGAAAACTCGACTTTCATTGTCAAAGCCAATTCACTGTCGATGTTGGACGCAGGGATTGATATTGATGATCCATTAGTGGTGGATCGTAGTCTTTCAGCGAAGTCTGGGGATATAGTGATTGCTTTGATTGACAATGATTTTACGGTCAAACGTTTGATGATTGATCATCATTTCAGCCCTCCAAAGGTATGGTTAAAAGCTGAAAATCCAGATTACCAAAATATTTATATCACAGACGGACAAGAGTTACAGATCTGGGGTGTGGTGACGTATAACTTGAAGCCAATGAGGTAAGCCAATGAGCCTACCACAACGTATTTTTGCTTTAATTGATGTGAATAACTGTTATGTCAGTTGCGAGCGCGTATTCAATCCAAAGTTAGAAAAGCGTCCTGTGGTGGTTCTATCTAATAACGATGGCTGTGTGGTTTCCCGCTCTTATGAAGCAAAAAAGCTCGGCATTCGTATGGCTGTGCCGTTCTTTCAAATCGAAGATATTATTCGTCAGCATCAAGTGCAGGTCTTTTCCAGTAATTATGCTTTATATGCGGAAATGTCGCGTCGTTTTATGAATCTATTAGGCAACTTTGTAGATCCCTCTGAACAGGAAGTTTATTCGATTGATGAATGCTTTTTGGAGTTGACTGCCTATCAGCATAGTCACGATTTAACTGAATATGCACATCAAATTCTAGATACGGTGAAAAACTGGTTGGGTTTGCCATGTTGCATCGGCATTGGTTATTCCAAGACTCAAGCCAAACTGGCCAATAATCTAGCCAAGACACACGCCTGTTTTGATAGTGTCTGTAATATCGTTGCTGAAGACCCATGCGTGATTGAAGACTTGTTACAGCAGATGCCTGTAGGTGAAGTGTGGGGGGTTGGACGAAAGATTCGTCAGCGCTTGGAAAAAATGAATATCTACTCAGTGATGGATTTGGTTCAAGCTGATCCTAAAATGTTAGGTAAGTATTTTTCTGTGGTCATGGAAAATACGGTTAAAGAATTACAAGGCATGGCTTGCTTAGAAATTGAAGATGTTGTGACAGATCGACGACAGGTGTTAAGTAGCCGTTCCTTTGGTCAGCCGATTGAGGATAAAACTAGCCTGAGTGGCGCTTTAACTGAATTTAGCTTACGTGCTATTGAGCGTTTGCGAAAGCAAAACTTACTGTGCAAAGCTATTGGCGTTAGCATTCGTACCAATCGTTTTGACAAAGATCAATATTATCGACCCTATACAGTGATGTATCTATCCGACTATAGCGATGATCGTTTAGAAATTATCAAAGCTGTGTTACAGGGGCTTGATCGAATTTATCAAGCTGGTCATCGTTATAAAAAAGCAGAAGTGATTTTGTTGGATATTATCCCTCAACATAGCCATGCAGTCGATTTATTCCATGACACCAATAAACTGATTGCTCGAAAAAATCTTTCGATCGCTTTTGATAATATTAATAAAAGATTTGGTCGGGATTGTATGACACTAGGGCGATTGATTACGCCGCATGGGCGGGCGTGGCGTATGAATCAAAACCATAAATCACCGAGTTATTTGACCAAGTGGGATGAGCTTCTGAGGGTTCTCTAAAGTATTAATGGTACAGCTTATATTTTTCAATATTAACCTTGAAACTTATTATTTTTCCTTGAGAACGTTTGAATTTAACAAAGTAAGACCCTAATGATTTATTGAAGTATTGTAATAAAAATGTAGAAAATAGATGAATGAAAAATTATCTATTCTTATTAAATATTTCCCGAAATTAAAGATAAGCGTATCTTTTAAATAATAAATTGAATTTGTATGGATTTGATTGAACAAAAGGAAGCCATTTTGACGAGATCGGTTTATGTTAGACTACTCAACTTACGGTATCGCAAATTACCGTGAATAACCAGAATGAGTAGGTAAGATGATTGGGCAGCAGAGAAACAGGCTAGCAGCTTTGGGAATAGATGTTTGGATTCCTCGGGAAGTTGTATGTCAAAAAAACACTGCACCAAGTCTATGGCGAGATCAATTAATTGATGACGTTTCTAAGTCTACAGAACGTACATTTGAAGTTGCACCGATTTTAGAAGATATTCCAGCAACATCTGCACAAACGCCACCGATCGCCGAAATTGAAGTATCGCAGCAAACGAAAGTTGTTACAGAACCTATTGTTAAAGCAGCGCTTGTTGAAAAAGAACAGATTGTTATTACTGCTCAGGTTCAGTCATTTGAATTGCAAATGTATGTGTTGGAAAACTGTGCCATTTTATTAGAAAGCAGTCAGCTCAGCGATGCTCAAAGCCAACTCTGGCAAAATATTCAAAAGGCCAGATTAGGGCAGTATGATGAATTAAAATGGCCATTTCCTTTGGCTGCTTTTCAGGAAAGTCGGGGACTCTCCTCGTATATTCAAGGTTTTCTCGATGCAACCGCAGCACAAAAAAAGATATTGTGCTTAGGTCAATTGGATTTTATTCAGCATTCTAATATCTTACATTTAGCGAGTTTAGAAGAAATGTTAGCCCAACCTTTATTAAAAAGACGGTTGTGGCAGCTCATGCAATAAAGATCGGAAATCGAATCATGAAGAAAGTTGTTGTATTCAGCCAAATAGATCAAGATGTTTTAGCGCAGTTACAGCAAGATTATCGGGTCGTGCTACTTAATCCTAAACTGGGTGATATCAACGACCAGATTCGAACAGAGGTTGTTGATGCTGATGCCATGATTGGCGCAGGACGACTGTTAAACGAAGGTAATTTGGCACCAGCCCAAAAACTTAAAATCATTTCGACAGTGTCTGTTGGTTATGATAATTACGATGTTAACTATCTTAATCAAAAGAAAATTTGGCTTGCTAATACACCACATGTTTTGACGGAAACAACGGCCGATCTTGCCTTTACTTTGTTGCTGAGTGCTGCACGCAAAGTTCCATACCTTGATGCATGGACCAAACAAGGTCAGTGGAAACGCACGGTATCTACTGAACAATTTGGTATGGATGTTTTTGGTAAAACTCTAGGGATTATTGGCTTAGGGAATATTGGTGCTGCCATTGCCCGTCGTGGATTTTATGGTTTTAATATGAATGTTTTGTACCATAACCGCCGTGAAAAGATTGAGGTGGCTCAAGCATTCAATGCTCAATATCGCGACTTAGACCAGTTATTGCAGCAGTCTGATTTTATTGTAGTTGCTGTTGATTTAAATCATGAATCCCAAGCACTGATTGGCGCAGAACAGTTTGACTTAATGCAAAACCATGCTGTCTTCGTCAATATCGCACGTGGCTCTGTAGTCGATGAAAACGCTTTAATCGAAGCATTAAAACAAAATAAGATCTTTGCTGCTGGATTGGATGTCTATGCCAAAGAACCTCTGCAAAATTCAGCATTATTTGAGTTGCCAAATGCAGTAACCTTGCCGCATATTGGCTCAGCAACGACTGAAACGCGTCAGAAAATGGTGAAACTTGCTTATCAAAATTTAGTGGACGCACTACAAGATAGAACACCTCGTTATCTCGTTAATCCAAAGTTTGAATAATTGCTTACAATGCTGATCAGTCAATTGCTGCATTATTGTGCGGGTCTATCTTTTTAAATTGATTAATATTGGTACACTTGCGCTTTTTGAAATTTTGTCTTCGGGGTGTCTGTGTTTGAGAAATTGGCTGAGAAAAGTTTAAATTTAATGGGGTGGGAACTGGATAATCACTGGGACCTAAATGTGGACCAGTGTGTCATGATTGCCGCCCCACATACCAGCAACTGGGATGCTTTATATGCGCGTCTGGGATTGAAGGCATTGGGTGTCAATGTACGTCTGACCATTAAAGACAGTTACATGAAACTGCCATTTGGCCCTTTTGTTCGTGCAATGGGCGGTATTGGGATCGACCGTAGTGTGAAGCAAGCGGGACAGGAACGTCCAAGCATGGTCCAACTGATGAGTGACTTGTTCAAAACACATCCTAAATTAGTGATGTTAGTGACACCAGAAGGGACGCGTGCCAAACAAGAACAGTGGAAAACTGGTTTTTATCATGTTGCAACCACCGCAGGCGTACCGATTGCATTGGCGTATATGGATTATGCTAAGAAAAAAACAGGTGTAGGAAAAATTGTTTATCCTACGGGAGATTATGAAAAAGATATGGTTGAAATTATGTCTTTTTATGCAGAGATTAATGCAAAGTTTCCAGAGAAATTTAGTGTCGATCAACGTTATATAAACACGAAATAATAGTGTTGATTTCAAAAATATAAACTAAGGCAGGATTTTCCTGCCTTTTATAACACTTCGTTGCAAATATCTTCATTTTCTAATGTTATATTAAATTTCTTTATTAGAATCATAGAGAAACGACTTGAGATCGCTGCTGCTTGCATGTGGTTTATTGGCCACTACTCAATTGAGTCATACTCAGATCTTTTTGCCTACACAGGCAATTGGACAAACAGAAGTACCTGAAATTGGCAGTGGTGTAGGTTTGCTTGATCAACAGAAAGAAAAACTGATTGGTGAAAAAGTTTATCGTGAAGTTCATCGACAGATGCCAACGGTACAAGATGCGTGGTTAGAAGATCAATTTCTACAGGTTTTTTCAGGTATTCTTAGTCAGACTCAGCTTGGTCAACCGATTGGTTTAGTGGTTATAAAAGATCCACAAATTAACGCATTTGCAGTGCCTGGTGGTTTGTTTGCATTAAATACAGGCTTAATTACATCTGCAAAAAATTTGGATGAAATAGCAGGGGTCATGGCACACGAGATCGCCCACGTTGCACAGCGACATTACAGTCGTTCACAAGAAGCATTTAAAGGACAGGGGCTACTTGCTCTTGCAGGTATTCTTGTCGGTGCGGCAATCGCATCTAAAGCAGATGGTGATGTTGGTTCAGCGGTGATGTTAGGCACACAAGCGGCGTTGATGGACAAGCAACTCAGTTATAGCCGTAATCAAGAGCGTGAAGCAGACCGTATTGGTATGCAGTTTATGTATTCTGCTGGATATAACCCACAAAGCATGGCAGATTATTTTGAAACCATGCATCGTGAAACAAGTCGTGTGAGTTTCCTACCTGATTTTTGGCTCACTCATCCACTAACGACAGAGCGTATGAGTGAAGCCCGATTACGAGCAAACCAACTCCCAAAAGTAAAATCAAAAATATATGATCTTGATTTTGAGATTTTAAAGTTATATACGCTCGTAATTTCAAACCAAGCGACAGAAACTCAATTACAAGCTTTTGCAAATCAAAAAAATACAGCTGCACAATTAGCGCTAAGTAAGTTTTATTTAGAACATGGTGATTATACTCAGGCACAAGCAAATTTAGATTTGGTAAAAGCAAAGCTTAAATATCATGTATTGGTTCCACTGATTCAAACAGATATTTACTTAGGGCAAAATAAATTTGATCAGGCTTATAGTAGTATAAATTTTATTCAAAAAACGATGCCTGAAAATAGGGCACTATCTTATAAACTTGCAGAAGTTTTAATTCGGCAAGGGCAGGCTGGTCAAGCTCAAACATTGGTTCAACGGTTTATTCATAAAAACCAAAGAGATATTGAAGGTTGGCAACTGTTGCAGCAGGCAACAAACTTAGATAAAAGTTCGCCACTACAAGCAATTAATGTGCTTTGTTACCGTGCTGAAGCTGAGTATTGGTCAGGATATGAGGAAAATGCGATTAAATCGATGTTGCACGCTCAGCGTTTAGCCAAAGGAAATTTAGCCATGTCAGCAAAAATTGACTCTCGCTTAAAACAAATGCAAGATGATCGCCGTATGAAAATTTAATCTTTATCAAGAATTAAGAGAAATAAAAATGATCAAAGGACAATGTTTGTGTGGTGCTGTGCAGTATCAATATTATGGTGAAATTGAAAACAGTATTTTATGCTATTGTAGTCATTGTCAGCAGGCGCAAGGTTCGATAGTTGGTTGGAATAGCCCACTTGACGAAACACAATTTAAAATTCTGTCAGGACGTGATCAGCTCAAAGAATATTTCCACCCACCGAATAAAGCACGTGTATTTTGTCAAAACTGCGTAAGCCCACTTTACTCATATCGTACCGATTTAGCTAATGTGATTCGTTTACGCCTAGGAACAGTGACAGATGGGGATTTTTCTGCACCAAAAGAAGAATTTTTTACTGAGCACAAACCAAACTTTATGGAATTAAGATAAGATGATCTGCGTAAAAAATCGCTGAGAAGTTAGAACATTTATGAAGAAAATTTTAGTTTTTATTTTTGCGATAAGCAGTGTGGGGATCAGCTCAGCAGCATCAGTTGAGCAATATGTCAATTCGGTTGAGAAAATTCGTAGTGTCTATGCACAGGATATTCGTGGTTTTTTACGTAGTCTTAATCCACAGATTTCACAGTTCACACCTGAGCAGCAAGCTCAGTATTGTGGTATTAATCAGCGTTATATTCAGGATATGTCAGATGCAATTGAAAAAAATCGCTCATCCTTGCCGCCACAATACGCAAATATGACTAAACAGGATGTAATCAAACAAGTCACTGAGTCAAATGAGATGCAAATGCTAGTGAAATATAATGTTCAGTGTGATTTTAAGTAAAAATAATCTATTGGGTTCATTATTTAATGAATCCAATTTTTAAATAGAGTAATTTGTATAAAATAGAGGAAATTAAGCAGATTAGCTTAATTTTGCTTTAATTTTAGCAGATACTTGTGCAGGATCGGCACGCCCGGCTATGATCGGACGTAGAGAATTCATCACCTTACCCATATCTTTCATGCTAGTAGCTTCTTGAGCAGCAATCGTTTGCTCAATGATGGAATCAAGTTCTTCCTCAGTCATAGCGGCTGGTAGAAATTGAGAAATAACCTCAACCTCGGCTTGTTCCTTACTAGCTAAATCATCTCGACCAGCGCCAGAAAAGGCCTTGATCGATTCTTTACGTTGTTTAATTTGCTTTTCAATGACCGCAAGAACCTGAGCATCGTCAAGCTCTATGCGCTCATCGACTTCGATTTGCTTAATTGCTGCTTGTACACCACGAATAACCGTTACTGTTGCCATATCTTTGGCACGCATTGAGTTTTTTAATACGTCAGTAATTTGGTTTTTTAAAGTATTCATAGTCTCTTCAGCAGTCAATCACAAATTAATTAGTAAAGGCGAGTAGTACGTACAGATTCGCGAGTCAATTTCTTTTGATAACGCTTAACTGCTGCAGCTTTTTTACGCTTACGTTCTTGAGTTGGTTTCTCATAGAATTCGCGCTTACGAACGTCAGCTAAAACACCCGCTTTTTCGCATGAACGTTTGAAACGACGGATAGCTACGTCTACTGGTTCGCCTTCTTTCAACTTAACTTGTGGCATGTAAAATCCTCTAAGATTATGGATAAGACCCAATGCACGATTGCACTAGATCGCAAGTGAAGGTCAGTATTTTACTCATTTACAACTCAGATCACAAGTCTATAATAGCGCTGATATTATTTTTGATCGTTGTAAAGGCAGTTTAATGATTGTTTTGGGCTTAGAAACTTCGTGTGATGAAACTGGGTTAGCACTCTATGATAGCGAGCTCGGCTTACGTGGACAGGTTTTATATAGCCAAATCAAACTGCATGCGGAATATGGTGGTGTTGTGCCTGAACTGGCTTCACGTGATCATGTTCGTAAGATGATTCCTTTGATTAATCAATTGCTTGAGCAGAGTGGTGTTAAAAAGCAAGAGATTGATGCTGTTGCCTATACCCGTGGTCCAGGCTTGATGGGAGCACTGATGACTGGGGCTTTATTTGGTCGCAGTTTGGCGTTTGCATTTAATAAGCCTGCGATCGGTGTGCATCATATGGAAGGCCATATGCTTGCGCCATTGCTTTCGGAAACGCCACCGGAATTTCCATTTGTGGCTTTATTGGTTTCGGGTGGACACACTCAACTCATGGCAGCCTATGGCATCGGTCAATACGAATTGCTCGGTGAATCGATTGACGATGCAGCAGGTGAAGCCTTTGATAAAGTCGCAAAAATGATGAAATTGCCTTATCCAGGTGGGCCGAATATTGCGAAATTGGCGTTACAGGGTGATGCCAAGGCATTTGAATTCCCACGACCAATATTACATCAAGGTTTAGATTTTTCTTTTAGCGGTCTTAAAACTGCAGTTTCAGTACAACTGAAAAAGCTAGGTGAAGAGAGTCGTGATGCCGATGTGGCGGCTTCTTTTCAAGAAGCTGTTGTCGATACACTCGCTAAAAAATCCGTGAAAGCTTTAAAGCAAACAGGTTTAAAACGTTTGGTGATTGCAGGTGGTGTGAGCGCCAATCTAAGATTACGTGAGCAATTGGAAACATCACTTAAAAAAATCAAAGCTCAAGTCTATTATGCTGAACCTGCTTTATGTACCGATAATGGTGCAATGATTGCGTTCGCAGGTTATCAACGTTTAAAGGCTGGGCAGCATGATGGTTTGGCTGTCACCACAACACCAAGATGGCCAATGACTGAGTTACAACCGACCTAAAATACAATTCATCTTTCTATTGCTTGTTAGGCAGTGGGTAAATCTAGGTGGTTCTTATATTTACCTGACTATTCTTCTATTTAAAAAATTGAATCATTCATTTTATGCATAGCGAACGCGTACTGCCTACGCTATTGTATTTGAAGTATTGGATAAATTATTTTTTGATGAGCTAAAACTCATTGTGGAGTACAAAAGTTGAAAATTTCTTATATTTTTACATGTGGCCGATTAGAGTCTTTATTTAAGATTCTCTGTCTCACTCAACAAGGTGAGAAAAAGGTCGAGTCAAAAGAAAAGGTCGTTGAACAATATAGAAAAGACATCGCTTTAGGACGTCCTTTTGAAGAAACTTAACTTTATCAAATCATTGAGCAAAGTGAAGAAAAGATTGTTATTAACCGCTTGAGTAATATTCTGCGTGAAAAACCTACTCAGCAGAAGGGTAGCTTTGATGCGGACGAATATAAGACTGGCGCATGGTCTGAGTTTAGTGATTATAAGCTGGCGGTTCGATTCTCAAATGCGAAAACCGAGTTAAGTGAAAAGCACTTTGCGAAAACGGGTGAATACATGACCAGTCGTGGTATTGCAAAATTGACAGGTTTTAATCCAAGCAATATTAAGAATATGCTGCATCATAAAAGAAGTGTGGTGAGAAAAATGCTCACAACCTTAGAGAAGTTAGCAAAAGAGTATTAATATTTAAGCTGTATGTTTGATGCAGAGAAAATTTATTTTCTGCATCAATTCTGAACTAATACAATTTCAAGAGTTTTAATCTTTAAACGCATTTTGATTTTCGACATCAATATATTCAAGATAACCACGACCTTGAACTTTTTGGTTTTGATATTCACCCGTGAAATTGTATGCACTTGCATAACCGATTTCCTACGTTCTTTCCATACGGAAAAACTAGGTTATGAAAAACAATTGCCTTTGCTAAGCGGAAATAAGGACAAAGCCAAAGCTTTTTAGGGCAATCTCCCTAAGCGTTGTTAGACAATTTTTCAAGGTTTTGCGAGCCAATCCAGTGTTTAGAGAACTGGTAAGCTGCACGCCCTGAACGCTGCCCACGAGCTTGGCACCATTTCAAACATTCAGCACGAACAATGTCGTTATATTCCAAATTTGCTTGAACAATATAATGCTCGACAATTTCTAAATACAGTTGTTGATCCATTGGGTAGAAGGAAAGCCACATGCCAAAACGATCAGACAGTGAAATTTTTTCCTCAATCGCTTCCTGTGGATGTAACTCGGTATATTGAGGAACATCCACTTTACGCACAGGCGTATTTTCATGCATAAATTCAGGTAGTAAATGACGGCGGTTACTGGTTGCATAAATAATAAAATTACTTGAACCCGATTGAAGTGAGCCATCCAAGACACTTTTTAAACTACGATAATTTTCATCTTCTGCGTTAAACGCAAGATCGTCACAATAAACAATAAATTTTTCAGGGCGATGTTCTATTAATTTTTGGATTTTAGGTAAATCAGAAAGATCATCTCGTTCAATTTCAATTAAACGCAAACCTTGTGCTGAATACTCTGTAAGCAAGGCGCGAACAATCGATGATTTCCCTGTACCGCGTGAACCTGTGAGTAAAACATCATTGGCAGGTAAACCATTGAGAAACTGTAAAGTATTTTGAATAATCTTGGCTTTCTGGCGTTCAATTCCTTTTAGATCTTCTAAATACAATTTTTTAGGTTGTTGAATTGCAACTAGTTGTTGATTTTCCCATCGAAAAGCAATCGCAGAAAAATCTGTTGGCTGTTTAGGTGCAGGGAGAACTTGTTGTAACTGTGTCAAAACACTAGATAAAGATTGAAGAATAGATTCGGGTAAATCAAGAATAGCCATAAACACAAACCAAACTCAGTGATTAATGATTAGGGATACTATCATTGCTATAGCTGAAATGAAGAAAATATCATTAAAAATGTTGCAAATGGTCAATTTTACCCTTGATTGTTGGTGCTGCTTTTTGCATTGTATAAGTGCGAGATGATAAAAATATAATGAAAAAATAGGAATGCTAATGTTCAATAGAGCTCAAGAAAAAAGAAATACATATCAATTGCATAGAATCGATATGTTAAAAGAGAGCTTGCAACATGCGAGTTCTTATGCGGAATGGAAAGAAATTGCACTAAAACTGGACGAAGAAGCGGGGCATGAAGCATGGAAATATGACAATCAATCGCCTTACTTTGATGCAGAAATTTTGTCTAAACGATACAACTTATTAAAAAAATATCGAATGCAACATCGAACTTTAGATTTAATTTATGTTCTCCGTGAAGGCTTATCTTATGACTTCGCCAATATTGGTCATCCAATGTTATTTGCACAAACCTATATTGGTACGAAAAGAATTATCGAAAACTATGTTGAAGAAATGAGTGAATGTCTTCGCTATTTAGCTTCTAGTGAATGTATTACTTTTCAACTCAAAGAAAAAATTCAATTTTTTAAAGAATGTCAAAGAGCCTATGGACAACCTGCCCTTATGTTTTCTGGTGGTGCAACACTAGGTTTATTTCATACAGGTGTATGTAAGGCTTTGCTCGAACAAGATTTAATGCCTCGAGTCCTGTCTGGTTCAAGTGCAGGGGCGATCATGACGGGCATGTTGGGGGTATCCTCGGCTGATAAAATTCCAGAACTGCTCGAAGGCGAACATTTTTTTAGTGATGCTTTTCAATTCAGGAAAATTTCAGAGCTAATTCGAGGTCATGGTGGTATTGCTGATGTCATGTATTTGAAAAAATTCCTGATGCAAAATTTGGGTGATGTGACATTTGCAGAAGCCTATCAACAGTCAAAGCGACATATTAATATTGTAATTGCCCCATATAACACAGCACAAAACCCACGGATTATGAATGCACTCACCGCGCCGAATGTTTTGGTGTGGAGTGCTGTTTTAGCATCTTGTGCTGTACCTGTATTATTTCCGCCTGTGCACTTAACCAGTAAACGTTACGATGGTCAGCATACACCTTATTTGGCCAATACCAAGTGGGTGGATGGGAGTATGCGTAGTGATTTTCCACAAGAAAAAATGGCTCGTTTGTATAATATAAATTACACCATTGCCAGCCAAGTAAATCCGCATATCGTGCCATTTATGCAAAGTGATACTGAACGGTTTCGTCGCGATGTTCTAAACTGGCCTAAACGAATTATTCGGCATCAAGGCAAATCGCTTGCTCTGGAAGTTATGGATTTAACACGTAATTATATGGGCAGTTTTTTCCCGATTCGCCGTGTTTTAGATCATGGATATGGCATTTTAGGGCAGCGTTATTACGGCGATGTAAATATTATTGCGCGCTATGGTTTAAGACATTATAGCTATATGCTTAAAAATCCACGTCCGAAACTCTTTAAGGTTTTGCAGCAAGAGGGAGAGCGAGCGACATGGCCGAAGATTTCATCTATTGAAATTCATGCACGGATTGGAAAAACGATTGAGCATTGTTTAACATCACTGCGTAAGCAGCAAGAAAAGCAACAGAATGAGTTTTACTACGTTGATCTTTGATTCAAATATTCAACTGGATAATTTGAGTTTAAGTACTAAACCTGAAAGCTATGCTTTTGGGCGGCGTTTATATCGTTGCCAAATTGAGCAACAACAATATTGGCTTAAATTTCATTTAATCAATAGCCATGAGGTTTTAGAGCAAGCGTTTGAGCGAGAACTAAATTTCTATCAACAAAACTCTCAAGTTAGACAGAATTTTTTATTGCCCCATCAAATTATACCACTTTCTCATATTAAAAATGACGATGATCTTCCTCAGTGTGGGGTAGGATTGCTTAGTGTTGCTACAAATGTATTTTTTAGTCCTATTCAGGTAACAGATAGCATCCAAGTTATCTGCCATAAAATTTTAACTGCGCTGCAAGCCATTCAAAGTATGCATCAATTAGGTTGGATTCATGGCGATTTAAAAGCAGAGCATTTTCGATTATATGAAAATTCATGCAGGCTCATTGATTTTGAACAAAGTTATCAATTACAACCAATCCAAAATTTAACCGCAACTCCTCATTATATGGCACCTGAGCTTTTTCATGGGAAGCCAAAAACAATACAAACTGATTTATATGCTTTTGGCATCATTGTTTATGAGTGGTTATCCCAAAGCAAATTAACTGCAAAAAACTACCATGAATGGGCCATCCTACATTGCCAGAAATTAGAAATTAAATTACCTGATGAATTGCGGTGTTTTTTGCCTTTATTAACAGGCTTATTGCAGAAACATCTAAAACAGCGATTTAGCTCAGCAATAGAGGCAAAAAATTGTTTGAATGCAATTGATTTGCTGTAAAAATAAACATAAATGTTTGATTTGAATATTATATGTGCATTTGGTAGAGTTTTTTGTCAGAAAGACTTGTCATAACGAGTGTTTCTCACTAATATGCATACCCATCGGGGGCGTGGCGAAATTGGTAGACGCACTGGATTTAGGTTCCAGCGCCGCAAGGTGTAAGAGTTCGAGTCTCTTCGCCCCCACCAAATTTAAAAGTAAGTTTCTTACTTTTATGATTAGATCAAAAATGAATTAATCATGCAGTTATAGAGGATTGGTGTAATGGTAGCATGACGGTCTCCAAAACCGTTCGTCAAGGTTCGAGTCCTTGATCCTCTGCCAAATAAATAAAAAAGCCCTTGTATTTACAAGGGCTTTTTTATTTTCTCAATTTGATGTTTGAGTAAAAGTATAGAAATATTTGCTCAAAGCATACATAGCCTGTTTTGACTTATATAAAAAGACTAGGGAACACATAGGTTTCCTAATCTTAAGTTGGTGATTTTATATATTGATCGATTATGGTGTTGCTAATACAGTTGCCAAGAGTGGTAAATTTTGCCCTGTAGCAGCAGCTAAAATAAAGTTTTGGCTAGCTGTGGTAATCGTCCATTTTTGATTATTTCCACTGCTACAACCGTATGTGATTAAAGTACCACGACCATCTGCGGCTGGTGCACCGCCACCACTCAAATCAAGGCAGGTATTACCTTGACGGAATTGCTGTGTTGGGCCTGTTACAGGTGTTTCCCAAACCTGATTGTTTACGCTGTTATTACAGCTGGCAAGGGTTGCACCTGATAAACAAAGTTCAGGATATTGTACGCTATGGATTTTACCTACAGCATCATAGACCCATAAACTAGCACTATCACCTGTACAGCCATTTTTGCCACTCATGTATACACTTGGTTTCCCTGTACTACTTGAGATTTCTGTCTTGAGGCACGCTGAATTCATGTTTGGCATAATCAACATAGTGGCGCCAGCCAATGGATTACTATTGGAAAGACCAAGTTGAGCAACAAAGCTTTTTAAAGCAGTATGAGCAGCAGTCACATTCGCTGTTAAGTCACTACGATATACATTGACCCAGCGGTTTAAGCGATATAGCTGTTTTTGTTGGTTGCTAAAACGTTCTAATTCTTGCTGCGCAGTTGTTGAAAGTTCATTTTTAAAATTCTTATAAGAATCATAAAGAATTTTATTACTTGGAGATAAATTAGCGACGAGTTTGCCTTGATTGCTGAGTAAAGCTTGTTCTAATTGTGGAAGTTCAACTTTGCGTAAAGCTTTATAACCTTGTTCCTTACCAATCGTTACGGCAGCAGGTAGAGGTTGGGCATAACTTGGAATAACAATCGATGAAAGTTTATTGGCTTGTTCATTCGCACGTTTACAGTATAAATCAACGCTGAGTGGTGCATCGCTTTGAGCCAAGTTAATGTGCAATTTATTTGCATTTCCATTCATTCGATTTGGTGCGAGCGCAATGTTTTCCTCAGCTTTTAATGCATATTTGACATTAATCCAACAGCTTGCATTTGCAAGACCCAGTTGTGCTTGAGGAAGTGAAAACACGTTCCCCCAATTACCACGTGCTGCAGGATAAAGCAGACCAATTTGGTTGACTGGGTCATAGCCACCTAAAATGGTAAAAACGGGTACACCAAATTGAGTGGGTTTTAAATAATTGCCATCTGGGCGGTTGTACCAAACTTGATTTGAGTTTGGAACTTTAGGTTGAGTGACATCCATTTGGCGAGTTGTCGCGTTCCAGCGTTTATATCCAGTTGGAGAGGTGGAATCCCACACAGCACGATCAAATGCAGGTTGAATTCTTAGTTGTGTGCTATAACCCGTGTAATGAGTAAAACGGGAGAGGGAGCTCGAGTAATTACCTCCTGCCATAGCATCAGTGCCGTAAGTATAGGCATTTTGGAAAATTGGTGTGCCACCTAAGCGATTTTCTAGATTTGTATTATTCCAGTTTAAATTGCCTCGCATACGGTTGCGATAAGCAATATAACCCCATCCACTGTCAGGATGATGGGCTGACCAAAAGTAGTTTTCAGCATTTTGTCCGGGATAATGCCCTAAACCATAGTGATGCCCAATTTCATGACTGAATTCATTACCCACAGAATCGATCAGTGTTAAGATACCATTACCACCACTTAAGCCGTGATTGACATCACCATTTTGGTATTTACCCCAAGCATGGTGAATGACTGCACTTTGAGTCAGTTGAGGTTGCTCTTGGCTTAACATTGATGCACTGGTTACACCCCAGTTTGCAAGGTTGATTCCTGTACTAAATGTTGATTTAGCAGTATTTTCTCGCATATCACCACTGTAAACATCACCTGTTGTTGCACTTTTGTCATTATAAATGACACCACTTGCAACCATGACTTGATTCAGTTGCATGTCATCATACTTTGTGACGATCATTTTTGCCGCAGGAATCGTTTCAAAATAATCAGTACCCGCTTTTTCAGGTTCGTTCAGCATATAGTGACCGCTAGATTGTCGAGGTGCGGTGAGCATGCCTAAACGAATGCTTTGAACCACTAATTCACCCGGCGCTCCAAAATCAATCGATTGTGCATCTAGTCGCCCGTTTTTAAGGCTGACAGGATCTACAATACGAATATTTAAACCCGGTTTGACTTCATCCCAGTTAAGGGCTGCTGTCCATGTGCGTTTAGAGTATTGAACTCTTGGGCGAGCATCGCCGTTAGATTGATCTGAGGCGGGGATTTGAGTGGGTTCTTGTAATGCAACACGACGTATTAAACGACTATTTAAATAGATTTCTGCATTCAGTTGTTGTACCTCACCCATGTCGGTATTTGGGGTGACTAAAAGGAGAGCATCTTTTTCACTGGTAAGACGAGGCATACTTTTCGCCTCGTTACCATTCGGGTCTACGGTATGGTTTTGTGCAAATTGGATCATTGCTGCAAAACTACCGACAAGATCATTACGTAAAGGTCGCGTATTACCCTGTAAGTCGTAATCGTAGAATCCCAAAGTATTTGAATCAAAAACATCTTTACTTGGCTCAGGATAAGCACCTGATGTCGTAAGTGCCTTTGCTTGACTATTTGTCACCGAATCAGTTTTATTATTATCAGTTGTTTCTTGAGAGTTTCCCCCACAACCAGATAATAATAAGAGTGAAATACAAAAGCTTAACGTGCTTATTGAGGGTTTTGTCACATTTTTCATATTTTTAATTAACCGAGTTAATAAAGTGTTAAATAGGGGGTTATTTAAAAATAATATAACTTATATTTAATTGGTGAGTATATATATTTGATATGAGGTATATATGCTATTTTCGTGATATTGTTCTTGTTTTTTTAACCAAGTGTTAATGTTGTTTTGTAAATTTTTAATATAGATGTGGTGTTCTCGAAATATAAGGCTATGTTATTGAATGACATTTATTGACACATTTTGGCAAAAATTATAATTATACATGGTTTGTTAAGCTTATTTTATTGAGCTTTAAATTAATTTATCAATTGGATTTAGTCTTAATTAAAAATGCAGTGGGTTTTAAATTAAATATAATTAATGTATCTTTGTGATTATTTTGTGTGTCTCCTTTATTATTTAAAATTCATATTTTTAAATAATGTGTTTAATTGCCTTTATTGTATTAAAAATGATAGAGGGAACACATAATTCTTATATTTTGATTCCATTTTTTTTAAATGGCAGTTTTAAGTTTAGCGCTGATATTAATTTTGGGGTGGCGTAGAAATGAATAAAGTTTATAGAACTGTATGGAATAAAACTTAGCTTGTTGGCAAGTGACTTCGGAATTAACACGAAGTCATTCGCGAGGCGGTCAGAGTTCAACGGTGACAGGGCATGTTAAAGAGACAAAAACTTGGTTTCAGACCCTACGTTTATCTTTATTAAGTTTAGCACTGCTTCCAATCTCACTTTGGGCAGGAGTATCTGATGTACAACTGCCAACAGGTGGTAATGTCACCGTTGGCTCGGCACAAGTCAGTCAAAATAATAATACGTTAAACGTTCATCAAAATAGTCAAAATGTAGGTATCCAGTGGGATAGTTTTAACATTGGGCAAAATGCGACGGTCAATTTCTATCAGCCGAATACTTCTTCGATTGCAGTAAATCGTGTTTTGGATAGTAACGCCAGTCAAATTATGGGGAAACTGAATGCCAACGGGCAAGTTTTTTTATTGAATCCGAATGGTGTGATTTTCTCTAAAACGGCACAAGTGAATGTCGGTGGGATTGTGGCATCAACATTGAATGTCACCGATAGTGATATTGTCAGTGGGAAATTTAAGCTTCAAAATCAGGGAAATGCTGCCAGTGTTGAGAACTATGGCTCAGTTATTGCCAATGGTGGCGTTGTTGCTTTTATTGCATCAACGGTCATCAATGAAGGGCAGATTCAGGCACATAATGGTGTTATTCACTTAACCGCAGCCGATCAAGTCACTTTAAAATTACAAGATGGTCAACTGACTGAATACAAAGTTGAAATTGGGACATTGCAAGGTCTGATTGATAACCGTGGCGCGATTCTTGCCAATAACGGTGCAATTTATTTAACTGCAAAAGCCAAAGATAGCTTAAGCAAAGCCGTGGTGAATCACAGCGGTATTATTGAAGCCAATCGTTTGAGTCAAAATGCCAAAGGTGAAATTGTTTTGCTTGCCGATGTGCAACAAGGCACAACCAACGTCAGTGGTATTTTAAAATCAGAAGGTCGGAATGGTCAGGCAGGTGGTTTTATTGAAACCAGTGCAGCGCAGGTAAAAGTGGTGCATCGAATATTGCAGGATATAAGAATAGCGCATTAAGTGGTTCAACTGGATATTACATTTTGTCTGAACTTAGACAGAGTTTATATGCTTCTGCACAAAATCAACTTGCAGCGAAGATCTATGTCGATACAGCAACGGTTAAACACCAAGCACGAGAGTGGAGTGGTTTAACAGGCAAAAATATAGAACAGATTAGTAGTGCAGGTTTTGGACTAAACTGGTCAAATGCGATGCAATTGCAAGCAGCATTAACTGTTGGGTTCCCGATAGGCTCACAACCTGATAGCGTTGATAAGCGTAATGATGTCGAAGCTTGGCTTAATTTAAGTAAACGTTTTTAAATAAAAATCGGGTGGTGATCAGTTAAAATCGTTGGGATTTTGATGATTTTAACTAGAAAAATTAAGAAATAAAAAAAGCAAAGCCGAGGCTTTGCTTTTTTATGATTGAATGATCAGCTTAGATTTTGCTAATCAAATCATTGATTTGTTTTGCTTGTTCAGCCGCATTACCTGTATATGTAGCAGGAGTAAGCTCTGCTAAACGAGCACGTTCATCAGCTGGAACTTGAAGAAGTTCATCACCATTAACGAAGTTCACCATCATTTCACGTGTCATTGCTTGACCACGAGTAAGTGCTTTTAGTTTTTCGTAAGGTTTTTCAACATTATAACGACGCATTACTGTTTGGATCGGTTCAGCAAGAACTTCTTGTGCTTGGTCTAAATCTTCATTTAAACGGTTAGCATTGAGTTCAAGTTTACCAATACCTTTTAAGCAAGCATCAAAAGCAATCAAGCTTTGTGCAAAACCAACACCCATGTTACGAAGAACAGTTGAGTCAGTTAAGTCACGCTGCCAACGAGAAACTGGAAGTTTTTCACCTAAGTGACCCAATACCGCATTTGCAATACCTAGGTTACCTTCTGAATTTTCGAAGTCGATAGGGTTTACTTTATGAGGCATTGTTGAAGAACCAACTTCACCGTCTTTTAATTTTTGCTTGAAGTAACCAAGAGAGATATAGCCCCAAACATCACGGTTAAAGTCGATCAAGATCGTGTTATAACGACGTAATGCATCAAACAATTCAGCCATGTAATCATGTGGCTCGATTTGAGTGGTGTATGGGTTGAAGCTTAGACCTAAAGATTCAACAAATGCTTGTGCATGTGCAGCCCAATCAATTTCTGGATAAGCAGAAAGGTGAGCATTGTAGTTACCTACTGCACCATTGATTTTGCCCAATAATTCAACATTTTCAAATTGCTTGATTTGGCGCGCTAAACGATAAGCAACGTTCGCCATTTCTTTACCCAAAGTTGTTGGGCTAGCAGTTTGACCATGAGTACGGGATAACATTGGCTGTTCTGCATGCGTTGTTGCCAAAGCAGAAATTGCGTTCAGAATTTGCTTCATGCTTGAAACAAGAACTTCACGACCATTTTTAAGCATTAATGCATGAGACAAGTTGTTGATGTCTTCAGATGTACATGCAAAGTGAATGAATTCGCCCGCATTTTTTAATTCATCAATATTGGCAATTTTTTCTTTAAGGAAATATTCAACTGCTTTTACATCATGGTTAGTTGTACGTTCAATTTCTTTAATGCGGTTTGCATCTTCTTCAGAAAAATTCGTCACAATCGCATCTAAAGCAGCATTCGTTTCAGCAGAAAATGCAGGTACTTCGATGATTTCTGCACGATTTGCAAGTGCTTGTAACCAACGCACTTCAACAGTGACACGAGCGTGGATTAAACCAAACTCAGACAAAAAAGGGCGTAGAGCATCGCATTTGCTCGCATAACGTCCATCAAGTGGTGAGAGTGCGGTTAAAGCATTCATACAGATTCCTTAAAGTTTGTCTCTCTTGCAGAACTTTATTTATTCCTCAAGAGAGATTTATAGAGGTTGTAAAACGGTATAAAAAATTTGCTCTAGCATCGGTTTAAACGACCTGATACTGCAAACGAGCAAGAGCTTGAATATCTTGTAAAAGCTTACGTTTACTAAAGATCATACTCCATGAGCTACCGCCCAGTTGTCGCCATAAATGCGCAAGTTGTAGACCTGTAAAGAGGCAAGCACGGATTCGATTTGTATGATTCATATCTTTAAAAGCTTCAGCATTACCACGGACAAGGATACGTGGATTAATTTGCCCAGCAGTTTCAACATAGGTCTGAGCTAAATTGGCAATAATACTTGGGTGCAAATAGTTATTATCGAAAAAAGACAACTGTTTTAGGATTTTTTGTTGAGCCGTTTCGATAATTTTGACGTATTCAGGATTGTTATAAACTTTCTTTTCTAATTGCAATAACGCCATTGCATAAGACATTGGGAGTTTAGCTGTCGACATTTTCGGAATACGAGATTTAGGCGCAGTATTAAAAGGTTGGGTTATACAACCTTCTAATGTTTTTAAACCAAGAGAGATATCTGCAAGTTGATTAAAAAAATCTAAAGTTTGAGTGGCATTATTGGTGGCTGGGCGAATATTAAGACTGGCTTTAATCAGTAGTTCAAAATAAAAATTACCGCTATCGCCAATACTTTGCTGACCCGCCATTGCGGTCATATGCGTGAGCTGAGTTGCTTGAAACACAGCAGCCAATGCCAAAGCACGATTTTGTCGAACATTCAACGCTTGGGCGTGCTGAAAGGGTAACTCCACCATGCTTCGCTTCCAATTTCCTTAAATAAAATCTGGTTCAGGTGCATTGGTATGGTGAATCACACCACCACCTAAGCACACTTCTCCGGAGTAGAACACCACGCTTTGTCCAGGAGTTACAGCTCTTTGTGGTTCATCAAACTCAACTCGAATACCATTTTCGGTTTGCTCATCACGATAAATTGTACACGCTTGATCAGGCTGGCGATAACGGGTTTTTGCCGTGCATCGGAATCCTGTACTTGGGATGTCCTGTTCACCTGCGACCCAATCAATCGACTCACTCCAAAGCTGTGTGCTTTGCATGAGTGGGTGCTCATGTCCTTGACCAATCACCAAGCGATTATTGGCAATATCTTTATGGAGTACGAACCATGCACCTTCTTGTACACCTTTCATACCACCGATACCAATACCACCGCGTTGACCGAGCGTATAGTACATCAAGCCATGATGTTCACCAACTTCTTTACCTGACTCTAAAACAATTTTTCCAGCTTGTGCAGGTAAATATTGTTTTAAGAAATCGGTGAAACGACGTTCACCAATAAAGCAGATACCCGTCGAGTCTTTTTTCTTGGCAGTTGCCAGATCTAACTCTTCTGCAATGCGACGAACTTCGGGTTTCTCAATTTCGCCCACAGGGAATAAGGTCTTGTTAATTTCACGACCATGTACCGCATGTAAGAAATAAGTCTGGTCTTTATTATTATCGACACCACGCAGTAATGGGGCATAGGTTTCGCCACGTGAATTCTGCATGCTTGAACCACGACGGGCATAGTGACCTGTTGCAATAAAGTCTGCACCCAAAGTCATCGCATGATCGAGGAATGCACGGAATTTAATTTCTTTATTACACAAGATATCTGGGTTTGGTGTGCGACCTGCAGCATATTCAGCCAAGAAGTGTTCAAACACGCGATCCCAATATTCCATGGCAAAGTTCGCAGTGTGCAGCTTGATACCAATTTTATCTGCAACGGCTTGCGCATCAGCTAAGTCTTCAAGTGCTGTGCAGTATTCCGTACCATCATCTTCCTCCCAGTTTTTCATGAAAAGACCTTCAACTTGATGTCCTTGTTGAAGTAATAATGCGGCAGAAACAGAGGAGTCTACACCACCAGACATACCGACGATGACACGTTGTTGCATCTAATTAAGCGTCCAAATGAGAAGTTAATGAGGGAGAGAAAGGGTGCTCATAAATGAGCGATAAGGGATATTTTTTGCCAGCAAGGGCATCTTCAATTACTTTTACAACCAATGGGCTTCTAGCACGTGCTGATTCTTGTAGCTCATCTAAGTTCATCCATACTGTACCAACAATACCTGTATCCAGTTGCGCATTTTCTTCAACTGAGGTGACATGTGCTAAAAAGCAAAAACGGTAATAGGTACGATCTGGAAACATCGGGGGAGTATAGGTATAAATCCCAAGCAGATGATCAATTTCAACATGATGACCTGTTTCTTCTAAGGTCTCACGAATCGCTGCTTGAATAATGGTCTCATCGCATTCTACATGTCCCGCAGGTTGATTAAACACGGTATGTACAAAGCCTTCGCTGTGTTCTTCAACAAACAGAAAACGTCCGTCTTTTTCGACTACAGTAGCGACTGTGACATGGGGTGTCCAAGCGGTCATAGAAAGCACCATGATTTTAAAAAACGTATTCTACAAAATTTGAGAGTTTTTGGCTATGGTAGTGCTGATGGGGAATTATTGAATTAATCTAAATTTTTAATTTCATTAATAATTGTATCCAGCAACCAGAAATTTTCTTCAATTGAAATAGCCTTTTTGCTTAATTCATCTATATTCTTTCCTTCTAGTGTCCATAGAAAAGGATAAAATGAAAAGACCTGATTCCCAGTAAGTTCTTGAATATCAGTTTTCCAATTATTCCACCTTAAAGAGCCATAAAATTGATCGAGATCGCCATTTAAACACCAATTTAAGAAATCTGAATAACCAATCTCTAAATTCTCCCATCTTAAACAGTCGGGAGCAAGATAATAAATATCACCTAAGTTTTCTCCCAAACCACCACAATTTATCGAAAAATAACCACCCAGAATATCGTCGGCTATAAGTAAATAATCAGGTTGCTTATGTTGTTGGGTGATTGTTTTTCCAATATTCCATTCATGAATTCCACGATCTAACCTTTTGCTGCCAGAACCTAAAACTCTCAACCATCCATGATCAATGAGTAAACCACCAGTTTCATAAATCATAGCTCCCATTGGGGAGCGAGTCGTCACTTGGATTGAAAGTAATTCACTTTCTGCTCTGTTTATATTATTAGGTAGCATTTCAAATTGATTCTTAGCTGTTTCCAACCAGCTTTTAATGAGAATCCAACCTGATTCCTTAGTATCTATTAGTTCATTTATTTGTTTCATTGTTCTTTGAGTTCATTAGTGTGAATTGATTAAATGGATATAAATTTAATTATTCTTATAATTATCCTTCACTTTCACATAATGGAGTGCTGAATAAGGAAGGAATTCCATTTCTTTTTCAGTCAGTGCACGAACTTGTTGTACTGGACTACCGACATAGAGATAACCGCTTTTTAACACTTTACGTGGTGGCACAAGGCTACCTGCTCCAATCATTACATCATCTTCAATAATCACGTCATCTAAAACAACGGTATTAATCCCGATCAGGACACGATCACCAATGGTACAACCATGTAAAGTCACATGATGTCCAACCGTCACATCTTCGCCAATGATGAGAGGCGAACCATTTGGTTTAGCTTGATTTTTATGACTGACATGTAACATACAATGATCTTGTACATTACTGTTTTTGCCAATCTGAATTGAATTGACATCACCACGAATCACGGCAAAAGGCCAAACAGAAACATTCTCTGCTAATTTGACATCACCGATGATGACAGACATGTCATCCACATAACAGCTTGAATCAACATCAGGTTTTTGATCGAGATAGGGACGAATATTCTTAGCCATGAGTATGATCAATATAAAATATAGATGAATTATAAAATAAAAAAGCATTCATGCCCAAGAGCATGAATGCTTAATATCAGCAATTCTAAAATTAGAATAAGTTACTAAAGAACATCTTGATATGGTCAATTAGACGAGCAAAGAAGCCTGCTTCTTCAACAGGTTTTAATGCAACTAGTGGTTTCTCTGCAATCACTTTACCATCAAGGCTTGCAACTAATTTACCCACAACTTGACCTTTGGCTAAAGGCGCATTCAATTTAGGTTGAACTACAAGTTGAGTTTTGATTTTGTCCGCTTGACCTTTAGGCATGGTTACGTTGAAGTTTTCAGCAAGACCAATTTGAACATTATCTTCTTTACCAAACCATACTTTTGCTTTAGCAAGCACTTGGTTAGCAGGTTGTACATTTGCAGTCTCGAAGTTTGCAAAACCCCATGCTAATAATGTCCGAGTCTGTCCAGCACGTTCGTTCATGCTTGGCGTACCGAAGATGACTGAAATCAAACGCATTGGACCACGTTTACTTGATGTGGTTAAGCAGTAACCAGCCTCATCCGTATGACCTGTTTTCAAACCGTCAACGCTTGGGTCTGTATAAAGCAATGCATTACGGTTGCCTTGCTTAATACCATTAAACGTAAATTCTTTTTCTGAATAGATCGGGTAGTATTTAGAGCTATCTTTGATAATGTGTTGAGCAAGAACAGCCATATCTTTTGCTGTTGAGTAATGACCTTCAGCAGGCATCCCTGTTGAGTTGATGAAATGGGTGTTCACCATGCCAATCCGTTTGGCTTCCTGGTTCATCATATGGGCAAATGTACCTTCGTTGCCCGCAATGTGTTCGGCCATTGCTTTAGATGCATCATTGCCTGATTGAATAATAATGCCACGTAACATTTCTAGGACAGTTGCTGTCCCATTTAATGGTACATACATACATGATTCAGCACTGGTACCACGACACCATGCTGATTCATTCATACGGACTTGTTCGTTGTCTGTTAATTCACCCTTTAAAAGTTTTTGTTCTATGATGTAGCTTGTCATCATTTTGGTCATAGACGCGGGTGCGAGTTTTTCATTTTCGTTTTTTGCAGCAAGGATTTGTCCTGTCTCGTAATCCATTAATACATAGGATTTATTATTTAATTCTGGTGGAGACGGTAGGACAGTCGCTGCATATGAAAGGCTTGGCAAAAGTAATAATGCAGCAAGAGCGCTTTTTTGAGTCATTCTAGGTGTTCCAATATCTTGTGTGAAGCAGATGAGCCTAGCATTTTAGGACAAAGCAAAGCCGACTTCTACGGTAGAAGTCGGCTTTTTCATGCAGTATTGTAACTAATCAGTTACTTAGAATAATAATTCCGAACATCATCGCAAATTTGACGATTATCATCTTCAGATGCAGCCTTCGCATCTTTACGCGCTTCAGCAAGAGGAGCTTGGAACTCTTTGGTTTTAGCACGTTTATTGAGGATGTCTACAGCATTTGGTTCATTTGATAAGTATGATTTGACGAGGTTGTCATATGCTTTATTAAATTTTAGATCTTTGCCAATTAAATCTGGGCAGATTTCTGACAATACATAAATTGCAGCAAGTTCTTGAGGAGTCACGCCTTCAGATGTTGGTGTAACTTCAATTTTTTCAGGTTCAGATTTTTTTTCTGCGGCAAATACGGTTGTTGTGAAAAGACTGGAAGTAATGAGAAATGATAAACCTAGTGTTTTGAAAACATTTTTCTTCATAAGAACTCAAACTCAGAAACAAGACTTAAAGAATTTGAATAGCTTATAGCATAAAAATATCAGTAGATTGTATGTTTGCTGTAGGAAATTAAATGGAAGCGTTTTCAAATCTTAAATTTGAAAACGCTTCCAAATTTTAATGGCATATTAGCCTTCAAAATTTAATACATCTTCACATACTGACTTTTGTTCAGCTTTTTCAACTTCTTTCGCTGCTTCACGAGCATCTTTCAATAAAGATTGGAATTCTCCATCTTTTTGTAGACTCTCAAGGGAAGCTGACTTATCAGAATAGGTGCTTAAATAAGAACCCACCATCTTTTTGATGTTTTCGTCAAATTTAGCATTTTTTCCAATTATGCTTGGGCACATTTCAATGAGGACTTGCGCATTGGCAATATCATCTTTGATGAGTGCGTCTGCTTCTTTAGTTGAAACCGTTGTGTTTGCAAAAATTGCGGGTGCTGTTAGAAGTGAAAAACTTACCCCTAAAACACGGATAAAAGTAGATAAATGTCTCATGGCGGCATAAATTTCTAATACTATGAAGTTACAAATATATATAATTCAGTGAATAATTCAATTGAAAAAACTACGTAGTAACATTTGAAGAGACAAGATCAAAGTGAATATTTTAATAGCAAATGATGATGGTGTTTTTGCACCAGGCTTACAGGCTCTAGCACAAGCGTTAAAGCCTTTAGGACGCGTCGTCGTGGTTGCACCTGAAAGTGAGCGTAGCGGTTACTCAAGTGCTTTAACTTTAGATCGTCCTTTACGACCGATCCCAATTGCAGAGGATGTTTGGGCTGTGAATGGAACGCCCGCAGATTGTGTTTATTTATCAATGAATGGTCTATTCGATTTTGAATTTGATCTTGTTGTCAGTGGTATTAATAGTGGCGCAAACCTCGGCGATGATGTTTTATATTCAGGTACGGTTGGTGCTGCATTTGAAGGTCGCCTAATGAAACATCCTGCAATCGCAGTTTCATTAGCAGGTTCAAATGTACGTTCCTATGAACATCCTAAGCATTATGCGAAAGCTGCACAATGGGTTCATGATTTTATTGTGAATGGACTACCAATTTTGCCGCCCCGTCATATTTTTAATATTAATATCCCAGATGTTAAGCAAATTAAAGGGACACAAATCACCTATCAAGGTCGTAGAGCACAATCCAAACCAATTAGTAGCCATGTCGATCCACGTGGTCGCCAAGTCTATTGGATTGGTTTAGCCGGTGAGGCGGTTACAGAACCTCAATCCGCTTCAACTCATATTCAGTCTGATTTCTTTGCTGTCGCGAATGGTTATGTCAGTATCACGCCGATTCAAATGGATGCAACTAATTATGCTGTACTCGATAATTTACATCTTCATGTAAATGGTTAGCAGTGGCTATGTTATAACTTTGTGAATATAGAAAGTGAGAACTCGTTTTTTCTCACTTTTTTGGTACTCTTAGGCGCAAATAAATTAAGGTTTTTTTCGATGAGGGCGAAGATGCATTTAAACCATGTCTCGATTTTTCTATCACGAAAAATGATTAAAACAATCGTGTTGTCTATGGCAGTAACAAGCATTGTCGTCGTTACAGGTTGTGCATCAAAACCACAAGTAAAAGGTGGTAATCGTTATGTACAGCAAGCACCCAATTATTACACAGTACGTTCAGGCGATACGCTGAGTGCAATTGCAAATCGTTATGGATTGAATTATTTAGATGTTGCTGTGCTGAATGATATTGCGCCGCCTTATCGTATTTATGTCAATCAATCATTACGTTTAAAAGGTTCTGTTGCAGAACGAACTACATCTACACAAGCAGTGGTACAAACCGCACCGATTCAACGTCAAACGATTAAATTGCCAACACAACAACCTGTTGTTCCTAAGACACAGCCTGTTATACCCAAAGCTGTTGTTCCAGCAAATCCTGTTACACCATCTTCAACGACGCTTGCTTCGAGTTTACGTTGGGTAAAACCATCAAATGGAGCGATCATTCAAAGTTTCAATTTGGCAAATAACGTCAAAGGAACACGTTACGGTGGTAATGAAGGTGATCCAATTTTTGCTGCTGCAAATGGGCAAGTGGTCTATGCTGCTGATGGTTTAAAAGAATATGGCAATCTAGTCTTGATTAAGCATATTGATGGTTATATTACGGCGTACGCGCATAACAGTAAGATGTTAGTCAAGAGTGGGGATAATGTGACTGCTGGTCAAAAAATTGCAGAAATGGGTTCTTCAGGTGCTTCACGTATCATGCTTGAGTTCCAAGTTCGTTTAGATGGCAAGCCTGTAAATCCAATGACAGTTTTACCAAACTAAAATAGCCGAATTAATAATCTTTTAATAAATTATTAATAATCGCTAGTTTAAGGGTAGACTTCCTTGTATACTTATTGAGATTGCTTTAATTAGAACAATAAGCATATTTTAATAAATTAAGAGAGAAGTCTATGCTAGATCAATTGCGTGCAATGGGGGTCTTTGCTTGCGTTGTTGAAAAAAGTTCTTTTAGTGGTGCAGCACGAGAATTAGGAATTACAACAAGTGCAGTCAGTCAACAAATTCGTTCTTTAGAACATGAAATGGATGTCACTTTACTTCATCGTTCTACTCGAAAACTCAGTCTTACAGAAGCAGGACAAGCATTCTTTCTCAGTTGCCAGGAAATGTTGGCTGCCGCTGAACGTGGCAAAATTCGTATCAATCAACTGCGCGACGATCTTGTTGGAGATTTACGTATTGCGACGACACCTGAATTAGGTGCCTTGCATGTCATTCCAGCACTATCTCATTGGATGTCAGCACATAAAGGTCTAGCGATTCATTTTGAAGCAGACCACCGTTATATTGATTTGATTGAAGAGCGGATTGATATCGCAATACGGATGAGCCTGCGTGTTGATGATCATCAGCTCACCGCAGTACCTTTAGCGAGAGTTGATCAGGTTCTTGTTGCATCGCCAAGTTATCTCAATCAAGCATCAACTATTACTCGCCCAGAAGATTTACGAAATCACGAATTATTACCTGTTACTTTGATGCACAATTATCAACATTTTGCCTTCCGTCATGGTTTGAGTGGTGAAATTGTCAATGTTGATATGAAAACACGCTTAGGCACAAACAATGTTTTTGTTGCTAAATCCTTGTGCCAGCAGGGGCATGGTATTGCACGTATTCTCTATATGGATATTCAAAAAGAACTGATTAATGGTTCTTTGGTTGAAGTTCTACCTGATTGGCAACTTCCTGCTTATACGCTTCATGCATTAACTTCCAAGCGTGAACAATACCCAATGAAAGTGCATCTTTGTATTGATGCATTAAAACAATATTTCGCTCAATTACCTGGTGGACGATCTCTACTGGGTGTAGCCTAAGAAAAAGGCCATGTTTGTTTAAAAACATGGCCTTTTCATTTTATCTATTCTTCTTACGAAGTGATTTTAAGCTTTTAGCTTCAACAGTAGATTCTTCTGAAGATTTTGTCTCAGTTTCATCTTTTTTAGTCTTTTTTCGCTTTTTCTTTTTTTTAGGTTCGTCATCTTCAACAGCTTCGCCGTCCTCAATTGCTTGCCAATACTCAAGTTGTTCCATAACGGCTGCATAGATTGAATTTTTACTATATCGACCTTTCTTATCTAATGTACCTACTGGGCGAGCCATTAGAATTTCTAAGGCTTGATCAATTGTTTCAATCGCATGGACATGGAACTGACCTGCTTGAACCGCTTCAATTACATCTTGACGTAGCATCAAATGTTGCATGTTTTGACGGGGAATAATCACCCCTTGTTTGCCTGTAAAGCCTTGTAATTTACAGGCATCGAAGAAGCCCTCAATTTTGGCATTCACTCCACCAATTGGCTGTACCTGACCCAACTGGTTCATCGAACCTGTAATAGCCCATGATTGGTCAATTGGAATTTGAGAAATGGCAGAAATTAATGCTGAAAGTTCTGCAACAGTGGCACTATCGCCATCCACTTGTCCATAGCTTTGCTCAAACGCCAATGCTGCGGAGAAATGTAAGATTTGTTCACGGCCAAAGTGGGCTTTTAGGAAGCTCGACATGAGCAATACGCCTTTGGCATGCAATGAGCCGCCTAGCTCCACACTGCGTTCAATATCCAGAATATCGCCACCACCTTGATATACAGAAGCTGTTAGACGCGACGGTAATCCAAATTCGACATCAGCATAATGAATCACTGAGAGGGCATTGATTTGACCAAGACGATGCCCAGAAGTTTCAATCAACTGCGTACCGCGAGACAGGTCTTGCCAGTAGAGCTCACGTAAATAGCCTAAGCGATATTGGCGATGGTGCAGGGCCTGGTTGACATGCTGGTCGGTGACAATCTTGTCATCCGCTTTAAAGGCATGGTGATGCGCTTCGCGGATCAGGTCACCAAGGGTTGAGGCATGTAATGATAAAGAGCTTTGATCCTCAGCCTGACGGCTGGAATCAGTAAGCAATGCGGCTAGTGCAGAACGGTCAAACGGAAGTAATTTATCTGCCTGAACATAGTCGGCAATTAACTGCATATAAGCCTGTTCGTTACTGTCATTACGTTGTAATGTATCGGTAAAGTCGGCACGGATTTTAAAGACACTGCCAAGCTCAGGTTCCACTTCCAGAATTTCATAATAAATTTCAGGTTCGGCCAGTAAAACCACTTTAATATCAAGTGGAACGGAAGCGGGTTCAATGGAGATACTGCCTGTGAGGGTGAGCATATGTTCCAGTGAAGAAAGCTTGAGTTGTCCAGATTTTAAGGCACGTTTCAGGCCTTGCCATGCATAAGGTTGCTCCAGCAATTGTTCCGCTTCCAGCATCAAAAAGCCACCATTGGCCCGATGCAGTGAACCAGAACGAATCAGGGTGAAATCAGTGGTGATCGTACCATTGTGAGTCAGTTGCTCCACATGACCCAATAAATTGTAGTGTGTTGGGAAATCTTCAAAAATAACGGGTGCGCCACTATTTGGTTTATTGGCAATAATTACATTAGCTTGATAACGTGATGGAACACGATTAAATAAAGCAGGCGTAAAATCATCTTCTTCTTGTTCTAAAATTAGCTCAACATTATCAATAATATCTTCAGCATAATGTTTTAGGTATAAGTCTAGACCTTTTACTTCTTTATTTTTATTTAAAATTGACTCCATACGTGGTGTAACCACTTGAGTGGCAATTTCACGGTTTAAAATTGATACTTGATCCCGCGCATCATCTTCCAGATCGCCCAGATGTAAACCCAGACGTTCAAGTTTTTTCTCCATATAACGCATATTGGAGTTGATTTCAGCACGTTCCTTGCTAGTTAATGCGTTCAGGTCATTTTGGGTGAGTTCATGATATTCATTGTCTTTCAACTGCATTGGAATAAAGACATGCTTGTCATTACGGGAAATCAATTTTAAATCGAGTTCCTCACCCTCTTTGGTCAGTTCAACCAATGCCTGTTGCTGTACATCACCCGTATCCTGACGAATGCGTTCAATACGGTTGTGATAGGTTTCCGCACTAAAACGGCGTTCCAGCTGCTTTAAGATAATTTGCCATGCCTGCTGCAAGGCATTTTGAAATTTGCTGCCTTGTCCCGCTGGGAAGCGCAGAGCAATCGGTTGTCTTGGGTTCTTGAAATTATTGACATAGACCCAGTCATCAGGGGTAGCCATGGTTTTGGCGTGCTGTTGGAGCAACCGTTTAATCATGGTGCGTTTGCCAAGACCCGCTGTGCCAACTGCAAAAATGTTATAGCCAGAGTATGGTAAGGAAATACCAGCTTCTACTGAAGCACGTGCACGATCTTGCCCAAGAAAGTTATTGAGGGGTTTTATACGTTTAGTTGAACTCGGAATCTCAGCTAGATTTAGAATATGCGTGAGTTGTTCAGGGCTAAGTGCTGTTTTCTTAAGAGTCGTTTGAATATCCGTCTGCTCAAAGGCGCTTGGTAAAGAATTGATTTTCGCTGTAGTCGTGTTTGTTGGGGTTGAAGATAAAGTTGTTGCAGTCATTTGATCAAGTTTTTGGGCCACTGTTGCTATCCAACAAAGAAACGAAAGTTAAGTAATTAAAGGTATACAGTTTTAGGTCTAAAGATCAAGCGAACTTGTGTTTTTTATCGACAAAACAAAACAATGGTTGCATAAAGCAACTTGCAACCAGGCGCAAGACACGATTGAATAGGCACATTCACGCATGTTCATGGAAAATAATAACCAATGACAACTCAAGCCACTGGGTGGGCATCCGCATTTAAAGCTTTTTTAGATCGTCGTGCACTGATTATGCTATTTCTTGGTTTCTCGGCAGGGATACCCATTCTATTGATTTTTTCTAGCTTGTCTTTATGGCTAGGTGAGGCAGGAATTGATAAAAGTGCTGTGACATTTTTTAGTTGGGCGGCATTGGGCTACTCTTTTAAATTTGTTTGGGCACCGTTGATTGATGAATTGCCTGTTCCATTGTTAACGAAAAGTTTAGGTCGCCGCCGTGCTTGGTTGTTGATTGCACAGTCTTTGATTATATGTGCAATTTGTATTATGGCATTTTCCGACCCAGCACTTGGACAAAGCTATTTAATTCAAATGGCAGTTGGTGCTGTTTTATTAGGATTCTCGGCAGCGACTCAAGATATTGTCATCGATGCTTATCGTATTGAACTCGCTGAAAGTGAGATGCAAACGGTTTTAGCTTCAACTTACAACGCAGGTTACCGTATCGGGATGATCGTTGCGGGTGCAGGGGCTTTATTTCTTGCTGCTTATTTAGGTACAGCTAAAGGCAATTATATCTATGAAGCATGGAAATATACTTATCTCACCATGGCAGCAGTCCTGGTGGTTGGTATTATTACAACTTTATGCATTCGTGAACCTCAAGTAAATCGTGTTTATAAACATTATAAAACTACAGATTACTATCGCTTGGTCTTTGTATTTTTTATTGCTGTTGCAACTTTTGTTGTCAGTTATATTTACTCTGGGAATGTAACAGATGCTATCGCTAAAGCCGCAAATATTAAAGACACCGCAGCTTTATTTGGTTTAGAAGCACTGCGCTTTTTAACTGCTACAGCCACAGCTTTATTGGTTGGTTTGGGTTTAGTTAAAACTGGCGTCGTGAATCAACAAATGGCTAAAGAAACTTGGGTTGCCCCAATTTTAGATTTCTTTAAACGCTACGGTATTAAACTTGCCTTAGTTCTTTTACTGCTGATTGGTTTTTTCCGCATCTCAGACATCATTGCAGGCGTGATTTCCAATGTGTTCTATCAAGATCTAAATTTCAGTAAAGAACAAATTGCTGAGGCTGTGAAAATCTATGGTGTGATCTTTAGTTTAGTTGGTGGTTTTCTCGGTGGTTTGTTGGCGCAACGCATGAATATTATGAAACTCATGTTCGTGGGCGCAGTGTTGGCTAGTTCAACCAATTTAATTTTTATCGGCTTGGTCAAATCAGGTAAACCACTTGCTCCAGTTGAGGTTCAGGTCGGAAATAAACATTATCAAGTGCAAACCGATGATGTTGGATATTGGAAATTACAAGTGCCGAATGACGTCTTGGCAAAAACAAATTCGGTACAGGTAAGTACTCAGTACCAAAATCAGAGCGATACCAATGTAACTCTTGCAATACCATATTTAGTAAATGCCCAGCACGCTCAGATTCAATTATTACCAATCAGTGGTGATGATCAATTAACGGAAAAAGAATTGAAGCAAAGTCTAGTCGTTAAAGGGCAATTAGCAGGGCTTAAAAATGAAGATTTAAATCAGGATAAGCCTGTTATTCTTAAATTAGATAATCAAGAGTTTGCTGCGAAACTGGATGATAAAGGAATATTTACTGGTGCTGTAGATGGAAAGCTATTACAAGCATCTCCCACTAAAACGATTAAAGCTTTTGTTCATTTAAAAAATAATAGTGCAAGCCAGTTATTTGCAAAAAGATCATACCGTATCAATACTGCATCACATGTTGAAACCACACTCGATGTCGATATTCAGCCAATTGCTGTGGTCGATCCAAGTCAGTCAGGCACAATAGAACTTTCTGGTAAAGTGATTAAAGGTTATAGCTCATTGTGGCTCTATTTTGCTATTATTGTAGATAATTTAGCTTCAGGTTTGGCAGGTGCTGCATTTATTGCCTTTTTATCTAGCTTAACCAGCGTATCATTTACCGCAGTTCAATATGCAATTTTCAGTTCATTAATGACTTTAACACCCAAATTATTGGGTGGTTATTCAGGAACGATTGTAAGTAATATTGGCTACCCAAATTTCTTTTTAATGACGACTTTAATTGGAATTCCAATTTTGATTCTTGTGGTTTGGGTTGCGAAACTATTGCGTGACCATGAAAACCAAACAACTCAACAGACAGGTGAATAACTATGCGCATGTTACATACGATGTTACGAGTAGGTAATTTAGAGCAATCTTTAAAGTTCTACACTGAGGTGCTTGGTATGAAATTACTACGCCAACGTGATTATGAAGAGGGGCGTTTTACCTTGGCTTTTGTGGGCTATGGTGATGAAGAAAACAATACTGTGCTTGAGCTGACTCATAACTGGGATACAGCTAGCTATGATTTAGGCAATGCCTATGGTCATATCGCTATTGGAGTAGATGATGCTTATAAAGCATGTGAAGAAATCAAAGCAGCTGGTGGAAAAGTAGTACGTGAGGCTGGTCCAATGAAAGGTGGAGTTACGGTGATCGCTTTTGTTGAAGATCCAGATGGCTATAAGGTTGAATTGATTCAACAGGATCAAAATGCACGTAATAATTAATTTCGTATCTTGATCCACAATTTCTAATTTAAAGCCATAGCTTTATTTATACAGCCCAGTATGATGTTTTGATCGAATGGTCAATAATCTCATGTTGGGCTGTATCGTTATTAGCGAACAGATTGGGAAAAGTTATGTTAAAGCTCTTGGCGCTAGATCGTTTCACAATATTATTGATAGCAATGGTAGTACTAGCGACTTTTTTCCCAGTTTCGGGACAGGTTGCGCATTACTTTAATATCCTAACGACAGTTGCGATTGCTATATTATTTTTTTTACATGGCGCCAAGTTGTCACGTGAAGCCGTTATACAGGGAATGCTGCATTGGAAAATGCATGCATTGGTTTTTGCTTTTACTTTTGCGATTTTTCCTGTAATTGGGCTTTTAGCTAAACCTGTTTTGGAGCCGCTTCTTGGGCAACAGTTGTACTGGGGCTTTTTATTTATGTGCTTCTTACCCTCAACAGTACAATCTTCAATTGCATTTACGTCGATTGCAAAAGGGAATGTTGCAGGAGCGGTTTGTAGTGCATCTTTCTCCAATATCATTGGGATGTTTATTACGCCAATCTTAGTGAGTTATTTTATCTTAGGCCAAAGCCAACATGGCTTTGATCCTACGCAATCGATTGTTCAAATTACCTTGTTACTATTGGTTCCCTTTGTTCTAGGTCAGTTACTTCGCCCTCATGTTTTTCCTTATATGATCAAATTACCAAGCTTAGTGAAAGCTTTTGATCAAGGATCAATCTTAATGGTAGTTTACGGTGCCTTTAGCAGTGCTGTAGTTGCAGGTTTATGGCATCAAATCAGTGGATTAGCTTTGCTGTATTTAGTGCTTGCATGCTCAGTTTTGCTTACTATTGTAATGTTGCTTGCTTCGTATTTACCAAAATGGTTAGGGTTTAATCATGCAGATCAAGTTACTATTTTCTTTTGTAGCTCTAAAAAAACGCTAGCGAGTGGCGTGCCAATGGCGCAAATTCTGTTTATTGGTCAGCCTTTAGGTATGATTGTATTGCCGATTATGATTTTTCATCAAATCCAATTAATGGTCTGTGGTGTAATTGCGAATCGTTGGTCAAAATCAAAACAAGAATAGTTCGCAAATTTTGATTTATTGGCGTATAATCTTTGACACTTGTTGGCTTTGCTCTGATCTAAGGGTCTCGGTGAGTCAAAAGAAATGGTCTGTTGTGGTATTGATCTGCGAGTGTTAACACTCTGCTTTCCTCATATTGAGAGTGATCAATTGCGATAACAGCTTAAGCCTTTCTTACTAAATAGGAGCATCGACCATGCGCGCCGATATTCACCCTAAATACGAAAAATTAGTTGCTACATGCTCATGCGGTAACGTAATCGAAACTCGTTCTGCACTTGGTAAAGAAACTCTTTATCTTGACGTATGTTCAGCTTGCCACCCATTCTATACTGGTAAACAAAAGAATGTGGATACTGGTGGTCGTATCGACAAATTCAAACAACGTTTCTCTGGTATGTCACGTTCTATCAAACGTTAATATCAAGAAAACAAAAAAACGGGCGATATGTCCGTTTTTTTTATGCCTTTTGATATTCCCTCCTTTATCAAAGGAGGGTTAGGGAGGAATTTCTATTGGTCTTGTACGTCAGTTAAACGATCAAGTTTCTTTTGGAAGTAGTTACCTTGCAAGAAGCGGGCTTCGACATTCCATGCATTCGCGAACAAACTCATGTCATTGAGTTCGGTGAGTAAAATCTCAACTTGCTTTTCAGCAATAAAATGAAGAATTTTCTCTTGTAGAATTGCCATTTCTTTTTCAGATCCTAGCATCTTCGCTAATTTTCGATGGAAGCTTAAATACTGCGTATCGATCTGTTGAAGAATTGAGTCACTATAAAGAGAATCACCAAAGTTACGAATAGAGATCTCAGCGCCGTGTTGACGAAGTGATGCAATCAGAGATTGAGCCTGTGATAAATTTTGCTGAAGAGCTTGCTCTGAAAACTGCAGAATTAAAGGATGAGCTTGTTTGCTTCCAATAATTGTCAATAATTTAGCGACCAATTCGGATAATTTTCTGTCATTGAATAAAATATGATGATTCAGATTAATAATTAATTTAGCTTTTGGATATTGGGTAATGAAGTTGTGTAATTGTTTACAAGCTTCTACTAATACCCAACGGTCTAACTGAGCCGATAATTCATGATCATCTTTTAGATCACTAAGATCCATCAAGTCTAACCATTGATTATTATGAATAATACCGCCAAATACTTCATAGGTATGAGTGAATTGATCTTGTTTATCATAAAGCTGCTGATATTTTAGATGTATATCACCCTTATCTAATTTGCTTCTGAGCTCTTCTAAAAGATTGACTTCCATCGACATTGAAATTTTATCAGTTGTCAGGCTAATATCACTGTCAATCGATGCATTTTTCAAGACTGGTAGTGCATGCGTAAATGCTCGAGAAATGATTTTCTCAAAATGAGCATCATCTAATATTTGTTGGTCTAGTTCTTGATAGCCCAGTTTTAAATGTAATGGGAAAGTGTGGTTTTCAGTGACCAATAACTGAGGTTTTTGTAAACCATTCAAGCCTATAAGCAAAGAGTTTAAAACTGTTTTTGATTCAGCTTGAATAAGCCCAACATACAAAGCCGTTTCTATTTGATAAATTGGAACATTAACTTGTTCTTTAATGAAATTTGCAATATTTGAAAAATAAGCTTTAGTTCCACGCCAGTCAGTTTGAAAAACTTCGTTTGGACAATTATTCAGGCTAAATAAGATGAGCGCATTTGCATTGGCTGGGTGATTTGCTAAATTTCGATTAATTTGTTGCAGTGCTGAGATGATACCAGAGGCTTTTTCACTTTGCACTGAAGTAGTCGTGGCAGTTGCTGCTGAAACAACAGTTGATGATGATTCACATTCAATATTCAGTTGTATTTCATCATCATTACCAGAGGGTAAGAACTCAACATTTAAAAGATTATTCTTAACCATTGGATTTTGGGTGCGAATTTCAAAGCGTGCTTGTTCGAATAAGCCTTGGGAAATTCTTTTAAAGCGTAATTTAAACTGGCCTAAATCTTTAGGTTGTAAAATATCAAGTATTGGTAAGCCAATGACGTCATCTTCGCTGTCGAAACCAAATAGGTGAGCATATTCAGCATTCGCTTTGATATGAATACCTTCTTGTAGAATTGCAACTGCTTTATGTGTTTCAGCAACAAGTGATTGGGCTTGTGTTTGAGCTGCCTCTAATTCGGTAAGTAAACGGTGCTCTGCTTGTACTAAACGACTGAATGAAAGTGATCTAATAATACTGATATAAAATTCTTCTGGCGCCTTTAAGTTCACAACATCATAAATACCTTTATGAATGTAATTTTGATATAGCGCTGAATTATAGTCATCTGGCTCAAGCAGTAGAATGGGTAAACTTGGTTGTGCGGATGCATGAATAAGAGAAAGCGTTTGTTCGATTTTTAGATCGTAAGCACGTCCAAAAATTACAATATCCCAAGGCAAATTCAATTGTTTTTCAAAAGTTTTTAAATCATCAAGTAAAATAGCCTGTACTTGATGTTCTTGCTGCGCAAATAGCTCTAAAACTTGATTATACCTTAATTGGTTATCATCAATAATGAGTAAGCGCGTTTCAGTTCGTTTCAATTTTTTAGAGAGTAAAGGATTTCTCACTTCAATGCTTCCCATAAATCTTGGTTATTTGTATCCATATTTTTTTGCGCAATAAATTTATTAAGAACGGGTTGTTCTTCTTCATTAAGTAGTTCAAAGTCGAATTGAACAAAACTTTGGGTAATTAGTTGTGCAGTCAACAGATACACTTTTACTTCCTCTTTCCCTAATCTCAAATGAACAGCTTGCTGTTCGCGAAAAATTTGCGAGCCTGGCAAAATTATTGTTGTTTTAGTTTCATCTAAATTTTGATTTTTTAAAATAAGCGCAGGGTAATAATTGCTAATATGACGATCTGCTTGTACGCGAACTGCACAAGGGAAAATTTCTTGTGCTAAAACCTCTAAGCCTAATTCTAAACTTTTTTCACTTGATTGCTTTAACCAACGAATTACACCGCCGCGCCAATGTCCATGAGAGGTTTCTTTTACAAGAATATATTCGCCAGTTCTTAGATTTTTTGGTGCTTCGGCTGACCATTTAATTCGATAACCATTAACACTAATATCTAAAATATCCGCTTGATAAATGGCTTTGTTTTCTCGGCTTAAACGCTGGATTGAGGATTCTTGATTGCCAGAAGAATCTTTTTTATCCCAAGTTGATAAAAATTTTGATTCGCTTTGTAGTCCATACCCGTGCTCTAAGAGTAATGTTTCACCGAAGTTTTTTGCTTTGGATAAATAGAAGTGGGCTGTTAAGAGTCCAAAACAAATATGTAGTTGAGCGGAATATTCATAGCGTTCATGGCGACGTTCTGCCGTAGATCCTAAAATGGTCTGAACGTGGAATTTTAGAGCGGGTGTGAGATAAATCTTTTCATTCTTAGAAATGTATTCAGCATTTTTATGTAATGTTGCTGTCACATGATCAAGTAAACCATTTGTACTAATAAAGATATTAGGATTAAATCCTGAACTTTGTTTTTTGTTGTATATTGGCGGATGATCTTTAGTTGTATCAACAACGTATTTAGTTAAATCAGTCTCTTTAGATAAGAGCTGTAGCATTTTGGCCCAGTCAAAACTGCATTGAAATAGGGCTTGAATTTCTGTTTGACGAATTTGATTGGTATTAAAAATATCCATCAAAATTAATTGAGCATAGGCCTGAGCAATATTATTCAGGCTATTTGGCTTGGTTTGCGCCTGTTCAATAGTCACATGATGATACTTATGTGTCACTGCTGCATCGTATAATTGATGTGCAATGAGCCACTGTCCTGCAACAGGTTCACTATATAACATGTGTTGTTGATAAAGAAGCTGCGTAAGTTGTTGTAATGCTTGGAAAGTTGCAAGTGTTCTAGCAGTATGTAAATTTTTCTTTTGGTTTAGTGCAAAAATAGAAAATTTTCGATTTTCCAATTGTTCGCTACTGCGGCGAACAATATTGATATAAATAGCCGCAAAATAGCAGCGTAACAGCATTGCCAGTTCAATAATGTGCTCATTACGATCTGAACTGATTACACCCTGATTAAAAAAGTTTTTCTCTAGGCTACCTAAAATATTTTCAATCGTTGGATGTAAGGTCTGAATGAGATCAAAGCGTAATGTTTCTGAACAATCTAATTCACAAAGCTCTAATAAAGCTGCAAACAATGCTTTTGAAGTATCACCCAACTGCATAATTGAGAGGGTTGAAATCCATTCTGTTAAACTTTTTGCGTTTGCATCACAAAAACTGAGTTTATCCCGTCTTAAAACAGTGGGAATTTGAAAAATATCCGAAAATGCATTATTCATCATTGTAATCAATCTCAGAACGTTTGAACCCCAAAAAGCGGTGTTTTATTTTTTTCGCCCGCAATTTCCCTGACGAGTTTTGGAACTAAATATCCAGGTAAACTCGCTAATACATCACTGTATATATGATCTATCTCTGAAGATCTTAAGTCAAAATGTTGAGCACCTTTTACTTTATCCAATACATGTAAGTAATAGGGCATAACCCTCGCTTCAAATAGTCGATAACTTAGATGAGTTAAAGATGTTGCAGAGTCATTCACACCTTTAAGTAAAACTGCCTGATTTAACACAGTAATATGATGTAATGATAACTGTAATAACTTTGAACACGTGAAATCATCAAGTTCTGAAGCATGATTTGAGTGTATCACTACTACAATGCGTAGCCTACTGTTTTTTAAAATAGAAATAAGCTCTTCATCGATACGATTGGGAATAACAACTGGAACTCGTGAATGGATTCTCAATATTTTGAGTTGAGGTAAAGATTCTAATCGCTCTATCCAAAGTGCTATTTTTCGATTAGATAAAGTTAAAGGATCGCCCCCACTGAGAATGATTTCATTGATGGCAGGGTTGTCTTCAATATATTGTTTTATATTTAGCCAATCATCATTTTTAGGTAAATTTTCTTGATATGGAAAATGGCGGCGGAAACAATAACGGCAGTGAATTGCGCATGCACCTGTTAAGGTCAGTAAAAAGCGAGACTGGTATTTGTGTAAGACACCAGCCATTTGATTGGCTGCTTCCTCACCTAATGGGTCAGTAACAAATTCAGGATGTTCTTGAAGTTCAAGATGGTGTGGTAAAACCTGTAATAGCAAAGGATCAAATGGATCCCCAATACGCATTTTTCCGACGAATGCACGTGGAACGCGTAATTTAAACTGTTCAGAGGCAAGTATTGCCCCTGATAATAATTGCTTGGTGGATAATTCAAGCAGATTTAACAACTCCAAAGGATCAGTAATTAGATCACTGAGTTGTGATTGCCAGTTTTTCTCTTGATGTAAATAGTTTATCATGCCATACGTTAAAATAGTGATAGCCTAAGCTGTGCGCGTAGTCTAGCACTAATAGATTTGAGTTTTAAGTTTGGAGTGAGCCTTTCATGGCCTATTATTCTACAAATGATTTTAAAGCAGGCCTCAAGGTTATGCTTGATGGCAACCCATGTTCAATCATGGAAAACGAATATGTAAAACCAGGTAAAGGTCAGGCGTTCAACCGTGTGAAACTGCGTAACCTGCGTTCTGGTAAGGTATTGGAAAAAACATTCAAATCAGGTGATTCTTTAGAAGCTGCTGATATCGTAGAAGTAGAAATGGAATACCTCTACAACGATGGCGAAATGTGGAACTTTATGGATCCAGTAACTTTTGAGCAAATCGCTGCTGATAAAACAGCAATGGGCGACGCTGCAAAATGGTTAAAAGATGATTCAAATGAAAAATGTACCATCATGCTCTTCAATGGCGTACCTTTAACAGTGAGTCCACCGAACTTTGTTGTGCTTAAAATTGTTGAGACTGACCCAGGTGTACGTGGTGATACTTCTGGCGGTGGCGGTAAGCCAGCGAAACTTGAAACAGGTGCAGTAGTACGTGTTCCATTATTCGTTCAGCAAGAAGAAAGTGTTCGTGTTGATACGCGTACAGGTGATTACCTAGAGCGCGCATAATCGTAAATAAGTAGTAATGCTACGTAAGCTATACGATTATCGAAGGGATGATTAAACAATCATCCCTTTTTTTATGCCAAAGTATTAGATAAATCATTTTTAATAACAGATAGACTTACAAAGATATTTCTTCTAAAGAAAACATAGGAAGGGAAATCCAAAACTACAGCTTATGTATTTGAGAGGTTCTGAATGGAGACAGTACAAGCAAAGTCGACGCTATCCTCAAAAATTCTGTGGAGTTTAGTTGCCATCATTGGTGCAATTTCATTTGGAATTTTGGCGGTAAGTCGTGGAGAGCATGTCAATGCAGTTTGGCTCGTTCTTGCTGCGGTTTGTGTTTATAGTATTGCATATCGGTTCTACAGTTTATTTATTGCAACAAAAGTCTTTGAATTAAATTCTAAACGCTTAACACCAGCACATCGTTTGAATGATGGTCTGGATTATGTGCCCACTAATAAATACGTTTTATTTGGACATCATTTCGCCGCTATCGCAGGTGCAGGGCCTTTGGTTGGGCCAATTCTTGCAGCGCAAATGGGTTACTTACCAGGAACCATTTGGCTTTTGGTCGGTGTGGTGATTGCAGGCGCGGTACAAGATTTTCTTGTGCTATTTATCTCAACTCGGCGTGATGGTCGGTCTTTGGGTGAAATGGCAAAACAGGAGTTAGGTACTTTCGCAGGTGTTATTGTGATGTTGGGTACGCTCGGTGTCATGATTATCATTCTTGCGGTACTTGCATTGGTTGTCGTAAAAGCTTTGGCGCATAGTCCGTGGGGGGTGTTCAGTATCGCAGCAACCATCCCAATTGCATTATTCATGGGCATATACATGCGTTATCTACGCCCAGGGAAAATTGCTGAGGTTTCGATCATTGGCTTTGTGCTAATGATGGCGGCGATTGTCTTTGGTGGTGATGTAGCAAAAGACCCTTACTGGGGGCAATTGTTCACCTTAACTGGAACTCAACTAACTTGGGCACTCATCATTTATGGCTTTATTGCGTCAGTATTGCCTGTGTGGTTATTGTTAGCGCCTCGTGACTATTTATCAACCTTCCTTAAAATTGGTGTAATTGCAGGTCTGGCGATTGGAATTATCTTTGCAATGCCTGAACTCAAAATGCCTGCGGTGACTCATTTTGTCGATGGTACAGGTCCTGTATTTGCAGGTAGTTTATTTCCATTTCTTTTTATTACCATTGCCTGTGGTGCGATTTCAGGTTTCCATGCGCTAGTTTCTTCAGGAACAACTCCAAAATTGGTCGATAACGAAGTCAATATTCGTATGATCGGTTATGGCGGCATGTTGATGGAATCATTTGTCGGTATCATGGCAATGATCTGCGCAACCGTACTTGATCCAGGGATTTATTTTGCGATTAATGCACCAGCGGCAGTTCTGGGTACAACGGTAGATACTGCTGCGGAAGCGGTGCGTAATCTAGGTTTTATCGTTACACCTGAGATGCTGACTGTGCTTGCTCAGGAGGTTGGTGAAAGTTCAATCCTTTCTCGTACTGGTGGAGCGCCAACTTTTGCGATTGGTATGGCTCATATCATTTCGGAAATTTTCAATAGTCGTGCAATGATGGCATTTTGGTATCACTTTGCCATTTTATTTGAAGCATTATTTATTTTAACTGCAGTGGATGCGGGAACACGTGCTTGTCGCTTCATGGTACAGGATACCGTTGGGATTGTTGTGCCTGCAGTAAAACAATCAGGTTCATTCTTTGGAAATTTGGTTGGGACGTCTGTGGCAGTTGCAGGTTGGGGCTTCTTCGTTTATCAAGGCGTAGTTGACCCACTTGGTGGCATTAATTCTTTATGGCCATTATTTGGAATTGGAAATCAAATTCTCGCTTCAATGGCATTGATCTTGGGTACAGTTATTTTATTCAAGATGAAGAAAGAGAAGTATGTTTGGGTAACGATTGTTCCAACGATTTTCCTATTTATTACTTCTATGACGGCGGGTTGGCAAAAGATTTTCCACGAAAATCCGAAGATTGGCTTCCTTGCTCAAGCGAATCGTTTCTCTGATGCAATTGCACGTGGTGATGTACTTGCACCTGCGAAGTCAGTTGCTGAGATGCAGACGATTGTGTTGTCGAATCAGATTAATGCAGTACTTTGTGGATTCTTTATGATTGTTGCAATTGTTATGATTATTGCATCAATCGGAATTATTCGTCGTGCTTTACAAAGCCCTGTCCCAACAGTAAATGAAGCACCTGTCGTATTTACTGAAACTGCAATGACAGCAGAAACAGTGAAGGGAGAGTCGTGATGGATTTTAAAATTGCTAGGCAAGGAAGTGCTGTGATTGTGAAGATCATTAAGTTTACGATCATGTCGCAAAAACACCTGATCTTTTCGCCCAAAAACTGGTCTCGTATTGCAACTTTATGGCAAAACTTGCAAAAAAGTTTTCGTTTGATGGTGGGTGTGCCTGATTATGAAAATTACGTAAAGCATATGCAAGCGCATCATCCAGATTTAACGCCAATGGATGCTAAGACCTTTTATCGTCATTGTATTGATGTGCGTTATCCATCATCAGGTGGGAATTTGAAAAAATGTCCTTGCTAGAAGTCATTTGATTTCTTTGAAAAAAAACTAAAACAGTGTATGTTGAATCATGCACTGTTTTAGTTTGAGGATTACATTATGTGGGGCATGGAAAAAGCTTCTATTCAAGAAAAAAAAAATCAAGAAGTAGAGCAAAATATTAAAAATTTTACTCAGAAAATCGAACGTTTTTTGGTTGAAGTGAATCAACTTATTTTAGATAAACCACAACAAACTAAATTAGCGCTGACCTGTTTATTGGCAGGTGGCCATGTATTGTTTGAAGATTTACCAGGATTGGGTAAAACGACTCTGGCTAGTGCCTTAGCTCGTCTAGCAGGGCTGCATTTTCAGCGGATTCAATTTACCAATGACATGTTGGCGAGTGATGTCATTGGGATCAATATTTTTAATCAAAAAGAACATTTATTTGAGTTCAAGAAAGGTCCAATTTTTACTCAGATTTTATTGGCAGATGAGATCAATCGTTGTAGTCCAAAAACACAGAGTGCATTACTTGAAGCTATGGAAGAAGGTGCGGTCACTGTTGATGGAACACATTATGACTTACCGCAACCATTTTGGGTGCTGGCAACGCAGAATCCACTATTTCAAAGTGGAACTTATGCTTTGCCTGAGTCACAACTTGACCGTTTCTTGATGCGTTTATCGCTCGGTTATCCGTCTCGTCAAGCTGAAAAACTACTGTTACAACAAAGCTCACGTCAGGTTTTAATTCATCAATTAGAAGCGGTATTTACGCAAGTTGATATTTTGCAATTACGTGAATTAGCAAAACAGGTTTTTCTAAGTGATGCTGTACTCAATTATATTTTAGATTTGGTTGCTGAAACACGTAAACAACGGCATGGCTTATCAACACGTGGAGTATTGGCATTAAAAGCTGCTGCACAAGCTTATGCACTGGTTGAAGGTCGCAGCTTTGTGACTACTGATGATGTGCAAACCATTTTTGTTGCCGTGGTTGCTCATCGTTTAAGTTTAGGCGAAATGGAGGTAAAACAAATTTTGCAATCGGTTGATGTCTTATAGTTGAGATTGGCTTATGCAAAGGATTCAGCAGTGGATTGCGAAACGCTTTCAGGTTAATGGGACTAAAACCCTGTTACAGAAAGATGTTTTGGTTTTTATTTATAAGCAGGGTTTTCTATATCTCATTCTGATTCTAATTACCTTTATTGCAGGGATTAACTATGCAAATAATTTGATTTTAGGTTTTTGTTTTCTAATCAGTGCAATTTTATGGATTAATTTTTATCTCACATTCAAGCAATTGCATGTTTTACAAATTGATCTGATTGCAGCTGAAGTTGGGCAAGTCGATCAGCCTTTCATTTTAAAACTTCGCTTTAATCAGCCATCGGTAATGACCCGATATTTACGTATTCAATGGCTGCAACAAGAACAATTAATTTATTTAGATCAGCAACAACAGACCTTCGAACTGGCTTTTTTTCCGAAGCAGCGTGGTTTATTTGAATTTGGTGCGATGAAAATTTATTCGACCTATCCTTTAGGTTTGGTGCGAGCTTGGACTTATTTATATCCAAAACAAAAAGTGTGGATTGCACCTAAAGCGCATGATTGGCAAAAAGAACATAAAAACCAACCAACCAATGCGAACGATAGTTTAGATGAATTTAAGGAGCTTAGGGCCTTTCAACAAGGTGATTCTTATCAAAATGTGGCATGGAAGCAAGTTGCTCGAGGACAGGGCTTTTTTATCAAAATGTTTGAGGCTCAAGCCAATCATCAACATTTAGAAATTGATTATCAAAAAATCCCTGCACAAAGTCATGAGGAAAAATTAAGCTTTATGATGGGATTAATTGAGCAATGTGAACAACTTGGTCATGATTATGCATTGATACTGCCACATGCAAGATTAGAAAGTGGTCAGGGGCAGATGCAGCTTCTTCAAGCAAAACTTCTACTTGCACAGGCCTAAGATCATGACCAAACAAATCTATTTTTGCATTTTAGCGGTATTGGCATTTGTATTAATTGGGCAAGTGGCTTTTATTCCTGTGACATTGAGCGGGTTGTGGGGCGTTATTTGGCTTACATTGGTATGGCGATATAGAAAACAAAAAATTTCACCATTTCCACGCTTATTTTTAGTTTTTTTCTCTTTATTATCTTTGGGTCTTATTTATTTAAATTATCAAACTTTACTGGGAGTAGAAGCTGGAGTCGCATTTTTAAGTACGTGTTTATTTGCGAAAAGTTTGGAAGCTAAGAATACCCGTGATTTATTGATTGTATTTAACTTTGCCTTATTCGTCAGTGCCAGTTTATTGTTACATAGTCAGGCATTCTGGATGGCTGTCCTGGTTTTTTCAGCATTTGTGATATGTTTGATGGGGTTGTATCGGATTCAAACTGGTCTATTTAACCAGCATCAATTATTATCCAATCAGTTAAAAAATGATGTTAAACAAATTCTAAAGTTTGTTGGGATTGCGACACCGTTCTTTATTATATTATTTATTTTCTTTCCTCGGTTGCCACCTCTTTGGGCAATTCCTATTCAAAAGAATCAAGCCACTACTGGGATTAGTGATCGTATGTCTCCAGGAGACATTGCACAACTATCACAATCATCGGCTTTGGCTTTTCGTGTTGTTGCAGATATGAGACAACTACCAGATAGACAGGAGCTTTACTGGCGTGCTTTGGTTTTGGATGAGTATGATGGTACAACATGGACCAGTAGTTTTTATAATCAACAGATTAAAAGCGTAACTTCAAATTCTCAAGGAGTTGCCTATCAATACTTAGCTGCTGATGAACAGGCAAATTGGATCATGGGGTTAGAATATTCCATTCCACAAGAACGTTATTTACAACTGTATCAAGATGATAGTATACGCCCATCTAAACTTATTAAACGTAATCAACCTATCCAAATGTTTTGGGTGGGGCGTACATCAACATCTTCTACTTTGTTATCATCACGTCAAATTGAATTTAATACTCGATTTGATGAAGATCGCGATGAGAAAGCACAACAATTAGCCCGTCAACTGTTTGAACAAAGTCAGCGACTGCCTGAAAAATATATAAAAACTGTGCTTAATTGGTATAGAAAGAATAACTTCGTTTATACGCTGACCCCAGGAACATTAAGTGGGGATCGTATAGATCAATTTTTATTTTCTAGTCGCAAGGGTTTCTGTGAACATTATGCATCTAGTTTCGTGATGCTGATGCGCTATGCCGGGATCCCTGCCAGAGTTGTGACAGGTTATCAGGGGGGGCAGTTTGCATTAGATGGGGAAAGCTGGGAAGTTCGCCAACTTGATGCTCATGCATGGAGTGAAGTGTATTTAGATGGAAAATGGAAAAGGATCGATCCTACAGCAATGATTGCACCACAACGTATAGATGCAGGAATGCAAAATTATATGGCGGAGGATCAGCAAGTTTGGGGAGATGCGCAAGCACAAGCATGGCGCCTACAGCAATTTAAATTTTTGAAAAATATGCGTGTTTGGAGTGACTATTTAAGTTATCAATGGCAGTCCAAAGTTGTGGGTTACGATGCAGTTAAACAAAAAAATTGGTTATCTAAGCTAGGCTTTAATTCAAGCTATAGCTATGTGCTGATCTTAATTATTGGTATTGCAGGAGTTTTAGTTGTATATGTTAGTTTTTATTGGTGGAGACAAACAAGCCAGCAAGAATTATATCAACGTGTCATTATTCAATTTCAAAAGCAATTGCCTAAACATTTGCATAAAAGATCAGAGGAAACATTTCAAGTTTGGATGCAGCGTTTATCAAGTGTAGATAGTGATCAAAAATCATTTCATCAAGTAGTTGTGTTATATCAAAAAATTGTGTTTTTAGAACAGAATACTCAGCAAAATATTCAAGAGTTTAAGAAACTGCTTAAAGTCTGTGCGATCGCAATTAAACAATCTCAAAAAAACTTGTGAAGCTGATTAAAAATGAATATGATGCTCTCATTCTAGGTGTATAGCTCAGTTGGTTAGAGCGCTACGTTGACATCGTAGAGGTCTCCAGTTCGAGTCTGGATATACCTACCAAGATTTGAATAGAAAAAGCCCTAAATTTCTATAATTTAGGGCTTTTTTATTGATATCACATTTGTTTTTTAAATACTCGCTTAAAAGAATGACTAGGTTGAATTGCAATTTAGAATGAGTTTCTTATACTCATTATGCTTGAGTAATTTTTATCAGATATTAGAATCTTGACTCAGCCTGATATTGGTGCTAATTTAATCAATAAGGAGGTCATATACTATTTGGGATTTAAGAGAAATCTTGCCTAAATGAACAAAGATATGATGACCTGAATACACAGCTAACAACGAACGAAACAATTCTGATTGTTTTTAAAAATGTTCAAGGTTGTAGAAAAGCCCGTTAATCGGGCTTTTTTAATGCCCATTATTTTTAAAGCAAATTTACGCTATAGTTTGTCATAAGGATTAGGATAGCGATAGGGAATTGTGATGCTGATATTTATGATTATAGTGATTGTTATTAGTTTGATTTTATTGTTCTTTTTTGCCAAGAAAACTGATCCTACACAAGATAATTTTGATTATAGCCAGCCATATTCATCAACAACCTCCTCATATGATTCTTCTCAAAATAATGATTTCAGACGTTCTGATGAATGTAGCTCAAATGATGATTCGAGCTCAGACTCAAGTAGTTGTGATAATAGCAGCAATAATGATTAGAAAAAGCTTGTACCCCATGAGGGGCAAGGGGTACAAGATAAACTGAGTTTAATTAAGGTAGATCAAACCAAATCATTTGGCTGTCTTGCAATGCAGTAATGGTTGCAGTTTCATCGAATACTAAAGCATCACCTGCTTTAACCAAATGATCGGCGATCATCACTTCACCTGAAATCACATGCACGTAGTTCACTTTTTTTTGTGCTGTAATTTCTAAATGTTGATCTTTTTCAATGACAGCAGTTTTCACTTCCGCATTTTGACGAATCGACATTGGCGCAGATGTATCACCAGCAATCAAATGCCATTGGTTTGGATGGTCTTTTGGATTCAGCTGAATTTGCTGATAGGTTGGTTCGGCATCTTGCACATTCGGTTGAATCCAAATCTGTAATAGATGCACCGCTTTATCATGCTTGTTCATTTCACTGTGGGTGACCCCAGTTCCAGCACTCATCAATTGCCATTCACCCGCATTGATCTGACCTTCATTGCCCATACTGTCTTTATGGGAAATAGTGCCATCAAGTACGCAGGTTAGGATTTCCATGTTGTCATGGGGATGAGTACCGAAACCATTATGTGCAGCAACTGTATCATCATTGATCACGCGAAGGGCACTGACACCCATATATTTCGGGTTGTACCAGCTACCAAATGAAAAGCTATGGTAGGTGTCTAACCAACCTGCTTTGACATGACCACGATTTTCACTACGATGTAGATAAGCATTCATCTTTCATCTCCCAATTATTATGTTTTGCTTAATGACTATATTATTGATTCATAATGAAGATAAATAGTCTTTAATTGCGACATATTGTTCTATAAATGAAATGATTGAGTATTTAACTTTTTATTTCAAATAATAAAAAAGGCTGAATCAAACATTCAGCCTTTTTAAGTGGGCAAATTAATTTACCCATCTTTTATTTTGATTTATTTTCTAGCTGTGGAATTGCAGAACCTTGGCCAACAGCAAGTAAACCCGTTTTAGTATAGATACCGAGTTTTGCACGGGTATCGGTAATGTCGAGGTTACGCATAGTTAACTGACCGATACGATCCATTGGTGTAAACATCGAATCACCTTTCTCCATGGTCAAACGCTCAGCTTCATAGGTGAGGTTTGGAGATTCAGTGTTCATGATGGTGTAGTCATTACCACGACGTAATTCTAAAGTCACTGTACCTGTAATCGCTTTAGCAACCCAACGTTGTGAAGTTTCACGTAGCATTAATGCTTGTGAATCGAACCAACGACCTTGGTAAAGTAGGCGACCTAAACGTAAACCGTTAATACGGTATTGTTCAATCGTATCTTCGTTATGAATACCAGTCACTAAGCGCTCGTAAGCGATATGTAATAAAGCCATACCTGGTGCTTCATAGATACCACGAGATTTCGCTTCGATGATACGGTTTTCAATTTGGTCAGACATACCAAGACCATGACGACCACCGATACGGTTAGCTTCTAAGATCAGCTCAACAGGATCTTCAATACGCTGGCCATTTAATGCAACAGGGAAACCTTCTTCAAAAGTAATTGATACTTCTTCTGCATCAATTTTTACATCTTCTTTCCAGAAAGCAACGCCCATAATTGGGTCTACGATTTTGATACCTGCATTGAGGTATTCTAAATCCTTAGCTTCGTGAGTAGCACCCAACATATTAGAGTCAGTTGAATACGCTTTTTCCTTTGACATTTTATAGTCAAAACCGTTGTCGATTAAGAATTGTGACATTTCCGCACGACCGCCTAACTCATCAATAAAGGTTTGGTCTAACCACGGCTTATAAATTTTAAGCGCTGGGTTGGTCAATAAACCATAACGATAGAAACGTTCAATATCGTTGCCTTTATAAGTTGAACCATCGCCCCAGATGTTGACGTCGTCTTCTTTCATCGCCGTTACAAGCATCGTACCTGTTACTGCACGACCCAAAGGTGTGGTATTGAAATAAGGAACACCGCCAGTACTAATGTGGAATGCGCCACATTGAATTGCTGCAATACCTTCAAGCGCAAGTTGTAAACGACAATCGATTAATCGAGCTTTGACTGCGCCGTATTGTTCAGCTTTCTTTGGAATTGCATCATAGTCATCTTCATCAGGTTGACCCAAGTTTGCAGTATAAGCATAAGGCTCTGCGCCTTTTTGCTTCATCCACAATAAAGCTGCTGAAGTATCGAGACCACCAGAAAAGGCAATCCCAACTTTTTTGCCTACAGGTACGTGCTGCAAGATAGTTGCATTATCAGTCATTGCTTATCCTAACTTTTATGAGTAAAGACTCCGAATAGGTAGTCTTGAGAATAAAAAATCGGAACTATTGTAACACTTTTCATAGAGCTTGTTTTCCTGAAAGAAAAACTAAGTAGAAAAATTATGTTCTAATATATTTGATTTTGGTTTTTTAGATTGGAAATCAAAATAGTTACATTACTTTTGACTTTAGTGTCAGCATTTTCTTGAAAAGAGTCATAAACACATATAAAAATTCAGTTAAAGTACTATGCAACAAGTTGCAAAGCCAATAAATACAGAAGGAATATCATGACTAGCTATGCAAATATTTTAAAGCCATTACATCTCGGATTTACGACCATTAAAAACCGTGTGGTCATGGGGTCGATGCATTCAGGCTTGGAGGATCGTTTTTTTAATTATCCTAAACTTGCTGCTTATTTTGGTGAACGTGCCAAAGGTGGGGTTGGCTTAATCATCACAGGTGGGATTTCACCCAACCGTCAAGGCTGGTTATTACCTGCGGGCGGTACCATGAACAGTCTGGCAGATATTCCTCATCACCGTCTGGTTACACATGCTGTGCATAAGCATGGCGCAAAAATCCTGATGCAAATCCTGCATTCAGGTCGTTATGGTTATCATCCATTTTCGGTTTCTTCATCCCCAATTCAGGCACCTATTAATCCTTTTAAACCGCGTCAAATGTCGGATGCCCAGATTTTGGCAACTATTGAAGATTATGCCCGTTGTGCAAGTCTGGCAAAAAAGGCAGGCTATGATGGTGTGGAAATTATGGGTTCTGAGGGTTATTTAATCAATCAGTTCCTGAGCAGTCATGTCAACAAGCGTACAGACCGTTGGGGTGGCGATATTGAAAACCGTATGCGTTTTCCCGTGGAAATCGTCAAGGCGATTCGTGCCAAAGTTGGTGAAAAATTCATTATTTGTTTCCGCCTGTCCATGCTTGATTTAGTGCATGATGGCAACACCATGCAGGAAGTGATCGTAGTAGCAAAGGCACTTGAAAAAGCAGGCGTGACTTTATTAAATACAGGGATTGGCTGGCATGAAGCACGTATCCCAACGATTGTCACTTCTGTACCTCGTGCTGCATTTGTGGATTATACCGCCGAAGTTAAACAGCATGTTTCAGTACCAGTGATTGCGTCAAACCGTATCAATATGCCAGATGTTGCTGAAGAGATTGTTGCTTCAGGACAGGCGGATATGGTGCAAATGGCACGACCATTCCTCGCTGATCCATACTGGGTCAATAAAACTGCAACCAACCGTGTGGATGAAATTAATACCTGTATCGCTTGTAATCAGGCGTGTTTGGATCATGCCTTTAAAAATGAGCGTGTCTCTTGTTTAGTCAATCCACAGGCATGTTTTGAAACAGAACTGGTTTATATCAAAACCAAGAAACCAAAACGTGTTGCGGTTGTGGGTGGTGGTGTTGCAGGCATGTCGGCTGCAACAGTGGCGGCAAGTCGTGGTCATGCCGTAACCTTGTTTGAAGCCAATAATGATGTGGGCGGTCAGTTTAATCTAGCAAAAGTTGTTCCTGGAAAAGAAGAATTTCATGAAACCATTCGTTATTTTAAAGTTCAACTCAAACAGACAGGTGTGGATGTTCGCTTAAATACTAAGGTCAATCGTGAACAGTTGGAACGTGAAGGCTTTGATGAAGTGGTGATTGCAACAGGCGTAGTGCCACGCGCCTTAAAAATTCAGGGTAGTGACGCACCACAAGTCTTGTCTTATGCAGAAGTACTAAAAGGCGCTAAGGTTGGTCATAAGGTTGCTGTGATTGGTGCAGGTGGTATTGGTTTTGATGTGTCAGAGTTTTTACTAAAACCACCCCATCAACCACAGCCACAACCATTGGCAGAATGGCAACGCGAATGGGGCGTTGATCCAAACCCTAATTATATTTCTGAAGGCGGTGTACAACGTCCAGAAGTTGAAATGCCTGTACGTCAGATTTATTTATTGCAACGTAAAACAACGCCGTTGGGTATTGGCTTAGGTAAGACTTCAGGCTGGGTACATCGTGCACAATTGAAAAAGCATGCTGTTCGTATGCTTCGTGGTGTGCAATATAAGGCTGTAACTGACGAAGGCTTATGGGTTGAGCATAATGGCCATGACCAGTTATTGCGTGTGGATACCATTGTGGTGTGTGCAGGTCAGGAATCAGTAAAAGATTTAGTACCGTATGAGAATGAAACCACATTGGCAAAATATCATGTGATTGGTGGTGCAAAGTTAGCAGGTGAGCTGGATGCCAAGCGTGCAATCCGCGAAGGGGCAGAATTGGCCGCTAAACTCTAATAATTGATGAAACATTATGCATTTAAATACATTGCAGTTAAATTTCTCTTGAATAAAGAGGGCAAGCTTTGTATTCTTACGCACATGGAAGCGTGGCAGAGCGGTTTAATGCACCGGTCTTGAAAACCGACGAGGGTGTGAGTCCTCCGTGAGTTCGAATCTCACCGCTTCCGCCAAATATCTAAATAAGCCCTTGTTTTTACAAGGGCTTATTTTTTATCTATGTGTTTACCCCTCAACCTACCCCTCATCAAACTTTGGATTGAGTCGAATGATTTAGTACTCCATAGGATACGAACAATGAGTAATGATCTGTACTTTCAGTGTAAGCTTTAAAGATCATAGCGTAATAAAGAAAGCCAAATTTCATACCTATTTTCGGTAATATTAGGATATATAGTTATCAACATCATCTACAGTTTTAGGTTGGAGTGTTGAGACGGGCTTTTTTGGTGGTTGAGATGTTTCATTCTTTTTTGCGATTTTTTTCCTGTTATCTACTGGTCTTTTGTCAAAGTTTCTTTTATTCCATGTACTTTGTATTTTTTCTAAAACCTTATAATATGCTTTTGAATCAATAAAAAACCAAAAGTTTAATTGTAAAAGCACCAGTTCTTTTTTTTCTTCTAATGTTACTGGTGTATAGGGAAACTGTGTTTTTTTATCAAGGTAATTGTATAGCCATTCAACAAAGGTCTTATTTGATATTTTCTTGTTGATAATAGTACGTGATATTTTTTGTATATCATCATAATCTTTTATTAATAATACTATTGCGACTAGTTTAATAGGTTTTAAAAAATCATCTCTATATCTATTATTAAAATCTAAGATAATTTTTTTATTAGCTTGAATAATTGGGTTTTTAAATACTTCCTTACTTGGGAGTGAAGGAAGAATTTTATAAAGATCATGCTCATATTCATGTTTTTCAGAAAGCTCATGGTCATATTCATGTTTTTGGGAAAGAAAAGCACTTATTTCTGACCGAATTTCATTTAAATCATCTCTATTATTTTTAATAGTAGTTAAATAAAAATTAGCAAAATTTTTATCATTATTTATTAGGGTTAATAATCTTTTTAATTCTAGGTTAAATACAATATCAACCTCCAATTTCATATACTCAATCAACTTTTGGAAAAAAAATTCTCGGTCCAATTCGGTTGATATATTTTGATGAATTAACCTTGTGAGGTTTGTTATTGTAATTTGTCTGACTTCTTTAAGAGAGGTTAGATTTTCTAGTTCTATCAGTATTTCTTCAAAATCTCTAATTGAGTAGCGACCTATGATGCGTTCTGCATGGCGGATTAGATGACCATGAATCCAAATGTTCATGACAGGATCATAGCTGTTGAGTTTCTTCTTGAACTGCTCTGAATAAGATGGTTTGGTCGTCATTTTTATATTTCTATACAGTGTCTAAATTGCTAATAGAGTAGTAAGAATTTTTTAAGAAAATGGTATGAAATTGGTTAGAGTAGCGTAACTTTTAAGTAAGAAATGAGTAAGAATTTATCTGATCTAGCACTGGTTAAACATGGGATTTTCCCACTATTTAGATACTTTAAGCTGAAAATTTTTCTATTAACAGTATTTTATAAGCTCTTATGTCAGAAAAGTCAATGTGTGCTTATCTACTATAATTGGTTAAGAGAGATTCCAGATCCATTGGAATACATATCATCTCCATGAACACAATTCAGTGTTCATACTAAATAGGAGAAATGGATATGTCTACTCAATGTCCTTTGTGTCAATCGACACACATCAGTAGTAAAAATTATGGTCGTAAAATAGGAGGTACGGTAGGCACAACTGCTGGAACAGTGGGTGGTGTAACCACAGCTTTATCTACTGCTCAGGTGGGAGCAACGCTTGGTATGTTTGCAGGACCTGTTGGTTCAATCTTTGGTGCGCTTGCAGGTGCTGCAATCGGTGGTTTAGTTGGTGGAGTTGCAGGTTGTACTGCGGGTACAGCATTAGGAGAAATGGTTGATGAAAATATTCTGGATAACTTTCAGTGCCTAACGTGTGGTCATTGTTTCAACCATACAGCGCAATGATTCATATCCTTTATGCAATTCCTAGAGGATTGAACGATACTTCTATCTAATACATGACCAGCCCTTTTAGGGCTGGTCATGTTGTTATAGCCAGTTTTAAGTTTTGGTTTGAAATGCTGCTTTGGAACAAGTCATTTACCTAAGCCTACCAATCCCATGTTAAAAAATGATTCCAACGCTAGTTGTTATAGAGGAGTACGCAGAATAGAGGATTCATAACTTTCCTAATACGAATCCCACTGTTGTAGTCCTTGAAATTGAAGCAATTTAATCTCAATGGAGAACCGCTATGAACAACTTGGCAACCACACATAATATAGAGCCTGTAGCTACAGTGAAGAAGATCATCCGTTTAAAACGAGTGATTGAGCTGACAGGACTTTCACGTTCCACCATATATGATCGGATTAATCCAAAGTCCAAACGTTATGACATCAGTTTTCCAAAGTCCATCAAGCTAGGGACATCACATCTCAGTACAGGAGCGGTGGGATGGATTGAATCAGAGGTTCAGGATTGGATTCAGCAACGTATCCAAGCCAGTCAATCAGCATAGCCATCTCATTATCACTGCATAATTCAACAGCAGTATTTGATCCCCACATTCTAAATTAAAAAATCCTCCAATGTAGTGTGATGTCTAGTGGTTAAGGCTATTCTCTTTAATCAATTCATAATGTAAAAGTACCCAAAGTATTCTGGTACTTATATTATTAATATACTACTACTCTAGTTACTATAATAAGACCATCTAGTTATTCTTATGAAGTAATCTTATATCTACTTATAAGCCAGCCTGTTTATAAATCAATTATATTAAATATAGTTGATGGAATAGTTGTGTCTGATAAAAAGTAGATTTTAATAGGAAAGAGTGGGCATCACGTTACTTGGTAATAACCGAGTAAACAAACATGATTAATCTATACAAGCAAGATCTGCTAAATCAATTGGTAATCCCCCCTAAAAATAAAAGGATGTAAAAGTAGAATTTTCTCTTAAGATCAAAGCAGGAGATTCTGCATGAAAACATCTAAATTTACTGACAGTCAGATTATGTCTATTTTGAAACAAGCGGAGTCTGGCACGCCTGTTGCCACCCTTTGCCGTGAACATGGTATGAGTAATGCGACTTTTTACAAATGGCGGGCTAAATATGGCGGCATGGATGCCTCATTAATTACTCGATTGAAAGAACTAGAAGCCGAAAATGCCAAGCTAAAAAAGATGTATGCTGAAGAGCGGCTTAAAGCTGAAATCATTCAGGAAGCCATGTCAAAAAAGTGGTAAAGCCATCTTGTCGTCGTCAGATGGCACAACAAGCCGTTGGTGATCATGCCGTCAGTATTCGTTTGGCCTGCCGTGCATTTAGTATCAGTGAAACCTGCTACCGTTATCAGTCCAAATTGAACGATGACAATGCACTGATTGCAGAACAATTGATTGAACTCACCGAAGAAAATACAGATTGGGGCTTCGGGCTATGCTTCTCTTATCTACGCCATATTGAGAAGTGTGGTTGGAATCATAAGCGTGTTTACCGTATTTACTGTGAGCTGGCATTGAATCTGCGGATCAAACCAAGAAGACGATTAAAACGACATGTACCTGAACCATTGAAGGAACCAACTCATCCAAATCAAGTATGGTCATTGGATTTTATGCATGATCAGTTAAGTGATGGACGAAGTTACCGTTTGCTTAACGTAATTGACGACTATCGACGTGAGGGTTTAGTGATTGAAGCAGGTTTTTCACTGCCTGCACTGCGCGTCATTCGTACACTTAACCAATTGCTCGAATGGAGAGACAAACCGCTTGTGATTCGCTGCGACAATGGACCTGAATTTATCAGCCACGAATTCGTACGTTGGGCAGCTGAGCATGGTATCCGTATTGAATATATTCAACCAGGCAAGCCACAACAAAATGCTTATATCGAACGATACAATCGTACAATGCGTTATAGTTGGGTGAGTAAACATTTGTTCGATACATTGGAGCAAGTACAAGATTATGCAACACAGTGGTTGTGGCACTACAATCATGAACGACCACATCAAGCTAACGGAGGCAAACCACCTTTGATGGCTGCTTAACCTCTACTTTTAAATTCAGTTATTTATGGGAGGATTACCAATTAAGTGATGATGAATACCAACTTTGGTGTCATGATTTGGCTGTGATTAAGCGAGTGGTTACAATGATCACATCATTCAAATCATTTGAAGAAGTATTCCTCAATACAAAGAGTTATTACATTCCTGACTATTGGAAAGACGGAAATCTAAAATATATAGATCATTACCAGCCCTATAGAAATTTGGCAGACTTAGCTGATAATTTTCTTTATGGCATCTCTGTAATGGATCGAGTTGAGAAGTATTATCCACTGGAATATTACCCCTTACACTTACGTGTGTTTATTGAGTGGATTGAGCGATATACCTTTGAACGTACGCAATATAATCCAAAAAACTTATCTAGGACTTTGGTAGAGCGATTGAATGACTGTATCTATGATATTCGTCAGGATATGAAGTCATTAAGGCATACAACTGAATTAAAAAGGATGAGAGAACAGAGTTTGCGGCAGAAAAGAAGTATGGAAAAGTACATTGATCAGCTACTGCTACGTTTTTCCCGTTTAATTGCAATAAGGGTTGACTTTGGTTATCGGGAGGATGCAGAGGCGAGCTATGAACTGATCAGCGAGCACCGTGAGAAACTGCTTCGCTATCTACGAGAAAGACATTGTGGCGATGCCTTTGCAGGCTTTATCTGGAAACTGGAATATGGGCTGAGAAAATCTTATCACCTCCACACAATCATTTTTCTGGATGGTTCCAAGGTACAGGAGAGCATTTCACATGGCAAACTGATTGGACAGCACTGGATTGATGAAATTACTGAGGGAGAGGGTGTTACCTACAACTGCAATGCCCATATGGATAAATATCAGCATTGTGGTCTAGGACGTGTGGACTATCATGATCGAAGAAAGATTGAGAATTTGAAATATGCCTGTCGTTATTTGACTAAATATGATGAATTTCTTGAATTGGTTCATTATGGTTATCAGGCAGAGCAACACTATCATCAGGATGATCCCTTGAGTCAGCAGATCACTTCCAAGCTAGGTCGTGTATTTGGGACAGCGAGACTGCCACCTTATGTTCCACAGTTGGGACGACCAAGAGCCAAGAAATAACAAATAAGCAACTTTTAGGAATAAGTCTATAGCCTTTGTGGCTATAGGCTTTAGGTCTATTAGAGTGAACTGAAAATTATTTCAGATACATATCATTGTCATGAACATTCAACAACTTGACCTTAAATTAAGGAGAACATTCATGGCACATTTAGTTGAAACAATGGCATTCGTTGGACAAACCCCTTGGCATGGTCTGGGCAATGCACTAACCCCAAACCAGCCGCTAGAGGTCTGGGCAGAGCAGGCAGGCATGGACTGGCGGATTGAATCCTCCGATGTTAGTTACATGGCACAGAACCATCGGGGGCAGAGCATTATTATGCCTTTTGAGGAGCAACGTGTACTTTATCGTTCCGATACCCATGCACCGTTATCGGTGGTGAGCCAACGCTTTCAGGAAGTACAGCCGATGGAGATATTAAATTTCTATCGTGACCTCACCGAACAATCAGGCTTTGAACTGGAAACCGCAGGGGTACTCAAAGGTGGTAAAAAGTTCTGGGCACTGGCACGAACAGGACAAAGCGCAGCTTTAAAAGGAAAAGATGTCAGTAATGGTTACATTTTATTGGCAACTGCCTGTGATGGTACATTGGCAACAACAGCTCAATTCACATCTATCCGTGTGGTGTGTAACAATACTTTGGCGATTGCACTCAAAGGACAAAACACCAGTGCAGGTGTGGTGAAAGTTCCACACAGTACCAAGTTCGATGCAGAGAAAGTCAAACAACAACTCGGTATTTCAGTTCGTGCATGGGATGAACACATGTATGAAATGAAACAACTAAGTCAGCGTAAGGTGACTCAACAAGAAGCAGCAGCCTATTTCGATGCGGTATTCAACAATACCAGTCTGAGCATTGCGGAACAGGATGAAAGCATTATTCAGTTCTATCGAAATGCAGCCATGCCAAATCAATCCAGCCCAACTAGATCAGACAATAAATCCGAACCAAACAGACGTGCCATGTCTAAAGTCATGACTATGTTTAACGGGCATGGACGAGGGGCAGAACTCAGTTCAACCAAAGATACGGCTTATGGATTACTGTGCGCCATTACTGAGTTCACCGATCACGAGCGTCGAGCCATGAGTACTGATCATCGACTCGATTCAGCATGGTTTGGGGCGGGTGCAGCCATTAAGCAACGAGGACTTGAACAAGCACTTCGAATGGTGGCTTAAAACGATTTGACTCACTGAAATTATTTTCAGTTTTATTTAAGCTTAGCCAATTAATTTAAACATACGGTAAAGCCGTAACAAGCATTGCAATTCTCATTTCGCCACATCATCCCCGATGTGGCTTTTTTTATGCCCGAAATTCAGCTTTTACGCTTTTACTCATACAGGAATATTTCTAATGAATAGCCATACTCAAATTCAAAACACACTAAATAACCCGTCATTACAACCTTATTCACCAAACCTGAATCCAACCACTCAAAACTCATCGACTCAACAGGTTGAAGTCGGAACTCGAACTAAACGTGATCGACCGAATACGCAACCACGAAAAACTAAAACCCCTGTAGCCAAACGTATTGCCAACACCAAGCAGATGAATTACCAACAATGGCTTGAAGTCAGAAAACAGGGCATTGGCAGCAGCGATGCCGCTACCGCCTGTGGATTGAATCCGTATATGTCGATGCTGGAACTGTGGATGATCAAGACAGGACGGATGCAACAAAACATCGAGGATGAAAGTGCAGGCTATGCACCTTTATATTGGGGTAAACAACTTGAACCATTAGTCGCTGAATATTACAGCATGCATACCAACAATAAGGTGCGTCGAGTCAATGCAGTGCTACAGCATCCTGATGAAGACAAACACTTTATGTTGGCGAACCTTGACTATGCCGTGGTGGGCAATGATGAAGTTCAAATCTTGGAATGTAAAACTGTAGGGGAATATGGTTCTAAGTTATGGCGAGATGGTGTGCCTTTATATGTCCTCTGCCAAGTGCAACATCAACTGGCAGTGACAGGTAAACAGGCAGCGCATATCTGTACCTTGATCTGTGGACATGAAAGTAAAATCTTTAAAGTGACCCGTAATGAAACCGTGATTCAGCATATCATTAGTGCAGAACGTCACTTCTGGCAATGTGTGGAATCGGATATTCCACCGAGTGTCGATGCTTCTGACTCAGCAGCCAAAGCCTTGCAGCAGCTTTACCCTGAGCAGATACCATTAACAGTGGAAGATCTGACTCAAAATGAACAAGCCAACTACCTATTTAACCAATTGCTTGAAGAGCGACATAAGGTTGAGCGGCACCAACAGTATTTTGATGAACTCAAACATCAACTGCAAATGATGATGAAAGAGGCAGAAAGGGCTGTGTTTGTTGGTGGTTCAGTAACATGGAAGAAAGCACAGGACTCAATCAGCCTAGATAGCAAATCACTCCTTAAGCAGCATCCTGAATATCTACAGCAGTTCCCACAAACCAAAGTGGGAACACGAAGATTTCAGATTTATCCCAACGGTGGATGACCAACAATTCTCACTGTCTATCATCATTCACTTAAACTCAAACGGCAACCAAAATCAACTGATCCCATACCCCAAACAAGTATGGGATTTTTTATGCCCAAAATTTTAAACAGCTATAAAGAGGACATCACCATGATTAAAGGCTTAGCAATTACACCACCCGTTTTAGGTCGTATTAGCATCGGCAAAATTGTCGAAAAGAATGGAAAACGACTCCCTGAAAAAGATGACCAATTTACCATTACCAGCCAAATCCAGAATAAGGATGGCTGGGTGAAACATCCACTGGATGAACAGTTACGTGCCAAAGCACCTAATCAAAATCAAAAGCTCAGAAGCATTCCCGTCCGTATGATCTTCAATGATCCCGAATTGAATCTACGGGCAGAGTACAGTCTGTTTGACCGACAAACTGGACGCTTAATCTGTTCAGGGAACGGAGAAACCTGTCAGCGACTTGGGCAAAACGGCATAGAACAACATCCATGTCCATCGCCTGATTTATGTCCGATGGCACAAGGTGGACTATGTAAACCCTATGGCAGACTGTATGTGAATTTAGATGAGTCGGACGAATTAGGGACATTCATCTTTAGAACCACAGGTTTTAACAGCATCCGTACTCTGGCAGCACGCTTACGTTATTACAGTTCAGCGTCAGGTGATTTACTTTCATGTTTGCCATTGCAACTGACTTTACGAGGTAAAAGCACCACGCAAAGCTACCGCACTCCGATTTATTACGTGGATTTAACTTTGCGGGATGGAACCAATTTGCAGGAAGCGATTAGCAATGCCAAGCAAATCAGTGAACAAAGCAAGGCAGCAGGGTTTTATCAGGAAGCATTAGATCATGTGGCGCGTCAGGGATTTGCCAATGCCAAGTTTGAGGTAGGAGGTGAGGAAGGGTTGGATATTGTTGAGTAGTTTTACAATGATGAATCTAAGCCACAACAACATGAACAATTTCATAATTTTACTCATGTTCAAGATATTCAAAAAAGGGTTGCAGCAGTCGGTTCAAGCTCTGAATTAAATACTGTTGGGGGCTAAGAAGCCCCCAACAGTAATATTGCTACTATTTTTTATTAAAAAATTTCTCTGTACACGACAAATTTCATAGGGCCCTTGTCCTATCAGGCTTTTTCTTCCTTAAAATTGCGAGCACTTTCTTAAATTCTTCTTTTTTTCCAAAACCAATCAAACGTAGAATAGCCATTTGAACATAGTCCAAACCGTATCGAAATAAACTTACTGAAAGTCGTCCATGCTTCTTTATTTTTATCGCTTTTTTTCGATCATGTTGCCATTCACCTGTTAAATAGCACCAACAGAAACCGATCGCTAGCACTGCTATCAATTTCTTGACTCGTCTAGGGTCTGTTAAACGAGTATTTTCAAGATTGAATCCACGTCCTTTGAGACAACTAAATAAGGTTTCGATTTCCCAGCGTAATGCATAATCACGAATAGCAGAAGCATTAAACATAGGAGAAACAACAAGTAAAAGTTCTCCATCTTCTAATCGTAGCGCACTAATATACAGTTTCACTCGACCAACCCAAATACGTCGTTTACGACATTCAGTTTGACCCACTTGAAGATGACGAAATAAATCACTAATTTTATGATTCTTTGCTAAGTGATTGGTCACAATGAAGTTTTTTTAACACGTATACAGAAGTTAATGTCATTTTCAATTAACCATGTAAACCATTTCTCACCGATAAACTCTCTGTCTGCGAACACATTCACAATACGGTCTTTACCAAAAATGGAGATAAAGCGTTGAATCAAAGCAATACGCTCTTTTGTATCTGAATTTCCACGTTTATTGAGCAATGTCCAAACAATAGGTATCGCTATTCCACGATAGACGATGGCTAACATCAAGATATTGATATCTCGTTTTCCCCATTTCCAATTGGTTCTATCTAAAGTCAGTTGCACTTTGTCGAATGAAAACATATTGAAAATCAACTGAGAAATTTGACGATAATCAAAATACTGATCTGCAAAGAAGCGTTGTATACGTCGATAAAATGATTGTGGTGAGCACTTGATGGGTAAGGCTTTAGATGCGGAAGAAAGATTACATGTCTGTTTTACAATTAATGCCAGCATAATCAGTGTAAAACATTTTACATGTGACTTGTTCCACTTTAGATATTTGTTTAAGATGAGATGTAACTCATTGAAATGTGTCATCATATTCGTCGTCAGAAAACAAGTATTATGCCATTATTTCAATGAGTTATCTTCTTTTGTCGTGTACAAAGAAAAAATTTGAACTACTTATTGAATCAATAAACATTACTTAAGTATCGTTTATTTGGAGGGCGGTAGTACGTTAGGCTTTTGTAACATTAATCCATTTATAACTTTTTGTTGTCTACTATCCTCATTACGTAGTTGTTTATCTTTGGAATGATGGTCATCTTTATTCTCATCAACTTTGGTATCGCCATGGTTATGATCAGTAATATTACGTAATTCAGTATCATCTAAGGAGCGAATCGTTTTTGAAGTGCTAGGTTCAGCCCAAGATATTGTATTTAAAAATATGAGAAATAATAAATTGTACTTCATCCATGAAGTCATAGCGTGATCCTTTTTTACTCAATACCGACTACAGTGGTGATATAACCAGTGGCTAAAAGAATTGATAGACCTAATGACATCTCAAATAAAATGGCATAGCCCAATTGTTTCGCAAATTTCGGGTCTTGTAAGCGAGGTGTGAAATACCATTTGTTAAAAGCTGCTAACAATAAAATACTTAGGACAAATACAATTTTAATAATAAATCCATGCCCATAAGGTGTATTGATTAGAGTATTAAAATCTTTAAAAAGTAATAAAGTAATGCTAAGACCACAAGCGATGAGTATTCCTACAATAAAGGCCGCTATTTGCCCAAATAGATGCATACGTTCTTTGAGTGGTAAGCCATTAATTTTTTTGCTTGTTTTCCATAAAGGATAAAGTGATCCCATCCATAAGGATATTACAAGTACATGTATTGATAATAAAGCTTGAGCGAATAAGGGTAAATTCGTGACATGACCTAATTGGGAAAAACTAAAAACAATAGGTAAGAGTAAGATGGTAAAGATTAACCCTTCAACTTTAGAAAACTGATTAGTTCTTCTGCTTAATTTCACGAGCATAAATAAAAATAAAAGCAGAAAACCCACTGATCGTATGATATGGGTATGGCCAATTGGAGTGTTAATTACTAGATTTATATAGTTAGTATCCCACATACCAGATAGTCCAGTATTGGCAAAACTTCCGATGAGAAGGAAGAATCCTAGAATACTGGAAATTAGTCCTAATGCTGTGCCAAGAGTTATGTATTTCAGAATAGTTTCCTTTATTTCTACATAACGTCCAAGTAAGAAGTAGGAGAAAGTACCACCAACAACAAATGCAATACCTAAATATAAAATGACTTTAACAAGCCATGATGCATATATCCAAGATTCAGGAATCATAATTTTCTCCATCGTAATAGCAACATGCCAGCAGTTCGCTGGCATGTTGCTATTAGCACTTGATTTTTATTTTGCTGATTTAATGGTGAAATTATATTCGCCATTCATGTTGTGGCCATCCGCTCCCATTGTGGTCCACACGACTGTATATTTTCCTTTTTTTAGTTTAGGTGCAGCGACGTCAAATGATTTTTTCATATCATGAGTTATTTTATAATTTAAAGGAATGTCCTTACGTTGTGCATCAAGCAACTTGACGTTCATTAACATAACTTCTTCACCAAAATTCAAAGTTATATTTTTCGGTTGGCTAGCTACAGATGCATTAATAGCAGGTGTTGCACTTTCAAGTTTCACATGTGCGAATGCACTTGAAGTAGCTACAACCATAGTCGTGCCTACGAGTACGTTACGTAGAGTAGACATTTTATTTTGAAAAATTTTCATTTCTTCATCCTCTTTAAATTAATCTTGGGCCCAGTAATGACCGAATGAAATTCATTGATTGATAGCTTGGTCACCAACTTTGTAATCCTATTATCAAAGAAAGATAGAAACACTCCGATGACTTCAAAATTACATTTTTGTCATTTTAAAAATTGAAAAGTCACAAGTGCTACACTGACTATAAAGAAAATTTCGCTTATCTAATGATCAAGTAATAGGAAATTATTTACGTTTTAATCAATTTATTACTTTTAAAATTAAATATGAAGGAGGTTGTATGGACCATCATCATCACGAAGATAAAAATACACTTACTGATCCTGTCTGTGGCATGGCAGTAAAAGAAACATCTCAATTTTATGAAAAAGTTGACAGTAAAACTTTCTATTTTTGCAGTGAAAATTGCTGGTTAAAGTTTAAGAATGATCCTGCTTTTTATATTAATAAACTAGCAAAAGCGACTAATCCAAAAGAGATTGGGATAAATTCAATTGTGGTTGATCAGCCGATAAATGTGAATACTTCTACTATTTACACTTGTCCGATGCATCCCGAAATTCAACAAAATCACCCTGGGAATTGTCCTAAATGTGGTATGACTTTAGAGCCTTTACTTCCAAATCTGGATGAAGCTGACGAAAACCCTGAACTAAAAGATTTTAAAAGACGATTTTGGTATACCTTACCTTTAACTCTTATCGTTGTATTTTTAGCCATGTTTGGGCATCAGCTGAATTTATTTGATATGAAGATACAGAGTTGGATTGAACTCATTCTTACATTACCTATCGTTTTTTGGGCAGGGTGGCCATTTTTTGTTAGATGTTGGCAATCAGTTTTAAATCGGAGTCCAAATATGTGGACCTTGATTGGAATAGGTACAGGAGCTGCTTTTATATACAGCCTTGTTGGAACAATAGTACCTCAAGTATTTCCAGACTCATTTGTATCTATGGGGCGTGTTGCTGTATATTTCGAAGCCACAGCAGCCATTATTTCGCTGACCTTATTAGGCCAAGTTCTTGAGTTGAAAGCTCGATCACAGACCTCGGCAGCAATTAAATCTTTACTTGGGCTAGCACCTAAGACTGCAAGAAAAATAAATGACGATGGTAAAGAAGAAGATATTCCTCTTTCCCATGTACATGTTGGAGATTTGCTCCGAGTACGACCAGGTGAAAAGGTCCCTGTTGATGGAGTTGTTACTGAAGGGGCAAGTTCTATTGATGAATCAATGTTAACAGGAGAACCTGTTCCCGTTACAAAACGTGAAGGCGATCAAGTAATAGGTGCAACAATAAATATGAATGGTTCATTAGTAATGCGTTCAGAAAAGGTTGGATCTTCAACGGTACTGTCTCAGATCGTACAAATGGTATCGCAAGCTCAACGTTCTAAAGCGCCGATGCAAAGAATGGCAGATCATGTTGCAGGTTGGTTTGTTATGGTAGTTATTGCTATTTCTGTGCTTACATTTTTTGGTTGGGGGGTATTTGGCCCAGAGCCTAGTTGGGTTTACGGGTTAATTAATGCTGTCGCAGTGTTAATTATTGCTTGCCCATGTGCTTTAGGCTTAGCGACACCTATGTCAATTATGGTGGCAACAGGTCGTGGTGCATCGAATGGTGTACTTTTTCGTGATGCAGCTGCAATAGAAAATTTACGTAAGATTGATACTTTAATTATTGATAAGACAGGTACTTTAACTGAAGGCCAACCCTCATTCGATAAGGTTATCGCTCTTTCGGGCTATGAAGAAAATGAGGTACTTCGGTTAGCAGCTAGTCTGGATCAGGTGAGTGAACACCCTTTAGCTGATGCAATCGTACGTGCTGCCCGTGAAAGAGATCTTGTACTGTCTAGACCAACATCTTTTGAATCTGGCTCTGGGATTGGTGTTAAAGGAGAGTTAAATGGACAACAATTATCTCTTGGTAATACAGCATTAATGGAACAGCTGGGAATATCAGTTAAAGCATTTGTTCCCGAAGCTGAAAAGTTAAGAGCCGAAGGTGCAAGTGTCATGCATTTAGCTGTGGATGGAAAACTGATAGGGTTAATAGCTGTTTCAGATCCAATCAAAGCAAGTACACCTGAGGCTGTTCTTTCATTAAAAGATTCCGGTCTAAGAATCGTAATGGCTACTGGTGATGGATTAACAACAGCTAAGTCTGTTGGCGCTAGATTAGGTATTGATGAGGTTTATGGTGAGGTTAAACCCGCAGATAAATTAGAATTGGTTAAGAAATTGCAAAAAGAAGGAAGAGTGGTTGCGATGGCTGGTGATGGGATCAATGATGCCCCAGCTTTAGCTCAGGCTGATATCGGAATTGCAATGGGTACAGGAACAGATGTAGCAATGAATAGTGCCCAAGTTACTTTGGTAAAAGGTGACTTACGTGGTATTGAAATTGCTCGTTCTTTATCAGAGGCAACTGTTAAAAATATGAAACAAAACTTGATGTTTGCTTTCCTCTATAATGGATTAGGTATCCCTTTGGCTGCTGGTGTACTGTATCCATTTACTGGCTGGTTACTCTCGCCTATGATCGCAGCATTAGCAATGAGCCTAAGCTCAGCATCGGTAATTGGTAATGCTTTACGACTACGTAGCCAAAACTAAGTTTTTCTGACTACTCATTATTTTTAACTATTAAAGATGAGTAGTCAGTAGTTGTTTATTTTTATATAAGTGATTAATTTTTAAAAATAATTTTAAAAGTTATGCGGCCATTATGATAGTCTGCTCTAATTGTTGCGCCATGTACATCAAGAATGGATTTGGTAATTGCTAGCCCTAAGCCAGTACCTTCCTCAACTCGCTGTCTGGAAGCATCTGTTCTATAAAAACGGTCAAATAATCGATTTAGCTGGTCTGATGATAAAGGTGAGCTTTCATTCTCAATTGTAAAAACAGTTTTATCAAAGCTTTGTTGGCAATTGATTTTGATCACTGAATCTGTTTTTCCATATTTGATCGCATTTGATAATAGATTACTGAGTGCTCGACGTAACATTGAAGGATCGCCATTTACATAACCTAGACCAGTTTGTTCTAAAGTCATTTTCTTTTCAGAAGCAATAGCATCATAAAAGTCAAATAAAGCTGAAATTTCTTTGACCAAATCAATTCTTTGTAAGTTTGGTAAATGCAAACCGTGTTCGGCTTTGGCAAGGAATAACATATCTGAAACCATCCGAGCTAAACGTTCAAACTCTTCTAAGTTAGAAAAGAGAACTTCCTGATAAGTATTGATATCTCTACTACGGGATAAACATACTTGGGTTTGAGTCATCAAATTATTAATAGGTGTGCGAATTTCATGAGCAAGATCAGATGAGAAGTCTGATAATTTCTCTACAGCAGATTCCAGTCTATCTAACATATCGTTAAAAGCTATGGCTAAGGATCTAAGCTCTGTTGGCGTGTTTTCGACTTCTAAGCGTTCAGAAAGATGTTGAGCAGATATACCTTCTGCCACTTTTGCCATTTTTTGAACTGGGCGTAATCCTCGCCATGCAGCAAACCAGCCTAAAAACATTAAGCAGATAGTACCGACAATGCCAATGTATAATAACTGGCGCCTAAAATCATTTAAGAAATGCAAATGCTCGGATGTATCGATTCCAACAATAATTTGAGCTGTTGGAATGCTACTATTTCTATTAAAAGACTTTTTATAAGCTAATCCACGATAAGTTTTATTTTGTATTTTCCACTCTAACCAAGGAGTATGTTTAGATTTAATTAATGTCTGCGCTTTAATAAGTGCAGGGGCTGAACTAAAAATAATTTGACCTGTTGGTCGTTCAATTTGAACAATTAGATCATGATGACCAACTAAGGCGTCTTTTAAATATAAATTCAATTCTTGAGAATTAGAAGGATTCTGTTCTAATAGATTCTCTATAAGTTGAATTTTACCTTCTAATTGAGTTCGGTCTTGAGCTTCGAAATGATGCATTACGAGTTGATGAATAACTAGTCCCATAATCATTAGAATGATTACGGTAGATAGAGAAAAAATAATAGCTATACGAAAGCTGATTGCATTAAACAATTTACGAGTCATCTTCAACCTCTAGAACATAACCCATTCCCCGTATGTTCTGGATTAGCTTAGGGCTAAAGTTACTGTCAATTTTACTTCTCAAACGTTTAATAGCGACTTCTACGACGTTGGTATCACTATCAAAATTCATATCCCAAATTTGAGAAGCTATGAGTGCGCGAGGTAAAATTTCACCACGTCTACGCATAAATAATTCCATCAGCGCGAATTCTTTAGCTGTTAAGTCAATACGTTGCCCAGCGCGAGTGACGCGGCGTTTACGAAGATCAAGTTCAAGATCAGCAATTGTAATAAGGTTACTATCTTCTTTTTGTTGTCCCCGTCGGAGTAAGCTTTTAATGCGTGCTAATAACTCAGCAAAAGCAAAAGGTTTTACGAGGTAGTCATCAGCTCCCAAATCTAATCCCTTAACTCGATCTTCAATTTGATCACGCGCTGAAAGAAATAGAATAGGCATTGTCTTTCCGCTTTTGCGAATATCATAAATGATATTCCAGCCATCTAATTTTGGTAACATAACGTCCAAAATGATGAGGTCATATTCTTCGGAAAGTGCTTGATGTTTACCTGATAATCCATCTGTGACCCAATCCGTAATATACCCAGCTTCAGATAGACCTTGTTTAAGGTAGTCACCAGTTTTTTGTTCATCTTCAACTAGTAAGATTCTCATTGATAAAAATCCAATATCACTCATTAAGAATATAATAACGTTATAAATACGTGATTCTTTGTAGATTACAAAAATGTCATTTTCATGTCATATAGATGTTTGGTGGTAGCCTTTAAGGTATTTGTATAAAGTTAATTTTTGGAGCAAAACATGAAAACTCTATTCCGTCGTAGCTTAACTACACTTATGTGTATTGGAACTTTAATTGCAGGAACTCAGTCTTGGGCAGCCGATGCTAAACAGGGAACCACTGTAGTCACTGAAACTAAAGCGGACTCAAAAATGTCAGAGAAATGCCAAAAACCTTGTAATATGAAGAATGATGAGAAAACCCAACAGGATCATAGTCAGCATGAGCATGGCAATATGGCTGATATGTCTCAGATGGATCACTCTAAGATGATGAATATGGATCAGTCTAAAATGGGTAATATGGATCATTCAAATATGATGAACATGGACCACTCAAAGATGAACATGTCAAATACATCAAATAAATAACAAATACGATAAATGAAAGATTGGGGAGATTAAAGCGAATAATTGGTTTGCTTGAGCTCCCCATCTTTATATTAGATAGGTGAAATAAATGTCTAAAAAATTAAGTCATGTCCTTTTAATAGGAGTTGGTTTATTTTCATCAACTTGGGTAATGGCGGCAGTTAAAGAATATGATTTAACAATCGCTGAACAAACTGTAAATATCACAGGAAAACCAGTTGAGAGAATTACTGTAAATGGTAAATTCGTTGCACCACTTCTTGAATTTGAAGAAGGTGATGAGGCCGTTATCCGTGTTCACAATAAGTTAAAAAATCAGGACTCTTCAATCCATTGGCATGGCTTATTACTACCTGGAATTATGGATGGTGTACCTGGATTTAACAAATTTCATGGCATTGCCCCTAATAAAACTTATGAATATAAGTTTAAAGTCCGCCAAAATGGTACTTATTGGTATCATTCACATAGTAAAGGACAAGAACAAGACGGTTTATATGGTGCTTTTGTTATTTATCCTAAAGATAAAACTCCACTAACAGCTGCTGAAAAAACCGATAAAGATTACGTTGTTTTGCTTTCTGATTTTCATAATTCGACAAGTGATCAAATTATGAAAAATATTAAAAAAGAAGCAGACTACTATCAGAACCGCCGCGAAACAGTATTCGATGTATTAAAACAAGTTAAACGTGATGGGCTAAAAGCGACTTGGCAAGACCGTTCTATGTGGAATCAGATGCGAATGCTGAAAACAGATATGTCCGATGTGACTAGTTATACATTTTTAATGAATGGCAAAACACCTCAGCAAAACTGGACCGGTAACTTCAAAGCTGGTGAAAAAGTTCGCCTTCGTTTTATTAATGCTTCCGCTATGTCATTCTTTGATGTACGCATTCCAAACCTAAAAATGACTGTAGTCAGTGCTGATGGTCAACCTGTAAAGCCCGTTCCTGTAGATGAGTTCCGTATTGGTACTGCTGAAACCTATGATGTCATTGTGGAACCAAAACAAGCACATTACCAAATTGAAGCTGAATCTATTGATCGTACCGGTTTTTCAGTGGGAACATTACATGAAGAAAGCAGCCCAGCAGTCAAACAAATTGAGATGCCTAAGCCTCGTCCTCGTTCTTTATTGACTATGGAAGATATGGGAATGAATCATGATATGTCATCTATGAAAGGTATGGATCATGATATGTCTTCTATGAAAGATATGAATCATGATATGTCTTCTATGAAAGGCATGAATCACGATATGTCTTCTATGAAAGGTATGGATCATGATATGTCTTCTATGAAAG
>NZ_KB850011.1:73536-113969 GCF_000369425.1 Acinetobacter sp. NIPH 284
TCTATGAAAGGTATGGATCATGATATGTCTTCTATGAAAGATATGAATCATGATATGTCTTCTATGAAAGGCATGAATCACGATATGTCTTCTATGAAAGGTATGGATCATGATATGTCTTCTATGAAAGGTATGGATCATGATATGCCGATGAATAGCGCTACTGTTAAGTCGGCTTCAGACAAGAATGATAATACCGTATTTGGATGGGCAAATGCTTCAACACCCGTTGGTCAAAAAGCACTCCAGTATAGTGATTTACAATCTTTAAACCCTCAACCAGATACTCGTGCCCCTGAACGTGAAATGGAAATCCGTCTTGGTGGGAATATGGAGCGCTACATTTGGACAATTAATGGTAAGAAGTTTAATGAAACAGAACCATTCAAAGTGAAATATGGGGAACGTATACGCTTGAAATTTGTGAATGACAGTATGATGGCTCACCCAATGCACTTGCACGGTATGTTTATGCAGCTTGAAAATGGTCAAGATCCAAGTAATATGCCAAATAAACACACGATCATTGTGCCACCAGGGAAAACAGTTACAACTTTACTTACTGCTGATGAATTAGGTGAATGGGCTATCCACTGCCATTTGTTATATCACATGGCAGCTGGAATGATGAACAAACTCATTGTGGCAAATGTAGATAGCAATGATGTTGATTCAAAAAGTATCGTTGCCCAACCCCATGCAAATGATAAGGGAGTGAATCAACATGCAAACCACTAAAAAACTTTTTTCAAAAACACTTTTATCAGTTGCTTTAATTGGTTTAGCAGGTATGGCATTTGCGAATGATAATTCGACTGAAAATCTAAATAAGAGTACTTCAAGTATGAATGTGCTTTTAAGAGAATCAGGCGGATTAGGTTATGTTGAACGCAATGTTGCTCAAAAAACTTCAAAAGACAAAGGAATTGAAACTTTAACTCTTAGCCAAAATCATGATAAACATCTGAACGAGCATGGTGGGCAGATTTACCAAACAACTAAATTTTCCAATGAGTGGATAGTTGATAAAGATGGTAAAGGCAGTTTAGGTTCGAGTTTCGAAACATTGATTGGAACAGATGAAAATCGAATGTTTGTTGAAGCCAATCTGAATAAAGCAGAGAGTAATGATCCCAATTATGATGTATCAGCTCTTTACAGTAGAAATGTTGCACCATTTTGGGATGTTCAAGCTGGGGTAAGGTATAGTGAGGACAAAAATAACCGTAATAGTAATCGCATTGATGGTGTTATTGGATTATTAGGTCTTGCTCCTTATTTCTTTGAGACAAAAGCTTACCTTTATGGTGGTGAAAATAATTTTTGGGGAGCCAGTTTTGATTTCGACCGTGATTTATTACTCACTCAAAAGTTGATTACTCAGCCATATATTGAAGCAGATGTTGTGTTTAATGATAATTCTGACTTTGCATCAAAGACGGGATTGTCAGAATTGAAGACAGGTATTAAAACTCGTTATGAGATTACCAAACGTATCAGACCATTTGTTGATATAGCTTATCAATATGAAAAAGGGCAGAAATTAACAACTTTTCAAGAAGCTACAGATTCTGAAAAGGGGTGGTTATACGGGGCAGGCATTGAATTAGTTTTCTAAATATTTTATTAAGAATGAATAATGGTGATATTCCATTATTCATTCTTAATTATTTTAAACTTACGGATAACCCTTCAAGTACTTTACAAGAGTTAATTTCCAAAAAACCAGAGCATTTACTTCTTAAATCAGAAAGTTGTTGCTTAAGCTGAATCTGTTTTTGGATATTCTGCTCTAATTGATGAATATGTTTATCAACTAAGATGTTAATAGAACTACAGTTTCCACAAGGTTTGTCTTTGTATGCTAATAAAATTTTTATTTCGTCCAAGCCCATATTCAAAGTTCGGCAATTAAGAATAAATAGAAGTCGCTCTAAGTGGTCTTTGTTATAAAGTCGATAATTAGCTTCCGAACGATTAGGGGCTAGTAATAAAGCTTCTTTTTCATAAAACCGTATTGTAACAACAGGGCAACCGGATAGCTGAGATAATTCACCAATTTTTAAGTTCATTTCAAGTCACCTGATCTATTGACTCTATAGTAGCTATAGGGATTTTAATATGCAATACGTGAAGATATGACTATAGGCACATCAATGAGTGGTTGCGGTTGTAATCAAGAAAGTTCTTGTGAAGACACTAAGCAAAAACAAAATGAATCAAAAACAGATTCTTGTAAAATTAAAGATTTAGCTACAGAAGAAAGCGAAAGTTCTTGTTGCGATAATGAGGTACAGCAAGAACTTACCCCTGATGAAAAAGATTCCTGCGGTAGTAAGCAGTCGAATTCATGCTGTGGCCCAGATACTATAAATTTACCAGAGCAAGTTCGTGGCAATGAAAGTATAGTGGCTTTCATCAGTGACTATAGCATCCCGAAAATGGATTGTTCCGCAGAGGAACAAATGGTTCGGATGACTTTATCTTCATTGATAGATGTTAAGAGCTTGGTTTTTGATTTGCCGAACCGAAACCTAAAAGTTCTGCATAATGGTGAAAGTAATGAAATCACTACAAAACTTGAAGTTCTTGGATTTGGGGCAAAATTAAATAAAACTGAAGTTTATGAAAATAAAGAACAAGCACAAGAAGCTAGTACTTTTCTGATTCCGAAGATGGATTGTTCGGCAGAAGAGCAAATGGTAAGAATGGCACTTTCTCCCTTGCATGAAGTTAAAGGTTTATCTTTTGATTTGGCGCAAAGACAGTTAGTTGTTTTCCATACCAATGGGATTAATGAAATTACCACAAAACTTGAAGCCCTTGGCTTTGGTGCAAAGCTTGTGGAAACGGTAAAAGCTACGGGGGAATTGCCTGAAGCACCTGATCCAACTAAGCAGGCGAAAGTACTAAAATTATTATTAGCGATCAATGGTGTTCTTTTTTTTATTGAATTCATAAGTGGCATTATCGCCGAATCTACAGGTCTTATTGCCGACTCTCTTGATATGTTTGCTGATGCTGCTGTTTATGGTATAGCACTTTATGTAGTAGGAAAAGCAGCTAAGTACCAAGTAAAAGCAGCTCATTTCGCTGGTTGGATTCAATTGTCATTAGCTCTTGTTGTTATTGTTGATGTGATTAGGCGCTTTATTCTAGGTAGTGAGCCTGAATCTAGCATAATGATTATTATTGCTTTCTGTGCACTTATTGCAAATGTTGCCTGTCTCTATTTATTGACAGGCCACAAAAATGGAGGTGCCCATATGAAAGCAAGTTGGATATTCACCGCAAATGATGTAATCGTTAATATGGGAGTCATTTTTGCCGGTGTACTTGTGACATGGACTAGCTCAGCTTACCCTGATTTGATTATTGGTATCCTCGTTTCATTGTTCGTGCTTAACGGCGCTAGAAAAATTTTGGCGTTGAAATAAGGTGCAGACAATGAATTTATTTCAAGTAAAGCAAGACCAAATTGTAAAAATCATTGATCTTAAAAAGGGTGATCAGTATCAAGATAAAAATGATCCTGTTCTAGAGCGTTTAGAACTGCTGGGCTTTAGAGTAGGTGAATCCTTACAAGTACTTGCAAAAGGGCTTTTTGGTGGTGACCCCGTATTGGTTCAAATTGAAACCTCACGTTTCGCATTAAGAAAAAATGAAGCAGAACGAATTTTTGTAGAGATTACCAATGAACACTAAAAATATTGCACTCGTTGGTAATCCCAATTGCGGTAAAACATCACTTTTTAACACCCTCACAGGGACTCGTCAAAAAGTTGCTAATTATGCTGGGGTAACGGTAGAACGGAAAGAGGGTTTTTTTAAATTACCTTCTGGCGATACTGTACGAGTACTGGATTTACCTGGGACTTACAGTTTAAAGCCAAGTAGTTTAGATGAAGAAGTAACTAGAGCAGTCTGTTTTGGCGAGTTAAAAGGTGAAGTTATACCTGATATTTTTGTATGTGTTGTGGATGCTACGAATCTTCATCTTCATTTAAGTCTTGTACTTGAAGTCAGAGCTTTAAACAGACCAATGTTACTTGTTCTTAACATGATGGATGAGGTTAGAAAACGTGGTATCTCGATTGACACATCAAAATTATCTCAGCTCTTAGGTATTCCTGTTGTTGAATCGATAGCTGTAAAGACAAAAGGGATTCAGGGTTTATTAACGCAGTTAGACCAAAAAAATTTGTTTATTTCCCCTTATCATTCTGATCTAAATCATTTCGACCAAATCAAAGATATTACAAAACAGGTCATATTGAAGAATGATAATGGTGATAAACGAACGGCTTTCTTAGACAAAATATTCTTACATCCATTTTTTGGATTATTAATATTGACCTTTACCATGTTTGTAATGTTTCAGGCTGTTTTCATTTGGGCACAACCCTTCATTGCATTTATTGAAAATTCGATTACATGGTTTAGTGGGGCTGTTGGACCTTTAATTTCGCACCAACTTCTAAGAAGTTTGATTGTTGACGGTGTGATTGCGGGTGCAGGTAGTGTGCTTGCCTATATGCCTCAAATTCTTATTTTATTTTTCTTTATTTTAGTTTTAGAGGAATCAGGTTACTTACCTAGAGCTGCCTTTTTGTTGGATAAACTGATGTCTAAAGCAGGCTTAAGTGGGCGTTCATTTATTCCGTTGCTTTCAAGCTTTGCCTGTGCCATCCCAGGAATTATGGCAACACGGAGTATCAGTTCTGAAAGAGATCGTTTGGCAACGATTATGATTGCACCTTTGATGACGTGTTCTGCACGATTACCTGTATATGCTTTGCTGATCGCTGCATTCATTCCAAACAAGTTGGTTTATGGTTGGCTCAGTTTACAAGGTCTAGTTCTGTTCGGGCTTTACATGTCAGGAATCGTATCCGCTTTATTGGTTTCTTTATTCCTGAAATTAGTAAGAAAAGATAAAACTGAAAGTATTTTCATTTTTGAATTACCTACATACCGTATTCCAGATGTTCGAAATGTAGCTTTGGGGCTTTATGATAGAGCGACTATATTCTTAAAAAGAGTTGGTGGAATTATTGTCGCACTTTCTATTTTATTATGGTTCTTGGTAACGTTCCCATTACCACCTGATAACCCAACAATGCCACCAATCAATTATAGTATTGCTGGACAGTTAGGACATCTAATCCATCCAATATTTGCTCCGATTGGATTTACGTGGGAAATTTGTATTGCTTTGATTCCTGCCATGGCAGCTCGTGAAGTGATTATTGCTGCGTTAGGGGTGATCTATGCAATGTCTGGTGATGAAGATGCAGTTACCCAGACTTTATTATCTCAAATATCTGGTCCGGATGGATGGGGGCTAGCGACAGGTATGTCATTGTTAGTTTGGTTTATCTTTGCCCCGCATTGTTTAGCAACACTAGCGACCATTCGAAGAGAAACAGGGAGTTGGAAACAACCAGTCGTAATGGCTGTATATCTCTTTTCATTGGCTTATTTATTTTCCTTTATAACTTATCAAGTTATAAGTCGGTTTTAATTTAGAAGGCGGTTGTTGATATAAACCAACAACCGCTGTTTAATGAATTAGTTTAATTAATTATAGGATTGTTATTTACAGGATAATCTGTAAAACTAAAAAGGTTAAATTTTGGTCTTGATGTTATGCACTTGTTAAGGACATGCTTATCGCTGTTTTTATCTTTTGCTATCCTAATTGTAGGATCGGCAGCAGCTGCTGCATCTGTACATAGCCCATGTTTAATGTCATCTCAAGATACACAATCCATGCAAATGATGAATTCTGAAGATCATGAAAAAGCAAGTGCTATGCACATGGATTGTATGAAAGCTGAGGTAAAGATTAAGAAGCAATTACATGATCCATCATGTATGTCTAAGCAAGATTGTATTATGTCATTTTCTAAAATTGCATATACATCTACAGCGCTGGATGTTTTGCAGTCGATGATTTTTTTACCTGCGGAACAGTCTACTTTTTCTCCATTAAATCAAAATTTCATCTCATCTGATCTTTCCAATTTATGGAAACCCCCACGCTTTAACTAATTTGATGATTCTTCATCATTCATAGAGTTTTCTATGGGTGTTCTGCACGTGCGCGTGTACATCATTTTAGAGCTAAAAATATGAACTTTAATAAAGGAAAGCTGTCCCTAAAATGGGGTGGATGCTCGATTGCGACGATCTGTTTTTTCTTGAGTTATGGACATGCTTATGCCCAGCCACTGACTTTGGATACAGCATTGAAGCTTGCTGAGCGATATGCGCCTGCTCTAAGAGCTAATAGTGCTCAGATTGAAGGTGCTGAGAATATGGTTTCAGCTTCCGGTATCTTACCCAATCCTAAACTGTTTGTTGGCTTAGATAATTACCCCGTGTCTGGCGATGCCGCATGGTCAGTCACACAAGAAGGCATGACGATGAAAAAGATTGGCATCATGCAAGATTTTCCAAATCGTGCCAAAAGATTGGCCGAAATAGAATTAGCAAAAGCTGAATTGGGTTCAGCTAATGCTCAGACAGAAATTCTTCGTATTGAGTTACGTCAAAAAGTAGCATCGGTATGGCTTAAGCGTTTTTATCTTGAGCGTAAACTGGCCTTATATGATGACCTTCTTTCAGAAAATGGATTGTTATTCCAGATTACGCAGACACAGGTTACATCTGGTCGGACTATGGTTACTAATGCGATTTCCCCTAAGCTGGACAAAACGGTTTTACTTGATCAAAAAGATGATTTACTTCGAGATTTAAATAAAGCAAAGCTAGAATTACACCGATTAATCAGTGCGGATTCTAGTCGTACAACTGAAATAGAAAGTTTGCCTAGCCAAGAACCTGTAATTAATTTTGATACATCACGTTTATATCATCATCTGCATCAACTTCCTGAATTGAAAGCATTTCAAGCAGAAAGGCAAACTGCTGAAGCCAAACTTAAGCAAGCTCAAGCCCTACAAAAATCAGATTGGAGTATCGAGTTTGCCTATCAGCACCGTGCTCCTGAATTTGGAGATATGATTGGTGTGCAACTGACAACGGAACTACCAGTATTTTCAAAAAAACGTAGTAGTTCATTGGTTCAAGCCATTTTAGCGGAACAAAACAGGATTACAGCAGATCAGGAGATAAAATACCGCGAGCATCTCACTATGTTAGATGAGGGGCTATCGGACTTAAAAGCCCTTGATCAACAAATCCAACGTACAGTTCAAAGTACACTTCCTTTGACTAAACAAAAAGTAAATTTACAGCTAGCAAGTTATCAGGCTGGTAAAGCCAATTTGTCAGATGTCATTGAGACACGACAAGCATTACTAAATCAGCGATTACGCCTCATCGATTTACAACAACAGCAAGCAATTATCAAAGCCCAGCTCTATTTTTCTTTTGTAGAACCGACCTTAAACCATGCTGAGGAGTCACGATAATGTTAAAAAATAAATTAGCATTCGTAATTGCTGGCTTGATTGTGGGCAGCTTGGGAATCGGTAGTGGAGCTGGATATTGGTATGCTCATCAAAATGATAAAAAGCAAACTGTAAGTGATCAGGCAACTGCTAAAGTGTTGTACTGGTACGATCCAATGAAACCAGAACAGCATTTTGATAAGCCGGGGAAATCCCCTTTTATGGATATGCCGTTAGTCCCTAAATATGCGGATGAAAGTACTTCTGGAATGACTGAAAGTGCAGGAGTAAAGATTGATCCATCTCTTCAACAAAATCTAGCCATTCGTTATGCCACAGTCGAACAAGTTGTAATGGGTAATACTTTGTTAACCAATGGCATATTACAAGCGAATGAACGACAGATAGCGATTCTGCAAACACGGGCAAGTGGTTTTGTTCAGCGTGTCTATGGTCATGCAGTCGGAGATATAGTGACTCAAGGGAGCCCGATTGCTGATATTTCAATACCAGAATGGACTGGGGAGCAGACCGAGTTTTTGGCAGTACTTAAAATAGGAGACCGTTCTCTTATTCAAGCAAGTCGACAACGCCTACGGCTTCTGGGAATCCCACCAAATGTGATCCATCAAGTCGAACAAACACATCAAGTACAATCTAATATGACTTTGAGTGCTCCTATAAGTGGATTCATTGACTCATTAGAAGTTCATAGTGGAATGACTTTAACTATGGGGCAAACACTTGCTTCAATTAAAGGAATTAATCCAATTTGGTTAGAAGCAGCAGTGCCTGAAACGCAAATTGCTGGAATAAAACGAGGTGCTAAAGTCGAAGCAACTTTTGCTGCATATCCTCAAAAAGTGTCTGGTAAAGTCATTGATATTTTACCAACACTAGATACCACAAGCAGAACCATAAAAGTTCGTATTGAGTTACCCAATAGAGAGGGACAACTCAAGCCAGGAATGTTTGCTTCTGTCAAATTCTCCAACAATCCTCAAAGCAGTTTAGTTGTGCCAGAGCAAGCTGTTATACGTACCGGTACTCGTAATATCGTCATTGTGGCACATGAACAAGGGCGTTTTGAACCTGTTGTTGTACAGTTAGGGCAGAGTGATGGAAATAAAATAGCAATTCTACAGGGTTTGAACGCTGGTCAGAAAGTAGTGGTTTCGGGACAATTCATAATTGATTCTGAGGCCAATTTACAGGGTGTACTGGATAAGTTAAACACTGGACAATCGATTACTTCATCTCAAGTAACTAAGGCATCAATATACCAAGGCATTGGTAAAGTGGAAAAAGTTACAGCTCAAGACATTACCATTTCACATCAGGCAATTGCTGAGTTGGGTTGGGGGGCTATGACCATGGGCTTTAAACAACCAGTACAACCATTTACCCAAATTCAGCAAGGAGATCAGGTCAGTTTCCGCTTTACACATGTTGGGGATGCTTATGTGATTTCTGACATTTCCAAGATGTCTATGACATCTATGAAGAACTAAACGGGAGAACCATCATGATCACCCGTATTATTCGTTTTTCAATTGCAAATCGAGTATTTGTCTTATTAGCTGCTGTAGTTCTTGCCGTTTGGGGAACTTGGGCTGTCAAAAATACTCCGGTTGATGCTTTGCCAGATCTGTCTGATGTACAAGTTATTGTGCGAACTAATTTTCCCGGTCAAGCACCACAAATTGTTGAAAATCAGGTGACGTATCCTTTAACAACGACCATGTTATCAGTGCCCGGTGTTAAAGCTGTTCGGGGCTATTCTTTTTTTGGTGATTCGTTTGTTTATATCATTTTTGATGAACATACTGATCTTTACTGGGCACGTTCTCGCGTGTTGGAATATCTGAATCAAATACAAGGGCGAATGCCTACAAATGCAAAATCTTCATTAGGACCAGATGCTACAGGTGTTGGTTGGATTTACGAATATGCTTTGGTTGATCCAACAGGGCAACATGATCTCTCACAACTGCGAAGCATACAAGACTGGTTTTTGAAGTATGAACTAAAGACAGTACCGAATGTGGCTGAGGTTGCCACAATTGGGGGAATGGTTAAGCAGTATCAAATTGTTTTAGACCCTACCAAGATGGCAGCATTCGGTATAACTCAACGAAGTATCATTGAGGCAATTCAAAAGGCAAATCAGGAAACTGGCGGTTCAGTCCTAGAAATGGCTGAAACTGAATATATGGTAAGAGCTTCTGGTTATTTAAAAACATTAGAAGATTTTCGGCAGATCCCATTACGTACGAACGGTTTAGGCATCCCAATCACTCTTGGAGAGGTTGCAACGATTCAACTCGGACCTGAAATGCGTCGTGGAATTACTGAACTTAATGGACAAGGAGAAACCGTTGGAGGTGTTGTGATTTTACGGGCCGGTAAGAATGCACGTGAAACGATTACTGCTGTGAAAGCAAAACTGGCTGAATTGCAACAAAGTTTACCTAAAGGCGTGCAAGTTGTTCCAGTATATGATCGCAGTCAATTGATTGATCGGGCTGTAGAAAATTTAAGCCATAAATTGATTGAAGAATTTATTGTGGTGGCTTTGGTTTGTGGATTATTCCTCTGGCATTTACGTTCAGCAATGGTTGCGATTGTTTCTTTGCCCTTGGGAATCTTGTCAGCTTTTTTATTGATGTATTATCAGGGACTAAATGCCAATATCATGTCATTGGGTGGTATTGCCATTGCAATTGGCGCTATGGTCGATGCCGCTGTGGTTATGGTCGAAAACGCACATAAGCATATCGAAGCTTGGCAACATGAACATCCTGATCAAGTTTTAAAAACACAAGAGCGTTGGGACATCATTACGCATTCTGCTAGTGAGGTTGGACCTGCTTTATTTTTCTGTTTACTCATCATTACTTTATCCTTTATTCCTATTTTTACTTTACAAGCACAAGAAGGACGACTGTTTTCTCCATTGGCATTTACTAAAACTTATGCCATGGCCGCTGCCGCAGGGTTATCAATTACACTGATTCCAATTTTGATGGGGTACTGGATTCGAGGGAAGTTACCCTCTGAACAATGCAATCCATTAAACCGTTTTCTAATCAAAATATACCGTCCGATGTTGGATAAGGTCTTAGCTTATCCAAAGACAACTTTATTTGGTGCATCATTCATTTTTCTTCTCAGTCTTTTCCCTTTAACTCGCTTAGGTGGAGAGTTCCTGCCCAATATGGATGAAGGTGATTTACTGTATATGCCTTCGGCTTTACCGGGATTGTCCGCAGCAAAAGCTTCTGAGTTACTTCAACAGACTGATCGAATGATTAAAACTGTTCCAGAGGTTGCCACGGCATTTGGTAAAGCTGGGCGAGCAGAGTCAGCTACAGATCCAGCACCTTTAGAAATGTTTGAAACCACGATTCAGTTTAAACCGCGATCTGAATGGCGTTCAGGTATGACACCCGACAAGTTAGTAAAAGAACTGGATAAAGCGGTTCAAGTACCGGGTTTAACAAATATCTGGGTGCCACCTATTCGTAACCGAATTGATATGTTGGCAACTGGGGTTAAAAGCCCAATCGGGATTAAGATTTCAGCAAATGATTTGCAAGATATTGATCGGGTCGCACAACAAATTGAACAGGTTGCCAAAAAGATACCCGGTGTTAGCTCAGCTTTAGCTGAACGACTCACAGGTGGGCGATATGTTGATATCGATATTAATCGAAAGCAAGCTGCACGTTATGGTCTTAATATCAATGATGTACAGCAAATTGTGTCATCAGCAATTGGTGGGGAGAATATTGGGGAAACTGTTGAGGGATTAGCTAGGTATCCTATTAATGTACGTTATCCACGAGAAATCCGAGATTCACTTGAAGCCTTAAGGAATCTACCAATTCTGACTGAATCAGGTCAGCAAATTGTTTTGAGTAGCATTGCCAATATTCAAATCACTGATGGCCCCCCAATGCTAAAAAGTGAGAATGCTCGCCCAAGTGGTTGGGTCTATGTTGATGTACAAGAGCGTGATTTAGCTTCTGTAGTTCAGGATTTGAAACGATCTATTGATGAACAAGTGAAACGCTCTGCGGGTATGAGTATTAGTTATTCAGGTCAATTTGAGTTTATGGAAAGAGCAAATGCTCGTCTAAAGGTGGTGATACCAATCACTTTGATGATCATTTTTCTATTGCTCTATTTGATTTTTAGACAAGTACAAGATGCCGCTCTGATTATGCTGACTCTACCATTCGCTTTAATCGGTGGTATTTGGGCAATGTATTTCAGTGGCTATAACTTTTCAATTGCCATAGCAGTAGGCTTTATTGCACTTGCGGGTGTTGCCGCAGAGTTTGGTGTGGTCATGTTGTTTTATTTAAAGCAAGCCATACAACAAACGCAGTCTTCTGAAAAATCCTTAACTGAACAACAGCTCAATGACGCACTTCGTACAGGGGCTGTTCTACGTGTTCGCCCAAAAGCGATGACTGTAGCTGTAATTTTAGTCGGGCTACTTCCTATTCTTTTGGGGACTGGAACAGGTTCTGAATTGATGAGCCGTATTGCTTTACCGATGGTTGGAGGCATGATTTCAGCTCCGCTTTTATCAATGTTTGTTATCCCCGCTGCCTACCAACTTCTAATCAAAAGGAAACTATCAAAATCTTGATAGTTTTATTATTTCGTTCAAAGAGGTTTTATTATGTTTAAATTTATGAAAATTGTAGCTCTTGTTGCAACTATTGCTACGTTAAGCGCTTGTAGTAAAAATGAGGCATCAGAGCAAAAGAAAGCGGAAGCACCTATGGAGCAGATGAGTAAAGAATCATCTACAGCAATGACAGCTCAAGCTGTTGGCGTTATTACAGCTATTAATACGAAAGAAAATATTTTGACACTCAATCATGAGGCAATTGCAGCGATTAAATGGCCAGCAATGACAATGGGTTTTAAGGTTGCAGATCCTAAGTTGTTAAATGGGCTTGCAGTAGGGCAAAAAGTTGATTTTGAATTAAAAGCAGATGGTGAAATTTACACAATCGTAAGTGTTAAACCAGAAAACAAGTAATGTCAAAAGTATAACTAATATCAAGAGTACAGAGCCTGTAAAAAAATCTGTTTAATTCCCTTTAAAACGAATGCTTCAGCCATCTAAGGCTGAAGCATTCGTTTTATGATGTCTAGTTAAAGTGTGTACAACAGAATTCAGTCCAATCAGCCATTAAACCTTTACGTTTTTCAAGGTACCCTCCACGTAAGTAAGAAGCTTCAACTTCATCGGGTAGTTTATGGGCAAGTACATGCTCACAAACTTCCCGTGAATAATCCGCTTTATCGGCTGACCAATCACGGAATGTAGAACGGAAACCGTGTGTTGTAACCACACGATTTTGTTTTGGATCAATATAGCCTAAGCCATCTTCTTTAAGCTTCTGCTCATGCATCCGTTTGATCAATGTGGTTAATGACATATCAGAAAGCATTTCTCCAGAACGTGGGGCAGGGAAAATGAAATCTTGTGCTTGAGTATGATTTTTGATTGATTCAAGCAACGTGATGGCTTCTTCAGACAAAGGTACGCGATGTTCCTTTTCTGCTTTCATCCGTTCTTTAGGAATAATCCAAACCTTATTCTTAAAATCAATTTCCTGCCATTTAGCCCCAAAAATCTCACCAGATCGACATGCAGTTAAAATCGCAAATTCCAGAGCTTTAGGGGAAATCCCTTTTTTCTGTCTTAAATGCTGGATAAACTCAGCAACCTGTTCATAAGGCAGGGATGGATGTGGGCGTGATTCCTGCTTTAAGTTACCTAATATAGGTTCAAGATTGCCTTTCCATTCAGCAGGGTTGTCACCCTCAAAATATCCCATAGCCTTGGCATAATCAAAAATGGTTTCTATACGACCACGAATACGTCTGGCTGTTTCATTTTTTTCAATCCAGATTGGTTTGAGAGCTTCAGCAATATCTACTTTGGTAATGGTGCCAATGGTGAGATCACCCAGCGTTGGATAGATATAGGTTTCCAGTGTTGTTGACCATTGTCCGATATGCTTTTGATTTTTGAGTTCACGGGTTTTATTGGCAATAACAACTTTTGCACATTCCATGAATGTTTTATTCCGTAGTTGCTGGACATGCAGCTTTTCAAGCTGTTCCTGTTTATGCACAATAGGATCAATCCCATTTCGTATTTGTAATTTTAATTCAGCGGCTTTGGCACGGGCTTCTGCCAAGGAAACTTCAGGGTAGGGGCCAATACCAATATCACGGCGATGAGGTTTTAATTTTCCATCTTTATCCAGACGTTTTCCCACAACGGCACGTAAAATCCAGACACGGGAATCTCTTTCAACATTTAAACAAAGACCATCAACGCCGCCTACGTGGTATCGACCAGTCTCTTTAATTCTTGCTACACTGAGTGCGGAAAGCTCTTTGGATTTCTTTGGCATGCCTTTGATTTACCCCTCAACCTACCCCTCATAAAATACTGGAAATGGTAGGATTGGGCAAGATGGCTTAGGACGATTAAAATATTAAACAATTGAAAAATATATATTTATAATATTGTGTTGGACTGCTTAGGACTATTGTTAGACGGACACCGCTTCCGCCAAATATTTAAAAAAGCCCTTGTTTTTACAAGGGCTTTTTTTCTTAGCTCTGGTTTTACCCCTAAACCTACCCCACATCCAATATTGGATTGAATTACATGGGATAAAACTTGTAAGGAGCAATTGAGAATTAGCTAATCGTCAGTTTGAAATGCTAACAATATACAAGCCTATACTTCGAACAACTTAACTGGCTCTTTCAAAGTAGAATAGATGTGAATGACGGTTTGATCTGCCTAAATTCAGTAGTAATTATTCAAAAGATAGGGCACACATTTAAAAAAATACTGTCAGTTGTCTGAGGTTATAATGATTGTTTTCTATAGAAGACAATTCTAAACAATTAAGATGTTATTCATTTACCGTTGAATAATTTGAACTGAATCTTTTTAGTGTCTACTAACTTAATTTGGAAAATAGTTTACCCATCAGAAAATATAGAAGTTGTTATGGAGAAAATTTTAGGTAATGAATGGATTAAACTTAATCACAGATCAAGATCGAATCAATGCTGTTTTATGTATTTAGGCATGTATAAATAATAATTTTTTAGAACATCATTGGTTTTAATGGGAAGTATTATTATGAGAATTTACACTTTTTGATGTTATGCAGCCAAAGACCTACTCTTTATCGCTAATAATTTGACAGAGAAGAAAGCTAGCATTAGTGATAATTTTCGTCACATCGCTTCCAGTCTTGTTGTTTATTTCAAAAATATGACTTAAATATTTAATAACTAAAAATAAATATTAAAAAATGGTTGAATAGTAAGCAATTATCTATAATGATAACTAATATTCACTTGATCATTCATTCTAGGAGGTAGATCATGATTGATGTGCAATATTCCGAAAATGTCTCGATACATCAGTTATCTGATGATGCATTCTTGTTAAGAGTCAATGATGCAAAGGTTTATCAATATTTGCTCAAGCAATGTGGTAAGGAATTCGGTTGGGAACGTTCGATACAAAAATCTCAAAGTTTTTTTAACGGTGATATTGAATACCAAATTAACCTTTCTGATATTCCGTTGGAAAATTTTGGACGAGATTTCTTTATGTTGGAACCAGAACTACTCGATAACATTGCGAAAAGTTAATACATAGCTTGATTATATGCTGTGTATAGTGAGTTATATATTTCAGTTTTTCGCCACGTCATCCCCTTGACGTGGTCTTTTTATATAAAACTATTTTATCGAAAATAGAATCAATTTTATAATTTTGATACTGAATATCGTCTCCAATGGCGCAAACTTCATATCAACTACGAGTAGTTCAGCTCACAACAAACAAAGTGAGTGATTCAGAGGTGCTTGGTGATTTGCTTGATCAAATTCCGTTGGATGAACGAATTGATTTAGTCTATACAGATGGTGCTGATGATACAAAGCACTGCCGACAAGTCATTTTAGATTGAGATGCACATGCAGTCATTCCACCTAGCAAGAATGCAAAGCTTTGGAAAGATAAGAAATAGATATCTTTAGAGAGGAATGAATTATTAAAAACAGTCAAAAGGCTAGGTAGGTCACTTTGGAAAAAATGGTCTGGTTATCATCATCGAAGTTTAGTGGAAACCAAAATGCATTTCATCAAATTATTAGGTGATAAATTCACAGCAAGGAGTTTTCCTAGTCAGATGAATTAGATTCATGCATATGTATAAATTTTTAATAAATTCAAATAATTAGATTGATATCATATCCAGGTTATCACTTGAATTTAGCTCAATTAGGGTAGCATTCTATTTCAAACTTTTGGCAACAAAACCTCGCTGCACTAGTAAGCCAGATAAACTTGCAATAACGACTTTCGCAAGAGGTTTTATCTTGATGCGGTTGTGTAATGTTGGGTAGCGAATTTAAAAAAAAATCAATCCAATCTGTAGAATAAAAATTCACGCTTTTTTCACCTATTTCCATCTAAATTTAAACATGAAGTAATTCAAATAAATCATCTTTCTCAGTTCAAGTTGAAGGCAAAGGAGTAATTATGACTCTCGTATTGATATTGCTTAGCTTGTTGATTCAGTTTTTTGTGTTGTGGGCTGCATTTTATTTCGAACTCAATCGAACAATTGGTAGTATTTTGGCTATCGCTATTGCGATTCTATGCGCGATTTTTATTACACCTTGGTGTTTAGTGGTTGGTATTCCCATCATTTTAATGAGTATTATTTTACTTGTTGCACCATTACGTGAAGCGTTAATTGCTAAACCTGCATTTAATATTCTTTCCAAAGCAATGCCTAGCATGAGTATTACAGAAAGAGAGGCTTTGGAAGCAGGTACAAGTTGGTGGGAAAAAGAATTATTTATGGGAGCGCCTGATTGGGAAAAGTTCGATCAATATCCATATCCAAAACTTTCAGTTGAAGAACAATCTTTTATAGACAATGAAGTTCAACAACTTTGCTCCATGCTTGATGAATGGAAAATTCACCACAAAGATAAAAATTTACCTCCTGAAGTTTGGCAGTTTATTAAAGATAAAGGTTTTTTAGGACTCATCATTCCAAAATCATTTGGGGGAAAACAATTTTCAGCATTTGCTCAAAGCCGCATTATGAGCAAGATAGCATCACGTTCATTGACTGCGGCAGTGAGTTGTATGGTACCCAACTCGCTTGGTCCAGGTGAGCTATTGCTACATTACGGTACAACTGCACAGAAGCAACGTTATTTACCCGGCTTAGCAAATGGTACAGAAATTCCTTGCTTTGGCTTAACCAGTCCAGAAGCTGGTTCTGATGCGGGAGCGATTCCAGATACAGGTATAGTCTGTTATGGGTCTTATCAAGGACAAGAAGTTCTGGGTCTAAAAATGAATTTTTCTAAACGATGGATTACGCTTGCACCGATTGCAACGGTAATTGGCTTGGCGTTTAAGTTGTACGATCCAGATGGTCTATTAGGTGATAAAAGTAAAAGTGAATATGGTATTACCTGTGCATTAATACCTGCAAGTCATGAAGGCATAAAAATAGGTGCACGCCATAATCCTGGTGCGCCATTTATGAATGGAACTGTGGAAGGAACAGACATTTTCATTCCAATCGACTGGATTATTGGCGGTCAACAAAATGCAGGTAAAGGTTGGCGCATGTTGATGGAATGTCTAGGCGTTGGTCGTGGTATTTCTTTACCAGCATTGGCGACTGCTGCGGCTGAGATGAGTTACCTTTTAGTGGGTGCATTTGCTAGCGTTCGACAACAGTTTAAAGTGTCAGTTGGGCATTTTGAAGGTGTGCAAGAGGCAACCAGTGATATTGCCAGTGATGCCTATATGCTTGAGTCATTTAGATATATGGTGACTTGTGGTTTGAATCAGGGTGGGACTCCAGCCGTCATGACAGCTATGGCAAAATACTATGCGACTGAAACTATGAGAAAAGTGATTAATCATGGTATGGATGTCGTTGGTGGACGTGCGATTCAGCTAGGACCACGTAATTTTATGGCTTTAACTTATCAATCCATACCTGTTGCAATTACGGTAGAAGGGGCAAATATTCTTACGCGTTCTTTGATGATTTTCGGTCAAGGTTCCATGAGATGCCATCCGTATTTATTTGAAGAACTGCAATTATTGCAATCAGACAATAAAGAGAGTGCTCTAAAAAAATTCAATACCTTGTTATTTAAACATCTTGCTTATACTTTTAATCGTGCTGCAAAAGCGCTTGCATTTGGTCTCACAGGGGGCAGTAAAGTGGGCTCTTCATCGGCTGATGATTTCTCAAAACCATATTATGCAATGATCAATCGTATGAGTGCTGATTTTGCTTTGACGGCAGACATGGCATTGGGAATATTGGCTGGAGATTTAAAACGTAAGGAAATGCTTTCAGGTCGTTTAGCAGATATTCATGCCCATTTATTTATTGCAACAGCGATTCTTAATTATTATGAGCATGGACAAAGAACTGAGTCGGATCAAAAACATGCAGAATTAGCATTAAATAAGGCTCTCTATAATGCTCAGGAAGCATTCTTTGGATTGTATGAAAATTTCCCTGTGAAAATTGCTGCGACATTGGTGAAATTAATCAGTTTCCCATTTGGTCGACCAGTCACAAAACCATCGGATGAACTTAAACAACAAGTTGCTCAATTACTACTTAAAGAAAATTCTTTTAGAGCGGAATTGAAAAAACATGTTTATTACACAACCGATGAAACAGATGTGATGGGGCGCATGGAATCAACCTTCCAAATGTTACTAACATTGCAGCCGCTTTGGGATAAGTTTAAAAAAGCTGAATCTAAAGATCAGTTTAAAGGACTGACTTTTGAGGAACATATTACAGATGCAGTTGCAGTGGGTTTTATTACTGCAAATGAAGCGGAACAGCTTTTAAAATATAATGCTAAACGCTACGACAGTATGCTGACTGATATATTTGATCAGCATTTAGAAAATGACCTGTCTCTTGGGAACCCTCATTTGAAAAGTTAGATAAGGTGGTCAATAAAAAAGCGAGATATCCAAGTCTCGCTTTTTTTTTATAAATTAAATTTTTTACGATAGCGCCAAAGTGTGGTTCGACTCATACCCAGTGCTTTTGCTGCGAGTGAAAGATCATTTTGATATTGGATTAATGTTTTCCGTATCGTTTCTTTATTGATTTTATCCGAGATCAGTAATGGTTCATCTTCAATGATTGAATTTGAAGGTGGAATATGTTGCTTATCAATAATTTCATCGGGTAAATCGCAAACATCTATTTCAGACTTCTCGCTTGCCATGGTCAGTGCGTAAAGGAGCGTATTTTTTAATTCACGGACATTTCCGGGCCAATCATATTGCATTAAGGTTTGTAATGCTGAATTAGATAATTTAGTCGATGTACCAAAAACATTGTGTTGTTCAGATAAAATATAATCTGCAATATATGGAATATCTTGCTTACGATCACGCAGTGGTGGAACAAAAATTGGAATAACACGCAGTCGATATAATAAATCTTGACGGAAGCGTCCAAGACGAGCTTCTTCTCGTAACGCTCGATGAGTAGCGGTGATAATACGGACATTCGCTCTAATCGATTTTTCTCCACCTAAAGGTGTAAATTCACCAGTCTCAAGAACTCTTAATAATTTTGCTTGAAGTTCTAATGGAATTTCAGCGATTTCATCTAAAAAAAGTGTTCCGCCTGCAGCACGTTCAAATACGCCTTTATGTTCTCGAATCGCCCCTGTAAAAGCACCCTTAACATGACCAAATAATTCGCTTTCCAGAATATTGGCATTTAAAGCTGCACAGTTAATGGCAATAAATACGTTATTTTTCCGCTGACTATGATCATGAATAGCCTGCGCAACCAGTTCTTTTCCACTACCAGATTCACCGCGAACTAGAACTGGGAATTCTGTAACTGCAACACGTTGAATAATGGAAAACATGCGTTGCATTTCTGGCGAGTGGCTATGAAAAATCTGCTCTAAAGTTGGGATGTTTTGATCTTGTTTTATTTTCTGTATAACTTGAGTGGATTGTAATAAATATAAGGTTCCCTCAAAGTGCTGATCGATAATTCTAATAGGATGACGATGGCAAAACAGCTCGATGGATTGAGCTGCATCACTCATCATATGTCGTCCGATTTCAAGCTCATGATGTTGTATTGTTTTTTTTAAAGTTTGAAATAACGAATTATTGATTTTTTTATCGTTGAATTCATACACAAAACGCTGCTTAGATTGATCTAAGATAAGAAAGGAACTATCTAACATTAGAGTTTGCAATTTAAACAAAAAGCTCTCTAAATCAGCTTGAGTATCAAAATCAATCGCTTGGTGCATGGTGTTTCATCGAATGTTTTTCATTTGAAACAATTGAAACATATTGTGCAACATTAATGAAATAGGGATTTTGTTTAAAATTAAATATTATCAATTAATATATTGTTTTATTTGAATATAATTTGTATTGCATAAAGTTGGCACTTAGTTTGCAAAATAAGAATATAACCAAGCATATCGAGACAAATTGAAATGATATTTCATCAATTTTTTGAAAAAGAAAGTTCAACTTATACTTATTTGGTTGCATCTGAACAAACACGTGAAGCGGTACTGATTGATCCAGTTGCTTCTGAAATAGAAAGTTATGAACAAATGTTGAATCAGTTGAATCTCAAGTTAGTTTACAGCTTAGATACGCATGTTCATGCAGATCACGTTACGGCTGCAAATTTACTCAGAGCACGTTTTGGCTGTAAAACAGTTTTACATCGTAACTCTGGCGTGGATTGTGGTGATATTTTTATCACTGACCGCAGTGCGATCCGTGTTGGTGAATGCTTAATAGAAGCACGTTATACCCCTGGACATACGAATGCCTGCACAAGCTATGTCATTGACAATATGGTGTTTACTGGTGATGCATTACTGATAGATGGTTGTGGTCGTACTGATTTCCAAGAAGGCAATGCTGAAACCTTATACGACAGTATCCACCAACAGATATTCACTTTACCTGACGACACGATCGTTTACCCAGGACATGATTATAAAGGTCGTTTGTCTTCAACTGTAAGGCATGAACGCGAATCGAACTCTCGTTTAGGTCATGGACGTAGCAAACAAGATTTTGTAGAAATTATGAAAAATCTTGATCTTCCATATCCTAAAAAGATTGATATAGCCCTGCCTGCCAATAAAGCGTGTGGGAAATAAGGGGAAAATTGTGAGTGACTTAAAACAAGTTAACCCTGAATTTTGGGTATCTGCGCAGATCAATCAATCTGATTTGGTTGAAATTGCAGCCAAGGGAATCAAAACGATTATTTGTAATCGCCCTGATGGTGAAGGTGTTGACCAGCCAAATATTATTGAGATCCAAGAAGCTGCAATACGCCATGGGATTCAATTGGAATATTTACCTGTTGTAAGTGGGCGGGTGACAGATGAACAAGCAATTGAATTTAAGTCACTTTATCAAAAATCCCAAAAACCTGTACTAGCATTTTGCCGTTCAGGAACTCGATCAATTACCTTATGGGCACTGTCTCAAGTGGCTGAACTTACCATTGATCAGATGTTGTTGCAGTCAAAATCACTGGGCTACGATTTACAAGGTTTAGTCCCTCGAATTTTGAAGCAAAATCCAACTCAGTTAAACAATATACCGAATTTTTCTGTGGTGATTGTCGGTGGGGGAGCAGCGGGTATTTCAGCAGCATCAAGTTTGTTATCTCGTCAATCGAATTTAGATATTGCCGTGATTGATCCTGCTGAAATTCATTACTACCAACCAGGATGGACGATGGTGGGCGGTGGGATATTCGCTCCTGAAAAAACGGTAAGAACAATGGCGAGTCTGATTCCTAAACAAGTTCATTGGATTAAGGCGGCTGTTGCAGCTTTTGATCCTGATAATAAACAAGTTTTATTAGAGGGATGTAAGCCGATTAACTATGAAGTATTAGTCGTCTGTCCGGGCTTAAAATTAAATTGGCATGGAATAGAAGGTTTAGTTGAAACGCTAGGTAAAAATGGTGTGACTTCAAACTATCGTTATGATCTTGCACCCTATACGTGGGACTTGGTTCGTAATATGAAACAGGGTAAAGCTGTTTTTACACAGCCACCTATGCCAATTAAATGTGCTGGTGCTCCGCAAAAAGCAATGTATTTGTCAGCTGATTATTGGCAAAAACAAGGTGTATTAAAAGATATTGAAATTGATTTTTATAATACAGGTGCGGTGTTATTTGGTGTACAAGCTTATGTTCCAGCTTTGATGGAATACATTAAACGTTACAATGCCAATTTAAACTTTAATCATCAATTGATTAAAGTCGATGGAAGCCAAAAGCGAGCTTGGTTTAAGGTCAGTGAAGGGGAAAATACTTCAGTAATTGAAACTGATTTCGACATGATTCATGTTGTTCCTCCGCAGCAAGCACCTGATTTTATCCGAGCGAGTAACTTGGTTGATGCGGCAGGTTGGGTCAGTGTTGATCAGCATACCTTACAGCATAGTAAGTATCCTTATATCTTTGCTTTGGGTGATGTCACTAATGCACCAAATGCGAAAACGGCAGCAGCTGCACGAAAGCAAGCACCTATTGTTGCAGTGAATGTATTGCAGTACTTAAAAGGCAATCAGAATTTTGCGCAATATGACGGTTATGGATCTTGTCCGCTCACAGTTGAGCGTGGAAAGATTGTGTTGGCAGAATTTGGTTATGGCGGAAAACTGTTACCTAGTTTCCCTAAGTGGTTGCTCGATGGGCAAAAACCTTCACAGCTTGCATGGCTGTTAAAAGAGCAAATTCTACCGCCGATGTATTGGGATGGAATGCTCAAAGGTCGTGAATGGCTGGTGAAGCCAAAACTTTAGTTTATTCAGCTTAAATAAATCAAATACTTAGTCCTGATTCAGAGCTGAGTTAGGGCAGTATTTTCTCCAGAAATGGGTTCATCCTTGTACGAGGACATTGCATATCATGTGGTTATTAGTCTTAGAAGGTCTTGCGATCGGATGTTTACTTGGATTGACAGGCGCAGGTGGCGGTATTTTGGCTGTACCAGCATTGATGGCGAGTCAAGGATGGACGGTGTCTCAAGCTGCACCAGTAGGTTTGTTGGCAGTAACACTTGCTGCATTTGTTGGCATGGTTCAAGGCTTATTCAAGAAAATCGTACGTTATCGTGCCGCAATATGGATCGCTTTAATCAGCTTGCCATCAGCACGTTACGGGATTCATCTTGCGAGTATTATTTCTCCAGTTTGGTTAAGCCTTGGTTTTAGTATCGTGATGATGATTGTGGCTTATCGTATTTTCTTCAATAAGGTGAATGATTTTGAAGATCCACCGTGTAAGGTGAATCAATCAACAGGGCAACTGATTTGGAATGTTAAAACTGCTTCAGTGTTGGGTATTATAGGCATAATTGCAGGTCTATTAACTGGATTATTAGGAGTTGGTGGCGGTTTCGTGATTGTGCCAGCTTTGCGTAAAGTCACTGATCTAGATATGCGTAGTATCGTTGCAACGTCACTGATGATCATTTTCTTAATTGGTGGTGTAAGTATTTCAATACACATCATAGATGGCTTTCAGTATCCAATCGTTGTAACTGTTAGCTTTGTTGTGGCTTGTATTATCGGCATGCTAATTGGCAGAAGATTAATCAGCCTGATTGATATCAAAACGGTACAAGAGGTATTTGCTGTAGTGGTAATTTGTGTTGCGATTTATTTGGTGATTTCAAGCGTATCGAAAATCTTGCCCATGATTTCACTTTAATTATATTGCTATCTATTTGACTTTTAGTTTCTAAAACTGAGCCTAGACTCAAACGATGAGGTTTTGAGTTTAGGTTAAAAAATATATAAATTTATGTTTCCTATGTAATTTTGTATTATGATGCTAAGAGTTCACTAGCATGCCTAAAAGGATGCTTCACATAAACTTCATATGATTTCTATTAATATCATAAATATAAAAAGAGATTGGGTCAGGAAGAATCAATGTTTAAATTTTTTCTGCGATGGATGGATAGTTGGTCACTGACTGATACTTTAGATAAACAGCATATTCCTTTTCAAGAAAGCTCAAAAGATACCAAGATTCAGTGGATTAGAATTTTACCATTCATTTTGCTGCATATCGCTTGTCTTGCAGTTTTTTGGGTGGGTGTGTCTTGGTTTGCTATAGCATTCATGCTGTTTTTTTATTTTATTCGTATGTTTGCGATCACTGCTTTTTTTCATCGTTATCTTTCGCATAAAACCTTTCAAACTTCGCGTCCAATACAATTCTTTTTTGTGTTGATCGGAACCATGAGTGCACAGCGAGGGCCTTTATGGTGGGCAGCTCATCATCGTTATCATCATCGTTTTACTGACACAGATCACGATCCGCATTCATCTACACATGGATTTTGGTACAGTCATATTGGATGGTTTTTAAATGAACAGAATTTTTCTACACGAAAAGAAGTCATTAAAGACTGGCTAAAGTTTCCTGAAATTGTTTGGTTAGACCGTTTTAGTTTACCTGTGGTCTTGTTCACTGCTTTTGCAATTTATGGTTTAGGTGAGTGGTTGAGTATTGCTTATCCGAGTTTAGGTACTTCAGGCTTACAGCTATTGGTATGGGGATTTGTGATTTCAACTGTTTTGCTGATTCATGCGACTTTATGTATCAATTCACTTGCGCATTTGTATGGCAGTCGAGACTTCGAGACGAAGGATAACAGCCGAAATAATTTATTTTTATCGATTATTACATTGGGTGAGGGCTGGCATAACAACCATCATTATTATGCTGGGAGTACTCGGCAAGGTTTCTTCTGGTGGCAAATCGACATTACTTATTACATTTTAAAAATGATGTCTTTTTTAGGTCTGATTTGGGGAATTAAACCTGTACCACAACGTATTTATGATACCCATAAAAGTCATCAATTAAATCTCAAAATAAACACAAGTAAAATTCAAAGCGAGGAGTCTTGATGAAGATTGCAATCGTAGGCTCTGGTATTTCAGGTATATATGCTGCATGGAAATTATTAAAGCAGCATGAAGTGACAATCTTTGAGAAAGAACAGTATTTCGGTGGACATACGGATACACATGATCTTTGGATTGAACGTAAAAACGTTGCTGTAGATAGCGGTTTTATTGTATTCAATGATTATAATTATCCTCTATTCAGTGCCATGCTTGCCGAATTAGGTGTAGAAGCACAGAATAGTGATATGAGCTTTTCGGTCAACAATCAAGTGACAGGGCTTCAATATAATCCATCAAAAAAATGGTCACTATTAACTCGACCTCAGAATTTTTTAAATAAGAAATTTCGGATCATGCTGTCCGACTTGATTCGTTTTTATCAAGACAACAAAGATATTCAGTTAGATCAGTGCAACGCTGAACTGAGTATCGAAGACTATCTGAATCAAAATGATTATTCAGAGGTATTTCGCCAAGAACATTTATATCCAATGTGTGGTGCATTGTGGTCAAGCCCAGTGGATCAGGTTGGAAATATTCCCTATAAGTTTGTCGTAAGCTTTTTTCAACATCATCGTATGTTGCAATTGGAAGACCGCCCTCAATGGCAGACAGTAAAAGGTGGTTCAGCTTCTTATATACGAGCGATTCAAAAAGCTTGTCCATCAATTATTTGGAAAAAAGCGCAAGTTCAACAAGTGATTCGTGAAAATGATTTAGTTCATATTGTCACGAATCAAGAACAAGAAACTTTTGATTGGGTTGTGTTTGCGAGTCATGCTGATGATACGTTAAAGCTGATTCAAGATCCTTCGGCAGATGAGCGAGATGTATTAGGTTGTTTTGATTATCAAGATAACTTTATGGTGGTACATTCTGATACTTCGATTATGCCGAAGCGTCAATCTCAATGGGCAAGTTGGCATGTGCATGTCACTGCTCAAGAGAAACATCAAAAAAATAGCAAAGCTCATCAAGTACACTATGGATTTACTTACTGGATGAACAGCTTGCAGAAGCTACCGTGTAAGACTCAGATCTTTTCTACACTCAATCCGAATATGCCGATCGCAAAAGATAAGATTTATGTCGAACGTCGTTACCGACATCCTGTTTTTGATAAAAAAACAATTGAATCACAAGCGCGTTGGGATTTGATCGATGGTCAAAACCGCAGTTCATTCTGTGGGGCATATTGGGGTTGGGGCTTTCATGAAGATGGGGCGAGAAGTGCTCAACGTGTAGTCGATCAACTATTAAAATTGAACGGCTAAATTTGGAGGTGATCACATGTTTGAAGATTCACTTTCCATAGCCAAAGCTCAGATTAGACATCGGCGCTTTTATCCTAAAGCACACGATTTTGAGTCTAGTTTGAGCTATTTATGTTTTGATCCAGATCGTATCGAACAAAACCTAGATCGTTCATGGCTTTGTTCAACTTCGCGTTGGAATATCTTAAATCTTTATGAAAATGATTTTCTAAAAGGCTATACAGGTTCGATCAGAGAACGAATTAAGAAAATCCTTTTGCAGCAAGCGGATACGATTTTATCAACTCAATCAGAAATTCGTGTGCTCGCATTGCCAAGAACTTTAGGATTTAGTTTTAATTCAGTCATCTTTTATTTTGTACTCAATCCTCAAAAACAACCTGTTTTCATATTGAGTGAAATCACCAATACCCCTTGGAATGAACGTAAAGTTTATGTGCATGACTGTCGTCAAAAATTAAAAGAGCACAGTCATTTCAAAAGTTATGAGTTCGAATTTGAAAAGAGTTTTCATGTCTCTCCATTCATGCCAATGGATATTCAGTACAAATGGCGATTTAACTTTTCAGATGAACAAAATGTGATTCATATGCAGCTTTATCAATCAGATAAATTTATCTTTGATGCAACGATGCGTTTCACTTTAACCAGCATCACAGTTCCTTCACAACTGAATCGTTATGCTATTCATCATATCTTTGAACCTTTCAAGATGTTAGCTTCGATCTACGTTCAAGCTTTTCATCTATGGCGAAAGAAAGTTCCATTTTATCGGCACCCTAAAAAAGATAAGGATTTAAAACAACATGATGAAAACGCTTATTTTCGGTGAACAGGATTCACTGCCTTTGGTTCTTCGAAGCTTGCTCAAACTTCGTCATGGACAAATTCATTTTCGTGGAGAATGGAATGGTACCGTGGGTGAGGTTTCTGATTTAGAAGCGACGATAGAGATTCATAATAAAGAATTGATTGATCTGATTTTTAAAAACGGTGTACTTGGTGTAGCTGAAGGTTATATTCGCGGTTATTGGAGCAGTGAACACCTCGTTGAAGTCATTCAAATTTTGGCGAGAAACCGTCATGTGCTTGATAAGATTAATCAGAATGTGATTTCTCAAGCCAGCCAACTTGTATTAAAAGCTTGGTACAAAACACGTAAAAATTCATTGTCAGGAAGTCGAAAAAATATTGCAGAGCATTACGACCTGAGCAATGACTTTTTCAAACTCTTTCTTGATTCTTCCATGATGTATTCCAGTGCTGTGTATAAGCACAAAGATATGACTTTAGAAGAAGCATCGGATTATAAAAAAGAACTGATTTGTCAGAAGTTACAGCTCAAACCTATGGATCACTTGGTTGAGATCGGGAGCGGTTGGGGTGGTTTTGCGATTTACGCTGCTCAGCATTATGGCTGTAAAGTGACTACGATTACGATTTCTCAAGCACAATATGATGAAGCAACCAAACGTATCGCAGATGCGGGCCTTAGTCATCGTGTCGATGTTCAACTCAAAGATTACCGATTGTTAGAAGGCAAGTTCGACAAATTGGTTTCGATCGAAATGATCGAAGCTGTTGGTGAGCAATATTTATCGACTTATTTCAATAAATGTAGATCTTTATTAAAACCGAATGGTTTGGGCTTGATTCAAGCTATCACAATTGAAGATGCACGTTATAAAAAAGCTTTGAATACCGTGGATTATATTAAACGCTATATTTTCCCAGGAAGTTTTATTCCGTGTATCAGTGTTTTAACTCAAGCTGCATCTGAACAACAGTTACGTTTAAAACATCTTGAAGATATTGGCTTGAGCTATGCAGAAACGATTCATCAATGGCGTGAGCGTTTCTTAAATGCCAAAGAACGCGTTTTGGCTTTGGGATTTGATGAGAACTTTATTCGGATGTGGGATTTCTATCTCTGTTATTGCGAAGGTGGCTTTAAAGAAGGCGTGATCAGTGATGTACATCTTCTATTTGAAGCAAGCCCTTATTAAAAAATCAAAGATTTTTTAATGCATCAAGGAGGTGGTTATGTTGTGGCAATTATTTTTACTTGATGCCGTTGTGATGACGCTTTGTTGGTTGTGGGCAACAGTAAACCATCGTGCAGGTATCGTAGATGTCGCATGGAGTTTCTGTATTGTTCTCAATATTGCCATTACAGCATTGTTTGTTGAGATCGCTCCGTTAAATGTCAGATTGTTTCTCGGCGTATTCAGTTCAATATGGTTCTTGCGTCTAACTTTGCATCTATTCCGTCGTTATTTAGCTGAGCATGAAGAAGACCGTCGATATGCCAACATGCGTAGAGCAATGGGCAAATATCAACATTTTGGTTTCTTTGCTTTTTTCATGTTTCAGGCTGGATTAGCCATTTTATTTAGCATTCCTATGTGGAGCTTGCTCAATGTGCCAAGCATGTCTTGGAGCATGGATACCAATGATTATCTGATTATTGCAGGTCTAATTATGTTTGTTGCATTCGTCGGTGAGACGGTTGCAGATCAACAATTATATCGTTTCAAGCAAAATCCCAATAATCATGGCAAAACAATGGATCAAGGTCTGTGGAAGTATTCAAGGCATCCAAACTACTTCTTTGAATGGCTGCATTGGTTTGCTTATCCCATCATAGGATTAGCGGCAGGATTATTAAGCTTGTGGATCTATCCAATTTTGATGTGGTTATTCTTGTATTACATCACGGGTATTCCATTCAGTGAGCAACAAGCATTAAAAAATCGCGGTCAAAATTATCTCGATTATCAAAAACGAACTTCAATGTTTATTCCGTGGAAACCCAAACAGTAGGTACTGCACATGGACTTTATTATTCAAAAATCTTTAAAACTCGTTGAAAGCGGTTTAGTTCCAGATCAGGCAATTCGTGCAGCCATCCGTGCATTGAGTAAAAAGCGTTTGATTCAAGAAGGGCGCTATGATCCTGAGCAAGGTGCACAGCGTTATATGGACGTGCTCAATATGTTGAAGCACAGTGAGATTGCGATTGAAACAGACAAAGCCAATCAGCAACATTATGAGTTGCCGACTGCTTTCTTTCAGGCTGTCTTAGGCAAACGTTTGAAATATAGTGCCTGTTTCTTTCCACATGACCACACCACATTAGATGAAGCCGAAGAATTTGCACTGCAAATATATAGCGATCGTGCACAGTTGCAGGATGGTCAAGAGATTTTAGAATTGGGCTGTGGTTGGGGATCATTTACCCTATGGATGGCTGAGCGTTATCCAAATGCGAAGATCACAGGTGTTTCAAATTCTGCAACTCAACGTCAGCATATTTTAGCTGAAGCTGAAAAACGTAATTTGAATAATATTCAAATCATCACTTGCGATGTCAATGTGCTTGAATTAAAGACCAATACGTTCGATCGTGTAGTTTCGGTTGAAATGTTTGAACACGTTAGAAACTATCAGAAACTCTTTGAGAAAATTCAGTCTTGGCTTAAAGCAGATGGGATGTTGTGGTGTCATATTTTTTGTCATCGTTTCTTACATTATCCATTTGAAATTAAAAGTGAATATGATTGGATGTCACGTTACTTTTTTACGGGTGGTCTGATGCCATCAACGTCTACATTCTTACATTTCCAAGATCATTTAGAGCTATCTAAACATTGGCAATGGTCGGGTACTCATTACGAGAAAACAGCGAATGCTTGGTTAGAAAATATGGATCGCAATGTCGAACAATTAAAACCACTTTTTGAACAAGTTTACGCTCAAGATGCAGAAGCATGGTGGCAACGTTGGCGTATTTTCTTTATGGCTTGTGCAGAATTATTTGGGTTTGAGCAAGGGCAAGAGTGGGTTGTCGGTCACTTCCTGTTTAAAAAGAAAGTCGTATAATTAAAGATAGCTCTGTAAGTAGATCAGCCAATGTTTAGATCGAAACAAAATGACGGAAATAATCATCCACTCGGTGAGATGTTTAATCGCTATTATTGGTTGCAGATCGGGCTGATCGCACTTTCAATTATTATTGGTATTGCTTGTAGTGCATGGGTGATTAAAGGTTCATTACTCAAAACTGCGCTTGAACAAGAAATGGAACATTATTGGATACGTGTTGATCGTAATCCAAATGCCGATCTTCCAGACACTAAAAATTTATATGGCTATCGTTGGTCATCAAACAAGCCTCCGCAACCACTTCGTGATTTGACTTTACAGCAAGGTGTGCATCGTATTTTTGTAGATGGCAAAGATCGTATGACTGTTTATGGCGAGCGCAATGGTCAGCATGTGTTGTTGGTGTTCGGTGAAAGTAACGTCAATAAAATTGTTTGGATGTTTGGTCTTGCGCCATTAATGTTTAGTTTGATTGTGCTCTATAGCATTTTATGGTGGTCAAATCGCCGTGCGAAACGTTATTTCTCACCGATTACCCGTCTTGCAAATGCGCTAGAACTAATAGACTGGGTTCATCAAAGTAAAGAGGCTTCTCCATTTCAAGATATTAGTACCAATGGCAACATGGAAGCAGAATATCTAAAACAGGCATTAGAAAAGTACCATGAAGTATTGAGTGAGTTTATTCATCGTGAACGCGAGTTTACGGGGGATGTTAGTCACGAATTACGTACCCCTTTGACGATTTTGAAAGGTAATGTCCAAATCTGCCAAGCAAGATATGGTAATGATAAATCATTGAACCGTATAGCAAATACCATTGAGGACATGCAATTACTCGTAGATACTTTACTTGCAATTGCACGTAACACGACCAATACCCTAAATGCTGAGCAAACCCGATTATCTGCCATTATTACTGATCTCGTTCATGATTTAGATATGGTGAGCCAAAGTAAAGGGATAGAGATCTTGGTGCAGTATGATGATTCAGAATCAACACGTTTATTATATTCATCAATGACAAAAATGGTGTTTAGCAATATTTTGCGTAATGCGCTAAATTATTCTCAAGGCTCAAGTATTCATATTATTCAACAGAAAAATAGCATCATCATTGCCGATAACGGCATTGGAATTAGCCTACCAGATGAATTAAAAGTTCGAGAGTTAAGTCGTAGTCAGCTAAAACTTAATCCTAAAGGACATGGCATAGGTCTGCAGTTAGTAGAAAAACTATGTATGCAACTAGGCTGGAGAGTCGAGTTGTTCGATCGTCAATATTATTTAAATACACATACTGACCTTGAACTGCCGAATACAACAGGATTAATTGTTGTGGTATATATGAATTAAAGCACTTAATCCTCAAGTGCGATTTTTAAACCAACACCCGAAATCGTATGAATGAGTTTTTGTTGAAAAGGTTTATCCACCATTTTACGTAAATTATAAATGTGGCTACGTAAAGCATCACTTTCAGGCTCTTCATCACCCCAAAGCTCAATAATAATTTCTTGTTTGGTTATTACTCTTGGTGAGTTTCTCATTAAAATTTTAAGTAATTTAAATTGAATCCGTGGTAATTCAATGTGTTGCCCTGCACGAATAATGGTTTGTGTGGAGCTATCTAAAATTAAGTCATGGATTTGAATTTTATTTTTGGAAACTTCGCCTAATGAACGTTTAATTAGGGCACGAATTCGCATGACTAATTCATTGAAATCAAAAGGTTTAACTAGATAATCATCTGTACCTGCAACAAAACCTTTCAATTTATCATCTAAGGTGTCACGCGCGGTAAGCATAAGCACGGGAATATCCATACCTTGTTCTGTTCTTAACCATTCGCATAAATCGTAACCAGAGCCATCAGGTAAATTTATGTCTAATAAAAGCAGATGATATGCCTGTGTTTTAAGAAAATTACGTGCAGCATCCAAGTTACGCGCATGATCAATTACAAAACCATGTTCCTCTAAAAACTCACATACAGTTGCCGCAAGTTCATAGTGGTCTTCAACCATCAGGATAAATTGGTTGCTCATAATAATATCCACTATGGATTAAGTAATTGTTGTTTTAATTTAGCATTAAAAGGTGAATTTCCAAACCAAATTTTAAAATACTGATTTGCTTTTCGATCTGTAATCGCACCGAGAGTCTTTTGATTTAAAGATAATGTAAGTGTATTGCTATTTTGATTGTAACTGAGGCTATAGAGATCACCTTTTTTTACAGGGTGATATAATTCTGTGATGTTATTCAGTGGTGAGTTATCTGAGAAGTCTGCAATATTTTTCTTAAGGAAATGAGTCGCTGCGCGTTTAAATGCCCATTCAGGAATGTTTTGACGATAAGAAAAGTCTAGGCGTATGTTTTGGTTTTCCCAGTTTTTTTTACAATCCTCTGCAAAGTATGTCACTGAACCAACAACTTTTCCCGTAACAATTAGTGGGGCATTCCGACAAGTTTGAACACTTGCATGCACTACATGAGTACCTACTATTAAGTTAATGGCACAAAATGAAAATATTTTCTTCGTTAAATTAGAATTCATTTTTAGCTCCATTGTACAAAGAAATACTCAATTCAAAGCTTATTTAATAAGATATATTTTTAATAGGCATAAAAATTCAGATTTTTTTCAATACGTTCAATTTCGTAACGTGCATAGGCAGGATTTGTTAGAGTATGATCTAAAATTGCATATAAAAATAGGTTTTGATTACTTTCAAGGGGAGTAATCATATGATATTGATTGTGTAAACTGATAAATATACCTTCAAGATAATCCATTGGATCAAACTGATGTGTCAGCTTTATTTGCATGTTATATATATTGGTAACTTCAAGTATAGCACTATCTATATTTATATGATGATCTCCTATAGATTCTAATATAGCACCATCATAATTATCTATCACAGCAAGGAAGATTAAACCATCAATGTGACTAAATTGATTTAATAAGAAATTATCGTTCATATATATCACCCTTGAATTATTACAAATTTATGATGGCCGAATTTTAAACTATTTTTTGAAAGGTAAAACTAGAGAGTAACCCTTTCCAATATATGGTAATGAACGATATAAGCCATTGGCAGGATCCCAATAATCTTGTTGAAAAACTATTTGGCTAGAGGAGTTGATTTTGATTTCGCTTATGCCATACGATGCCATAGTTTTAATACGACCAAACATTTTAAAATCATAAGCCATATACCAATGTATATAGGCTGAATCTTTTTGATAAGTGGCACTAATAAGTTTAACATTGACGTTACTCACATGCTCATTCATACCTGAAAAATGTTTTACCAAATCTTGTTTGTTCGAAAACTGGGATAAGGTGTCATTAATGTATAGGTCATTAGCATAAAGTTGGCTTGCATTTTTAATAAAACTTGGTGTTCCAAGCGTATTGAATGCTGAAGTGAACCGCTTACCGATTTCAGTCGCTTGTTCTTGCGTCAAAGCAATGCCAGATATTTCTTTACTTGCTTTGCTATAGTCAGGTGAATAGCTTGGTATACTTTTACACGAAGCTAAAGAGAATAAGGCTAATGTTGAAACTGCTAAAGTTCGTATAAATGCCATGCTCGTAAACTCATTTCATTTTATAAATAGTTTAAAGCGCGTTATGTGAATCTGATGTGAACTGATTATTAAACCTAATACGTTATTCATAGCCTAAGAAAATAATTTCTTGGTGGTGTTTCAAAAAATATGCTGAAACAAAGCAGGTTGAATTTTGATAAAATAGAGAAATGCGAATAACTCTAGAAATCAAATGTCCAACCTGCCTCAGTGACAGTATCAAGAAAAATGGCATCAAAGTAGATGGGAAACAAAACTATCAGTGCAAAGACTGTAAACGTCAGTTTATTGGTGACCATGCTCTGAGCGATCTAGGATGTAATTCAGGCATTAGTATCGGTAAAGTTTTACGTACTTTAACCGAATCGACCTACCAAATTCAGCCTAAACAAAGTCATTATGAGTCTCTTGAAGTTGATGAGTTTTGGACTTTTGTGTGAAATAAAAATAATAAACAATGGCTTATTTACGCCTACCATCGAGAAATAGGTGAGATTGTTGCTTATGTTTGGGGTAAAAGAGACTTAGCTACAGTTCAACGATTGAAGAAAAAGCTTAAACAATCTGCCTTCATTTTAGGTTGTGAGCGTATTTTAAAAGCACGTAAAGAGCGTGGCATTTTCCCGGGTTAATTTTCTTTGCTTTTGAAACGACCTTAAGACACATGTTTTAAGGTCGTTTTTTCATTGTTGGATCAATCTAAAAAGAAATCTTTCTGTAAATTGGTATTTCCAGCGACACATGCATATTGAGAAAAGTCAGTGATGCCAATACGAGACAAAGCTTGTTCATCGGTCAGGCTTTGTCCTGTAAGTTCACCTCTAGCCGTGCTATAAATCGCAAAAGCTGCATCTGCCATGATCTCTGGTTTACGGCTGACCTGTAAGGTATTTTCTTCGCCTAGATTCTTCGAAACGGCTGCGGTTGCGATATAAGTTTCAGGCCAAAGCGTATTACATGAAATACCATAGTGACGGAATTCTTCCGCCATGCCTAAAGTCAAAATCGTCATACCGTATTTAGATAAAGCATAAGGTGCAAGCATCCCAAGCCATTTTGGCGACATATTTACAGGCGGTGATAAGCTTAAAATATGTGGATTTTCAGATTGCTTTAAAAAGGGCAATGCAGCTTGTGCGCAGATAAAGGTTGCACGATGATTAATAGTCTGGATCAAGTCATATTGTTTTAATGAGGTGGATTCCACCCCCATTAATGCAATTGCACCTGCGTTATTAATCAGCACATCAATTCTGCCAAAGGCTTTGGCGGCTTGTTGAATAGCGGTATGAATTTGTTGCTCATCTCTAACATCTAGTAACAGTGGCAATGCTTTGCCGCCTGCAGCTTCAATTTCTTCAGCCACACTATAAATTGTACCTGTTAATTTAGTGGTCTCGACTTCGGTTTTTGCTGCAATCACGACATTCGCACCTGCCTGAGCTGCTTTTAACGCAATTGCTCTGCCGATACCTCGACTGCCGCCCGTAATAAAAACAGTTCTTCCTTGCATATTATTCATTGATATTTCCTAGATTTGAGTTGTTGTAAACGTTGAATTAGATCATAAAAGGGTGAGCAAATTTTTCAGGATCATAGAGTTGGCGTTGCTTGGCAATCTCTACAATTCGATGGCGGAGCTGACGTTTGATCACGGCATAGGTTTGGCGGTGTTTTTGTGCCATATCCTCTGCAAATTTAAACACTTCATGACTTAATGCTTCGATCGGTTCAATTTGGTGAACGAGTTGGGATTGTAGACATTCAGTGCCTGTCATGGTTTTGCCTGTCAAAGACATTTCCCAAATTGCATGTTGATTAGGAAGTAGTTGCACAATTTCAGCAATGATATCTGTAAAAGGAATGCCCAGATGGACTTCTGGAAAGCAAAAACGTCCTCGATCTGATCGCATAAATCGGAAGTCACAAGCAGACGCGAGAATTGCACCGCCTGCATAAGCATTACCACCGATTTCAGCAATTACAGGTAAGTTGAGTAATGCTAAACGGAGCAACATATTTTCAAGTTGCAGGGTAAAGGCTTTTTTACCTTCCAACGATTGTTGCATTAACCAAGCAAGGTCTAAGCCGTTACAAAAGGTTTTAGGATGCTCACTTCGAATAATTAAACAGGCATTATTTTTATCACTTTCAATTTCATCAAAAATAGCAAAATATTCTTCTAATACCGCTTTATTTAAAGCATTTTCCTGATTGCCATTCGTCAAATTCAGCACATAGGTCGATTGCTGTTTATCGAGTGTCATGCTTGCCATTTCAGCAATTCCCCATTGTTTTAGTCATCAATCTTGAGGTTATTATTTCGAAGAAAATGCTCGCTCAATAGGGGAGACTATGCCATATTAATGATCATTTTAGGACATAGGATGTGTCATGCGTGATCCTTTTGGATTGTTTCAAGAAACCATCTCTGTTTCTTATGCCCATGTATTATTAGAAATCGTTTATGAATATGGCATCGATGCACACATTGTTTTGCATGGAACGGGATTGATTCCGGCTGAAATGCAACAAGCCGATGCCAAGATGAGTGCGCATCAATGGTCAAAATGGTAGTAAATGCGTTACGATTGACGGGGAATCTGCGTCTCGGGATTGAATATGGGTTTAGGTTACGTCCAACTTCGCATGGAGCTTTAGGGTTTGCATTTCTCAGTTGTGCGGATGTTGAAACGGCGTTAAGCCTTTGTCAGCAGTATTTTTGTACTCGAATTCAAAATTTTATCCCTGAATGGCACATTGATGAAACGTTTATCTATGTTTATCTAGATGATGTTCATCCAGTGAAATTAGGTGATGCAGAACAATCTGATCGGTTAAGACATTTTTTGATCGAAAGTTTATTATTTGGAGCAATTCATTTTCTCACTTTATTTTCTGACAAAATTGCAGAAAGTTGTGAGGTTTTTGTGGATTGGGCAGATGCTCAGAATTATGAAAAAATTGATTTATCCCAGATAAAGATTCATTTTAATCAAGCACGTAATGGTTTTCGATTTTCTAAAAAATATTTACATTGTAAGAATTTGAATGCAGATCAAGTTGCATTCCAACAGGCTATTTTGTATTGTGAAAATGAAAAGCTTAAACTCGCAAAAGAAAGTACTCGGGACTTACAAAAAAGTATTCGTTCCGAGTTGTTATATCATTCCAGTCATGGTTATCCCTCACTTCCATTGATTGCACAGCGCTTAAATATGTCAGAACGAACGATTAAGCGGCATTTGCAAGCACAGGGCACCACATTTTTGCAAATCTTGGCTGAGGTTCGGTTTAATCAAGCCAAGAAATTACTACAACAGCAGCAATATAGTATTCAGGATATTGCTGGCTTGGTAGGGTATGAAGAAGCCACCAATTTTATTCGTGCCTTTAAAAAGACGTTTGGGGAAACACCGAGTCAGTATCGCAAGAATAATCTATCCAAACTGAATTAATTGGGTATTTGACGTTGAATCGTTGTAATGAATAACTCTAGCGAATGCTGAATTTGCTCTGTCCATTCAAAAGAACAGTTCATACGAATAAAATGTTGATGTGAGGGCAACACATTAAATAAGGGACTTGGCGCAACACCAATATGATGCTGAATCAGTTGCTCATAGATTTGCATACTACTGACTTTGTCAGGGAGTTGAATCCACAAAAAATAACCATTTGGATAGTTATACACCTTACAGTCTTTCGGTAGATGTTGTTTGAGATATTGAAAAAATTGCTTTTTATTCTTTTCTAAGGCACGTCGCAGAGTTCTTAAATGCTTTTCATAATGATGATGAGAGAGGAACTCCACCAGCGCATTTTGAATCAGCGCATTGGCAGAAATAGTACTCATCAATTGTAAATGTTGAATATGTTCAGAGAATTTACCTGCATAGACCCAGCCCATACGGAAACTTGAACCTAAGGTTTTAGAAAAAGAAGAGCAGTGTAATACCAGATTTTGTTGGTCAAAATACTTCATTGGCAATGGTTTTTGGCTGCCATAAAACATTTCTTCATAAACATCATCTTCGATTAAATGAATTTGATGTTCATGCAACAATTTAGCGATTTTATATTTGATGTCATCGCTGACAGTAAAACCAATTGGGTTATGTGCATTCAGCATAAACCAACAGACTTTGATTGGATAATTTTTGATGACTTGTTCAAAAGCTTCAATATCAAAGCCATGCTGTGGATGTTCTGGGATGGTGATGACTTTTAAACCCAAACGTTCAGCAGCTTGCCAAGCACCATAAAAAATTGTTTGTTGTAATAAAATATAATCGCCAGGTTGTGTAATCGCTTGTAGTGAAAGATTTAATGCTTCTAGTCCACCTGATGTAATGACAATGTCATCTGCATCGGTTGGAATGCCTTGCATACAATAGCGTTGCGCAATCAGCTTTCTGAGTGCCAAATTACCGGGAGGTAAATTTGAAGTTTGGTCATAACTATGGCGATTGCGGGAAAGTTGTCCCATGATCTGAATCAGTTTTGGGGGATACAGCAACTGACTGTCTGGAAAGGCAGAACCTAAGGGGCTGACGTTGGGAGATTGAATTGATTTGAGATATTTAAAAACGAGTGAGTTAATTTCAATTTTTGGATTTAAAGACACCACTGAATAGGCTTGTGGAATCTGAATATGATTTTGCTCAGCCACAAAATAACCTGACTTTTCTTTTGAATAAATCAGCCCTTGTGCTTCCAGTTCTTGGTAAGCATTCATTACGGTAATCAGACTGAAACCTGATCGTTGTACTTGCTCACGTAAAGAGGGTAACTTGGTGTGTGGCTGCCAAGAACCATTTTCAATAAGCAGTTTCAAGTTATGTGCTAATTGTTCTGATTTATACATAAAATAAAGTAAATCCGTATTGATGGAATAGATCTCATCTAAAAGCTATTCCACCCATTTTTTAATAAGCAAACATCAAGAGTAATCTAAATAGACCTGCAAAGATGGCGAGTGCAAAAAATCCGACTAACCATAAGATTATAAACCATTGGGCTGGATTTAAATGCAGCGATTTTATTTTCATACAAAGCTCCTAGTGATAGCCTTCATCACCAATACGGACTTTATTCCGAAATACTCAGTACGACTTTCTATGCTAAAGTCTTGCGGTGTTTGCATCCAACTGTTAGAGGATACTATCCAAAACATGGAAATACAGGTGCCGATTGCAACCATGAGGGTAGCAAAAAATGCGCTTTGGGGTTGACCCGTCCCCAACCAAAGAGCATGATGCCGAGGAACCCCGCATTATAAATGGGATTTTGACTACATAGCCATTTGCATTCCAGCATAGCAAGAAAACAAGCGAGACCAATCGAGGTGGCAGGAAAGATAATGTGAAATGAAACAGTAAATGCAAACTGTATTCGAGCTAATTCTAAAGCAGTTAGACCAAGATCCATAAATGATCTGTTATATTTTTTTAGCGAAACTCTGTAGCTATTCAGTTGTTTGTACCTGATTCAAAATAGCATCAAGCAACGATGCAGTGTGTTAAATATTGATCAAGCATTGTAAGTCGTTTGAATGACACTAATTCGGACTGAATAGCGTATGACTATGTTTATCACTAAAGAACTTAATGCGTTGACTCAGCTTTTTCAAAGCAAAGTCCCTTCGCAAGCGGTACAACAACAGCTAAGTCTAGAATATGTAAATCTGGAAGCCACTTTATTAAGGGGCAAGGTACTGAGAGATTTTTCTAAGGAGAAGGTCGCTTATATTGCTCAAGCTGAAATAGTGGAAAATGATAATAATCTCGCCTATTTATTTGCACCATTTATGATTGCTAATTTAAATCAGCCTGTGATTTATACCACGCCAGTCTCATCCTCTGTACTTAAGATATTGAATCAATACTATCAAGCTGAGAAAAGTGTCAATCTTAAAATCGAAGATGTCATCCACAGCCTCAAGCTTTATATCGAGCTGGTCGATGATGCAAAAGCAGAGCAAGATTTTCTGTTCCGTTGTTTAGTCAAAGCATTGTGTCGTACGGATATTTTTCATATTTTCTTGGTTACACATTTATCTTTAGATCAGCAACAGATTCAAATCCTAGAAGATTATTTTGATGTAAAAATTGATGTGATTCACGCTGATCGTAGGCCAAGCATGCTCAATGATGAATTGATTGATATGCGTAGGCTGCTATTTAAAAACAAAGATGAAGCACACAAAAGCTTGTGTACTTTGTTTTCCAGTCTTAATGCAAATCTAGTCGCAAAGATTGGTCAGTTTAGTCCGACCCAAGCGGCACATTTAATCGAGGATATGTTCTATTCGGAACATATTTTTGAAAAGTTATCGGTCTATGCCGAATACATGCAAACCCGAATTCAAAATGGCGCTAGTTTTAAGGCTCTATCCACTATGTAAATTGTTATGAATTAAATTTTAGTCTTTCAATGGGAGCAGAACTTATGTCTCAACAGCAATCAAGATTCCCATACCTTGCGGTTGGAATCAGTATTTTATTGGGTTGTTTATTTTTAGTCTTTTTCTTTCTGGCTGTGAGCAACCAACCTGATTATATGCCATCGCAACAGAAGCAAAATGCTGCTCATGTACAATCATCAGCTCAATCGAAGCAATAGCTTATGTTTTTTAATCCTAAGCTTGGTTTTTGTCTTTTACTGGTGATTTTGAGCAATTGCCAGTAAGTTTTTTGTTTTGGGCTTGGTTGTAATTGTTAAAATCAAGAGAGATTTTAACGCTCTAATTGATCGAATCAGACAAATCAAGAATAGAAAAGAAGCATAATTCATGTTAATCCTATCTGTAGCAAATGTTAAAAAATAGCTCAGATGAGGGCAACATGATTGATAACTCAGAACAAACCATTCATAAGCAAGAAAATACTAATTTTGCCAGAATTGAACCCTATATCCAACCCGCAGGTGGATAGGGCGCATTACTGAGAGTCGCTCGAAATCTAAAAAGGCAAGATATTTAAAATAGGACTTACGCACTATCATTTATAGATTCTCTGTGGTAGCAGATGATTTTTATCGAGAATAAAGTCATCAATGAAGTCTTTGATGATTGGTCTAAATAAGTTCTTTTGCCAACGATATACATTTTCAAAGATCCGCTCAAACTGGTTCTTTTGTATCTCGACGTAGGCCATCAAGGCT
>NZ_KB850011.1:115219-251534 GCF_000369425.1 Acinetobacter sp. NIPH 284
CATTTTGATCTGTCGCATACAAGGTAATGAGATTAATACCCTTGACGGATCGGTGGTGTTTGCCTGACCAAAAATAGCTAACTAAGTCCATATGTTGACTATATGGTTTATCTAAAACAGTATCATCAATACTGACTATAAGTTTTTTATTATCAATATGTTGAATTGCTTCTTGATATAGGTCGTGAGGTGTGTAGTCTTCACGCTCCAGAAAGCGATTTACACTATCATGCGAGATATTATAAGTCTCGGCAAGTTGTGTGCAGCTAATAGAGTTCGGTTCTGTCATGAGAAAGCCCATATAAATGGGTAATGTACAAGTTGCTGTAGAAGCATGTTTAGTTCGTCTGATCACAGATACTTTATAAACTATTTTACTCTGTACACGACAAATTTCACAGAACTCTTATCCTATCAGGCATCTGCCTTCTTAAAATTGCCAGAATTTCCTTAAACTCTTCTTTTTTCCCAAAACCAATTAAATGCTGAATCGCCATTTGAACATAGTCTAAACCATAGCGAAATAAACTCATTGAGAGTCGTCCATGCTTCTTTATTTTTATCGCTTTTTTTTGATTATGTTGCCATTCACCCGTTAAGTAACACCAACAGAAGCTTATAGCTAACACCGCAATCAATTTTTTCACTCGTCTAGGGTCTGTCAAGCGCGTATTTTCAAGATTGAATCCTCGTCCTTTGAGACAACTGAATAAGGTTTCAATTTCCCAGCGTAATGCATAATCCTGAATAGCATTGGCATTAAACTGAGGAGAAACGACGAGTAAAAGCTCTCCATTTTCTAACTGTAGTGCACTTATATATAGTTTCACCCGACCAACCAAAATCCGTCGTTTACGACATTCAATTTGACCAACTTTAAGATGGCGAAATAAATCACTAATTTTATGATTCTTTCCTAAATGATTGGTGACAATGAAGTTTTTTTTACACGAATGCAGAAGTTGATGTCTTGTTCAATTAACCATGTAAACCACTGCTCACCGATAAACTCTCTGTCTGCGAACACATTCACAATACGGTCTTTACCAAAAATGGCTATAAAGCGTTGAATCAAAGCAATACGCTCTTTCGTATCTGAATTTCCACGTTTATTAAGCAATGTCCAAAGGATAGGTATCGCTATTCCACGATAAACGATTGCGAGCATCAGGATATTAATATTTCGTTTTCCCCATTTCCAATTGGTTCTATCTAAAGTCAGTTGCACTTTGTCGAATGAAAACATATTGAAAATCAACTGAGAAATTTGACGATAATCAAAATACTGACCTGCAAAGAAGCGCTGCATACGCCGATAAAATGATTGTGGTAAGCACTTGATGGGCAAGGCTTTAGATGCAGAAGAAAGATTGCACGTTTGCTTTAAAATGATCGCAAGCATGATGAGCGAAAAGCACTTTAAATGTGACTTGTTCCATTTTAGAGATTTGTTTAAGATAAGATATAACTCATTGAGATGTGTCATAGTATTCGTCGTTAGAAAACAATTATTGTGACATTATTTCAATGAGTTATCTATTTTTGTCGTGTACAGAGACTATTTTAATACTTTTTTGAATCCGTCAATGCGTAAGTCCTAATTAATGTTAAATATGTTTTAAAAATTGTAAATTACGTGATATATTTCACACAATTATATGTGGCTGCTTCATTAGGGCTAATTAAAACCTTAATTAGGTCAAAAATAAAGGTCAGATTGAAGTTATTCACTTTCATTATTGATGAAAAATGTCCCACCGATGGAGGAGAATTTTTGTGATAAAAGTTAATAAAATCTTTTATTTATTTATTTGTGCTATTGTTTTCTTATATACATCTATTTTACATGCTGCTGTTGATATTGTTGTCAATGAGAATGATAGTCCTGACCCAATCGCAGCAGGTGGGACATTAACTTATACTCTGAATGTAGCTAATAATGGTCCTGATGATTCGACAGGGGTTAGTTTGACGGCGGCGTTACCTGCAACAGTAAGTTTGCAAAGTGTCGTTTCTTCGCAGGGGACATGTACAGGTACAACAACAATTACTTGTAGTCTGGGTAATATTGATAATAATGCGGCAGTCAATATTGTGATTAAGGTGACTGTACCCACCACACCAGGGACATTAACCAGTACCTTCACAGGTTCAAGTGGTCAAATTGATACTAATTTAACCAATAATAGTAAGATTGAAACAACAACAGTGGTACAAAGTGCTGATTTGCAAATCACAAAAACGGATAGTGCTGATCCAGTATCAGAGGGGGCGACTTATAATTATGTGCTGGCGATTAAGAATTTAGGGCCTTTTGCTCATACTACAGCAGATACAGTGACTGTAACAGATAATATTCCATCCAGTATGCGTCTACAAAGTCTACCCAGTGGTACTAATTGGACTTGTAGTAGTTCTGGTGGTACAACATTTCCCCAAAATGGACCAGTTGTTGTAACGTGTCAGAGAAATATACAAGCCAATAATGCATTGGCAGTCAATGCAAGTTTTCAGAATATTACAGTACCCGTCAAGGCATTGGCTTATGGGACGGTAACCAATGAAGCCAGCGTGAGTTCAACGATGGCTGATAAAAACACTGCCAATAATACGGTTACAGAAAATACTTCGGTAAATCAGGCGGTTGATTTAAGTGTGGCAAAGGTACTTACCAATACGTCAAATACTACCATTGGGACGAGTACACAGATCGGTGCAGGTGCGACTTATCGGTATCGTCTAACACCGTCTTTAGTCATTGGGGATACAGCAGATGCAACGGTTCGAGTCACGGATCCATTACCGAATAATATACAGGTCACTACTTCACCAACAGTATCTGGTAATTCAGGGGTATGGAGTTGTGATTATAGTCCAAGCCAGACTTTACCTTTTACGGTATCAGCCAGTAACCCTGTGAGTGTCATTTGTGACTCTTCAACACCCTATGTGAATACCAGTACGACAACACAAAGTCTGGGGATTATCCAGTTTGATTTTATCCCAACTCAAGGGGGTACATTGACTAATGCGGCAACAGTAGGTTCTGTGGGTAATATCTTAACTGATATTGCAACCAGCAATAATACAGCTTCAGTGACACATACAGTGAACGGAAATGCCGATCTGAGAATTACTAAAACTGTCAATGGTTCTGGTGCTGTACGTGCTTTAAACTCTACAGCAACTTACACGCTTGCTTATCGTAATGCGGGTACATCTCCCATCCCTGCTGGAACAACAGTAACGATTACTGATACGTTGCCTAGTGGTGTTCAAATTACGGCGATTACTGCGCCAGCTGGCTGGAGTTGTCCAACTGCAAGCACAGCTTCTCCCATTAATGGACCTACAACCATTACATGTACACTGACCAATGGTCTGGTGGTATCAAGTAGTAATAATGGTAGCATCACACTGTCTGCAAAATTTACCAGTACTGGGGTGAAGCAAAATATTGGCAATATTAGCTCTGTCATATCCGATCCTGATCTGAGTAATAACCAGTCAGACAATACGCTGACGATTGTAGATACATCAGGAGGTGGTACTTATAGTGATTTGTCAATTGTTAAGGACGATACCGTATCAGGCAATACTACTTATGGACCTGATCCTGTGGCAGTAACAGGTAATGTACGCTATCGCTTGCGTGTAACCAATAATGGACCATCTAATATGCCAACGGGTCGTACAGTGACAGTAACGGATACCATTCCTGTCAATTCTACCATTGTGAGCTATGCACCCACTGTATCTACCCAAGGCTGGAGTTGTAGTGATACTGGCACGGTGATTACCTGTACCCGCACTGTGAGCGCTTCATCTACCTGGACGGTAAATACAACCAATGATATTGATGTGGTATTAAAAGCCAATAACGGCACAACAATGACTAACTACTCACAAGTAGTGACCACAAACGATCCAATAGGCAGCAATGATACTGCCCAACAGCAAACCACTATTCTGGATGATGCCAATTTAAAACTGGTTAAAACAGTGTCAGCCACTAGTGTTTATATGGGACAGAGCTATACCTATACTTTTGTGGTGACGAATCAGGGGCGAACTGCTGTACCAGTGGGAGCGTCAAATGCTATTCGTTTGGTTGATAGTATGAATCCTGATCCAGGGGCAACACTGGTGTCTACGACAGCGACAGCCAATGGCTGGACTTGTACCACAGCAGGAACAGGAAATGTCACTCCCTTGACTTGTGATTATGCAGGTGGTCTGGCAGTGGGGGCGAGTACTTCATTTACTGTGACTGTGACACCTAGGACGGTTGGGATGGCACGTTCAAATACAGCCAGTATCAGTTTTGTCAGTACTGCTGTTGTTGCTGATCCAGATTTTACAGATAATAGCAGTACTGTGACCTTAGATGTACTGCCAAGTGCTGATTTGCAGATCGGCAAAAGTGCTTCCTTAACAACGGTTGCTGCTGGTCAGAACCTGACCTATATTTTAACCGCCAGAAATAATGGTCCTAGTGTTGCTACCAATGTTACTGTTATTGATACTTTGCCGAGTAATGTGACAGTGATGTCAATCACACCAACAGGCGCTGGTACTTGTCAGCAGGACGTACCTACCGCAGGAAAAATTCAGTGCCAATGGGCAAGTTTAGCCAATAATACTACGCAATCAGTGACAGTTGTGGTGCGTCCCCAACAGGCAGCAGCAGGTACAAACATCATAAATACCGCCACTATTAGTTCCGATATTTATGATGCTGTGAGTACCAACAACACATCTTCAGTGTCTACAACAGTAACTTCTGCTGTCATTGATCTGGTGATCAATAAATCAGATCTGGTTGATCCTGTTGCGCAAAACGGCACTGTGGTTTATACGGTAACAGTAAATAATCTGGGGCCTTCGGTTGCAACCAATGTGATAGTCACTGAAAACTTGCCTTATACTTATCTTGAATTTATAGATGCCACTCCTCAGCAGGGAAGTTGCACAACACCAAATAGCAGTCATCAAATGCTCTGTAATCTGGGAAGTGTAGAGGCGGGTCAAACAATAACGATTACTATCCGTATGTTGGCAAAGTATATTGGTACCGATGTCAATCAGGTCAGTGTTCAGGCAAGTGAAACAGATAGTTTAACGACCAATAATAGTGATAGTGAAAATACCACAGTGCAACTTGGAACAGATGTTCAGGTCACCAAATTGGTCGATAGTACAAATATTTATGTTAATCAATCTTTTTGGTATACCATTAATATTTTCAATGAGGGGCCTGCAAACAGCAATGTGACTCTCACAGATACTATTCCTGTAGGAATTGATTATGTTTCCTATACCATAACAGGGGGAAGTTGTACTTACAATAGTAGCAATAAGACCCTGACTTGCAACATGGGGTTAATGACTCCAGCTACAACTAAGCAAGTCAGAGTACAGGCAGTTTCCAGACAATTAGGGACGATTATCAATACAGCAAATGTAAGTGGTTCGACACCTGAGCTTATTTTGGATAATAACCAGTCTAGCGTGAGTGTTAACTCACAACTGATTGTTTCAGGAAGGGTATTTAATGATAATGGCGGCACAGTAAATAATATTTTTGCTAATGCCTATAATGGTGTACAAGATACTGGCGAGAATGGGATTGCTGGTGCGAGGATTCAACTGACCAATTGTATTAGTAGTATTATTGCAGAAACCACAACCAATGCAGCAGGTGATTATCAGTTTATTCGTAATGCAAATCTGCCAAGTCCCTATTGTATTATAGAAACTAATACGCAAAATTTTACCTCAGTTAGCGGTGTTGCCAATTACACACGTAGTACCGATACCATTAGCGTGGCAAATAGTACTGTAGCCAGCTATACCACAGGAAATTTTGGCGATGCTAATCTGAGCGTGATACTCATAGAAGATGGGCAACATACCATTAAAGCAGGAGAAGTGGCTGACTATCCACATCGACTGATCAGCTACGCGCCTGTGAGCATTACCCAGATGGTACAAAATCTGGCACAACAGCCAGCTTCCAGTACAGATCAGGTATGGCAGGCTATTATCTATCAGGATATTAACTGTAATGGCAAAGTGGACGCGGGGGAAAGTGTATTTAACCCCACCACAGGTAGCCCAATCCTGTTACAGCCAGCAACCGACATCTGTCTGGTACAGCGTGTCCTGTCGCCAAGTAATGCCTATGCAGGCGCACAGCAAATGACCCGACTACAGGCCAGCTATCAGATTAGCCTGAGTAATCCATCGCAAACGATCACAGGACAAAGCAACCAGCGACAGGATACCACCCTGATTGGCAGTGCAGGACTTGATTTGCAGAAACGAGTACGTACCGTTGCCACGTGCCCATCAACAGTGAGTGACAGCACTTCTTTTGCGATCAACAATCAGGCGACCAGCCAACAAAAACTGGAGTATGAGATCACCTATAAGAACAATAGTGTGAAAGTGTTGCAAAATGTAAAGCTGAAAGACAGTGTGCCATTGGATACAACGTTTGGTAGCATCAATTGCCAGTCTACCCCTTCAGGCATTACAGGTTGTACAGCAACCCATAACAATGGCCAGCTAGAGTGGGTGTTGACAGGTAATCTGCCACCTTCTGCTACGGGTACAGTGAGGTTCTGTGTTTCACCGTGATGGGGTGGTTATTGCAAAATGCTCAGGAAGTCTGGCTGTTAGCTACTTGCTGGGTGTTTTGATAGGGGGAGGAGTTCTGAATTCTCAATTAAAGGATTCATATTGATGTCATAAAAGTGAAAGATTATTTATAGGATTTTAAGATGATAGGACTTACGCATTGACGGATTCAAAAAAGTATTAAAATAGTTTATAAAGTATCTGTGATCAGACGAACTAAACATGCTTCTACAGCAACTTGTACATTACCCATTTATATGGGCTTTCTCATGACAGAACCGAACTCTATTAGCTGCACACAACTTGCCGAGACTTATAATATCTCGCATGATAGTGTAAATCGCTTTCTGGAGCGTGAAGACTACACACCTCACGACCTATATCAAGAAGCAATTCAACATATTGATAATAATAAACTTATAGTCAGTATTGATGATACTGTTTTAGATAAACCATATAGTCAACATATGGACTTGGTTAGCTATTTTTGGTCAGGCAAACACCACCGATCCGTCAAGGGGATTAATCTCATTACCCTGTATGCGACAGATCAGAATGGTCAAAATATTCCAATTAATTTCCGAATTTATGACAAATCTGAGGGTAAAACCAAGAATGATTACTTTATGGATATGTTAAGTGAAGTACTTAGTTGGGGTGCAAAGATTCAATTTATTACAGGTGATAGTTGGTATTCATCGACTGGAAATCTAAAAACCATAAGAAAATATGGTATTCGATTTATGTTTGGTATCGACTGTAACCGTAAGGTTTCCCCAGAAAAAGGACAATGGTTTCAACTGCGTTTATTGCCAGATTTTCATCAGGGTCAAGTGGTCTGGCTCAAAGATTTTGGCTTTGTACAATTATTTAAGACTCAGTTAAAAGAACAGCAGAGGTTTTATATTGTGCATCAAGATGAAGATGATTTATTGTCCTTTGAGGGTTTTCATGAATTACATTCAAGTCATTGGAAAATAGAGCAATATCACCGAGTGATTAAACAGGTTTGTCATATTGAAAAGTTTCAAGTAAGACGATCTAAACTGATTTTGAATCATATTTTTGCAGCCTTGATGGCCTACGTCGAGATACAAAAGAACCAGTTTGAGCGGATCTTTGAAAATGTATATCGTTGGCAGAAGAAATTATTTAGACCAATCATCAAAGACTTCATTGATGACTTTATTCTCGATAAAAATCATCTCCTACCACAGAGAATCTATAAATAATAGTGCGTAAGTCCTATAAAAAAAGGTTCAATTACTTTACTGAATATTTAGGGTCTGTTGACACTTACTGTTCATAATTAACCCTATAAAGGTAGCCATAAAAATATACAGGCTATAGCAACAGAACTTTGATAATTTCTTTTGCTTTAGCTTGCATATACATTTGGTTACCAGGATGAAATGTCAATAGACCCTAATCATTTCATAAGTATTATTTATAAATAACAGGCATCTACAGGTTTTTTTACAAATGATAGTCTGTAAGAAAAAAATCACCTTTTTGTTAATTTGCGTGTTCAAGTCGATATTTTTGTAGTATTCTTTCGTGAAGATTGTCAATAAAACCGTACAATTTATCAATAAAAAATCAATTTTACATTTTTTGTGGGTTCTGAAACATGATAAGCCGATTCAAGAAAAGTGCTGTCTCAAAAACTTCATTTATCGCTTTATTAGGCTTATTTATTGGATTTCATAGTTCTATTGCATTTGCTCAACCGAAAGCAGGAAGTAACATCACAAACATTGCCAGTGGTGATTTTGAAGATGAACAGGGCAATCTACAAACCATTAACTCTAACCCTGTGATTCTGACCGTTCAGGCGATTTATTCACTGAGTCTACAAAGCAATCAGCAAAATATTGGTACGATTGGCAGTAAATTAAATTTTCCTCATGTGCTGACCAATACGGGGAATATTGCAGATAACTACAAGCTTGCTTTGACACAACTCACAAATGACCAATTTGATCTGGAAAATATCGCAGTTTATGTAGATCGGGATCAAAATGGTGAACCTGATGATAATAACAATTTACTGAATAATGCTGTTCTGCATGTGGAAGCAGAGGAGTCAGTTGCTTTGGTGGTCGTGGGAAGTATTCCCAAGAATGTTAGCACAGGAAATATAGCGAACTTTAGTCTAACTTCAACCAGCCAACTTGACCCAAATCACGTTTCTGCGACGGTTTCAGATGTTGCAAAAGTGGTTGATGATGCGGTTATTCAGGTCACAAAATCTCAAAATATCAGTACTGGTAAAACAGGCACAGAAATTACCTATACGTTCACCTATAGCAATACAGGAACTGCACTAGGTCAGTTACTGGTTCATGATACTTTACCGAGCGGTGTTAGCTACCAGACAGGAACAGCCGAATGGAGTAGTGGGACAGGTCCACTCACCGAAGCAGATAGTAATAATGAGGCTGGCAGTACCACTGATACCGTGTTGACCTATAAATATGCAACTGGTGAAGTTGAATTTGGACTAACAGGGATTGCAGCATTAAGTAAAGGAACAGTGAGTTTTAAGGTAAAAGTTAATCCAAATGCAGCGGAAAAGATCAATAACACTGCGAACTATAAACAGTATAAAAACAATACAACTACTTTATTGAAAGACACCAACACCAATACTGTTATTTTTAATGTAGAACAAACTCTGGGTGTTATTCTAAATAAAATGGCAACGAGTACTGCTGATGGAGGCACGAATGACTTGTTCTCCAAACCAAACACATTTACTGGTACTGCCAAAGAGGTTCAGTTTGAAAATTATGTCTGGAATACGGGGCAGGCAACAGATAGCTATAATCTTACAATTGATAAAAGTGTAAATGTGCCAAGTTGTGCGATAACCCGTTTATATCACTCTGATGGAAAAACTTTGCTGACCGATAGTAATGCTGACGGTGTGGTAGATACAGGTTCGATGGCAGCAGGCGCATCGAAAAAAATTGTGCTTGGTGTTTATTTTCCTGCGAATTGTGTCACTACAGAGACGTTGAATTTTGACATCACAGCAATTTCTACTACAGATACGGCAATTAAGAATACGACTCGTGATCAATTAACCAATACTAATTCTGTCGGTTCTAGCGACTTGTACAATAATGACGGTTCAGGAAATGGTATAGGTGCTGTTACATCAGCTGGTGGACAGGCATGGGTAAATAAATCAGCAGTTAGGGGGGGAACAGCCGTATTTCCTTTGGTTGTAGAGAATAAGAGTACGGTAACCAATAGCTATAATTTATATGCTTCGGCTGCTGAAATTGATGTCAATAGTATCAATACCAGTTTGCCTGCCCAGTGGACAGTGAAATTCTATGATACGAGTAATGATTGCCAAACCCTAGGGAATGTAATCAGCAGTACTGGCAATGTAGCAGCAGGTGCAACCAAAAAATATTGTGCTGTGGTCAGTGTTCCCACTAATACAGACTTGGCCAATCTTCCTATTTGGTTTGCGATAAAATCACCAATGAATGCACAGGCGGATAGTATTAAGGACCAAGTTGATATTATTCAGAGACAAATGACACTGGCAAATGATCGGCAGGGTCGGGTCAATATTGGTGGGACAGTTGTCTATTTACATACCTTAAAGAATACAGGGACTGTGGTTGAGGGGAATGCAGCAGGCCAGATCACGTTTAGTGTTATTCCGCAAAACCCAAATGATACCTTTACTTATACTTTGTATCATGATGCCAATAATAATGGCGTGATTGATGCGACTGATCCAATGATCAATGATTTATCCATCATTACAGGTGGCTTGGCACCCCAAGCCTCAATTCAACTTCTCTTAAAAGTTCAGGCACCAACAACGGCAACCAATGGTATGTCTAGTGTGGCGAATATTGTGGTGAAAGCAAACAATACCATTCAGGGGTTGGCCTTGGCTGATATACAAAATACTGATTTAACTACAGTTGATCCAACACAACTACGCTTAACAAAAGAACAAACTAAAGATGAAAATTGTGCCTTAACTTCGGTAACTGTAATAAATGCAGTGTATGGAAGTACGCCGCTTCAAGTAAAACCAAATCAGTGTGTGACCTACCGTTTAACCCTTAAAAATGAAGGGGCAACTTCTGCCAGCAATGTCGTAATCAATGACGTTGTGCCTGCTTATAGCAATTTACGTACAGGTTTACCTCCTTCAATCACGCAGGGGACAGTGACTGTAAATACAGATCAAATTGCAGGGAATGTGGGTACGCTTGCACCGCAGGGGCAGGCTGCCATGTATTTCTCCATTCGGGTAAGCCCATAAAACAGAGCGGATATTAGAGCATGAAGATGATCAATACACTCAATCATAACCGCCCAAAACTGTTTAATTGGGTCTTGACCTTGCTGTGCATGTTGATGATCCAGCAATCGGCTTGGGCTGCAACCAACTCGATCATCAGTAACATGGCAGTTGGTGAGTACAGCGAAGAGGGTTCAACAGTTGTACAGGTAGCACGTTCCAACTTGGTGCAAACCACAATTTTACCTGTGTACTCATTAAATTTGGAGGCGGCAAATAATAAGAAAGCTGTAGCTGGGCAAACGATTTATTTTAATCATATTCTAACCAACACCAGTAATGAGACAGACCAATATACTTTCGCTGTAAACAATAACCTCACTGGTGATGATTTTGATTTTGTGAGTAGTAGCTTGACTGTTTATTTGGATGCCAATAATGATGGTGTCCCAGATGGATCGCCAATTACAGGTTATACATTGGGTGCAGGTCAGTCCGTTGGACTGGTTGTTGCAGCAAGCATACCGAATACGATTGCCACAGAAAAATTTGCAAATTTAACTTTGGCGGTGACATCTGCGAATGGTGCGAGTGGAACAAATAGCAATGTTGACAAGGCAACTGTAACTGACCAGTCAACTCTGGTGGTGCGTAAAAAATTCTCTCAAATCACTGCTGCAAATGGTGATGTGGTCACTATACGTCTGGATTATCAAAATCCAAGTAATGTTGCTACAGGTAATATCACTTTAACGGATACTCTGGATTCAACCTTAACGTATCAATCCAATAGTGGTGAAAACTGGAATGGCACAACCGTCGACCCTGCAACAGGAGCAAATGATCCTACTGGTATTAATTATTATGTAAGTTCTAATGTTGTGACTGCTGTATTGACCAGTATTCCTGCAAATTCGATTGGTTATATTGAATTTAAGGTAAAAATTAATAAAAGTATTGCAGGAAAGATTGAGAATTTTGTCAATGTGACAGGAACAACGACCGACAAAACAAATACTGCAATTGTAAATGTTGCTCCAGTCTATGCGGTCACAATCAATGGTAACGTTAGTAATATTAATGATAGTAATCCTGTGACTGCAAGCACTGTTCAAGGCGGTGAACTTAAATTTACCAACTATGTCTGGAATACAGGGAATACCGCAGATCGTTTTAATCTGACTTTGACCAATAATAATTTTCCAGTTGGAAGCCAAATTGAGTTATATCGTGCCGATGGTGTGACACCATTATTAGACAGTAATGGTGATGGTATTCCTGACACGGGCCTGTTGGCAGCTAATACCAGTATCCCAGTTGTGGTCAAAGTTCGTTTCCCAAGTAGTTATACGGTAAGCACACCTACAGCCTTTGCGGTTTCTCCTCGAGCACAATCTGTAGGTGATGGTAGTAAAACCAGTACCATTCAAGATCAGGGTACTTTAACACCTGTTTCACAATTGGTGGATTTAACCAATAGTCCTGAAAATACAGGTTTGGGTAATGGTGCAGTTGAGAATAATAATGGTTCTGCATGGAAAACAATACTTGCTGTGAAATCCAGTAGTAATTCTGTTGCAGGTGGACAGGCAATTTTCCCATTAAAAATCAGCCATACAGGTGTTGGAACAGAATATTTACTCAGTGCCAATGCTAGCAGTGATTTTTCCAGTCTAACTTTACCCGCTGGTGTTAATCGTGTGCGTTTTTATACGTCAAGCAATGGAACAGATTGTAGTGTTTTAGGCAATGAAATTGGCAAAACCCGTTACTTAAATGATGGGGAAACCCAACTGGTTTGTGCGGTTGTTGAAGTGGATAAAGTCAATAAAGACGTGACTGTACCAATTTATTTTCGTGTGATCTCAACCAGCTTTGTTGGTACGGATAACCCTGCTCAGGATACAATCAAAAACGCAGTGGAGATTCAAAGTGTAAATGCCAAGCCTCAATTGGAATTTACACCAGATTTACATGGTCAGGTCGCACCATTAGGCACTGTGGTCTATCGTCATTTACTAACGAACCCTGCTGCTACAGACTTTACGGGGAGCTATGGTTTTATCATCAACAATAGTGAGTCTAGCTTTAACAGTGTACTATTTCTGGATGTCGATGGGGATGGTAAGTTCAGCAGTGGGGATTTAAATATTCGTACATTGGCGGACTTACCTAATGGCAAAGTGGCAGCTCATGAGCAAATTCAACTCTTACTACAGGTCACGAATGTTGTAAATAACAATGTCAATCAGGCGAATACAACGGTTGTGAACTTAACAGATAGTAGCAATCAGGTTATTGCTTCTATTAAAGATGTGACCACAGTCAAGCAGTCACAATTAACCCTGACAAAATTGCAGGCACGAGATTTTAATTGTGATGGTACAGCCGATGAAACATACACAACAAATGCTTTAACTATTGGTAAGCAAAGCAATGGTCAAGGCCAATGTGTCTTATACAAGGTTATTTTAAATAATTCAGGCGCCACAGTGAATAACTCGTTTACCTTTAGGGATATGACACCAGCGTATACCGTGTTATCAAAAGTTCCAACCTGTACAGCATGTAGTGGCACAACAGCTCCTGCTTTAAATAATGCAGGTGAGCTAACAGGAACTTTAAATAGTGTGGTGGGCGGTCAAAGTTACGAATTCAGTTTCGGGGTGCGCTATGTGGGGCAGTAATTCAATGGAAAAATTCAAGATGATGAAACTGGCTAATCATGCTGTTCTAAAACTTTTGATTTTGTTTTTTTCACTGGTCAGTAGCATCAGTATTGCTCAGGCTGCTTATCAGCGTAGTTTTATTAACCTGAGTTTTGAAAGTCCTAAGATTGCAAATACGGGTAACGCCTGTCGTGTTTATATTGACAGTACCAAAGTTCCTGGTTGGTTAACCACACATCCTTATTATCAAGAAGAAGTCAATGGAACATGTACTTATACTGCAAGTGGTAGTGGTCAGATTATGGAACTGTGGTCAGGACCTCGGGGTATTGGGGGGGGAGGCACAGGCAACCTGGTTGCTAAAGAAGGAACGCAGTTCGCTGAATTAAATGCCGAACGTCTTTCAGAAATATCCCAAAATATTTGTTTGGTCAATGGCGAGCAAGTCAATTGGAGATTTAGCCATAATGGACGAAATACCAATCCTGATACCATGAATTTTCGTGCAGGTACGCAACCAGTAGTATCAGTCGCAACTGGTACAACAGGGACGGGTAATATAACGTCATGTAGTGCTGGTACATGTAATCCTGTGCAAAGTAATACTGTACCTGTGGGAAGTACAACTCGATGGGCCGATTATAGCGGAAGCTTTATTTATACTGGTGCAACAGGACAAACAACCATTGGTTTTCAGTCCACTTCGGGTTCAGGAACCTCAGGGAATTTTTTGGATGGTATCCAGATTGAAGTCAAGCCGATTATTGAATTTACATCTGCTAATTATTCTGTACCCGAAAATGGCGGTAATGTTCAGCCCATACAGGTAATTGTGGTTGGAACTGTGCCACCAGCAGGCATTCCACTGGCCTTTACAGTTAATGATGGTACAGCACAGCTAGGTACAGACTATAAAATTAATGGTGGGGTGGCCAATACTTTTACCATCACAATACCCGCAGGTAACTATGGAAGTGGTACACCTTATATCCTGAATGTCCCTGTAGAGATTATCAGTGATACCGTTCCTGAGCCTGATGAAACTTTTACAGTTACAATCAATCAAAGTAATGCATACCATGTCATGTCTTCAAGTGGTTGTGGTGCATCAGGTAATGGCACGGCAACCTATAAAATTATTGATGATGATGAACCTCAGGATGTGGATGTAAAAATTGAAAAAACTCAGCGTAAAGGAACGAGTGGATCATTTCAATCACAACCTCTAATGGTAAAAACTAATGATACAGTTCAGTATCAGTTAGTGATTACCAATAAAGGAGAACGTGCAATTAGTTCTACAGGGGTAGCTAATTTTCAGGATGTCGTTCCAAATAATTTTAATTCAGTTTCTATTGCTGTAGCTGCCACTAAAGGTGGAACAGCAACTGCTTCTGATAAATGTACAGCAAGTTTATCAGGAAACACCTTGTCAGGTACTTTTAGTGGTCCTAAAGGAGCGACTTGTAGCGTTACTATCTCTGCAACAGCAGTGTCAGGCGTTGCCACAAACACGGCAACAGTGGAAGCTACTGCAAATAATGATATTTTTCGTGACGACAACACCAGTAGTGTACAAACTACCATTGCCAGAGCTTTGATTTATTTAACTAAATCTAGTGTGGGGGGGACAGGTTCATTTGATTTTTCTTTAACAGGCACAAATAAAACCAGTGCGACCGTTGTTACACAAACACCAATTGATCAATATCAGGTTGACGGTGGAACAATATTTACAGGTCAGCCTTTTGCAGTCACCTCGTCATCAGAGGGTGTAAATATTTCAGAAACAAATGTGGCTGGTTGGTCATTACTGGGTGCAACATGTCGTGTTCGAAATGATGATGGCACGTCTGGTGCGCTTGTTGGCACTCCACCAAGCTCAGGAACGGGTACAAAAACTTATTCCTTTACCTCCAATCAAATTAACAATAACCCAAATATAAACTGCAATTTTACCAATATTAAAGTGCCAATTGTCAAGATTGCAAAAGAATCTCGTGGTGGTATAGGTACATTTACTTTTACCAATAGTAATTTATCCAGTGCATCGACAAATGTGGCAACCTCCTCCTCAAGTTCTTCCACTAATATTGGTAAAGGTACTTCTGCTGCTTTAACGGTGAATGACACCTTTTCAAATGTGACGATTAGTGAACCAACTGTATTGACGGGTTATGTATTAAAGGATGCGAAATGTACTGATGCCAATAGCTCTATTACAGGAAATATTGGTGAGTTTGGGGATTTAAGCGGGTCAACGCTGACCATTTCATCTGGTCGACTAATTACTGGTGGAGCAGATATTACCTGTACATTTGTTAATAGTACGCCAAGTTTAACAATTAAAAAAATTAGCCGTGGTGGGGTTGGGAAATTTGATTTTACTGCAACTGCAAATAGTGGCATCTTAAATCACTCCGTGACCACAACAGTTCCAGAAGCTGCCACATCAGGTACAACCCAATATTTTTCTCCAAGTTTATCAACTGATGTGGTTCTAACTGAATCGAATATGCCGACAGGATATCGGTTGACCGATGCTGTATGTACGGGTATAGGAGCAAGTTCAGTCACTGTTAATAAAACAAATGGGACAGTCACTTTATCCAGAACGGGAATTGCAGCAGGGGCAGATATTGTATGTACTTTAACCAATACCCTTACGACGCTCACTTTAATCAAAAAATGGGAGAATGCCTTAGCTGGTGATAGTGCAACCGTGAACAGTGTTGGCTTTACCACAAATGCAACAACAGGACTCTCAGTTGCGGATGCCACGGGAGCAAACTCTACAGCAGGTGCACCAATTATTGTTCCGCTGGGCATGCTTGGAACAACAGGAAGTATCATTGAGGCATTTAGCAAAGGCGATGAAAATGAGTATGTGGGGAATCTCGTCTGTACTGGCAACACTACGCCTTTAAATGGCAATAAATTAACGATTAATACAAACGATGCAGCCATTATTTGTACCTTAACCAATAGCCGTAAAGACTTGGTTCTAATATCAGGCAAAGTCTTTAATGATAATGGCGGCAGCGTCAGCAATATATTAAGCAATGCCTATAATGGAATCATTGATGCAAATGAGCAGGGCATTGCTGGCAGTTCGCTTAAACTTGCCAATTGTTCTGGTGTTGACCTCAATGTTGTATCAATAAGCAATGACAATGGGGATTATCGTTTTAAAGTTGAGAAAACTGTTCTAAGTAACCCATTCTGCATTGTGCAAACCAATTTACCTGAATACACCTCAGTTAGCGGGGTAAGTCCAACAGGAACGTACAGTCGCAATACGGATACGATTACTGTTCCAAAAACCACAGCCACAAGTTATCCAAACAATAATTTTGGTGATGCCAATCTCAATGTGGTTTTAACAGAAGATGGACAACATACCATTACCGCAGGTGAAGTGACTGATTATCCACACCGTTTAAGTACCCAGGCCCCTGTTTGGGTAACACAGTTGAAACAAACCCAACCAAGCTCAAACAATGATCAACCTTGGCAGGCATTGGTTTATCGAGATACGAACTGTAATGGTACTGTTGATGCTGGTGAGACAGTATTTGATCCAACACCATCTGGCACTGTTTTATTACAACCAAATACCGATATCTGTCTTGTTCAACGAGTACTTTCGCCAACTAATATTTTTGCTGGTGCACAGCATATTGGAACACTACAGGCAAGCTATGCAGTGGCTGCATTAAGTCTAACAGATCAAAAAACCCAACAGCGTCAGGATGTGACACTAATTGGCAGTGCAGGCCTTACATTGACAAAAAAAGTACGTGCAGTAAGCAGTTGTTCATCAACTCCGTCTGATTCTTTAGGCTTTTTAGTGAATAATCAGGCCACAAAACAGCAAAATCTGGAGTATGAGATCACCTATAAAAATAATAGTGTGAAGAACCTACAGAATGTCAAAGTAAAAGATAGTTTACCAACTGGTACTAATTTTGGCAGTGTAAGTTGCCGCCTAACACCAAGTGGAAATACTTGTAATGCAACACGTTCTGGAGAAGTTCTTGAATGGACTTTAACAGGTTTGCTAAAACCATCAGCCACAGGAACTTTAAGATTTTGTGTTAGTCAGTAAGCAGAACCTATCACAGATCGGTAGGTTGAAAAACATGCAAAGGTCTTGGGTGAGGAAAGATGGTATGGAAGTTGCTTTGGCTTGAGGTAATGTAATGTTTTTTGTAAAAGTGTGAAATAAATCAAATAAATTTGTTGATTATTGATATACTTTCATAGAAATGGTTAACGTTTTTTTTGGATGGTAAATGTACTGTTCAAAAATAAAAAAAAGACGAGGAATAATTGAATGTCGTATTTGAACAATATGTACAAGAAATGTTTGCTTGGTACTGCGGTTCTTGTTTTGGCTGGAAGTGTATTCGCTGAGACTAAAACAACAAAAGAGCCCGTTTCAGTAGAACTCAAAACTTTCCTGATCAGTGCAGGCACTGATGGGAAACCAACCTCAAAGCTGGTGACCAAGGTAAAACCCAATGATGTGATTGAGTATCGGGCAACCTATACCAATAACACCACTGGAAAAATCAAGAATCTGGCAGCGACTTTACCGATACCTGTAGAAACTCAATTTTTGGCAAAGTCTCAGCCAGAAAATGCTGAAGCAAGTACTGATGGTACACATTTTGCCCCAATGCCTTTAAAACGCAAAGAGGGTAATCAAATGGTGAATGTACCACTGAAAGATTATCGTGCATTGCGTTGGACCATTGCGGAACTTCCAGCTGGAAAGTCTGTAACGGTTTCGGCTCAAACACGCGTAAATAGTGAAAAAACTAACTAATTGGCATTTTACATATAAGGGGTAAAATAATGTCAAACCGTCTACAACTTACACAACTTGCGGCTTCTATTGCTTTGGTCGCTGGTAGTGCTGCTTTCATTTCATCTGCACATGCCGCTGCACCAGCAGCAGGTACAAATATCAGTAACGTTGCATCTGCAACCTATACCGATAGTACGGGTGCAAGTAAGACAGTAAACTCAAACATTGTGACCACCACAGTTTCACCTGTTGGAAGTATCACGTTGGTTGCAAACCGTACTGCAACTGCCAATGCGAACGCCTTGGTCTCTTTATCACATACCTTAACCAACAATGGTAATAGTAGCGATACCATTACTTTAAGCGTGGCGAATATTGCTAATGGTTCTGGTGATGACTATGACTTTAGTGGCCTTAAAGTCTATCTGGATACCAATAATGATGGTACGCCTGATGGTGCACCAGTTGTCATTGGTAATGCAACGGGTACAATAACCCTGGCGGCAGGTCAGTCGGTTAACTTGATTGTTGAGGGTACCACAAGTGCAACGGCAGCCGCGAGTAACACAGGTCAATGGACGTTAAATGCGGTCAGTGGTCGGACTGATGTTGTGACTGGTGGAGCACTCACTGCCAGCAATACCGATACCGTGACTATTATCAATGGTGCTGTCATTAGCTTGACGAAATCGGCCAGTGTCAGCTTGATTGATGCAACCAAAGCTACTGCTGCTGATCGTGAAGTGACCTATACCCTGGTGTATAAAAACACGGGGAACAGTACAGCAACCAATGTTCTGGTGACTGATAAACTAGATTCTAGATTAGAATATGTGCCAGGTACTGCCAAGCTGATGAATGTTAGTCAAACAGATGCCGTTGATGATACGGCTGGTCCTGGTTTTGTTGATAACTATAAGATTGTTGGCGATACTTTAACCTTAAAGATTCCATCTTTAGCACCAAATACCACAGGTACATTGACCTTTAAAGCACGTGTGGTGCAAAACACTGATCCAGCCTTGATTAGAAACACTGCGGAAGTTGATCCTGGTACAGGAACCAAGACACCATCTAACGACAACTATGTTGAAGTTGCAAAGATTTTCAAAGGTACCATTAACGATAGTGATACCAATAACTATGCCGATGGTGCAAACCCTGGTGCTCCTTTAGATAACCAGATTACCATTGCTGATCTACTTCAGGGTCAAGTTGCTGTGTTTGGTACAGCAGCAACTGAAAAGATCGTAATCCATAACACAGGTAATTTCGCCGACGAATTTACGGTTTCAACTAGTAATGGCACCTTGCCTCCTAATAGTGTAATTACGTTGTATCAGGCAGATGGAGTAACACCATTTGTTTCAACAGGTACCCTTGCCAAAGGTGGAAAGTATGAGCTGGTGGCAAAAATCACCTTGCCTGCATCCTATGCAAACGCAGCAAATCCAAACCTTACAGCAACTTTATTGGTAAAACCGAAGTCAAACCCAGCTCAGACTGCCGATACTTTGGATTTGATTATTACCAAAGTCACCCCTGCAACTGTGGACTTACATAACGGTAATGCGACCAATCAAGATGGTTCTGGTGCAGCTGTTGGTTCAGGTAAGGATGCTAATAAATATGCGAATGAAGTATCAGTTCTACCAGGTAACTCGGTAACATTCCCATTACAGGTAGACAACCTCGGTTCAGTAAGCGATAACTTTAATTTATCCCATAACTTGCCAGCAGGTTGGGATGTGAAGTTCTATGTTGCAGATGCAGCAGGTACTGGTCCAACAGGTTCACCAATTACCAATACAGGTAATCTTGACGCCCAGACAGGTACTAAAAAACTGGTAGCTGTGATCACACCGCCATTAGGTGAAACAGCAGGCGATCAAGAGGTACTGTTAACGGTAACGTCGCCAGCAACAGGTTTGAGCGACACCATCGCAGAAAAACTGACTGTTCAGGCAGACCGTAAACTGGTTCTAAATCAGGATCGTATTGGTCAGGTTGCACCAGGGGGTACAGTTGTTTATAAACACACTTTAACCAACAATAGTAACTTGGTTGAAGGTGCAACCGCAGCGGGTATACCATTTACTTTAACTAGTTTAAATACTGACTGGGCAGCCAGTTTGTATATTGACAACAACAATGACGGCTTGATCGATGCGAATGATACGCTAGTCACAGGAGCTGCTCTTACATTCCCTGGTAATGCTGGTATTGCTAAGGGTGCTACAGTCAACTTACTCGTTAAGGTTCAGGCACCAGTCAATGCAACTGTGGGTACACAAAACCCAGTAGTCTTGACCTTTAATCCAGTTGATTACAATGGAATTAGCCATGCTGCATTGAAAAATACTGACTTGACCACAGTTACTGAGGGTCAGGTACGTTTGGTGAAAGATCAGTATCTTGCAAACTGTACAACAGGTGCTGCGGTATCTGGAACATATACACAAATGACTGTATCGGCAAAACCAGGCGAATGTGTGAAATACCGTATTGTTGCGACCAATGAAGGTAATGCGACAGTAACCAATGTTGTGATTAGCGATAATACGCCGTCATACACTACCTTGAAAGCAATCTCAGGTGTGTCTCCAAAAGCAACCAACGCAACACTTGGTGGTATTTCTGCTGATGGTGCAACAGGTACTGTTTCAGCAGCACAAGCAAGTTTTGCACCAAATGCAACAGCATCATTAGAGTTCGTAATCAAAGTTGATGAGTAATACTCATTAACATGATCTAATGTAAATCAATAATTAAAGATGTGAACATTTGCCTAGGCAGGTGTTCACCTCAAATAAATTTTAAAATTTTTTAGACTATTTAGTTGAAGGGTAAGCGCTGTGCTACAACAGAAGCAATCTAACGCATTCCATAACATGACATTCATGTTATCAACGTTGACAGTATCAATATTGTCAGCGCAGTATGGTTATGCAGCGAATATGCCTGAAGTGGGTAGCTCTATCCAAAATATCGCCTATGCAACTTATGTTGCACCCGATGGTAAATCCCAACAATCAGTTTCTAATTCAGTCGAAGTTAATGTTTCAGCTTTGTATGCTATTACTTTAACTACCCCACCAGTACTCGATGTTGAACCTAGTGTGCGAGTAATATGGGCCAATACTTTATCGAATAATAGTAATGCACCTGTTAATGTTCAGCTAGAAGCATTAACAATTAATGAATTAAATAATATTAAAATCTACATAGATAGCAACAAAGATGGTCAATTTGACACGAATGATCAACAGTTAACAACTAATGTAGCTTTACAAATTGGCCAAAGTGTCAATTTGTGGGTTGTTGCTACCACAAGTTCAAATTTAACAGAAGGTCAGCAATTTAATTTACCAATTAAAGCAACAGTTGTTGAAGATACAACAGCAATTGCAATCGCTACAGATAGTGCAATTAGCTATGGTGCAAAATTAGTTGCAACTAAAGAAGTACAACAAAAAACTTTTGAGCCTTCTGCAAGTGCAAATTATGACTTAAATTACACGCTCAATATTAGCAACGAAGGTAAGCAGCCAGCTAGACCAACCGATGTCATGGTGGATGGTCAAACAAAAAAAATGGTTTTGTTGGTTGATGATTTACCACCTAATACAACATTTAAATCTGCTTTAGTAAAAAATACTCAAGCAAAAATTTTATACAAGCTTGCCAATAATAGTTATAGCACTATTGCTCCAAGTGACATTACACAGATCAACCAGCTTGTTGTCGGTTTTCCACAAATTGCTGCAAATACATCTGAGCAAGTTGATCTTGTTGTTAGTATGAACCGCAATATTGCAAAAACCACAGTAAAAAATACTTATAAAGTTTCGTATGCTGTCACTGATAGTCAGAAAGATGTGTTATCAAACGTTGCATCTACTTTAGTTAGCGGCTCATCAGATATTACAAATAATTCGAGTGATTTTAAAAATATTTTGGCAACTGGTAGTGTAAATAAGCCACTGAATATAGAAGCTAAAAATGCAAGTTGTAATGCTGATCGTTATATTCCAGATCGTGTGAAAATTCGAATTAAATCTACAAAAACAGATGATTTAGAAGAAGTTATTGGTATTGAAACTGGACCAAATACAGGTGTATTCCACTATACATTACCAACAACTCTTTCAGATAAAGGCATTCGATATGATGCAGTTTTGCAGACACTTAAACGTGATAAAGTTGATATTAGTTTAACGGATTGTTTGGATGCGCAAGGCCAGTCAACAGGAACGATTACCGACATTAATACAAGTGTGTTAATGGATCCTTATGGTACAGTATTTGATGCTAAAACGGGTTTACCTGTAGCCGGTGCTACAGTTACTTTATTGGATCAAAATGGTCAACCAATTGGTGACAATGTAGCATTTGAAATTAATCCTCAAACAGGTGATAAGATTTCTATTCCTGCAAAACAAGTGACTAATAGTGCTGGTGAATTTATCTACCCACTGGTGAAAGCAGGTACATATAGTTTTATTGTAGACACAAACACTATCCCAGGTGACAAACGTTATACTTTTATTAGTGATCGCAAGGTATATTCAAGTTTCCCAGCAGATAAAGCAGTTGATTTAAAGTGGTCTTATGCAGGGCAATTCACATTAAATAATGGTGACCCTGCACTCAATATTGATATTCCAATTGACCCTGAAGTGGATAATACGAATTCATCTTTATTTGTAAAAAAAGTTGCTTCAAATAAAACTGCTGAAATTGGTGAATTCGAAGAATATACAGTTAATGTTGCAAATCGTGGAACGGCAGATTCAACGAATGTTTCAATTACAGATACACTTCCTCGAGGCTTTATTTATGTTCAAGGCTCAATGCGTGTTGATGGTAAAAAGGTAGAAGATCCATTAGGCGGTAAGGGACCTTATTTAACACTTGGACTAGGTACACTCACTCCAAATAAAGAAGTTAAAGTACAGTATCGCGTTTATATTGGACCAAATGCACTCAATGGTGATGGTATCAACCGTGTTCGTGCCAAAGATGCGAAAGGTGTTGAGTCTAATGAAGCATCAGCAAAAGTAGAAGTTACGCCTGGTATGATGATTTCTGACGGTTTTATTGTTGGTAAAATATTTACTGACTGTAATCGGAATGGCGTCCAAGATGCTGGTGAAATAGGTGTTCCTGGTGTTCGTATTTATCTTGAAGATGGTAGTTATGTTATTACTGATAGCGAAGGTAAGTATGATTTCTATGGAATTAGTGCAAAAACGCATGTTTTAAAAGTCGATCGTACAAGTTTACCAATTGGTTCTGAATTAGTATTAATGAATAATCGCCAAGCAGGTGATCCAAATAGTCGTTTTGTCGATTTAAAACGTGGTGAATTGCATCGTGCCGATTTTACGATAGCTGAAGGTGTTGGTCAATGTTCAGGATCTTTAATTGAACGGGTGCTAGAGCGTAAAAAACGTATTGAACAAGAGAATACAAATTTAGAGCAAATATTACGTTCTGATTTAACGATTGATCCAATTTTTTCTAAAGTTACGGATGTTCGTGGACAGCCATCGAGTGGCTGTATTTCAGCCGTTGGAGTTCAGGCGAATTGTAATCTTGATTTTTCAAAAGAACAAATTAAAGAAATCAAGCAAATACAATTTGAACCCGAAAAGTCTGGTGTTCAAGCATCTAGCGCTTTACCAAGTTCTTCAACTCTTGCTATGCCAAAGGAAGAGTCTGTAGATACTGTTAATTCTGCCAAAATGATTAATCTTGAAGCAGCTTTAGAAAAAGCTGTGAATAATCAACTAGAAATTTTAAATCTTAAAGATGGGCAAGTATTGCCTTATCCTCAGACCTTCATTCAAGTTAAAGGTGCAGCAGGCACTCAGCTTGAGCTCTGGGTAAATGGCACACAGGTTTCTGAGAAACGCATTGGTAAACGTGCAATTTTGCCTGATTTACAGGTTGCAGGTCTGGACTTTATCGGTGTCGATCTTGCTGTGGGTAAGAACAGTATTGAAGTTCGTCAAGTCGATATGATGGGCAATATTCGCGATACCAAAAAGGTCAATGTGGTTGTGCCTGACCAAATGGATAAGCTGTTACTTGAGTCAGCCAAAGTACAACCGCAAGCCAACGGTCGTGATTATTTCAATGTAACCATGAAAATTGTTGACCGTAATGGCACATTGGTTTCTAGCCGTACACCTATTACGCTGGATAGCTCGATTGGTAAAATTGGTTTGACGGACCTTGACCCGAAACAAGCTGGTATTCAGGTATTTGTTGAAGGTGGTACGCTTGTTGTTCCAATTCAAGCGCCAATTGAAGCAGGTGAAGGAACACTGTCGGTTGAAAGTGGTATTTTCCATAGCAGTACACCAATACGTTTCTTACCTGATTTACGTCCGATCATCGCAGTTGGTCTGGTTGAAGGTTCTTTTAATTTCAAAAAGTTTGACCCTAAAGAATTGAGTGGTATTAATTCAAATGATGGTTTTGAAGAAGAATTAAATGAGATTTCAGCTTCAAAAGACGGTAAGCGCAATATAACGGGTCGTGCTGCATTATTTTTGAAAGGTAAGGTAAAAGGTGAATACCTGCTTACACTTGCATATGATTCAGATAAAGATAAAAACCAAAGATTATTCCGTGATATTCGTCCAGATGAATATTACCCAGTTTATGGTGACTCTGCTGCCAAAGGCTTTGATGCTCAATCTACTAGTAAATTGTATGTTCGTGTCGATAAAGGACGTTCATATGCAATGTATGGTGACTACGTAACACGTACTGAAAATGATGAGGGCTTATCTTTAGGTCAATACAACCGTTCATTGACAGGTGTTCGTAGTACAGTAGAAGCTGATAAATATAAAGTTACTGCGTTTGCTGCACAGACAAATACACAACAAGTTGTGAATGAACAACGTGCCATGGGGATTTCGGGTCCTTATAGCATGGGCAATATCAATACCGATGATGTGCTTGCTAATAGTGAAAAAGTTGAGGTGGTTACCCGTGACCGCAATAATCCAGGCCTGATCATTTCGCGTAGCACTTTGACTCGTTTTACTGATTATGAGATTGATACTTTCAGTAATAGTATTTATTTGAAAGATCCAGTTCCAAGTGTTGATGCTGACTTAAACCCAGTATATTTACGAATTACAGTTGAATCTGATCAAGGTGGTGAAGAATATACGGTTGGTGGTGTGTCTGGTTCTGTAAAAGTCACCGATAAAGTTAAAGTAGGTGGTTCTTATGTGAAGAGTAATAACCCGCTAACTCAAGATCAGTTAGCAAGTGTGAATACTGTCGTTAAATTTGCCAATGATAAAGGTAAATTCATTGCTGAGTTTGCTCGTTCAGAGAATATTAATGATGACTTAAATTCATCGACGTCAGGAAATGTGAAACCAGATGCAACTGGTAAGTTATCGGGTGATGCTGCACGAGTTGAATTAAACTATTCTTATAAAGACTTGGAGATGAAAGTTTATCATAACCAAGCTGATAGAGAATTTTATAATACAGCGGCACCTATTACTGCTGGTCGTAAGGAAAGTGGTATAAAAGGGCGTGCGCAACTGGGTAAGATCGGTTTGGCAAAACTGGAGGCCATCCGTACTGAAGATTTGCAGAGTGGTTTCAATCAGGGTGTTTCTGCCAGTATCGAACGTGCGATCAGCCGTATTGTCGCGGTTGAGCTGGGTCTCAAGTATTACGATGAGTCTAAGAATCCAGCACTGTTGGGTGCTTCACAAACAGCGCCGTATCATGGTTTAACCGCACGTACAAAAATCACCACACAGCTTCCTTGGCAGGGTTCAAATGTTTTTGCTGAATATGAGCAGGATGTTTCCGAAGCTGAGCGCCGTATTTTTGCCTTGGGTGCGAATTACCAGATTAATTCAAAACTCCGTGCTTATGGTCGTCACGAATTAGTTTCAAGCATTGGTGGTCTTTATGATCTGAATAGTAATCAACGCCGCAATGTAACAGTATTCGGTCTTGATAGTAAATATAACAATAATGGAACAGCCTTCAGTGAATATCGTGTTCGGGATGGTATTAGTGCGAGAGAGGCTGAGGCAGCAATTGGTTTACGTAATCGATGGGAACTTGAAAAAGGTTTTTATGCCAATACGAGTTTTGAGCAAACTAAATCATTATCAAATGCCAATAACTCAAATTCTGATAGCACAGCAGCATCTTTAGGTATTGAATATTTAAAGAACCCTAACTGGAAAGCTGTTGCTCGCATTGAAGCACGTTGGACAGATCAATCAGATACGATATTGAACAATTTAGGCGTTGCTTATAAATATTCGGATGATGTGACATTATTGGCAAAAAATGTTGTTAGCCTAACAGATAGCAAAAATGAGAGTAGCGGTGATCGTTTAGTGGATCGCTTCCAATTAGGATTGGCTTATCGTGATACAGAACACAATCGTTTTGATGCACTAGCTAAAGTTGAATATCGTTATGATGATAATAAAACTGATTTAAACAATCCGTATCTTAAACATGTTTATATTTTCTCGAACCATTTAAATTATCATCCAACACGTGATTTTACCTTGTCGGGTCAATATGCGGTGAAAAATGTGCAGGCTACATTCTCTGGTTTAGAGTCTACAGGTATGACACACATGTTCAGTGCAAGAGCTATATATGACATCAATGAAAGATGGGATGCAGGAATACACACAGGTGTATTATGGTCTGATATGAGTTCAGGGCGTCGAGTTCTCGTGGGTGGTGAGGTTGGGTATCTCGTTGCAGCAAATCTATGGTTGTCAGGTGGCTATAACTTCTCAGGTTATAAAGATGATGATCTGGTAGATAGTGATACTACAATTCAGGGCGCTTATGTTCGTTTTAGATTCAAATTCGATGAGAATCTATTTGCTGGTAATAACGCTGGAATAAATGCTTCGAGAGAACCATAAACATGAAATATCTTCACAATAATTTATATAAAATGTGTTCTTATTTTTATATAGGGGTTTCTGCTAGTTTGCTTGCAGTAAGCACTTCTGTATTTGCTGAGTCTGCATCTGAGCAAATTATTGTTGGAGAGCAATCTAGTTCTTTGGTACAAGATGTCAATCAACAGAAGCCTTATAATCCTAAAGATAAGCAAGTTGCGGCATTACAAACACGTCTGATACCTTATTTAAAACCATCTGAAAATATTGCATATTATCAAGCGATAAAAGCCTTAACATGGTTAAGTTACGCTGCCCACGAAGGAAGTGAAAAGAGTCTAAGTTCTGCGAGAACTGAAGCACTTCAACAAGCAAAATATATTATTGATGCTTTAGAACAAGGACAAATTGAAAAATTTACGCTGACAACGGCTATTCTTTCTGATTCAAGTGTCATGCGCAGAGACCTTTGGGCAAATGCTGAATTATTAAAGCAAACTGAAGGTTTTTCATGTGCTCAGGCTGAGATTGCTCAAGCAGAAGTGATGTTGGTTTGGGCAGCAGCAGAGCATTGTGAACTTGGATGGAGACACTCAAGAGAACTGTTTCTATCCGCTCAAAGTTTAATTGATCAATCAAATCTTAAAGCATCGGCGTGCAAGTCTGCAACAACATTAGAATTACCTAAAATTAATTATCCATCTTTACAAGAATTGAATGGTGATGCTAAAGGTTGTCATGGAGTGAAAGGCAAGTGGCCAATTTGGTCGCCTGAACAGAAAGTTGTTACTGAACCACTGGTAGCTAAAGTTCCATCCAATGCGCCAAATGTCGTACACTTTGCTTTAGATCAATCAAACTTGTCAAAAGAATCGATTGATGTGTTAAATCAAGTTGTAACGTTCTTAAAAGACAATCCAACCTACACCTTGACTCTGTATGGTTTTACTGATGCTCGTGCAAGCGAACAGTATAATTTGAAACTTTCCATGAGACGAGCGCAGAGTGTGCTTGCATATCTTCAACAACAAGGGATTCATTTAGATCGAGTTGCTGTTGAGGCAAAAGGTAAAAATCAAACAATTAACGATGAAAATCAGAAGTTTGGTCATGCATTAAGTCGTAGAGTCGAATTAGTCTATGTTGATCCAGAAGGTAAAGAGGTATCAACTTTCAAGCAACGTCAGGATCTCCAAGTAGAAAAATAACACTCTGTTGAAAACAGTGAAAGTACGTTAAAAGAGAGCTTTAAAGCTCTTTTTTAACGTTCAGCTTTAGCTAATTCTGCGTAAGCCTCCAGTGAATCACCACTATTTTTAGTGGATCAATCCCCCGATAGTGTCCACTAACCAATAAGTGGACACCTATTTATGGATTTAAAGACAGTTATAGACAGTGCACCAACGCAAAAAAAGCCTCGCCGAACTTTCACAGCCGAATTCAAACATCAGCTTATTCAACAATGCCAGCAGCCAGACACATCAGTGGCTAACGTGGCAATGCAACATCAGATCAATGCTAATCTACTGCATAAATGGATTCGCCAGTCCGAATCAATGCCCCCTCCATTAAAAAACCTGCCTATCCCACAGACCGACTTTCTTCCTGTCATTGTTCACTCGATGCCAGTCAAACAAGAGACATCTCCATCACCTGTGCCTGAGAAGAAAGCTCCTGCTCATATCAGGATTCCACTGCATGAGGGACCAGGTTCCGAAAGAGATCAAATGATTGAAATCGAATGGCCTGTGGAATCAACAACTGAATTACTATTTCTGCTGCAAGGTTTGATCAAATGATCCGCATTGATGAAATCTGGCTCTCTACCCAACCCATGGATATGCGAGCAGGTACAGATACTGCACTTGCTCAAGTCCTGAAAGCCTTTGGTGGTGTTAAACCCCATTGCGCCTATCTGTTCTGTAATAAACGAGGCCATCGTATGAAAGTGTTGGTACATGATGGTCTAGGGATTTGGCTGTGTGCCCGACGATTGGAACAAGGGAAGTTCCACTGGGCGCAGGTTCATCAGGGTGAAACAATGAGTATCAATGCGGAACAATTACAGGCATTAATTCAAGGTTTAGCTTGGCAGAGAATTGGGCAACAGCACGTGGTCACAATGATCTAAACCAGATACCTTTATTTTACCATCCTCCAAACGACCTATTTCATCCCTAACCTGATCTCAGGCATACTGCGGTCATGAATATGCTGCCTCATTTAAGCCAACTGACCCATGAACAATTGCTGGAATTTACCCAGCAGTTGGCAATGCAGAATCAGCAACTTGTAGAAGATAAACAACAACTCGAACAATCCAATCAACACCTCGATGCCAAAGTTCAGCACCTATCTGTACTCACACAAAAATACGAGCATGAACTTGCGCTGTTTAAACGGCATAAATTTGCTCAGAAGAATGAACACCTCACTGCCAAACAAATCAGCTTGTTAGATGAAGCAGTTGAAGAAGATATCGCAGCCGTTGATTTAGAACTGGAACGACTGAATGCGGATCAACCCAAATCGGCTGAAACCAAAGCAATAAAACCGAAACGCCGACCGCTGCCAGATCATCTAGCCATCATTCGTATAGAGCATGAGCCTGCATCGACACAATGCAGTTGTGGCTGCACGCTTCGTCGTATTGGTGAAGACCTGAGCGAGAAACTCAATTTCAGACCAGCACAGTTCTACAAGGAACAGCATATCCGTGGCAAATGGGTCTGTGATCAGTGTGATACCTTGATTCAAGAACCGATGCCTGCTTATGTGATTGATAAAGGCATTGCTACACCTGAATTGCTCAGCCATGTGCTGGTTTCAAAATATGCGGATCATTTACCTTTATATCGTCAACGTCTGATCTATCAGCGTGTCGGGGTTGATCTTGCTTGCTCAACCTTATCGGAATGGGTTGGTCAATGTGGTGTACAGTTAGAACCACTAGCAGAAGCCTTAAAACAGATCATATTACAACAACAGGTGATTCATGCAGATGAAACACCAGTGACCGTGATGCAGATTGCCGAGAAGAAACCCAAGAAAGGTTATGTCTGGGCCTATGCCACCACACAGTACAACTCTATTCAGGCGGTGATCTATGACTTTCAACCGAGTCGATCAGGTCAACATGCCGAAGATTTCCTAAAAGGCTGGCAAGGTCAACTGATCTGTGATGATTACAGTGGTTATAAGGCACGTTTTGCCTCAGGTCAGATGATTGAAGTGGGTTGTATGGCCCATGCCCGTCGTAAATTCCATGAGCTGCATGTGACGGGTAAAAGTCTCATTGCCGAACAAGCTCTGCAATTGATTCAACAGCTTTACCAAATTGAGGCAGAATTACGAGAGATACCAGACTGTAGTGCCGAACAACGCCACCAGCGAAGGCAGCAGGACAGTCAACCGATCATGCGTCAACTGTATGTCTGGCTGAAAGAATATCAAGATAAAGTACCAAAGAGTTCGCCTACAGCGAAAGCAATCAATTACAGCCTAAAACGCTGGTCTGCCTTAAGCCGTTATCTGGATGATGGCAATTTGCCAATAGACAATAATTGGATAGAAAACCAGATGCGTCCGTGGGCATTAGGCAGAAAAAACTGGCTATTTGCAGGATCACTGCGTAGTGGTCAACGGGCAGCGAACATCATGACTTTAATCCAGTCAGCCAAGCTGAATGGTCTTGATCCGTATGCCTATCTCAGTGATGTGTTGAAAAGGCTGCCAACACATAAAATGAAAGATATCGAAGCGCTGCTGCCGCATAATTGGAAGCCTGCTTGAGTTCAAGTGGGCTTCACTGGATGCTTACAATTCTGCATCAATATAGCTAATGATCATGGTACTTAGACCTTTGACCATTTCATCGAAACTAATTTGTGGATTAGGCAAAATGAGATGTCGTGCCACATTAAAAATACTACTATTGATGCTGATATAGGCCGTAACACTCAAATTGCTCACTTTCAAATATTTAGGGTGGCGCATCATGTATTTCATCAGAACTTCCATCAATGCCATTTCAATTTGCCCAATATAGCGTTCATATTTAAGTTCAGTTGCATATCGTAGACAGATCAGGTAACGGTCATTGTCACGGGTCAACAAGTCACGGAACGTATAGAAAATCATTTCAAATAATGGTTCTAACTCCATTTCGACTATAATAGGTGTTAGTTCTTTAACCATGTCTAGAACTTCTTTGACAAATGATTTTGCCATTGCATCGTAGATTTCTTCTTTATTTTTAAAATATTCGTATAAAGAGCCGACGCTGACGCCTGCAATATCTGCGATGTGACGTGTTGTGGTTCCACTCGTACCATTTGTTGCAACAGCGATAAAGCCTGCTTCAATAATCGTATCTACTGTTACTTTTGATCGAGTTTGACGTGGTTTTCGAGTACCCATAAATATTGTTATATAAATCCGAACATAATGTCAGATTAGCATGCTCCACATGGAAGTAAAAGATCAGCCTACATAATCCGAACAAACAAAATTACATACTTTTGAATATCAAGTTATGCAGTGTAATAAAAATAATAATTTCTTTTATATCAATGAAACATAAAGATGACTTAAAGTATTTTAAATAAAATAAATAATTGATATATATTGCATTATTTCAAATTTAGTCAATTTGATATTTTAATTTTAAATAAAAATGTCTAACTTTTTGTGTTGATCATTACCTTATTTAATTGATTGTTTTACCCGAATTGAATCCGAACATAAGATCGGTTTACATTGTTTCTAGTAGGAAATTAGGTTCACAAAAATCTCCCGAATGTTTTTTCGTAACTCAAAGAATATGTAGCTATACAAAAAGAGATGAACCTGATTCAAAGAATGTAAAGGGCAAGTGACGCTCAAGTGAAGTAGGTAGGTGTAGCCATGATTAGCAACACATTAAAGAAAGGTTTAAGTTTATTTAAATCTAACCCGATAACTGAGCAAATTGATTTTGCAAGTAAAAAAAGTATTCCAATCCGCCATCTGGCAATTGGGTTTGAAGGCAAACAGGTTGATCTTTCGTTTTATATGAATAATCAGTTTGCGACACTTTTCTTTGCGACACTTTCAGTATTCCTGACTTATGGTGAAGATTTAGTGATTGAAACTGCACGTCACCATCGTGATTTACTCAAAGATCCTATTTTAAGACAGCGAGTGACGTCATTGATTGGTCAGGAGGCGATTCACTCAAAACTTCACAATGAGTTTAACGATGCGATTGTTGAACTGGATTATCCGGTAAAGCTCTATCGTTTTCTGGGAGAAAAATTCTTTGATCATATTTTCTTAAAGTTTCCACAACCATTGAAACTTTCATTAATGGCTGGAATTGAGCATTTTACTGCTGTGCTGGCGGAATACATGATGGCCCATGAAGAGAACTTCTATTTCTCCGATGATACCAAAACACGTGCTTTGTGGATGTGGCACATGCTGGAAGAATCTGAGCATAAAGATGTGGCTTATGACGTTTACCAAACATTGAATGGTAACTATGCATTGCGTATTGCTGGTTTCTTCCTTGCGTATTTTACCATTCTAGGCCTTATTCCAATGACCACAACATGGGTGCCTTTACTGCGTAAACCACAGGAAATGTTGACTCCAAAATTCTGGAAAGATGCGGCACGTGGCGTGAAACTGGTATTCAGTCCAAAAGATGGTGTGTTTGGTAGTACGCAAAGTCGAATTTTTGATTATTTACGTCCAGATTTCCATCCAAATGATCATGATGCGTCTGCTTATTTTGCATATTACGAAAAGAAATTATTATCAGAAGGTGGAGCACTACATCCATTTTTTGTGAAGGAATTTACGCCAAAAGTGCAAGCTGCTTAAAACAGTTTTGAGATGGAAATAAATTTGTATTGATCAATACATTGGTTAATTATGGAATTACGATGAGACTATTTGGTAAGAAAAAAAATAAACCAAGCCAACAAGCCTTTGCTGTGGTGACAGGTGCAGGCAGTGGCATTGGGCGTAGCTTTGCCCTTGAACTGGCAAAACGTGGCGGCACAGTGGTGTGTTCAGACATCAATCTGGATGCAGCAAAAGAAACGGTGGCTTTGATTGAAGCACAAGGGGAAAGGGCCTTTGCGGTGCAATGTGATGTTGCGAAAGAAGAGCAGGTTAATCATTTGGCTGAGCAAGCTGAACAATTGATGCGGAGCCCTGTTACTTTGGTGATTAATAATGCAGGTATTGGTCTTGGTGGTAAGTTTGATGAAATGTCATCAGAAGACTGGAAATGGTGTATGGATATCAACCTATGGGGGGTTATCTATGGTTGTCGTGCTTTTGTACCTAAATTCAAACAATTAGGTTATGGTGCAATCATTAATGTTGCTTCAGCAGCATCCTTTACCGCAGCACCAGAGATGACTGTTTATAACGTTTCCAAAGCGGGTGTACGTGCATTATCTGAAACGCTGTCAGCAGAACTTAAAAAGTCGAACATTAAGGTTAATGTACTTTGTCCAACGTTAGTCCCGACCAATATCATCAAAAATGGCAAAGTACCACATAAGGGTCTTTTAGATTATGCCTTGACCAATCTTGCGTTTACGACCAGTGATAAAGTCGCAAAGTTGACATTGGATCGTTTAGACAAAGGTGAGCTTTATACCATCCCACAAATTGATGCCAAATTATTCTGGTTGATGAAACGTACTGCACCAAATTTATATGCAAAATTTTTGGGCACATCGTACCGATTAATGAAGTAAATCCTATCGGGTAAAAGATTTTGATGACTGAAATAAGATTAAAGATACGCTTATTTCAGAGCAATAAATGAAAGGAAATTTTAATGACAGCTCAAGCAAAAAAATTAAATTCTGCTGACAAAAAAGCATTGCCTCCACACATTTACGATACATTTATCGTAGGTGCAGGTATTTCAGGTATTGCAACTGCAATCCGTCTTGATCAAGTGGGTTATACCAACTATAAGATTATTGAAAAAGCGACGCGTGTCGGCGGCACATGGCGTGAAAACACCTATCCAGGTTGTGGTTGTGATGTTCCATCAGCATTATATTCATACTCATTTGCGCCAAGCGCTAAATGGAGTCATTTATTTGCTCGTCAGCCTGAGATCTTAAGTTATTTAGAAGAAGTTAGCGAAAAATTCAATGTAAGTTCGAAAATTGAATTCGGTACAGAGTTGTTGGGCGCTAAATGGGACAATGAACGTAATTTATGGGTGATGGACACCAATAAAGGGCAATTCTTGTCGCGTACTGCGATTTTTGCCACAGGTCCAATTACTGAGGCACAAATTCCAAAACTGGATGGTCTGAAAACCTTTAAGGGTGAAATGTTCCATTCAGCAAAATGGAATCATGACTATGATCTAACGGGTAAACGTATTGCGGTGATTGGAACTGGCGCATCAGCCATTCAGTTTGTGCCACAAATCCAGCCAAAAGCTAAAGAACTCTATGTATTCCAACGTACTGCGCCGTGGGTCGTACCAAAGCCTGATACTGACTTGGGCGATATCAGCAAAAAATTAATTGAAAAATTTCCATTGATTCAAAAAACTTGGCGTCAAGCGGTTGCTCAATCATTGAATGCAATCAACTTTGGTTTGCGTAATCCAGCCGTATTAAAGCCTGTCGGTGAGTTAGCGAAACTGATTCTACGTTTCCAGATTGAGGATCCTGAATTACGCAAAAATGTAACGCCAAACTTTACCATTGGTTGTAAGCGTTTATTGTTCGCTAACAACTATTATCCAGCCTTACAACAACCAAATACTAAACTCATTCCACATGGATTGGTCAAGGTTGAAGACAATACTGTGGTGTCTGCCAATGGTGAACGTCATGAAGTGGATGTGATCATTTGGGGGACAGGCTTTGAAGTTTCACATCCACCTATTGGTAAGCGTGTTTCAAACGAGAAAGGTGAATGCTTGAATGATTTATGGAAAAGTAGTTCTCCAGAAGCATATTTAGGTACAAGTATTGAAAATGTACCAAACGCATTCTTGGTATTAGGTCCAAACGTACTGGTCTATGACTCATTCATTGGTTTGGCAGAAGCGCAACTGGATTATATTGTTGATGGTTTATTGAAAATCAGAGACCAAGGCATTGCCAAGTTGAACATCAAGCCTGAAGTGATCAAGCATCATAATGAGCTGGTGCAAAAACATCTTAAAACCACAGTATTTAATGCGGGTGGCTGTAAGAGTTATTATTTAGATGCAAATGGCCGTAACTTTGCTGCATGGCCGTGGTCGTTGAAGAAGTTGAAGCAACGTTTAAAACGTATGGACTTGAATGATTACCAAGTGACATACCAGACTGAAAAAACCAACTAATTTTTAAATAAATCGTGAAAGGGCAGTAAATTTTATCTTAGGATGGAATTTGCTGCTTATTTTTTGCCAAATATAAAGAACTTGGGAAAAAGATATGAAAGAAGGACAATCCAGCCGAACGGCTGAGGCTGCGGCGGCATTAAGAGCAAATCACTTTCAGAATGCTGAAAATCCAGTATTTTCTGATCCGTTTGCATTTGAGTTGACTAGTCAGGGCTGGAAAAAATTACTAACGACACCACTGACCGTTAAAGTAATGAACTCATCCACGTTTAACCGAAGCTTGGGATTGTTGACAGGGCAGGTGGTTGGGCGTTCACGTTATGCCGAAGATGCTTTGCAGCAAGCAATTCAACACGGTATTCAGCAATATGTCTTGGTTGGGGCTGGGCTGGATTCGTTTATTTTACGCCAAGCTCAACACTATCCTGATCTCAAAATTTTTGAAGTGGACCATCCTGATACTCAGGCAGCAAAACAAAAAAAGCTGAAAGAGTTTGGAGAAATCCCGACCAATGTTGAATTTGTGCCAATTGATTTTGAAAAAGAGTCTATTGATAATGCTTTAGCTCGAAGTGGCTTTCAACAAAATCAACCTGCATTTTTCTCATGGTTAGGTACAACCCATTATCTTGAACCGCAAACGATACTCCATACTTTAAAAATTATTAGCAGTATTGCTGCTGCAAAAAGTGAAGTGGTGATGGATTATTCAATTGATTATCGTGAATTATCTGGAGTAGAACGTTTTGGAAGTATGTTCGTTTCTCAATTCACACGTTTCTTAAAAGAGCCGTTAAAAGGACAATTTAGACCTAAAGCTTTACATCAAGCTGTAAATCAAATGGGCTATCAAGTGGCTGAAGATCTGTCGGGATATGGTTTAAGCGAACGATATTTTAAAAATCGGGCAGATCATATTCGTCATACCATAGCGACACATATGTTGCATTTACGTTTAAAGGTATAAGTTGGCATCACAAACTGCTTTATCATCTTTGCTAGAGCAGAGTTAGGTTATTGAAACAAAACCAATTTATTTAGTTGTCGAATTGTTGGTTGGCAAACCGGCCATCGAATAGACCGTCAATTGGTGTTTGACACATTTAATTATGTGCTTGCACCTCAATATCCAACGAATATCATGGTCCATTCAGACCAAGGCAGTCAATACTGCAGTCGTGATTTTAGAGCACTATTATTAACGAATAACTGTCTTGAAAGTATGTCGCGCAGCCTTGCGCAGTATACTGCTCATGCTGGGGTAACGCAGTAACAGAAAGTTTTTTTCATACATCAAAAGGACATGTGGTACATGACAGTGTATTTTCTACAAAAAAAGAGGCAAACTCTGTCTTGTTTGAATATATTGAAGTTTACTACAATCGCGTCAGAAGGCATTCCGCAAACGGCTGGTTAATCCCAGAAGCCTTTGAACAGAAACATTTTAAGAGTTTTGAGGGCACCGACTATCCACAATACTGTGTAGGATCAAACAAAGCCCATTTCTATTTAGGCTCTTGTCTCTGAGCAGAATTCATTTCATGTCTGACGATACTTATATTTTCGTATATTACTTTACGTAATCTATTTATCGCACCTAATGGTTTATGTTCAGGTAGAGAATGCCAAGGCGTAAATGAAAGGTTTTCACAAAATTTATTCTGATCAGGCGTACTAAAAACCTGTTGAGGAATATGAATGGTTGCAACTTTATAAAAAGGAGCCTTGTCTTCTTTCCATTCATTCATCGAAGTTTCTACAAGCATTTTATTTGATGTTCTTGGTTGTATAAGAAATTCCATACATACATCTTTCTTATTTAAGGTATTTTGTAGAGCTGCCCTCAAAAAGTTAGGATCTGATTGATTAAGCATAGTATCTGCACTTAGGGAGCAAGGTCTTGCTGAATACTTTACTGCTTGACGATCAGCACCTAATCCTAATTGATAGGGAACCATTGACCAATAGCGAGCTTGAACTGGATTCGATATTTTTGAATTGCTTGCTCCCAATGCGTTGAGTGTTCCTTTAAAACCTAATGCGAAAGGGATATGCAATTTTTTTAAAGTACTTTTGCTATTTGTATCTTCTATAAAAGATAAATAACGTAAAGGTTCATCTACGAAAAATACAGGGTGGTTGATCATGATAAAATCTTGAGTCAGCGCTTGCTCATCATTTTCCAAGATTTTTTTACCTTGGACACCTAACAATTTTATTGCCATACCACGCGCGTCTTTTGTATCATCTGCTCTTGTGGCATCACCAGAAGCATTAGAAAAACGAATCCATGCTGAATAGGTCTTATCAGGAACAAAAATTCCTTGGGCTAAGTTTTTGGGTATAGATTTTGATACATGAAACTCTGCACGTACGCAGCCATGCGCTTTTGGGTGCGCATCTCTCAATGCATTGCCAGAGGAGTATTGACTTCGAATTGATTGAACAATTTGCTCTGTAATTTGATTCGCTATTATTTCTTCATCAGGCTGTAATTTTTCACCGAGTTCTCTATCAATGGTTGGATAGGGAAGTTGATGCATATTTGTTATGGTTTTTTTTTGCTGAAGGTTGTTAGAACAACCGCTTATGTTTATCAAAATAGGAGTCATGGCAAATAACAACAAACTGAAACGTATCGATGGCATATAATTTGACATTTACTTGCTCCTTATCCCATCGCAGTTATTGTTGAGTGCGATGGATCGATACACTGTGTGGTAAAAGATGTTGTTATCGGAATTATTGCTATCCTGTATTTTAGTACATCAAAACTTGAGTAAGAATACAAGCTGTTCTTAGTTATTGATTTTATATTTAACTTTTATCGAAATGTGGGTGTTTATAGATGATGTTTATGTCTGACTTTTAAAATATGCGCCTCTGTACACGACAAATTTCATAGAGCCCTTGTCCTATCAGGCTTTTTCTTTCTTAAAATTGCGAGCACTTTCTTAAATTCTTCTTTTTTTCCAAAACCAATCAAACGTAGAATAGCCATCTGAACATAGTCTAAACCGTATCGAAATAAACTGACTGAAAGTCGTCCATGCTTCTTTATTTTTATCGCTTTTTTTCGATCATGTTGCCATTCACCTGTTAAATAGCACCAACAGAAACCGATGGCTAGCACTGCTATCAATTTCTTGACTCGTCTAGGGTCTGTTAAACGAGTATTTTCAAGATTGAATCCACGTCCTTTGAGACAACTAAATAAGGTTTCGATTTCCCAGCGTAATGCATAATCACGAATAGCAGAAGCATTAAACCTAGGAGAAACAACAAGTAAAAGTTCTCCATCTTCTAATCGTAACGCACTAATATACAGTTTCACTCGACCAACCCAAATACGTCGTTTACGACATTCTGTTTGACCAACTTGAAGATGACGAAATAAATCACTAATTTTATGATTCTTAGCTAAGTGATTGGTCACAATAAAGTTTTTTTAACACGTATACAGAAGTTAATGTCATTTTCAATTAACCATGTAAACCATTTCTCACCGATAAATTCTCTATCTGCAAACACATTCACAATACGGTCTTTACCAAAAATGGAGATAAAGCGTTGAATCAAAGCAATACGCTCTTTTGTATCTGAATTTCCACGTTTATTGAGCAATGTCCAAACAATATAGTCAACACGTCAAAAAACCAATACAATACCAATATGAGTTATCCAATACATTTTAGAAAGAAAATATTAGCCAAGCTTGAAGAAGGTCAATCTATCCGAGCGGTTGCTCAGCACTTCGAAATTAATAAAAATACAATTGTCGAATGGAAAAAGCGAATCGAAATAAAAAGAACTCGACCAAGAAAACCATCTAAAGTTGATGATGATGCCTTACGTGCAGATGTTGAGCAATATCCTGATGATTATCAATATGAACGCGCTGCTCGTTTTGGTTGTGGTACTTCTACAATTGGAGATGCGCTCAAGCGTCTAAATATCACAGTTAAAAAAAGACCTTACGGCACCCGAAAGCAAAAACAGAACTCAGAGAACAGTATTTAAAAGATTTAAACCGATTAAGGTATCAACACCAGATTATCTATCTTGATGAAAGTGGATTTAAATCTCATGAACATAGACCTCATGGTTATTCAAAACAGGGAACTCCTTGTTATGGAACATATAATTGGCAATTAAAAAATCAAACTAATGCAATAGGAGCAATCCATGAGGGTAAGTTATTTGCAGTGGGTTTATTTGATAGCAAAGTAAATTCGGATGTATTTCATTTTTGGGTAGATAAGTTTTTATTACCAGAATTACCCTCGAATAGTGTAATTGTCATGGACAATGCAGCCTTCCATAAACGACAAGATATACAAGATCTATTAGCCCAACATGGGCATCAAATACTTTGGTTACCACCTTATAGTCCTGACCTTAATCCTATTGAAAAAATGTGGGCATGGGTTAAAGCAAAAAGGAAAAAATGGTTGGTTAACTCAATAGATAAGCTTTTTAGTCGTTTCTTTAACGAGTGTATGGGTAATTAAGCGGTTTTACTATAGGTATCGCTATTCCACGATAGACGATGGCTAACATCAAGATATTGATATCTCGTTTTCCCCATTTCCAGTTGGTTCTATCCAAAGTTAATTGGACTTTATCGAATGAAAATATATTGAAAATTAACTGAGAAATTTGACGATAATCGAAGTACTGATCTGCAAAGAAGCGTTGTATACGTCGATAAAATGATTGTGGTAAGCACTTGATGGGTAAGGCTTTAGATGCAGAAGAAAGATTACATGTCTGTTTTACAATTAATGCAAGCATAATCAGTGTAAAACATTTTACACGTGACTTGTTCCACTTTAGATATTTGTTTAAGATGAGATGTAACTCATTGAAATGTGTCATCATATTCGTCGTCAGAAAACAAGTATTATGCCATTATTTCAATGAGTTGTCTTTTTTTGTCGTGTACAAAGAATATGCGCATAAAATCTTCGTTCATAACTGCATAATCAAGTTGTTTTGCTACGGTTTGATGTGCTTGCCAAAAAGGGTTGTCGGTCCACCTTTGTTCTTGCTTGTATAGGAGGTAACGACGATTTTCATAAGTATTGATAATTTTATTAGGGTGTATTGACACTTTTAGCTTAAAAAATAGCGAAGTAATAAAATCAAATCTCCAAACCCAATTTTACTATTCGCTATGCCTCGTACCATGTTGACAGATCAACATTGGCAAAAGTTGAAAGTTATTCTGCGTAATTTATCCATTCACCACAACTCAAATTTACGCAATTTTATTGAAGCTATTCTCTATAGAATTAGAACAGGCTGTCCGTGGCGAGATATTCCTTCTTGTTTTGGTCATTCAAACTCTATTTTCAAACGTTTTAATCGTTGCTCAAGCAGCTGTAAGTTACTTAGATTATTCAAATTACTAGCCTCATACCTCGATATGGAGTGGATTTTTATTGATGGCTCTCATGTACGTGCTCATCAACATTCTGCCGGCATAGCGAATCAATCTATTTCTAAAAGTGTAGGAGGTAACTCCTCAAAAATACATTTGATTGTTGATGCCCATGGCAATCCTATTGATTTCATGATTAGCGATGGAACCACACATGATGTTAAAGTTGCACCTGATTTAATATCAACATTAGATTTAAAAGAGACAAAAGTGGTATGCGCAGATAAAGGCTATGATTCAGAACCACTTAGTTGAAAATATGTTTTGTAGATTAAAGCAATTCAGAGGAATAGCTACTCGATATGACAAGCTCAAAAGAAATTATCAAAGTTCTGTTGCTTTAGACTGTATATTTTTATGGCTACCTTTATAGGGTTAATTATGAACAGTAAGTGTCAACAGACCCTACTTTTTCAGTTAGTTATTGCGCTGAATAAGTAACATATTGAATATATCATTTAAATTAAAAAGCGCAAACTGTGTCACATTTTTGTGTTTTTGCTTGATGCTAAAAATTTAGAAAAAATAACTCATTGTTTATTTTATAGTTCTTTTTTAAAACGATTTTTGTTTTGTGAATTTTAGATAAATTACGTGAAATTTAATGTCTTATTTTGTAAGTAATAATGCACTATTTGTTTATTTTTTATTCAAAATAGCCATTTTTTTATATTAATTTTTTATTACAGCTTCAAAATAACGAATGAAAAATGAGCACTAGAATTACATTCTTAACAAAAACGCCAAACTTTCTTTAAGAATTTTTTAAGGTTGAATCCTTAGTTTTTTAGTCATGATTAGATGAAAAATACATCGAAAAGAGCTACTCATGAATATGCTTTATACACATAAACCAAACTACTATTTCTTTGCTCATAAGTTTGTTCTCTTCTTGGAAAGTTATCTAAAAGCGCATCCTTTTGAACAGCAAACAAGTTTTAACTTACATACAATTTACGATTTGTTTAGTCATGATCGTGCATCCAGCACTACGAATTTAGAAGGTATTTTAAATATTGCTGATGAATATGTACTTGAAACTGATGAAGGTTCACAGCCATTGATTCGTAGCTATCATTTGCATTTGGATAATCATGTATTAACACTCGAATTTAATCCTAAAGCGGTTGGAAGCTTAAAGGCAGGTCAAATTATTGTGAGTCCTTTGGCAGCTTAATTAATCTATTATCATTTCCTCTTTTATACACTTAGCTATTAATCTCCTTTGGCTAAGTGTTTTTTTTACAAGCTGCATAAAAGCTATTGATTGTTTATGATAAATAGATCAAGCAAAGATATTTGAATAGTATGGATAAAGATTTTAAGTCAGAAACTTATAAGGTAGATGAAAGTACGACTGATACCATTCTATGGTTGATGCAGCATCAGGATATTTTTGATTCTTTCCATTTTGATGTACATACTCAAGAGTTGTCAGTCACACATGCAGCAGGTGTGGATATCATTCGTGTAGGAATGTTTTTAAATGCCAAATACGGCATTTTAGTGACATCAATTTAATATGATCGAAAAAAAGCCTTGTCAAATAACAAGGCTTTTTTTATTTATGCACTCATAGCATCTACGGAGAGTTCAGCAACAGTTGGTTTCGGTTTTTCTGCTGTTAAACCTAATTTAGCAAATAGGATTTGATCTTTACCTTCTCCAGCATTAGGCGTAGTCAATAACTTATCACCAGAGAAAAGCGAGTTTGCACCTGCCATGAATGCAAGCGCTTGATCTGAATCACTGAGTGATTCGCGTCCTGCCGATAATCGAATATAACTATGAGGCATAATAATGCGAGCAACAGCAATAGTACGAATCCATTCGGTCACATCTAACTTTTCAACTTCAGCAAGCGGTGTACCTTCGATCGGTACAAGCATATTGATTGGCACTGATTCAGGATGTACAGGCATAGTTGCAAGTTCTTGTAATAAACCAATACGGTCATTACGACTTTCACCTAAGCCAACGATACCACCACTACATACTTTCATACCCGCTTGACGTACATGATCTAATGTATCTAAACGATCATCAAAAGTACGCGTACTAATAATATGTGAATAGTATTCACGAGAGGTGTCAAGGTTATGGTTGTAATAATCTAAACCTGCATCTTTTAAGCGTTCAGCTTGTGACTGATTCAGCATACCTAAAGTCATACAAGTTTCTAAACCGAGTGCTTTTACTTCACGAACCATTTCTAATACATAGGGCATATCTCGTTCGTGTGGATTGCGCCAAGCAGCGCCCATACAGAAACGTGAAGAACCAGAATCTTTTGCTGTTTGAGCTTCACGAATGACTTTATCTACTGCAATACGCTTTTCTGCTTCTAGTTTTGAGTCGTAATGTGCAGATTGCGAGCAATACTTACAATCTTCTGGGCATTTACCTGTTTTGATTGAAAGCAGTGTGCTGACTTGAATGGTATTTGGCTGAAAATGCTCACGATGAACACTTTGTGCTTTGAATACTAAGTCTAGAAAAGGTTGATCATATAAAGCTTGGATTTCATCACGAGTCCAGTCATTACGTAAAGTCATTGTTATATCCATGATGATTGATTACAAACATTGAGATTAATCATACAGAAATCGTGCCAAAGCCAAAGGGCAAAAAACATCATTTTTCTATTCAGGTATGTTTATTTGCTGCAATTGTTGTTGAATTGCCCACTCAATATGTACATTGACAATCTCATCGTGTAGAGCTTTTGCTTCTTGCAATTGGCTCACGATTTCAGCCGAGTATGGAGCATTTCCCAAGCCGATTGCAATATTCCGTTTAAAGGATTGATAGCCTGTGCGGCGAATTGGACTACCTTCTGTTTTTGCAAGAAAAGTTACTTCATCCCATTGCCAGATCTCTAACAAGCTAATGTCATCTAAACTATGTCTTGGGTCAAAGTCTGGAATTGATGCAGTTTTAGCAAAGCTGTTCCACGGGCAAATTAGCTGACAGTCATCACAACCAAAAATACGATTACCTATACCTGAACGTAACTCTTCAGGAATGATTCCTTTATATTCAATAGTTAAGTAAGCAATACATTTCCTTGCATCCAACATATAAGGTTCAACAATCGCTTGGGTTGGGCAAATCTCGATGCAAGCAGTACATGAGCCACAATGGGCTGTTGCGGGTTGATCAAAGGGTAATTCAAGAGAAGTAAATAGTTCACCTAAAATGAAGAAAGAACCTGATTTTTTATGAATGAGTAAGGTATGTTTTCCTGTCCATCCCATGCCCGCACTTTCGGCAAGTGATTTTTCAAAAATAGGTGCTGAGTCCGCAAACGGGCGTGATTCGAAATCGCCCACTTTTTCTTTAATACGACTGGCTAAGGTTTTAAGTCGACCACGCATAACTTTATGATAGTCACGTCCACGCGCGTAGCGTGCAATAATGGCTGAATTTGGTTCAAATGGTACATAACGGGGCTTAGGTGATGCCACAAGATAATTCATTCGCACACAAATAATGCTTTTAGTTCCAGGTACAAGCAATGTTGGATCAGCACGTTTTTCTAGGTTTTCCTCTAAATAGTGCATATCAGCATGGTAACCCCGTTTTAAATATTCTTTAAAACGTGGCATTTGATCTTGAGCATCAGGTTTGGCAATGACACAATCAGAAAAGCCCAAGTCTAAAGCTTGAGTTTTTATCCATGTTTTAAGTTCTTGAGGATCAAGCTGCTGAAGCTCAATTTTATCAAGTGATTTTCCAGAGGATGTGGTTGAAGCCATAAACCAATAATTAGGGGATAACATGCAACGTTCAGTTTACCATAGCCAAAGCATTCAAGCATGGGAGCAGCGTTGGTTTGCGCAGCAAAATTCATCTTTAGGACTGATGCAACAAGCAGCTTGGATAATCTCACAGCAGTTAATTGAACCATTTAATAAAAATAAAATTCAAAAGATCGCGATTTGGTGTGGACAAGGTAATAACGCAGGTGACGGTTACTATATCGCTGCTTTTCTAAAGCAACATGGATTTCACATCACGGTTTATGCAGCTGAACTCGGTCAATCTTTAGATTTAAAACAAGCTGTACAATATGCACTGTTAAATCGAGTTGATATTCAAAGTATCGATTATTTATTGTCGGAAAATGCGAATCACCAAGAAATTCCAACTTTTGATTGTCATATTGATGCTCTGTTTGGCATAGGTCTCAATCGAATGCTAGATCAAAAATGGCAGTCGATCATCCAGTTGTTTAACTCACAGATTGGTTTAAAGATTGCTATCGATATTCCGAGTGGGCTACATGCCAATACAGGTCAGGCTTTGCCATGTGTAATACAAGCAGATCAAACTTTTACCCTATTGGGATACAAAGCTGGATTGTTTACAGGTCAAGGCAAGGAGTATGTGGGAAAACTGCATTTAGTCAGCTTGATCCCAATTGATGCAGAATTAAAACCAATCGCCTATCTTTCCCCTGAAAAAATTGTATTACCGAAACGCCAAGCTTTTGGACATAAAGGAAGTTATGGGCATGTGCTTGTCGTTGGTGGTCATGTGGATATGGGCGGAGCGGTGATTATGTCTGCTGAAGCTGCGTTTCATGCTGGAGCAGGGAAAGTTAGTGTGGTCTGTCATGCCAAACACCATCAGGCCATTCTGTCGCGTTCACCAAACATTATGGTGCGAGATATTAATTCGTTGGATCAAGATGCAACCCAAACCTTATTAAACCATGTGGATGCTGTCTGTTTTGGGATGGGCTTAGGGAGAGATCAATGGGCAGAGCAGATTTATCAGCAATGGTTCGATTTACTCAACCAAAATTCGCATTTAGAAGTGGTATTGGATGCAGATGGGCTTTGGTTTTTAGCAAAGCATCCGAAAAAATTGAATCCTCATCTCTATGCAACGCCGCATTCAGGTGAAGCTGCGACTTTGTTAGGTTGCAAGCCTGCTGATATTGAACAAGATCGAATCGTTGCAATTCAGCAACTGCAACAAAAATATACAGGACAATGGGTGCTTAAAGGTGCAGGCAGCCTGATTTTAGAAGATGAATTATTTATCTGTACACAGGGTAATGCAGGGATGGGAACAGGGGGCATGGGTGATGTGTTGGCAGGGATGATTGCCAGTTTAAAGGCTCAGTTTCATCAACAGATTGCATTGCATGAAATTGTGAGCCTACATGCACAGGCAGGAGACTTACTCGCTGAGAATGGCATGAGAGGTTTACAGGCGCATAACATGGGGAAAATGATTTATACACTGGTAAATCAAGAAAACTAACGCCTTCTACTACTTGAACGACTCCGTCCCCGAGCCATACCACCGAGCGCATTTAACACCGCCATTTTGCTCATGCTGCCTGAAGCATGGGCATGACAGATTGCAGCAGCTAACGCATCGGCTGCATCAGCTTGTGGTTGAATGCTTAGGTTCAATAAACGCATTACCATCATTTGTACTTGCTCTTTTTCAGCAGCGCCGTAACCCACCACTGACTGTTTGATTTGACGAGCAGTATATTCCGCGACTTGTAGGTCTAAATTGACTAACGCCGCAATTGCCGCACCACGGGCTTGTCCAAGTTTTAACGCAGAATCAGGGTTCTGCGCCATGAAAACTTGTTCAACGGCAGCCTCAGTAGGCCCGTGAAATTTAACAATACGTTCAACACCTGCAAAAATACGTTTTAGTCGTTCAGGCATTGCTTGCGTTTCAGTACGAATGGTTCCTGCATCGACAAAACGTAGTTTATTGCCATCTTTTTCGATAATTCCATAACCTGTTAAGCGTGAACCAGGATCAATACCAATAATTAATGACATGTCGAACTATAAAAATGAAAGATTGTTGATATTGTTACATAGCAGGCTTTTCGCTGCATAATATTTTTGTAGGATTTTGAATTATAAGAAAATAGTGGATTTATTAAACAGAGTTAGTTTTATTAAGTACATATTCCAAAGTTCGGTCTCTTTTGAATAGATCAACTAATAAGGCTTATTTTGATTTGTTTTTAATCAATTTGTATTTAATTTGAGCGTTAGGCAGTAAATTATGTGATTTTTCTAAAAAAAAATTGCATTGTGGGGGAGATGGGCGTATAAAGCATCTCATTGATCAAACATATTGATCAAGATGTTGATGCGGGATGGAGCAGTCTGGTAGCTCGTCGGGCTCATAACCCGAAGGTCGTTGGTTCAAATCCAGCTCCCGCTACCACTTTAAAGTTAATTGAATATTAGCTCTGTGATTATTGAATTGTTGTTATCTGAAAGATTAGACGGCAATTAAGTTAGCTGAAATAACCCTAAAGAAAGCTAAAAATTATTAGATTCTAGAATTGTAGTTTACCTCTCTCCATATATCTAGCGTTATAGTAAATCCAAATCGATCACTTGAGCTCAGAAATGAGTGATTTTGTGTTGAAAATTATTAATGAATGGCGTGTAGCCAAAGCCAGCAATGGCAATGAAATTTGTGTGCAAATTATCCCGCTGAAACGTCAACAAAATACGTTGGATGGTTTCAAATGGGTAGAGGTTGGAAAGAAAATCCAGCTAGAGTCGGGTCGAGAAGTCGATTTTAATCTAGATGGGAAAAGCTTCTATACCGATGTTAATCAGCTTTATCGATTAATATAGATAATTTAAGCACTTGAAGTATCTATTGGTTAAAGATAGATTGGGTTAAATCAATATTCATAATTTGATTTAATTCATAAATGAACAAAGTTTAAAGGTTTAAAAGTATGTCTGATACAGTTACTGGTACTGTTAAGTGGTTTAACGAAACTAAAGGTTTTGGTTTCATTCAAGCTGATTCTGGTCAAGATGTTTTTGCTCACTTCAGTGAAATCCAAAGCAATGGATTCAAAGTATTAAACGAAGGCCAACGCGTTTCGTTTGTACTTGGTCAAGGTAAAAAAGGACCACAAGCAACTACAATTAAAGTTATCTAATAAGATTGCTTGAAAAAAAAAGCTCACTTTATGTGGGCTTTTTGTTATATCCAAAAACTATCTTTTGATTTCTAGTTGTGTTTTGCATGAGATTCTAAGCTTTATAGAGGTTGATCTTCTGACTAAAAGCCGAATTTTGTATAAGAAAGCAATCAGTAAATTTGTATATAAGAAAATCTTAAATGGGAAAGATAAAATATTTTTTATGATCTCTTTTCAGTAAATCTTAAGTTTTATAAGTTGTGTAACTACACTATCAAAGCTAATTTTTGATTTAGCAAAGAATGTTATTTTTACATGATTTGGTTTATTAAAGCTCAACCTTTTTCATTCAAGAGATAAAACTTTCAATACTTTCATAGATGCACTATCTCGTATGACTTAAAATTTGCTATGCTTGCAGTATCTTTCAAATAAAGATAGATTAAGTTAAATCAGAATGAAAATTTTGATTTAATTTATAAATGAACAAATTTTAAAAGGTTTAAAAGTATGTCTGATACAGTTACTGGTACTGTTAAGTGGTTTAACGAAACTAAAGGTTTTGGTTTCATTCAAGCTGATTCTGGTCAAGATGTTTTTGCTCACTTCAGCGAAATCCAAAGCAAAGGTTTTAAAGTATTACAAGAAGGCCAACGCGTTTCTTTCGTACTTGGTCAAGGTAAGAAAGGACCACAAGCAACGCTCATCACTGTTATCTAATTTTTAGACCAGTAAAAAAAGCCCACATATGTGGGCTTTTTTGATGTTTTTTATGTGCGAGAAAAGCATCAAAATAATTTTTAAATATAATTATTTGATTGAGATAAATGAAATTTTACAATTTTTGAAATGCTAAAAGCGATTGTTTTTTAATAGGATTTTTTAGTAATACAACTATTCGCCCCCAATTTTTCATCTACAGTTAGATAATGTTTGTGCCGAAAAAGTAAAGTGGTGTATATTAAATAATAACTAGAAGAATAACACTGTTGATTCAGAAAATCTTTCATCTCGTAGTTTAGATAAACCTTTCGTGTTATCAGATTTAATCTCAGAGTTTATGATTCCAAGTTACTTGCTGCTAAGCATTCCAAATATTTCTAATAGGTTAAATATATGTCTAACACTGTGACTGGTACAGTTAAATGGTTCAATGAAACTAAAGGTTTTGGCTTTATTCATGCGGATTCTGGGCAAGATGTATTTGCTCATTTTAGTGAAATCCAAAGTAACGGTTTTAAGGTTTTACATGAAGGACAACGTGTCTCATTCACTATTGCTGATGGTAAAAAAGGACCTCAAGCAACTGATATTACAGTAATTGCTCAAAACTAAACATCTGAATTAAAAAAGCTCACAATAGTGAGCTTTTTTAATTTTCGGATAGTATCTATAAATTTTAATCATCATTATTTCTTGTAATGTACTTATTTTTGTCACAATTTAACCTATTGGTTAAAAAATTGCTCTAGCATATTATTAGACTTTTTGCTAATTTTAACTGGTGGATTATTTAGGCAAATTAACAATTGCCGTACATTAAATGAGCGCAAAGTTATGGAAAACTTAGAGCAATTGACTCAAGGGCTTGAGCAAGAAGTTCATGTACATTGTAAACGATCTATAGGTACGTTGTTGTTTAGTTTCCTAGTTTTGATCGCAACGAGCTTCTAGTGAAAAAAGCACCTTAGGGGACTGCTGTCTCACAAATATAACAAAAAGAACCTCAACTGAGGTTCTTCTTGTTTATTACACTTTTTGTCAGGTAAAAACAAAGCCTTCAATGGTTTCCTTTCAAATAAATTCACCTGAATAATTCTTAATAATCTTTGAACACTCCATCCTTCTTGTGCCATATGTTTCGCAAAACTCACCAGTAAATACGCGATTAGTGCAATCCATATTTGTGTTTGTATCGCATTGCGGCTACGGCCTGGAAACGATTTCAATTTTAGGTTTTGCTTGATCGCTTTAAAAAATAGTTCTACTTTCCACAGATCTTTATAAATTGCAGCAATGGTAGATGTAGCTAAATGAAAGTTATTACTTAAAAACTTAAACGTTCTTTTCTTTTTTTCATCATAAAACTTTAAACGTCTTAATCGCTTAGGTGCACCACGCTTTTTAGCATGATCACTACTCAACTCAATATATTCATCCGCAAGAATCCCCTTACTAGCGAACACATCTTGTTTTGATTTCACCTCATAAACTGTCTTTGATCTCAACCGAGTAACAAAGCTGAAATTTTGGTTGGTCATTTCTGCAAACCATTGATAATCAACATACCCTTTATCAAATACAACGATACTTCCAGGCGGGAATTTAAGTGTTCTGCCTTGAACCATGTCATTTTCAATACCATCACCAAGCGCAACAAACTCAGGAATAGTGTTGCTATGATTTAATCCAACTGTAAGTTTTATGCTTGCTTTGGACTCATGTACTTTTGCCCATTCACACAATGACAGTGAAAGATCAATATGACTCGCATCAATTGAATAGAGTTGATTTTTAAATCGAAATTTATGAGCAATCTTGGAATTTTCACGATGTTGAAGTAGTTGGATAAACAATTGTTGATACAAGCGAGCGGGTTGTTCTTGATTGATTCTTGCTAACGTACTTCGTGCAATTCTTTGGGTACCAAGGTGATAAAGCTTTTCCTGTTGTGATTCGAGATTAGATTCAATATCCCTCAAGCTTTGACGGCATGATGGTTGGGACATTAATATTGCAATAAATTGATCCCATCGTGTTGCTGATCTTAATTTTTGTCCTTGATGGTATTGTTTTGCAAGACGTTCAAAATCTTGTCTCAAAATGGGCTTGAGTAATTGATGACATACCGTATTCTGATGTGAAAAAACCTGAATCCTTGTAGTTGAAGTGTTTGTTCGCACTTATATTTTAACTACTTTGGACTCAGGTTTTTTTATTTAAGTCTAACTATGGGATAGCAGTACCTAAGGTGCTTTTTAGAATGATTAATGATGACGATGTTTTTTCTTTTTCCAATGACGTTTGTTATCTTGGCGATTGTCATAATCACGATCTTGACCAACTTGACGACCTAATGCTGCACCGCCCGCTGCACCAGCTGCCGCTCCGATATATCCACCTGTGGTTCCACCTACATTTTTACCTACAGTGTAGCCACCAACACCACCTAGACCACCGCCAATCGCAGCTTCAGTACGAGTACGTTTGCTACTTGCAGCCGCCGCACCGCCAGCACCACCGACAGCAGAGCCAATCATCGCACCATTATTACCACCAATTTCTTTACCAATTGCTGTACCAACAACACTACCTAAAGCAGAAGTTGCTGCAACACGTGTTGCATTATCAGCATACACGCTGGTTGCTAGAGTTGAGCTTGCTAAAATGGCGCTCAATAACAAAATATTCGCTTTCATTTTGACTCCATGTTCCCAGTAATGGGACATCTTTTTAATGACTGCAAATGTAACAAAGTTTGAGAAAGAAAATATGGAGATGCCGACAGAAATTATTACTACTTAGTAAGGAGAATGTAGTGTTTTGTTAATAACAATCCTGAATAAGGTGAAATAAATATTTGTAATCAATCAAATACTGATTTAATTCACAAAAAGAGGCTTAAACGACAAGCACTCTTTAATGGCTTGTAATTAATCTAATGGAACTTTCTTACTCGACTCTTCTTCTAATTTGTGTTGATGAGAATTTATTTCTTGTTGATGACGTAAATGATCGAGATCACGAATGTTCTTTTGGGTCGCTGTGACGCCAAACAAACTGAGCAAGAAAGACATAATGTAGTACCCTTTTTCACTTAAAGTGAGCGTAGCGTTAGTTAAACTAAATAGTAATAATCCAATGCAAATACCAACTGATGCCCAACAAAGCGCAACATAAATCATAGTTACAGGTATTTCTTCTAATTGATCCCGTAATGTTTTTTGTAGTGAGATCGTGGAGAACAGTCCATATAATAGAATGATCAAATAATAGCCTTTTTCATGCAGAGGCATTTCTGCATTCCACAATCCAATCATAAAACCAACAACACCAATAAGAACCGCAAGCCAGCTTGCGGCTGTGAAGGCGAGTGTAGGGCGGTTTATTAAATTACTCATGGTTTATCCTATTGTTTTATCATTCTAATTTATCTTTGATTATTTATATCGAAGCTCAGGGAAGAGAACAACCTATACATACTAAAAAAACGCAGAATTTGTGATGAAATAATAGGGGATTGGTAAGTTAACCAGTTTCTCTATGTCTTTTAAGCCCTAGAATCTGTAAACTATGCGCAATTTTTTGATTTTGCTCGTGCTTCATTATTTTGATCGGCACTGAGTCTTTAGTTTTGAGATATTCCGCCCATGAAAGCATCACTCCGTTTAAGACTGGATCAGCTTTGTGATCGTCACGAAGAGCTGACTGCATTGCTCGCTGATGTAGAAGTAATTTCGGACAATAAACGTTTTCGTAAATTGTCTCGCGAACATAATGATTTAACAGAAATCACTGAGGTTTGGAGCAAATATCGTCAAGCTGAAGAAGATATTGAAACGGCTGAAATAATGAAATCAGATCCCGATTTCAAAGATATGGCTGAAGAAGAAATTAAAGAAAATAAAGCGCTTCTCGTTAATCTCGAAGAACAATTAAATGTTCTAATGATTCCGAAAGATCCAAATGATGCCAATGCAGCCTATCTTGAGGTGCGTGCGGGTACAGGTGGTGATGAAGCTGCGATCTTCTCGGGTGATTTATTCCGTATGTATAGCAAATATGCTGAAACACAAAGTTGGCGTATTGAAGTACTTTCTGAAAATGAAGGTGAGCATGGCGGTTATAAAGAAATCATTTGCCGTATTGACGGCGAAGGCGTCTATGGTCGTTTGAAATTTGAGAGTGGTGCACACCGTGTTCAACGTGTACCTGCGACTGAATCTCAAGGTCGTGTACACACTTCTGCGTGTACTGTTGCAATTCTGCCGGAAGTGGATGTGGATACCACAGTTGAAATCAATCCCGCCGATCTGCGCATTGATACCTATCGGGCATCAGGTGCAGGTGGTCAGCATATTAACAAAACCGATTCTGCGGTGCGTATTACCCATATTCCATCGGGTGTGGTAGTGGAATGTCAGGAAGAGCGTTCGCAACATAAGAATAAAGCCAAAGCGATGGCATTGTTAGTCTCACGTTTAGAAAATGCTAAACGTGCAGCCGCTGATGCAGCAACTTCAGAAATGCGCCGTGACCTCGTCGGTTCAGGTGATCGTTCTGAACGTATTCGTACCTATAACTACCCTCAAGGTCGTATGACTGATCACCGTATTAACCTGACTTTATATAAGTTAGATGCAATTATGGAAGGTGATTTAACCGAACTGTTAGATAGCTTACATCGTGAATATCAGGCGGATCAGTTGGCGATGCTTGCACAGGAAAATGGCGGCTAATGAATATTGCTCAAGCCTTAGAAATCAAAGGTGAAATTGATAGCTATGAACGTCAAGAGGCGGCATGGCTACTTGAACACCTACTAGGTATCAATGCTTTAGAACTCAAATTAAGACTTGAGCAAGAGTTGACTGAAATACAGGAACAGGCTTTTTTAGAAGGGCTTGCACGTATCGAACAGGGTGAGCCTTTGGCTTATGTCACAGGTTCACAACCTTTTTGGACGTTGGATTTAAAAGTCACCCATGACACTCTAGTGCCACGCCCAGATACCGAAATTTTGGTTGAAACGGTGCTCAAACTGCCACTCGATCAACATGCGAATATTGTTGACCTAGGCACAGGAACAGGCGCAATTGCTTTGGCGCTCGCAAGTGAGCGTCCGCAATGGCAAGTCACTGCAACTGATATATACGCACCAACTTTAGACGTGGCGCAGGACAATGCAGTTCGACACGGGCTGATGCAAGTGAAGTTCGCTTGTGGGGCTTGGTTCGAGGCTTTAGAGCAGCAACAGTTTGATTTGATTGTCTCCAATCCGCCGTATATTGATCCTGAAGATGTACATATGCAAAAGCTCAAATCTGAACCTGAGCGTGCTTTGATTGCTGATAAGCAGGGTATCGCGGATATTGAAACCATTATTACCCAAGGCAAAGATTGGCTTAAACCCAATGGTTGGATTGTGCTTGAGCATGGTTATGATCAAGGCCAAGCGGTACGAGATATTTTTGAACAACAAGGTTTTAAGCAGATTCAGACTATCAAGGATTATGGTGGCAATGATCGTGTCAGCCTAGGACAAAAAACTATTTAAGCTTCTATTTTGCTAAATAGTGTTTTCGCACGATACGCACCGGGACTAACTCCTGTCCATTTTTTAAAAGCGCGATGAAATGCACTTGGATCATGAAAACTTAGATCATCACTAATACTTTGGATAGAGTCATTAGTTTTGCTGAGTCGTTCAATTGCAATATCACAGCGAATATCATTTTTAAGCTGCTGATAACTGACACCTTCTTGTTTTAAACGGCGTTGAATTGTTGCCGTTGACATATTCAGTTGTTGGGCAATTTCTTTGAGTTCATCCCACTCTGAGGGTGGTTGTAAAAGCAGTTGACGACGTATTTGCAAGCTTAAAGAGTTTTCATTTTTAAAGCGAACAATTAGGTTGTAAGGCGTTTGTCTGAGAAAGTCATTTAAAGCCTGTTTATCTTTTTTGATTTTGTGTTTGAGGTAATTTGCATCAAATTCAATAAGATTTTGATCAGCATTAAATTGAATATCTTCGCAAAAACGAACACGATAATCCTGTATTTCGACAGGTTGATGACATTTAAAGGTCATTTTCTGAAAAGGAATACGCTGGTCGCTCAACCAGCACATTAAGCTATGGACTAACATCAAATAGGTCGAATAAGTAAACATTCGTTTAGGATGTTCACGGTCATGCAGAATTAAGTATGCTTTTGCACCTTGTTGAATCAATTCACCTTGAATGTCATCTAACACTAAACTCAGAAACTTTAAGATTTCTTGAATAGCTTGTTCTAATGTTTCGGCACTGAATGCTAATTTTGCTAATAGGCTATAGCTCCCTCTGCGCATTGGATGGCGATCCATCCCTAGAAACTCATCATTCATATGCTCTGCTAGCTCAATCCACAATCGTGCACATTGCATCACTGGAACACGGGCTTTAGTTGAACTGAGCAGTTCGACTGAAACGCCTGCTTGATTAGCGATATGAAGAATATCTAAACCTCGACTTGCGGCAACACTCAATGCTTCACGAATTAAAGCAATTGAAATTGTATCCTTAGCAGAATTAAGATCGAGATCGGTGCTTTTGCTCATACAGAAATGAAATATAGAAGAGTAAATAGGTTGAATGCTCAAAAGTCGCATCACTTTTGCTACTTTTAGGAATTGTATCGGAAAAAACTTGGCTTTACTCTCGCTTATAAAAATTTATATCTTTAATTTACGAGGAAATTTAGATGAAAATTCAAGGAAAACATTTTGTTATTACTGGTGGTGGCTCTGGTTTAGGGGCTGCAACAGCAGAGGTTCTCGTTAAACAAGGTGCGACGGTTACCTTAGTCGATATGAACACTGAAGCGGGTGAACAACAGGCACAGGTATTAGGTACACAAGCTGAATTTGTAAAATTAGATGTAACTGATGAACAAGCTGCAGAGCAACTCTTTAAAGATGTTGTTGCAAAACATGGTGCGGTATATGGACTAGTCAACTGTGCAGGGATTGGACCCTCAGCAAAAGTTGTGGGCAAAGAATCTGTACATGATTTAGCTATGTTCTCAAAAACCTTACATATCAACGTGATGGGTACATTTAACATGTTGCGTTTCGCAGCAGATGCAATGAGTAAAAATATTGTTGCTGAAGGCGATGAAGATCGTGGGGTGATTGTAAATACAGCTTCAGTTGCTGCTTTTGATGGGCAAATTGGACAAGCGGCTTATTCTGCATCAAAAGGTGCTGTAGTTGCGATGACGCTTCCGATTGCGCGCGAGTTAGCACGTCATCAAATTCGTGTTTTAACCATTGCACCAGGGATTATGGAAACTCCAATGCTGAAAGGCTTACCGCAAAATGTACAAGATGCCTTAGGGCAAATGGTGCCTTATCCATCACGTTTGGGACGTCCTGAAGAGTTTGGTCGTTTGGTTGCACATATTGCTGAAAATTCATATTTAAATGGTGAAGTGATCCGCTTAGATGGCGGTATTCGTATGGCTGCGAAATAAATTTATTTAAACCATTTATAGATTTATTTATAAAACAGTTGTGAATGAAAATTTACAACTGTTTTTGTTTTGATATGGTTTATTCATAAACTAGCTTTGAGTTTTAGTCATTTCTGCTGGTTTTTGTACAATTTTGCAAATCATTCATTCACTCAATAGGGGGTGTATAGATGAAATATCCAATTTTGATCTGTTCTGCATCTAGCTTGTTTTTAAATGGTTGTGTTGGAAATATGAATCCAACAGGCGGCAACTCAAATCCTCATTCTTCCAACTGTACGTTCACTTATGCAGTAACCTAAATCATGCATGTCATGCGTCAATGAAGGTGCTCCTAAGCGAGCATAGTGCTGCCAATAAATAGCTTTTAAATCAGTATATTTCTGATGTACATACATCTGTCGCTTTCGCCAAGCATAGTATCCAGAAGTGCTAACACTTAGACATTTACAGGCACAAGAAACCGTAACCTTAGTCACAGCTATAAGCTGTTAAAGTCGATAAAATATGTGATTTTGTAATCACTTCGAATATATTACTTAATTATCGGATCATAAAATCAGCATTAGGTTTATATATGCATATTGATTTAAACAGCGACTTAGGCGAAAGCTATGGTGCTTGGAAAATGGGAAATGATGAGCAGATTCTTGCGATTGTGAGTAGCGCCAATATTGCATGCGGTTTTCATGCAGGTGATCCTGTCAATATGTTAAATACCTTAAAACAAGCGGCCGCTCAAAATGTTAGTGTGGGAGCGCATGTTTCGTATCCAGATCGGGTTGGTTTTGGTCGCCGTAATATGGATGTATCTTATGATGAATTATACGCAGACGTGCTTTATCAAATCTCAGCGCTGCAAGGGTTGGCTCAAGTCGCTGGAACAAAAGTGACTTACGTCAAACCACATGGTGCTTTATATAACACTATTGCCACCAATTTAACTCAAGCTCAAGCAGTGATTGATGCAATACAGCATTCAGATAAAAAATTAGTGTTAGTTGCATTGGCGGGTTCGCCTTTAATTAATTTTGCTCGTAAGCAGGGAGTTGGCGTTATTTCTGAAGCGTTTGCTGATCGTGCTTATCATCGTAATGGTGAACTAGTTTCACGCCGTTTAGATGGTGCTGTTTTACATGATGCAGAAGTCGTAGCTCAACGTGTACTGAGCATGATTCAGAACGGAGGTATTGAGTCGATTGAAGGGGATTTCACTACAATTCAGGCAGATACCATTTGTTTGCATGGTGATACCTTTGGGGCGGTACAAATGGCAGAAAAGATTCGCCAAGTATTGTTAGAAAATAAAATTGAAGTTCGTGCTTTTAGTCTTTGAATGAGTTTTAAACATTTTAAAAGAGCTGTTTTATGCGATTTCTATCCGTTAATTTAGATTGTTTTTTGATTGAGCTTGAAAGTTTAGAAGAAACAATGGCGGTTCATTACTGCTTAAAACAAGCACAGCATCCTCATATAAAAGAACTTATTCCTGCGGCACGTAGCATACTGATTTATTTTGATTCGTTATTGGTCGAGATGCATACACTCATTCGATGGATTTCAAGCCAAAAAATCAGTCAGGATACTTTGCGTCAAGGGAAGGAAATTGTTATCGGTGTGCGCTATAACGGTATTGATTTAAATAATGTTGCTGAATATTTAGGAATAAGTACTGAACAAGTCATTCAGAAACATACCAACTCTTATTGGCAAGTTGCATTTATTGGCTTTGCTCCCGGCTTTGCTTATCTAACCAATCCTGAGCAAGTATTTAGGAGTATTCCACGCTTAGCATCACCACGTAAAAAAGTTAGTGCAGGGGCAGTAGGTTTAGCAGGCGAATATAGCGGTATTTATCCTCAAGATAGTCCGGGTGGATGGCAGTTGATTGGACAGACTGATGAGATATTGTGGGATATTCATCGACAACAGCCTGCTTTATTACTGCCGAGTGATCATGTCATCTTCAAGGATAATAGTCATAATCCAACCCAAATTTGTGTGCCTGCTCAGAGATTTTCTCAAAGAAAATCGATTAAAAAACCTGCTGTGTTACGCGTTAAAAATGTTGGCTTACAAGTATTGATCCAAGATGAAGGACGTAAAAATTTAGCTGAGCTAGGCGTGGGGCGGGCAGGTGCTATGGATCAAAAGGCATTTCGTCAGGCAAACTTAATTGTTGGTAATCCAAAGAATGCAGCCGTCATAGAGGTTTTAAATGGTGGAGTGCGATTACAAGTTTTGGAACCGACGGTTATGGCTGTGACAGGTGCTGAAACGGAAGTCTGGGTGAGTTATATAGGTTCGAATAAAGTCAAAGTGATGATGTACCAGCCAATCGCTTTAGATTATGGCGATGAAATTTATATTGCTGTACCTACCGCAGGCATTCGTAATTATATTGCGCTACGTGGCGGTATCACCGTTGAGAAAGTACTCGAAAGTGCTAGTTATGATTCTTTGGCTGAATTGGGTACAAAACCAATTCAAGTGGGTGATGAGATTCATTTTGCCCAATTAATAACGCAGCCTGTCAGCTTAAATGAAATACCGATTAAATTACCTAAACGAGATGAGATTATTGAAATAGATCTCGTGTTAGGGCCGCGTACAGATTGGTTTGCCGAAGAAAGCCTTGATTTATTGTTTAAACAAACTTGGTTAGTGAGCACAGAGAGTAATCGAATTGGATTGAGATTAGTGGGTGATCAGCCTTTAACGCGACAATTCGAGCAAGAATTACCGAGCGAAGGTTGTTGTACAGGTGCTTTGCAAATTCCTCCAAATGGTCAGCCTGTATTATTTATGAATGATCATCCTATTACAGGGGGTTATCCTGTGATTGCGGCGGTCGCATTCTATCATTTGGACTTAATTGCACAGATTCCAGCTGGTTGCCATATTCAATTTCGTAAAATTTATGATTTCATGGATGTCAAAAAAGATGCATAAAAAACATAAGCTGTTGATTGCGAATCGTGGAGAAATTGCTGTACGCATTATTCACGCATGTAAAGATATGGATATTACATCAGTGGCGATTTATGCAGATGATGATATTGCCAGTTTGCATGTTCAACTTGCAGATGAAGCTTGGGCATTATCAGGACAAACAGCACAGCACACTTATTTAGATATCAATAAAATTATTGATATTGCGTATAAATCCCAAGTGACCATGATTCATCCTGGTTATGGTTTTTTATCAGAACGTGCCGAATTTGCCCAAGCTGTGATAGATGCGGGGCTGATTTGGATTGGGCCATCTCCTGAAACTATCCATAAACTTGGTGACAAAATACAAGCGCGTAAAATTGCACAGTCGGTAAATGCACCTTTGGTTCATGGTACTGAACAACCACTTCAATCAGCTCAAGAAGCGTTATATTTTGCGAAACAGTATGGTCTGCCGATTGCGATAAAAGCTGCGTATGGTGGTGGTGGACGTGGTTTAAAAGTTGCTTGGCAATTGAATGAAGTTGCCGATTTATATGAATCGGCTGTGCGAGAAGCATTCGCTGCTTTTGGTCGAGGAGAATGTTTTGTTGAACAATATTTAAATAAGCCTCGGCATTTGGAAGCACAAGTTATTGCTGATCAACAGGGACATATTGTCGTTGTAGGAACGAGAGATTGTTCTTTACAACGCCGTAATCAAAAGCTAGTCGAGGAAGCACCTGCACCATTTATTAATGAGCATATTGAAGCTCAGTTAGTGCAATCTGCTATTGCAATTTGCCGCGCTGCAGATTATGTCGGGGCAGGTACCGTCGAGTATTTACTTAGTCAAAATGGTCAACTTTCGTTCTTAGAGGTTAATACACGTCTACAAGTTGAGCACACAGTTACTGAGCAAACTACGGGCCTAGACTTAGTTGTCGAACAAATTCGAATTGCTTTAGGTCAACCACTTTCGATTCAAGAAATGCCAAAACCAATAGGACATGCAATTGAATTCCGAATTAATGCGGAAGATCCAGCACGTGGTTTTATCCCAGCATTTGGACAGCTTACTCGTTTTCACCCACCATCAGGAATTGGTATTCGTCTTGATACGGGGGTGATGACTGGAAGTGTTGTTTCAAGTCATTTTGATTCTTTAATTGCGAAATTAATTGTGACTGGTGCAACCCGCGAGATTGCAATTCAACGGGCCAAAAGAGCGCTTGCCCATTTTGAAATAGAGGGCATTGCTTCAGTATTACCATTCCATCGTGCAATCCTGTCAGATGCTGACTTTATTGATGAATTTAAAGTACATACACGTTGGATTGAACAAGATAGTCGCCATGATTATCCTCACTATTCACGTAGTAAACTGAGCAATCAAGTTGAATTACAACGTTATCCAATTGAAATAGATGGAAAGTTGCATCAGATTGGCTTACCAAATGGATTTTTTAGTTTAGTCGGGACACCCCCACCCAATCAGAAACAAAATGATTCTGATCAGAACCCAAGTAGTAATAGTGTCTTAGCACCGATGAGTGGTGTAATCACCGTGTGGAAAGTTCAAGAAAATGATCATGTAAACCAAGGTGAGACAATTGCAATTATGGAAGCAATGAAAATGGAGGTCCCTGTGATTGCTCCACAAACGGGGAAAATTCAAAAGCTGATAGAGATTAATCAGACTGTTGAAACGGATTCAAAAATTGCTGAGATAAATTAGAGTTTTTGTATATAAGACAGTTAAAGGATAAGCCATTAAATCTCTAAAATGAGATCTAATGGCTTTGGCTAAATTAACGACGTTTATTATAAACTGCCAGAGCAGCAGGTAAATTTTTACGCATATCACTAATACGTTGACTATTTGATGGGTGAGTTGATAAGAATGATGCACCACCAGCACCATCTACACGATCCATTTTTTCCCAAAGACTAATTGCTGCATTTGGATTATATCCTGCTTTTGCCATCAGCATTAACCCACCAAAATCAGCGCGACTTTCTAAATTACGAGAATAGGGTAAACCAATACCAATTTGACTACCTAAAGCAATTGCCGCATTACCTGCTTCACCAATATTCGCACCCGCATAAGTCGTACCAATCCCAATCGCTAAGTTTGTAAGTGCTTGTGCACCAATTTTACTTTTGGCATGTTCTTCTAAGGCATGGGTCATTTCGTGTCCCATAATTGCTGCGATTTCATCATTGGTCAAATTCAGCTTGTTCACAATACCCGTATAGAAAACGACTTTCCCACCTGGCGCTACATAGGCATTTACAGTATCTGATTTTAGTACTGCTAACTGCCAATCAAAACGCTGACCGGTTTGGTTCATTTGGTCAGCATACGGTTTTAAGCGCAAAAATACTGAATTAATACGTTGATAAGTATTTGAGCTCATATCCAATTGATTCTTGGCACGAGCTTCCTGTGTCATCTTTGCAAAGCTTTGAGCGGACTGAGCATTTAATGTGGCACTGTCAGCACCTGCCATATCTGCAAATGATGCACAACCTGAAATCGTTATTAAAGTCATTGCACAAAGGCTTAAAGCCAATTTTTTCATACTTATTTGCTCCAAATCAGTATCTTATAAATATACCCATGATTAACAAGAATTATAAAAAAAGTTTGCAAGGCTTTATATTCTGATTATCTCTATAATCATAGTAATTATGTAAGCAGAATTGATGAAAAGCTAAATAGCTTAGCTTCATCTGAATAAAATTAAAGCCAGTGGTTTGCACTGGCTTTGAAATTAGCTTAAAGCTAGAGGGGATTAATCCTCATCATCAAATTCATCTTCAGAAAATGCGTTATCATCTAAAGAAGTATCAAAAATTAAAATTGCTTTACCATCAGTTTGAATCATGCCTTGATCTTCAAGTGTTTTTAAAACACGACCAACCATTTCACGTGAACACCCCACAATACGACCAATTTCTTGACGTGTAATACGAATCTGACGACCATTCGGTAGAATCATTGCCTCAGGCTGCGCAGATAAGTCAATTAAACAACGCGCAATACGACCAGATACATCGATAAATGCTAAATCAGTGACTTTACGTGTTGTATTCTTCAGACGGCGAACAAGCTGAGCAAATACAGCATAGCTCAGGTCAGGGTATTGCTTGCTGAGTTCGTGGAAATTTTCATATGAGATTTCTGCAATTTCGCAAACATCTCGTGTACGTACTTCTGCGGTACGTTGAGGGTTATTTTCAAACAGCCCCATTTCACCAAAGAAATCACCTGGATTGAGATATGCAACAACAATCTCACGCTCATCATCTTCACGTAATATGATTGACACTGAACCTTTTAATATTAAATACAGTGATTTTGATTCCGTTCCAGCGTCAACAATCGTGGTGCGTTTAGGGTATCTATTAATATGAGCACGTTTTAGCAATGCTTTAACTGACTCAGGTAATTGACCTGGAGACAAAGCATCAGTGCTAAGATGTGAAAAATTTGAAGTCATGCTTAAAATTTCCGAATTTGGATAAAACCGATCGCACAGGCCCCATGGAGCCTTTTCTACACAGAAGAGATGAAATTCCTTATCAACTCATTTTATGTTAGTGTACAAGAACTGAAGTAAATTTATAACGTTTTTCGGGTAGTTGCAATGCAAACAAGTGTACATTGGTTAGAGAATGTTGCTTTTGAAGCGAAATCAGAAAGTGGTCACAGTGTAGTGATGGATGGTTCTGCTGAGTATGGTGGTGAAAACCGTGGACCACGTCCTATGGAGTTGATTTTAATGGGACTTGGTGGGTGTGCTTCGTTTGATATTGTGACTATTTTAAAGAAATCACGCCAAGATGTGACCGATGTTGTATGCCAGTTAAAAGCGGAGAGAGCTGATTCTATTCCTGCGGTGTTTACAAAAATTCACTTACATTTCGTAGTAACAGGTAAAGCGGTTAAAGCAAAGCAAGTTGAAAAAGCAGTTGAGCTTTCAGCAGAAAAATATTGTTCTGCGAGCAAAATGTTGTCTGATGGTGGTGTAGAAATCACACATGACTTTGAAATTGTAGAAGCTGATTAAGACTTAATTATTAAGTTTAACTAAAAAGTGATCTATTTGTTTAGATCACTTTTTTATCGACATAGTTTTTATTTCAGTAATAATTGTGGGTCTACCCGTGCATCATTTAAACTCATTCCCCAATGTAAGTGTGGACCAGTGACTCGACCTGTATTTCCTACTAAACCTAAAAGTTCACCTTGAGTAATATGTTGTCCCTTTGAAACCTCAATTTTACTGAGATGGCAGAACATACTGATTAAACCTTGACCGTGATCAATCAAAACAGTCTTACCATTGAAAAAATAATCACCAGTTTGAACGACAATGCCATCTGCTGGCGCTACAACTTTTTGGCCAATTGGTGCTGGAATGTCTAGACCTGAATGTGGGGCGCGTTCTTCATTATTAAAGAAACGTTTGCGTCCAAATGAGTTACTAAATTTGCCTGCTGTTGGTGGAATAAAACTTGGAAATTTAGTCCAATAGCTTTGACTGAAAGAATTATAAATCTCATTTTGTTCTTTTGCTTCCGAAGCATATCGATCAAGTTGATTTTGATTCGGATTAACATAGTCTTGGTTTTTTACATTGAGGTGCTGTTCAGCATATTGATATGGCAGTATTTCAATCTGTATGGGCATAGTATTGGTTGTTAGGCTTAACGTTCCCAATGGGGTAGAAAGAGGAATTCCAAAAATAGCGTATCGTTGAGTGCCTTCTTGTGTAATTAGAATCGGTTTTTTCTCATAGAAAACTTGGGTAATCGTTGATGGAATTGGAATAACGGCTATACCGCCTGCATGTCGTGAATTCTGTGGTAATTGAGCGATAGCTATCTGAATAGGGAAAAGGCAAATACTAGCTATTACAATTCTTCTTAAATGCATAACGATCATTTTTAAATGAAGTAAAGTCTTAAGTTAAAAGTTTCACTGTAAAATAACAATATGGATATTGTTTAAATCAGAATAGATAGAAAATTATACAAAATATACTTGAAATAGATTGTTTATATACCCATATTATTACTGAGTTTTATAAAGTTTAATTTAAACAAAATATTGAAAAATATATAAATTTTATTTGAAATTTTAAAAAGTGTTCCCATCTTAGTGATAAGTTAAAAATTTGTTGTGAGGAATAACAAGAATGCGCTTTGAAAAATTTACGAACCGTTTACAGCAAGCTCTTTCAGATGCACAATCATTGGCAATGGGTAAAGACCATACTTCTATTGCGGGTATTCATATTTTATCGACTTTACTAGATGAGCCTGCCAATTTAAGTTTGTTGCAGCAATCAGGTGCGCGCTTGCCAGAGTTAAAACAAAAGTTAGAACAAGCAATAAGAAATGCACCGACTTTATCAAATCCAACTGGAGATATTAATCTTAATCCTGAAGCGGTAAAGATCTTAAATTTAGCTGATCGTTATGCGCAAAAAGCAGGTGATGAATTCTTATCAACAGATTGGGTGTTATTAAGTTTAGCGGAAACGGGTGAAACCAAAACGATATTAAACAGCGTTGGGGTAACACCAGATAGTTTACGCAAAGTAATTGAAAATATTCGAGGAAATGACAAAGTCATGAGCAATAATCATGAAGATCAACGCGATTCATTGAATAAATATACCATTGATTTAACAGAACGTGCTTTGGCCGGTAAGCTTGATCCAGTTATTGGTCGTGATGATGAAATCCGCCGTACCATTCAGGTGTTGTCACGCCGTACCAAAAATAACCCTGTGCTGATTGGTGAGCCTGGGGTCGGTAAAACTGCGATTGTAGAAGGTTTGGCACAACGTATTGTTAATGGTGAAGTGCCTGAAAGCTTAAAGAATAAACGTGTGCTTTCACTGGATTTGGGTTCATTGCTGGCAGGTGCAAAATATCGTGGTGAGTTTGAGGAACGCTTAAAAGCGGTGCTGAAAGACCTTGCCAAACATGAAGGCGAAATCATCCTGTTTATTGATGAGCTGCATACCCTTGTAGGCGCGGGTAAGGGCGATGGCGCAATGGATGCAGGTAACATGCTTAAACCTGCGTTGGCGCGTGGTGAATTGCGCTGTGTTGGCGCAACTACGCTGGATGAGTATCGTCAGTACATTGAAAAAGATGCTGCACTTGAACGCCGTTTCCAGAAAGTGTTGGTGGATGAGCCAAGTGTGGAAGATACCATTGCGATTTTGCGTGGTCTTAAAGAGAAATATGCAACCCATCACGGCGTACAAATTTTGGATTCCGCGATTATTGCGGCGGCGAAAATGTCACATCGTTACATCACTGACCGTCAGTTGCCAGATAAAGCCATTGACCTGATTGATGAGGCGGCTTCACGGATTAAGATGGAGATTGATTCCAAACCTGAAGCATTGGATAAGCTTGATCGCCGTCTCATCCAGTTGAAAATGCAGTTGGAGGCGGTGAAGAAAGATGAGGATGCAGGCAGTAAGGCTGAAGTCAATCATCTTGAGCAGCAAATTGCTGAAAAGCAAAAAGAATACAATGATCTGGAAGAAATCTGGAAAGCTGAAAAAACACTGGTTGAGGGTGATAAAAAAGCCCAGATCGAACTGGATCAGGCGCGGGTTGCATTGGAAAAAGCCAAACGTGAGGGTGATCTGGCTGAGGCGGCACGCCTGCAATATGGTGTAATTCCAGAGTTGCAGAAACGTCTGGAACAGGCAGAAATTGCAGAGGAAAATGAGGAACCTAAACTCATTCGTACCAAAGTGACTGAAAATGAAATTGCTGAAGTAGTGAGTGCGGCAACAGGCATTCCTGTGGCGAAAATGCTACAAGGTGAACGTGAAAAACTACTCCAGATGGAAGAATTCCTGCATAACCGTGTGGTGGGTCAGGATGAGGCGGTGGTGGCGGTTTCCAATGCGGTACGCCGTTCACGCGCAGGCTTGTCTGACCCGAACCGCCCAAGTGGATCATTCCTGTTTCTTGGCCCGACAGGTGTGGGTAAAACTGAATTGACCAAGGCATTGGCCAACTTCCTGTTTGACAGTGATGACGCCATGATCCGTATTGATATGTCTGAGTTTATGGAAAAACACTCGGTAAGCCGTTTAGTCGGTGCGCCTCCAGGCTATGTGGGCTATGAAGAGGGTGGTGTTTTAACCGAAGCGGTACGCCGTAAACCATACAGCGTGGTGTTGTTTGACGAAGTGGAAAAAGCTCATCCAGATGTATTCAATATCCTGTTACAGGTATTGGATGATGGTCGCTTAACTGATTCTCAAGGTCGTGTTATCGATTTTAAAAATACGGTCATTGTGATGACATCTAATTTAGGCTCACAAGATGTACGTGAATTAGGTGAAGGTGCAACTGATGAGGAAGTTCGAACAGTGGTCATGAGTGCTGTAACTCAGCATTTCCGTCCAGAGTTCATTAACCGTATTGATGAATTAGTCATTTTCCATTCGTTGAAAAAAGGTCAAATTCGTGGTATCGCGGATATTCAATTGGATCGTTTACGTTCACGTCTGAGCGAACGAGATATGGCTTTAACTGTCGATGATAGTGCATTTGATCTATTGATTGATGCTGGTTTTGATCCAATCTATGGCGCACGACCACTAAAACGTGCAATACAGCAACAAGTTGAAAATAACTTGGCTCAGAAAATTTTATCTGGTGAATTCCAGCCCGGAGATAATATTCTGATTAAAGGTGATAGTGGTCAGCTTGTGTTTGATAAAATGAAACTTAGCTAAATCTAATTTGAATGATTGGCTAAAAAGATGGCGATGAAAATCGCCATCTTTTTTTATATCAGTGCAATTTATCTGATTTCTTAAGGAATATTACCAATGACATTGCGATTTTATGAAAAGCTTGCTAGTTTCGGAATAAATAAGAAAAAAATTCAGGATGAATTAAAATGGAGAATAAGCAGCATTATTACACTTATATTGGTGTAATTGTATTCTTTACGGCTTTACCATTAATTGGTTCGGCTGCACAGCCGATGACAGAGGGAACTTTAGCCTTACAAACAGGTGCATTAAATAGATCCTTGCCTAATATTATCGAAAAAGCTCAACGAGATGCGATGAAGCCAGAGGAAGAACGTTGGCGTTCTCAACGCATATTGAGTGACCGTAATTTGCGTGAAATAAGGATCAGTATGCTTGCTGAAGGTGCTTTATCACCTTATGAAGAACAAAAGAAAACGTCTGTAATGGATGTGCGGGAAAAGAAGAAAGCAAGTATGAAGCCCCATGATGAGGCTCCAGATAACTTCATGATTTATGAGTTTGATTCTCCTAATGTAAAAAGAACCAAATTCACATTTAAATAATGAGAAAAATCATTCCTTAAATTTGATTATGTTGGATTTTCCAAGCACGATGAATTTTTTGATTACGTTTAAAGTCTAAGCCTATCGTTTCAGAAGTAATTTCTTCGACATGATAGATTGCTTCGATTTCTTCATCTAACTCAAACCCACGATAGTTATTTGAGAAGTACAAAGTACCATCACTGGTTAAACGATTCATTGCACGTTTAAGCAGGGAAATATGATCGCGCTGTACATCAAATGTACCATAAAACTTTTTTGAGTTAGAGAAAGTTGGAGGATCAATGAAGATGAGATCATATTGTTCATGAGCTTCTTTTAACCATTCAAAGCAATCACTCGAAAAGAACATATGTTGTTCATCAGCATGATCTACCGTTAAACCATTCAATACAAAATTTTCTTTTGACCAATTCAAATAAGTATTTGATAGGTCGACACTGGTGGTACTTGCTGCACCGCCAAGTGCTGCATGTAAGCTAGCAGTTGAGGTATAGCTATAAAGATTAAGAAAGTGTTTGCCACGTGCTTCTTTGGCAATTCTTAGACGAATTTGACGATGATCTAAAAATAAACCAGTATCTAAATAGTCTGTTAAATTGACGAGAATTTTAGCTTTGCCTTCCTGCACAATAAAACGTTTAGACGCAGTGCTTTGTTTCTCATATTGATTGGTTCCCGTTTGCTTTGCACGGGTTTTGATAAAAATTGCGTCACGATTTAAGCCAGTCACTGCACGAATGGCAGCTAAACCCAAATTAAAACGTTTTTTTGCTTTTTCAGGATCAATTGTTTTTGGTGGTGCGTATTCCTGAACATGCAAACGATCTCCATATAAATCGATGGCAATGTTAAAATCAGGTAGATCGGCATCATACAAACGTAAGCAAAAAATATTTTCTTTCACAGCCCATTTTTTTAAGGCTTGCATATTTTTTTGCAAACGATTAGTAAAGTCTTCTGCACCTTCAATTTTTTCAAATTGCTGAGGTTGCCATGTTGCCAAAAAAGGTTGGGTGACGGTTGCTGGCTTGATGGTACCAAAACGCACGTAGATTGGTAATTTACCATTCATCAAACGTAAAGTTTGAGGTTCGGTGATAGCCAGTACATCTGCTTGTTCAATTTGTGCTGCAATCACGGCAACAGGCTGATTTGGAAAATTCTTCTGTAATAATCCTGATAAACCTAAATAGAATGATCGACTAGAGGCCTTATCACCTAAACGTTCCCCATAAGGAGGGTTGGTGACAACAAAGGCTTTTTTACCTTCAGCATGGAAATCATCCCAATCTGCTAAAGTCCGTTCTTCAATTTGAATTTGGTCGAGTATTTTTTCAAAACCTGCTGCAATGATATTTTGGCGAGTGGCTTTAACCGCTTCCCAATCCGCATCGTAGGCATAAAACTTGGGTAGAGGTTGCTCTAAAGCCTTTGCATGACGTTCTGCTGCTTCTGCTTTCAGTGATAACCATAATTCACGATCATGTCCATGCCAACCATTGAAGCCAAAGCGACGTACTAAGCCTGGTGCACGATCGGTTAAAATCATTAATGATTCAATAATGAATGTTCCTGAACCACACATTGGGTCAAGAATAATGTCAGGCTGATATTGTGCTAATTGAGCTTTTTGTAGAATTGCCGCTGCCAGATTTTCTTTAATTGGCGCATCGGTCATAAAACGGCGATAGCCACGCTTATGCAGAGAATCACCTGATAAATCTAGGCAGTAAGTATGCTCAGTTTTGCCAGCCAATACATAAAGTGTAATTTCGGGTTGTTTAATATCAATACTTGGGCGTTTGCCAACCGCCTCCATAAATGAATCAACAACACCATCTTTAACTCGTAGTGTAGCAAACTGTGTATTGACTTTAATTTCGCGTTCTACATGTAGGCGAACAGCAAAGGTACTTTGTGGTGCAAAAACAAGAGACCAATCAAAGCTAATCGCACCCTCGTAGAGTTCTTCTGCAACATCACGCGCGTCATGTGTGAATTCAAGTCCATGGGTATGTATTGGTAACAACACACGAGAGGCTAAACGAGACCACATACAAACGCGATAGGCATTCTCAAGTGTGCCTTTAAATATTAAACGCCCAGCAAAACGTTGGATATTTTGAATGCCTAAATTCCCAAGTTCTTGTTGTAATAAGGTTTCAAGCCCGTCAGCACAGGTCACCCAATAGTCTGTTAGACGTGGTTTAGCGTTCATTCAAATTTCCAAAAACATTTTTAGCAATCGACTATTTTAACTGATTTTGGAAGAGAAATACGGTTTTTCTTTTGATGTTTAGCCTTATTATGTTCCATAGATTAATTCTAATTTGTGGTCTAAGGCATATTGTGAAACTCTTTGGATTAGTAATACGGTATTACTTATTTAGATTGAATCACGTCTTTGCTTTAAATTTTCAGCATATGTTTTTTACTTATCAGATAAGTTCACCATGTCATAAAATAATTTTTATTTGTTTTGAATGGTTGGTACATATTTTGCTTTCTAAAGCTGGATTATCAAGAAATACTTCTCCCAACGATGTGAGGACTTTATGAAAGCAAATACGAACCATGAACTTGTACTAAATGCCGAAGCTTTTTCTGTTGCAACTCAAATGTATGTGCGTTTAAGACGAGTCTGTAGTCGTGTGATTGATGTGATGTATTTGGTGCATGACCAAGCTTATGCTAGATATATTATGCAAATTGCACTGGAAACGCGCGATGCCGAATTAGCGCATTATGTTGAGCGTTTAAGTCATTTGCTTGATTTATATCCTGAGTCTGAATCAACATTATTTGTAGCAGAACCAAAGCAAACAAATGATGAAGAACTTTACTTTGCCGAAGTCACTGAAGAGGAAATCTATCGGGCACAAGTATCGCATCACTATATTGGTGCGCTCCGCTAGCCGAATCTGTTGCAACTCTCTCATTTAATGCAACATAATGGTGAAAAGTTGTTCTGCGAAAGTAGAGAAATTGGGCTACACTATGCAAGTTTTGGTGATTCGACCTATAGGAATCTTTTATGCATATTGCAGCCCTGCATCAACCAAGTCAGGTTCAATTGAATCAACAAGGAAATTTAAAGCACTTCTTAACCATTGAAGGTCTTTCTAAAGAAAGCCTGACCAAGATTTTAGATACCGCACAAAGTTTTTTAGACGACAATAATAATTTGATTAACCGTCCGTTATTAGAAGGGCTGACGGTAATGAATCTTTTTTTTGAAAACTCTACTCGAACTCGCACTACATTTGAGGCAGCTGCAAAACGTTTGTCTGCAAATGTTCTGAATATCGATATTGCACGTTCAAGTACCTCTAAAGGTGAAACGTTACGTGATACGCTTTGGAATTTGGAAGCGATGGCTGCGGATATTTTCGTAGTTCGTCATTCATCTTCTGGGGCAGCACATTTTATTGCTAAAGATGTTTGTCCTAAAGTGGCAATTATCAATGCAGGTGATGGTCGTCATGCGCACCCAACGCAAGCGATGCTAGATATGCTGACCATTCGCCGTGAAACCAAGAAGCCATTTGAAGACTTAACTGTGGCTATTATTGGTGATATTAAACATTCGCGTGTAGCACGTTCCAATGTGGCTGCTTTACAAACACTAGGTTGCAAAGATATTCGCGTGATTGCACCAAATACGCTGTTACCAGTTGGTTTTAATGAATATGGCGAAAATGTACGTCTGTTTAATAAAATGGATGCAGGCGTAACAGACTGTGATGTGATTATTGCATTACGAATTCAAAATGAGCGTATTGATTCACCTGCATTATCTTCACAATCTGAATTTTACAAAATGTATGGACTTAATAAAGAACGCTTGGCGCTCGCTAAACCTGATTGCATCGTTATGCATCCTGGTCCAATGAACCGTGGTGTTGAAATTGATTCAAGTATTGCGGATGGAGATCAATCAGTTATTTTGAAACAAGTAACCAACGGTATTGCAGTACGAATGGCTGTACTGGCACTTGCGATGCAAGGGCAGTTACAAGAACAAGGTTTAATTGAAGCGATTGCACTTTAAAGGATAGATCACATGAGTATTGTAAAAATTGAAAATGTCCGTGTGCTCGATCCAATTCAAAAAACTGATCAAGTTCAAACGGTTTATATTAAGAATGGTAAATTCGTTGATAGCGCAGATCAAATTGATGAAACGATTGACGGTCAAGGTAAATGGTTGATGCCCACTATGGTGGACTTGTGCGCACGCTTACGTGAGCCAGGGCAACAACAACATGGGACATTAAAGTCAGAAGGTAAAGCTGCGCGTGCAAATGGTATTTTACATGTCATTACTCCACCAGACTCAAAACCTATCGTACAAGATAATGGCGCACTTATTCATGGTCTGATTGAAAAGGCACAATTAGATGGTGGTATTTATCTACATATTATTGGTGCACAAACTCAAGGTTTGAATGGGAAGCAACCTTCTAATATGGCTGGTCTAAAAAAAGGCGGCTGTACTGCGGTTTCAAATGCTAATGCCGCATTTGATAATGATGATGTCGTGATTCGCACGCTAGAATATGCTGCTGGTCTAGATTTAACAGTAGTGTTTTACGCAGAAGAGCCGCAAATCGCGAAAGATGGTTGTGCACATGAAGGCTTTATTGCATCGCGTCAGGGTTTGCCAATGATTCCTGCGATTGCTGAAACTGTGGCGATTGCTAAATATTTACTCATGATTGAAGCAACAGGTGTCAAAGCCCATTTTGGTTTATTGTCATGTGGTGCGTCTATTGATTTGATTCGTGCTGCGAAAGCCAAAGGTTTGCCAGTAACTGCGGATGTAGCAATGCATCAACTTCATTTAACTGAACAATTAACGGATGGATTTAACTCTCTAGCACATGTTCGTCCGCCACTACGCTCTGAACAAGACAAAGCTTTGTTGCGTCAGGGTTTAAAAGAGGGCGTAATCGACGCTATCTGTACCCATCACGAACCATTAAGTAGTTCAGCAAAAATGGCGCCTTTTGCAGAAACTCAGCCAGGTATTACAGCGTTCGATACCTATGTCGGTTTGGGTATTCAGCTTATTCAAGAAGGTGTTTTTGATGCTTTAGAATGGGTCGAAAAAGTTACCTTAAATCCTGCTAAAGTTGCCAATATGACTGAACGTTGGAAACAAGAATCAGGTTGGGTACTGGTTGATCCAGGGCTAGAGTGGACTGTTTCAAAAGAAACAATTTTATCTCAAGGTAAAAATACACCGCTGTTAGGTCAAACCTTGAAAGGCAAAGTGCTTCAGACATTTATCTAAACTTTATTTCTGAGCAGAATAGGTCAAGTTACTTATTCTGCTTAACTATTTCAATTAGTTAATTCATTATTGTGATCTTTTCTTAAAGAGTTTATTGGTACATTATTCCGCTTCTAAAAAGGTTCTATAAAAATGAGAATTACATTCATTGGTGCAGGGCGTGTTGCCTATCATTTAGCAAAAGTACTCCATCATGATCACCAGATTGTACAAGTTTTTAGTCGTGATTTAGAAAAAGCCAATCGTTTAGCATCTTTAGTGGATGCTGTTGCCATCAGTGATTTTGAGCAATTAAGTGCTGATATTGATCTAGTGATCATCGCTATTTCTGACCAAGCAATAGCTGAAGTTATTAAAAAAATTAGCTCTTCTTTACAGCAAGTATTAATTGTACATACTTCAGGAAGTACAAGTTTAGAAGTTCTTTCAGTAGTACACGACAAATCAGGTGTATTTTATCCTTTACAAACATTTAGTTATGAACGAGAGATTGACTGGACAACAACGCCTGTGTTTGTCGAGGCTGTAAACAATCATGATTTGGATTTACTCACCTCATTAACAGGTAGTTTGACTCAGAAGGTTTACCAATATAGTTCTCAACAGCGTCAGACATTGCACATGGCTGCTGTTTTTGCATGTAATTTTAGTAACTACTGTTATGATATTGCTAAACAAATTGTTGATGAACAACAGGTCGATTTTTCTTTACTTCACCCATTGATATTGGAGACTGCACAAAAAGCAACAATCAATGACCCTAAAGAAATGCAGACAGGTCCAGCCATGCGTGGTGATGAAAATATTTTAAAAATGCATCATAAGTTATTAGAAAAAGATGCAAGAAATGATCTTGTTGAGGTTTATAAGCTCTTAAGTGAAGGTATTAAGACCCGTCATTTACATGGTAAATAACCATAAATGTATAAATTGTATAATCTTTTTTATCTAAACTAAGCTCGGTCGTGTTTGCATTTTTTTATAATTAATAATAAGAAGGGCAGATCGAATAATACCTGTATTAGAAAACTTAAGTATTGTTTATAAACACATTTAGCTGATATGAGTTGTTTAAATATCAGCTTAGAAATTAGGTAAATGTGTCTTGAACTTAATCAATTCTTTTGTTTAAAACGATGTTTGCATTTTAGACATAAATAATCTTGAAAAATATTCTTGTCGATCACGACACCCGCTTTTTTTCCGAAAATATTACCAACTACGCCACCTGTAATTCCGACACTAATTGCACCCACGAAAGTTCCAATAGTTCCACCAACAATTACACCCAATGGACCTGCTACAGTTCCTATAGCTGCGCCAACTGATGCACCAGTTGCTGCACCACCTACTGTACCAGCAGTTGTGCCAGCAGCAGTCATTAAAACGCCACCTGTAGTTTTCAGTAATTTGTCATGATCACGTACTTCGATTTCTGTAGAACCACATTTAGGGCATTGCAGAGTTTTTTCCATAAAACCAACCTATCTTCATCTTTGGGCTAAATCATTGCACAGAATAGAGCACTCATTGTTTATGAAACGATAATTTCTTCATTTGAGATCAAAATGATTCATTATTTATTTTAGCTAAACATGAATAAAAAATATTTATAGATCATGTAAATAGAGGGCTGTAAATTTGAACACATTTGATTTTACAAAGTAAGCATATAGGTTTGATAGGTACAGCTTTTATAAGTTGTTTTAATAATTCACTTTTTGTCTTTTATATTTGAAATTTAAAATTGAGTTGGTTTTTAATAGGTTGAAATAGCATTAAATGTTGATATTTAATGCTATTTTTTAATTTTGATGAATTACTACTTTATTTTTTTGAAAATAAAGTCATTGATCTTATGACCAGATTCAAGTCCACGACGCTCAAATTTGGTTACTGGACGCCATTCAGGGCGAGGGTAGCTATTACCTTTACCTGCTAAATTTTCCATGTCTGGACGATTATCTAAAATATCAAGCATCCATTCTGCGTATGGCTCCCAATCAGTAGCAGCATGGAAGGTACCCCCAAGCTCTAACTTCTGTTCAACCAGTTGCATACGTTCATGAATCACAAAGCGGCGTTTAAAGTGACGCTTCTTCTGCCATGGATCTGGGAAGTACAGTTGCACACAGTTAATGCTGTTGTCAGGCATTTCACGTAATACTTGAATCGCATCTGCGTCAAGTACAAATAAATTCTTCAAGCCAGCCATACCAGCTTCATACACGCATTGTGCAATTCCTGGTACATGTACTTCGATTCCGACAAAATTACGTTCTGGATTGGCTTTTGCCATGAGTACCAAAGAACGCCCCATACCAAAGCCAATTTCAACAGTTAAAGGTCGTTCAGGATGTTCAAAGTGTTGACGTAAATCACCAACGGGGTATTCCAAAATTAAATCACGATAATCTTCTAAAGCAGTCCGTTGTGATGTATTAAGCGGAGCTGAACGACGCATAAACGTCACAATTTCACGGTGCTCAGGCAAATTGTCGAGTTCCGTAATTTGCGTTTCTAACTGATCGTTTGACATGATTCTGGAGATATAAATATAGAAATGCAGTATTTTAAGTGTTCATCAGGTCAAGTCAAATCTTTAAATGATTTTATTTGATCATTTGTTTTTCCAAACGATCAAAAACTTGTAAAAAAATCTTCATGTTTTTGTCACAGAGATTGAATAGCCTAATGTCGATTTAAACATTAAGTAAAAATTTATGAAAAATTTTAAATTCCATTCGATTGCAATTTGTTTCGGCTTATTGGGGGCTTCTTCGGTATTTTCTGTGGCACATGCCCAGTTGATGTTTAGCCAATATATTGATGGTAGTAATAATAAAAAAGGATTAGAAATTTATAATCCAGATCAAACAGCCGTTAATTTAGCTGATTATGAGATTCAACAGTTTAATAATGGTGGTGCATCTAAGCCATTTGTCTATCCTTTAGTCGGAAACCTTGCGAGTAAGGGGCGCTTTTTAGTTGGACATACTGCCTTACAAACTGAGTTAGGGGATAAGGTCAATCAAGTCGCTGCACTTTCGTTTAATGGCGATGATGCCATTTTATTGGTTTATAAAGGCAAAGTGGTAGATCGTTTTGGAAGATTGGGTGAGCAACCAGCTTCTGGTGGCTGGGGCACAACAACAATTAGTAAAGCGAATAGCTTTACTCGCTTACAAACGGTAAATCCTGTAGCTGAGGTTGATCCTAAAACTATATTTGATCTTGATAATTCTTGGCGTGCATGGAAGGATCGGAATGATTTTTCAAATCTAACAGGCTCAACAACACCTCCTATTACTGAAATAGTCAGTTGCTCAAGTACGGACACCGCGATTGCAGATTTAAATAATAAAGCAACTCAAGGGCAAAACTATACGCTCCGTGGTGTGATCACTGCTGATTATCGTTATGAAAATGGTTTCTCTGGTTTTTATATTCAAACTATTGATAGCAAAGCTAAACCAAACGTGAGTAATGGGATTTTTGTTTATATTCCAGCGAGTAGCTCTGTTAAAGGCGGGCAAGTTGGGGATGAAGTGATCTTACGAGGACGTTTGACTGCGTATCAAAACCAATTACAGATTGATCAGTTACAGCAAGATATTTTGACCTGTAATAGCAATATGGCAAATCAGGTACAGCCAAAAAGTGTTGATTTACCGTTTCATAGTTTGACTGAATTAACTGCAAATTCACCGCAACTTTATCAAGGGATGTTGGTAAAACTACCGCAAACTTTAACCATCAGTGAAAATTATAACTATGGTCGCTTTGGTGAGCTGTCACTGAGTAAGGAGCGATTATTTATTCCAACAAACTTATATCCACCTTTATCTGCTGAGGCAAAAGCATTAGCACAGAAAAACTTATTATCGAAGATTATTTTAGATGATGGTTATAACAATCAAAACAGAACGCCTTGGTTGCCGCAGAGCTTCAGTGCAACAAATAGTTTGCGCTCTGGTGATCAACTTAAGAATATTGAAGGGATTTTAGAATACCGTTTTAATGGTTGGCGCATTCAGCCTATTCAGGGGCGTAGTCTCCCAGAATTGGTCACTAAAACACCATCAAGACCAAATGTTGCCACTAAAGATACGCAGTTGATACGTGCAGCAGCATTTAATGTCTTAAATTATGACAATGGCAAAACAGGATTTCCAACTGAGCGTGGAGCATCTAGTCAATCTGAATTTGATAAACAGCATCTGAAAATTATTAAAGCTTTAAAAGCAATTGATGCCGATGTATACGGTTTGATGGAAATTGCAAACAATGGCTATGATAAAAATAGTGCAATTGCATATTTAACCCAAGCTTTAGGCGCTGATTGGAAATATGTAGTTCCTGAAAATCAGGATCGTTTAGGAACAGATGTGATTGCTGTTGCCATTATTTATAACAGCAAACGTGTAAAACCTGTGAACAAGCCAGTTGTACTTGATTTAGGTGATAAGAATAGATCGACGATTGCGCAAACTTTCCAACCGATTTCTGGAAAGCAAATGTTCACGATTATTCCTAATCACTTGAAATCTAAAGGATGTACAGGTGTTGATACGAATACAACAGATGCTGATCAAAAAGATGGGCAGGGTTGTTGGAATCCAACACGTGTGAAAGCTGTTGAACAACTCGTTCAATGGATGGCAAAAAATCCAACTCAGGTTGAAAAGCCAAACATCTTAGTTTTGGGGGATATGAATAGTTATGCTAAAGAAGATCCGATTCAGGTGTTTGAAAAGGCAAATTACAAAGTTCTATTAAATGACAAAGTTGTAGGGCAAGGTGAGCAGGCTTATAGTTATGTGTTTGGTGTATCAAGTAATGCGGAAGGCTATGGCGGCGCAGGCAATTTAGATCACGCAATCGCAGATGCAAATTTATATAGTAAAGTAAAAAAAGCATTTACTTGGCATATCAATGCAGATGAACCAACAGTCTTAGATTACAACGAAGAATATAAAACCGATGCACAAAAAGCATTATTTTTCTCAGAAGATGCTTATCGCTCTTCAGATCATGATCCTGTAATTGTTGATCTTGATATGAGTGATGCCGAGAATAAACCTTCACCGTCAAATACTTCATCGGGGAGTTTTGGATGGTTATCGATCTTAGGTCTTTTGGGTCTTGCAAGTTTTTCCAAGCGCTCGAGAAAAGATAAAGTGTGATCTATGCAAAAAGAGGAGGATAGAAGTAATCTATTCTCCTCAAAAAATGATCTATTTGAGCAGGATATATACGATGATAATAAAAAGTTGACATAAGACTACTTGCAAAATCATGTAATTTCACTAATAGTCAGATCATTCAGTATTTTTTACTTTTTTTGACAAATTTGTGGAAACACATTTTGCAAATTATGGTAAAGCATTCTAGAACATAAGAGTTAGATAACAAGGATCAATTATGAAGTTGTATTACTCACCTGGTGCTTGCTCATTGGCAGCACATATTATTTTAAATGAAATAAATGTAGATTTTGATTTAGAACGCGTTGATCTAAAAACACATAAAACCTCGAAAGGGGTAGATTATTATGAAATTAACCCGAAAGGTTATGTTCCAGCTTTAGAGATTAATCCTGGTTTAATCTTAACTGAGAACGTTGCAATTTTACCGTTTCTGGCACAACACGATCCTAAACAGGATTTAATCCCACCATCGGGTATGGGGCGTGCCAAAGTCCTTGAATGGTTAGGTTATTTAAATTCTGAGTTGCATGATGCTTATGCAGTTTTCTTTAGTGGTAAGTTAACGGATGATGAAAAAACCAAAGCGTATGCTGAAGTAGATCGTTTACTGAAATATATCGACAATTATTTAGCTGAATCAGAATATGATTATTTAGTGGATGATAATTTTGGTCCAGCAGATGCGTATTTATTTGTACTTACAAATTGGTCAAATCATATTGAACACGATTTAACACCATATATTCATATTATCGCTTTGCGTAATAAAGTCGCTGAACGTCAGTCGGTTCAAATTGCAATGCGTGATGAAGGATTACTCGGTTAGTTTTCTCTGCATTAAAAAAGCCTCTGTGATCAGAGGCTTTTTTATAATCAAAAGATTATTGTTGCGCTTTTTCTTTTACATCAGCAGCGCCGCTTTCAACTGCACCAGCAACTTTAGCAGTTGCATCACGTGCAGCGGCTTCAGTTTTTGCAGCAGCTTCAGCAGTTGCATGAGCAGTATGATCAGCAGCAGCATCGATTTGATCAGCAGCAGTATCAACTGCTGTAGCTACATTGCTTGTTGCAGCATCAGCAGCATTTTTCACATCAGCGCCAGCTTGTTCAGCAGCGTTTTCTAAATGTTCGCCAGTAGTTGCCCCAGTTTCAGGCGCTTTATCTTTATTACAGCCTACAAGTGCAACAGTAGCAGCGAGACCTAATGCAACAAGTAATTTATTCATTTTCATGTTTCCTTTTCTTCGTGGCATCCAATAGGTATGGATAGCGAAAATATAAACATAAACTGTATGAATAATAAAGTTGAAAATTTGTTGATAACTTGTAAAAACACGCACTTACATTTTTGAAATGTAAATGCGTGCACATGTTTTTAGATTATTTTAAACATCAGAGCGAATCATATAATCAAAAGCGGATAGAGACGCTTTGGCACCTTCACCTGTCGCAATGATAATTTGCTTGTAAGGCACGGTGGTACAGTCACCCGCAGCAAATACACCTTTGACATTGGTTTCATTACGATCATTGATCACAATCTCACCACGATTGCTGAGTTCAACTGCACTGTTCTTTAGGAAATCCGTATTTGGCAATAAACCAATTTGTACAAAGATTCCCGAAAGTTCTACTGTGTGTTCTACATCAGTCGCACGATCTTTATACTTCAATGCTGTCACTTGTGAACCATCACCAACCACTTCAGTACTCAAGGCATTGGTAATAACTGTGGTATTCGGTAAGCTATTTAACTTGTCCTGTAAGACTTGGTCAGCACGAAGTTTGGTATCGAACTCAACCAAAGTCACATGCTCAACAATCCCTGCTAGATCAATCGCAGCTTCTACACCCGAGTTACCTCCACCAATCACTGCAACTCGTTTACCTTTAAATAATGGACCATCACAGTGTGGGCAGTACGCAACACCACGTGTACGGTATTCAGCTTCACCTGGAACATTCATTTCTCTCCAACGAGCACCTGTTGAAAGAATGATGGTCTTAGACTCAAGCTTAGCACCATTTTCTAGTTCAACTTCAACCAAACCATTGGCTGTTTGATCTGCACCTGTGATTTTACTAACTCTTTGTAAGTTCATGATGTCCACGCCATATTCACGAACATGCGCTTCCATATCTTGAGCAAACTTAGGACCAACTGTTTTTTGGATCGTGGTAAAGTTTTCAATATCCATGGTATCCATGACTTGACCGCCAAAACGTTCAGCCACAATCCCTGTTTTGATCCCTTTACGCGCTGCATAGATCGCTGCTGTACCGCCTGCAGGACCACCACCAATCACCAATACATCAAAAGCATCTTTCGCATTGAGAAGAGCTGCATCTTTCTCTGCTGAGTTGCTATCTAACTTCGCGATGATTTCTTCCAAAGTCATACGACCCTGACCAATATGTTCATTGTCTTGGAACAACATTGGGACTGCTAAGATTTTGCGTTCTTCAACTTCTTCTTGGAAGAAACCACCATCAATCATGGTCGCAGTTGCATCTGGGTTATAGATCGCAATTAAGTTCAAAGCCTGAACCACATCTGGACAGTTGTGACAACTCAAAGATACAAACACATCAAAGTTTGATTTTAAGTTCAAACCTTTAATCTGATTTAACACCTCATCAGATACCTTCGGTGCATAACCTGAAACTTGTAACAATGCCAAGATCAAAGAGGTGAACTCATGTCCCATTGGTAGACCAGCAAAGAACACGCGAGGTTGTTCACCTGCTTTAGCCACACCGAAACTAGGACGGCGAGCGTTTGAACCATCAAAACGCGCCGTAACTTGATCAGAAAGTTCAGCAATTTCGGTCACGAGTTCTTTGATTTTTGCAGCCTTATCGGATTCATCTAAAGCAGCCACTAACTCGATTGGACTTTCTAAACGTTCTAAGTAAGCTTTTAATTGAGTTTTAATATTTTGATCTAACATGTATTTCTCCAAATTCTCAGCAATTCAATCAGCTAAATTCTTTCAATGGGGCTATAGTACGCAAATTATTTAAATAGGTAAAACAGGTTGTTTTTATTATTTTGATCGTATTTTTGAATTTTAATATATATTTGTGGAACTTTTGTGCGTATATGAGCATAAAAATTTGAATCAAATAGAACTTGTTATATAACTGCAATTATTTCATAGCATATATAAGGAAGCAGCAAATGGTATTACAACGTGGTATTTATCAACACTACAAGGGTCAAATTTATCAGGTATTTAATGTTGCTAGACATAGCGAAACTGAGGAACAACTTGTTGTATATCAATGTTTATATGGTGATTATTCAATGTGGGTGCGTCCATTATCGATGTTTGTTGAAACAGTTGAACTTGAAGATGGGCAAGTTATTCCACGTTTTAAATTAATACAAGCGACTTAAATTTGAACTTTTGCTTTTGAGCATTACGGAGACAAGATATGACCAGCACCGTTTTTTTACAACGTATTGCTGATTTATATGATGAATTTAAGCAACATGATGCTCGGCAGTCTGATCGTTTAAGACGTTACCGAAATATTGAAGCAGAATCTGCTAAGTTACTTGGGATGTTAGTACGTACTCAGCAATCAAAGCAGATTCTAGAAATTGGAACATCGACGGGATATTCAACCTTATGGTTGGCTGAGGCTGCAAAATCAGTTGGAGGCAAAGTTCAAACCCTAGAGATCAATGCTTTCCGCAGTGCTCAAGCCAAGAAATATGCTGAAGAATTTGGATTAGAGAGTTTTATTGATTTTTGGGTGGGCGATGCCTCAGATTATTTGGCACAAGCAACTGAATCCTATGATCTAATTTTATTAGATGCAGAGCGTGGCTGCTATGTGAGTTATTGGAATGATTTAAAACGTCTATTGCAGTTCTCGGGTAATACTTTGATCGTAGATAATGTGATTTCGCATGCTGCTGAGGTCAAAGATTTTCTTGAGTTGATTAAAGCGGACGAAAATTATATGAGCACTATTTTACCTGTAGGTGCTGGTTTATGTCTGGTTGTCTTGAAGTAGATACCTTTGATCTTGATGTTTTGAGCGATAGCTCTGCGGACTACAACCTAATACTTTGTTAAATGCACGGGTAAAGTTGGCAGGGTTCGAATAGCCTAATTCGTAAGCAATATGGGTGATGGTAAAGGTTGAATTTTGTAGAAGGTCGATAGCGCGTTCAATGCTGATCTGCTGTTTTAAGGCATGAAACTCGACACCCTGTTGCTGTAAATAGCGTTGCAGGGTTTTGGTAGAAATATTTAGAACTTTAGCGCATTCGGTTAAGGTCGGCACTTGATTGGCTTGTCTTAGCATCATGCTGACCCATTCAACAATTTCACCTTGATGATAAATTTTTTGAATCTGTTCCTGACAACGTTGTTCAACCACTTTTAGGCTATGAGCATCCGCCAAAGGTAAGGGTAGGGCCAGTTGTTGTTGATCAATCACAACGCGTATACCTGATATCCATGTGTAATTAAAATGAAAATTTGCTTTAACGAGATGTATATAGCGTTCAGCATAAACAGGCTCGGGTATACTTAAATAAATTTTGTAACGTTGTAATTGTTGTCCTGCAAGTTCTAATAAGCTGTAATAAAATCCAACGGCAATTGCTTCAATATGAAATGCTAAACATTGCTTATTCATTTGCAAGATTGGTTCAAGTAATAACTCAACCTTATGTTGATTAGTTGGAAATTGAATCGATAGCTTAAAGCTTGGCATAATTAGCCGAAAATATTGTGCAATTAATTTCAACGCATGTTCTAAATTTGGACTGGTCATTAATGCATATCCAACCAAACTATGCGAACTGAGTTTTAGATTTTTACCGAGTTCAAAAGCCAAATCTTCTGTATTAGGTAGGCTCAGGCCAAGTGCAATAAATTGTTCAATTTGTTGAATTGATAAAAGCTCAGTTTTAGAAAGTTCGTTATGAAATGCGTTTAATGCCTGATTATCATATTGATGAGTGCCAATCAGAATTTCGATCAACCGCAAATAATAACGAGACGGAATAATAGGGATTTGCTGTTTTTGCACAATAAAAAACCACTAAAGTCTTAAAATGATAATATCAAGTCTTAAAATGATAATATAGAGTGACTGCAAAAGAACACAATCAATTCAAGCAAAACATTTTGTGTTTGATTGAGGAGTTTCTAATGAATATGCATACTCAACTGGATGTAGAGCAAGCAACAACAACCTTTAAAGATAAAAAACGTCATTTGTGGTTATTGGGTTTGGCAGTACCGACCATTGCAATGAGTGGTTTAGCAGGTTATCAATTTGGACCAAAAAAAACCAAAAAATTCTTTGCCTCTTTTGGCCCATTATTTATTCATGGTGTTATTCCTGCATTGGATAAGTTAATTGGTGAGGACACAGAAAATCCACCACTTGATGCGATTGCAGATTTAGAAGCTGATCCATATTATTCTCGAATTGTTAAACTTTTTATTCCATTGCAATATGCGACCAATATTTACGGCACTTATTTGGCAAGTCGTAAAGGTACATCACTTGCAGATCAAGCATTATTGGGTACGTTGGTGGGGATGGTGAATGGTATTGCCATCAATACGGCGCATGAATTGAGTCATAAAAGTGGTCGTCTCGAACATTATTTATCACATTTGGCATTAGCTCCATCGGGCTATAATCACTTTCGTATTGAGCATCCATATGGTCATCACCGCCGTGTTGCAACGCCAGAAGATCCAGCATCATCTCGACTTGGTGAAACTTTCTGGAAATTTTTACCGCGTACAGTGATTGGTAGTTTCAAATCTGCGATCGAAATTGAGAAAAATCGTTTAGAGCGTAAAAAATTGCCATTCTTCTGTAAAGAGAATGAATTGATTCATGGTTGGGCGATGTCTGCCGTGTACCATGCTGCTATGTTTAGCAAATTTGGAGTGCGTTCAGCACCGTTCCAAGTGACACAGGCTGCCTATGCAATTACTTTGTTTGAATCAGTAAATTATATTGAGCATTATGGTTTAAAACGTGAAAAGAAAGCCAATGGTCAATATGAGCGTACTTTACCTGAGCATAGTTGGAACAATAACAATGTAGTGACTAACTTGTTCTTGTATCAATTACAGCGTCACTCAGATCATCATGCAAATCCAACACGTAGCTTCCAAACGCTACGTCATTTTGAAAATGCACCACAGTTACCAGCGGGCTATGGAGCGATGATTTTACCAGCCTTTATTCCTTCATGGTGGTCAAAAATTATGGATGATCGAGTAGTAGAGCATTACAAAGGCAATATGGAGAAAATTAATATTCATCCAGACGCAAAAGAGAAAATATTAGAGAAGTATGCTGAACAAGTTGAAGTCGAAGCTGCTTAATAAATTTAAATAAAAAACCAGCCTTAATCTAGGCTGGTTTTTTATTTATGAGGCTAAAAGATAAAGTCGTTTAAAATGCAGATCAAACTCAAGGTATTTATGGACAAAAGCAGTCTTATCAGTTGTGCGTAGCAAATTGTCATAGATAAATTCTGGAACAGGATGATAAAGCTCGGCTGTGCCATTGCTGTAAAAAATTTTTAAGTAGCGTGAAGAAATATCATATTTCCAAAAGGTTACAACAACAGTTTTTTCCATATATTTTCCCCCATTTTAGTTTGATCATTTAGTACATACGAAAAACTCTTTATGTTTCATAATTTGACATTACTCCATGTAAAGCAGGCTGACAATTGATAATTGAATTTCGTTATAAATTTATAAGTATAAGAATTGTAAAAAATTTACTATTTAATTGAGATCGATGTATCGCAAAAAGGTGAGCAAATGACAAATAAAAAGAAACCACTCTTTTAGAGTGGTTTCTTTTCAACATTGTTAAATCTAAAAATTAGATTTTACCAACGAGGTCGATCGATGGAGCAAGAGTCGCTTCACCTTCTTTCCATTTAGCTGGGCAAACTTCGCCTGGGTGGCTTGCTACGAATTGAGCAGCTTTAAGCTTACGTAAAGTTTCTGAAACATCACGTGCAATTGCATTGTCGTGAATTTCAGCAGTTTTAATTACGCCTTCTGGGTTGATGATGAACGTACCACGTAAAGCTAAACCAGCTTCTTCGATATGCACATCAAAAGCACGTGTTAATTGATGTGTAGGATCACCAACTAATGGGAATTGAGCTTTACCTACAGCAGGAGAAGTTTCGTGCCATACTTTGTGAGAGAAATGAGTATCAGTTGTTACGATATAAACTTCTGCACCAGCTTTTTTGAATTCTTCGTAGTTCTCAGCAGCATCTTCAACTTCAGTAGGACAGTTGAAAGTAAATGCAGCAGGCATAAAAATAAGAACAGACCATTTGCCTTTAAGATCAGCATCAGTGACTTGAATGAATTCACCGTTACGGAATGCATCAGCTTTAAATGGTTTAACTTCAGTATTAATTAAGCTCATCATTGTCTCCATGATTGAGGTTTTATTGAGAGGCTAAGGCCTTATTTGTTTACGAGGTTAAGAATAAATAATTTTTAGTTATTGGGGAAATAGTATTTTTACATGACTAAAATCGGAAAATTGAATGAATCAATATAAAACGATTTTCACCCTAAGATATAAGCCTATTTGACTCCAATAAGATGAAGCAAATATGACGAATACCTAAAACTAACTTGCATAACAACATGCAGTCGATAGTATTAAAATTCAAGGGTAAAATTGAAAAAATCTAAAAAATATAGAGAAAACCAAGATATACACTTAGATTTTTACCTATGTTTTGCTTGGTTTAAAAATAAGAAAATACAAAAGTACCTCTGTGTATCAATTGAATAGTGCATGTTTTTGAAAAGAACTAAATGTGGTTGCTTTGCATAGCAACGCTTTAAGGCGTAAAATAGCTGATTATTTTTATTGTTAGGAAAGCTGTTCAGTGCAGAGTCATTTAAATGTAGATCAATGGGTTATGGCACGTGACCGTCACCGTTTAAATCGACTGCGCAAAGATAAAAAAACACCACTAGCAGAAATCGAAAAACTTTTTCAACAGTCAAATGACAAAGTCAAACAACGCTTAGCGCGTATTCCCCAAATTAAACTCAATCAAGATTTACCTGTTACTCAGTATGCAGATCGTTTGATTGCCGCAATACAAAAGCATCAAGTGATTATTGTGGCGGGTGAAACGGGTTCGGGTAAAACCACACAGTTACCACAAATTGCTATGCTCGCTGGTCGTGGTCTCACTGGGATGATTGGGCATACTCAGCCGCGACGTTTAGCTGCTCGTAGTGTCTCGCAACGTATTGCAGAAGAAGTTGGGCAGAAACTGGGTGAGGCGATTGGCTTTAAAATCCGTTTTAATGAGCAGGGATCGCAAGATTCTATCGTGCGTTTGATGACGGATGGTATTTTGTTGGCTGAGCTGACGAACGACCGCTTCCTTTCAAAATACGACACAATCATTATCGATGAAGCCCATGAGCGTTCACTGAATATCGATTTCATCATGGGTTATCTCAAACAGTTATTACCAAAGCGTCCTGATTTAAAAGTCATCGTCACCTCAGCAACTCTAGACGTAAACCGCTTTAGCCAATACTTTAATGATGCACCGATTTTTGAAGTAGAAGGGCGCAGCTTCCCTGTTGAAGTACGTTATCGTCCAATTTCGGAACTCAGTATTATTGGTAGTGATGATGATGAGTTTGATGATTTTGAAGAGAACTTACCACGTGCTGTTGTACAAGCGGTCGAAGAGTGTTTTGCTGATGCTGAGAGTAAAGGGCATCCAGAACATGCTGATATATTGATTTTTGCCAGTACAGAGCAAGAAATCCGTGAATTACAAGAAACCTTACAGAAGTATGGTCCTCGGCATACTGAAGTGTTGCCTTTATATGCGCGTTTGGCACTCGCCGAGCAGCAAAAGATTTTCAGTCCAAGCGGTAAAGGTCGCCGTATCATTATTGCAACCAACGTTGCTGAAACAGCATTAACCGTTCCTAATATTCGGTATGTGATTGATAGCGGTTTTGCTCGTATTTCACGTTATAACTACCGTTCACGTGTGCAACGCTTACCGATTGAAGCGATTTCACAGGCAGCAGCCAATCAGCGTAAAGGTCGTTGTGGTCGTATTGCTGCGGGTGTGTGTATTCGTCTATACAGTGAAGAAGATTTTTTAAGTCGTCCTGAGTTTACCGAACCAGAGATCAAACGAACTAACTTAGCTTCTGTTATTTTGCAGATGCAAAGTCTTGGTTTAGGTAGTTTAGAAGCTTTTGACTTTATTGAGCCGCCTGATTTTCGTTTGGTGAATGATGGACGCAAGCTTTTGATTGAGTTAGGTGCATTAAGCGAACGTAAGAACGATTTAACTAAAGTCGGTCAAATGATGGCACGCATGCCGATTGATCCACGATTAGCACGTATGCTGATTGGTGGCGCTCATTTTGGTGTACTGAAAGAAACTTTAATTATTGTCAGTGCCTTGGCGATTCAAGATCCACGTGAGCGTCCTGCGGACAAGCAAATGCAGGCCGATCAGAAGCATGCCTTATTCAAAGAAGCGGACTCAGACTTTTTATTCTATTTAAAACTTTGGAATACGCTGCAAACCAGTCCTGAAACACAAACTGAAAATAAGCGCCGTCAATTTGCGCGTCAACATTTTTTAAGTTGGTTACGTTTACGGGAATGGAAGCAAACCCATCAGCAATTAGTTGAGTTGGCTGAAGGATTAAAGCTGAGCTTTAATGAAAAGGCAGCCAATTACGAAAATTTACATCGAGCATTATTAACAGGTTTACTGTCATTTATCGCCAATAAAACCGATGAACGTAATACCTTTATGGCGGTACGTCAGCAGAAAGCCAAAGTATTTCCTGCCAGTACACTGCATAAGACCAATACTGCTTGGGTGATGGCATTTGAGATGGTGGAAACTTCTCAAGTGTATTTACGAACTTTAGCAAAAATTGATCCTGAATGGATTTTATTAGCTGCACGTGAGCTATTGAAATATCACTATTTCGAACCACATTGGTCGAAAAAAGCAGGCATTGTGAATGCCTATGCGCAAATTTCATTGTTTGGTTTAATTATTGAACCAAAACGTATGGTGAATTTTGAGAAAGTTGATCAAGCCGCAGCCCATGAAATCTTTTTACGGGATGCCTTAACGACTGGTAATTTGGGTATTACACCGCCATTTTTAAAACACAACTTACTTAAACTTGAAGAAGTTGAGCGTGTTGAAGATAAACTGCGTCGTCGTGATTTAGTGGTCGATGAAGAAACTATTTATCAATTTTATGCAGCGAAAGTCCCAGAAGAAATTGCCAGCCGCCGTAGTTTTGAAGATTGGCGTGCAACAGTAGAGCCAGATCATCCGCGTTATCTTTTTGTAGAAGATGATGCCTTATGGATGAATGATCGACCAACCACACAGCAATTCCCAGATTATTTACATAATGGACAATTGCGTTTAGCTGCGAGCTATCGTTTTGATCCAAGCCATGATGAAGATGGTGCAACGGTTAAAATTCCTGTGCAGGCTTTGCCACAAGTAGATGAAAAACAATGGTCATGGGGGATTCCTGGGTGGCGTCAGGATTTAATTGAGGCTTTGCTCAAGGCGTTGCCTAAAGACAAACGTCGTAATTTAGTTCCGATTCCAGATACTGCGAAAAAACTGATGCAAGGTGTCGATGCAGTACATTTGCGTGAACATCTGTTTAGTTACTTGGCTTTTGCTCTGCGCGGTGAGCAAATTACTGAAAAAGATTTTTCTTTTGAACGAATTGATCAATATCTTGTACCTTTTATTAAAGTTGTGGATGAAAAAGGCAAACTCATTGCGCAAGGACGTGATTTAGACGAACTCAAAGCGCGTTGTCGTGTCGAAACTCATCGTCCTGTGAAGCAGCAAAAGGGTGAGTTCCAGACTTTTCCTGAAAATTTTGTATTTGAAGCGTCTCAAAAAGTCACGGGAGTGGTCGTAAAGCAATATCAGGCTTTGGTTCCAAGTAAAGTTTTTGCTGAACTTGATGTTAAAGATGAGTCGGGTGTGGTGATTCAAACCTTTAATGATCAGGATGAAGCAATTAAGCAACATCGTGAAGGCGTGATTCGTCTTTTACACATGCAATTGGGGGATTTAATTCGTCAATTGAAAAAACAGATTTCCAAACCATTAGCTTTGGCATATTCGCCTTTAGGTGATCGGGCGAAGTTGGAACAAATGCTGGTTTATGCAACCTTACAAGTTTCAATAAAATCCTTGCCTAAAGATACAGCGGAATTTAATCAGCTAATGGCTGATGTAAAAAAGCAATTCTTAGCAGATGGTCAAAAAGTTTTAATTGATATTACTGAGATTTTTACTCAATGGCAGCAAATTCGTCGCGAGTTATTGGTTTTAGATCAGGATATCTTTGGTCGAAGTGTGGATGACATAGAAGACCAACTTGATTTAATGTCGTTGGCGAACTTTGTCTACAGTAAACCTGTTGAGATTTGGCAGGAATACCCACGGTTTTTAAAAGCATTGCTATTGCGTTTGGATCGTTTGCCAAATAATCTACAACGTGACCTCGCTGCAATTGACGATATTGATCCATGGATGGACAAAGTATTTAAATTTAAAAATGATCCTAAAATCAAAGAATTGTATTTGATGTTGGAAGAACTTAGAATTTCCTTGTTTTCTCAACCGATGAAAACAAAGATGCCAATTTCACCAACTAGATTGCAAAAACTATGGGATCGATTAGCAATCGGTTAAACTGAGCAATAATGAAAGTTAGAAGCATTCTTTACAGGAGTTTTACATGGGCATTCGTATAACAGGTACAGGGTTATTTCACCCAACCGAATCTATTTCTAATGAAGAGTTGGTTGAAAGTTTAAATGCTTATGTAGAACAATTTAATCAAGAAAATGCTGACAAAATTGCAGCAGGTGAGATCGAAGCATTGCGTGGTTCAAGCCCAGAATTTATTGAAAAAGCTTCTGGTATCCAACGTCGTTATGTGGTCGAAAAATCGGGTATTCTTGATCCAAAACGCTTACGTCCACGTTTACAAGAGCGTAGTAATGATGAGCTTTCACTTCAAGCGGAGTGGGGCGTCATTGCTGCAAAACAAGCGATGGAAAATGCAGGTGTTACCGCAGAAGATATCGATGTTGTCATCTTAGCTTGTTCAAATATGCAACGTGCCTACCCAGCGGTTGCAATTGAAATTCAGTCAGCTTTGGGCATCCAAGGTTATGCTTATGACATGAATGTGGCTTGTTCTGCTGCAACATTCGGTTTGAAGCAAGCCTATGATGCAGTGAAATGTGGCGCACGCCGTGTATTATTACTCAATGTTGAAATTACCTCAGGTCATTTAGACTACCGTACCCGTGATGCACATTTCATTTTCGGTGATGTTGCAACGGCTTCAATTATCGAAGAGACTGAAACTAAATCAGGCTATGAAATCTTAGATATTCATTTGTTTACTCAATTCTCAAATAACATTCGTAATAACTTTGGTTTCTTAAACCGCAGTGAAGATGCTGTGGTTGATGACAAATTGTTCCGCCAAGATGGTCGTAAAGTCTTTAAAGAAGTATGTCCATTGGTCGCAAAAATCATTACTGCACAGTTAGAAAAACTTGAATTAACTCCTGAACAAGTGAAGCGTTTCTGGTTACATCAAGCCAATGCCAATATGAATGAACTCATTTTAAAACTCGTTGTGGGTAAAGAAGCTGATTTAGAACGCGCACCTATTATTTTAGATGAGTTTGCCAATACATCTTCAGCAGGTGTAATTATTGCGATGCATCGTACAGGTGAGCAAGTCAATAATGGCGAATATGCTGTGATCTCTTCATTTGGTGCAGGATATTCGGTTGGTTCGATTATCGTACAAAAACATATTGCTTAAATTTTATAGGCAAAAATAAAAAACCGCATCAATGATGCGGTTTTTTTGATTTCAGCTTATTTAAGTAAGATCGCTAGGTCGATGACTTGTGGAGTCGTGTTACCACCAATAGTTGAAGCTGCTAGATTTGGTGTTCCATCCACATTAATTGCTAAACGTGCTCTTGGAGTTGTAATAGTCGTGTCACTATTTAGATCTATACGATATAACACAGAAGGTCCAGAAGCACCTGAGACTGCTGCTAAAGCTAAGCCATTATCACCACCCGCAATATCAAAGCCATTATCTATACCTAAGTTGACTCCTAAATTACCGATCAGGTTTAATGTGCCTGCGTTTGGTGGATTCTGTTTAGTGAGAGTTTTGCCTGTTTGATCAAGATCAAATAGTTCAGTAGCAAGCGTTGAAACTGGTGTTGCAAAACTATTGGTATATGCTGCTGCAGTGACTTTAGCATCAGAAATCCCATTAATATCACCATCTTTTATAGTATCGCCAGTATCGACGTTAATTCTTAAGTTCTGTCCATTATTGCTGATTACGCGGAGTCGATCTGCTGTAGGGTTGAAATCAACTGCGAAACTTGTACCATCTAATGTTGTGAAACTACTACCCGTCGCAGGTTTGAGTGCAGTGATAAGGCTTGCTAAACCAGTGTCTGTATTGATCGTATACAAATTCCCTTTATTGGTAAGACCATAAAGTTTTCCAGAATTGGTCGTAGTGGTTCTGAGTCTGTAATCAATTCCAATAAATTTCTCATCAACGAGTAAACCTGTGATGGTTTTTTCCATAACCGCATTTGGATTATTCAAAGCAAAGTTCAATAATTTATTATTGGCCGTCAATCCATAAGCTTGAGCGGTGGCATCACTTGCTCTTTTTAATGCGATACCGCGAATTCCCATGCTATTAAAGTTACTATTTAGGTCACCAGATGCAAAAATGGCATCATTGCTTGTTCCTACGTTTGCTAGATTAAGTTGAAAGAATTTATAACCACCAGTATTGAGTTTTAGCGCTGCGAAGCCGACGTTACTCACAGGATCGATGTCAAATCCACCACCGCCATTAATGTTTATATCTGCTCCCAACGCAGTTGAAACACCCAATGTTCCAGCATTCGCATTTTGGATATAAATTCGATCAGAATTTTGGTCAATACTATAGAGTTTGGTTGAGCCAGTACCGTCAAATGCATTGGTGTATGCTCCTGCAATGACTGCTGGGCTACTAGCAGTTAAACTAAGGGTGCCATCTGTAATTGTGGCACCAGTATCAACATTTATTCGTAAATTCTGTCCTGTGTTGGTCATGACTCGTAGACGATCTGCGACTGGGTTGAAGTTCACAGTAATCAGATTCGCATCCCCTAAAATCTTAGTAAATGCTGCATTTCCATCAGTCGTATCAGTAGGGTCAGCCATTAATTTTTTTATAAAAGTGGCTGAACCAGTTGCAGGATTCAAAGTGTAGATATTACCTAATAATCCCACCGCATAAAGTTTTCCATCTTTCGGGCGATAATCGATTCCAACGAGTTCATCATCTGTTTGTAGACCTGTAATTTTAAGATTTGACACGATTTTATTTGGCATCATTCGATCAATTGAACTGATCATACCGTTGTTTGTTAAGATTAATGTGTCACCTGTATGAGTATTTGTAGTTTCTGTATCGTTGTTAGAATCATTATTACAACCCAATAATATTAGGCTACCCAGAGTTGCTGCGGTCAAAGTTAATGCTCGTTTATTCATAGTCGTTTATCCTGATACATATTTTGGTTATAAGAAGCTTTTGAGAAAGATTCCCTGTTATTTATTAACTCTGAGCTTCTTGTTATTGGATTGCTGTAATGGGGGTCTAGCCTTAGAAAAAGATTTCGACTTTTATTTTTAAATGAATAATTTAAAAATCTTATAATTACTTTTATTAGATTAAGTGGGGCAAACTTGAAAGTAAACTAGTGTTTTTAAGTGATTTTTTCGTATTTGAGTTTTTGAGTTGTAATTATTCACACCAACTTCACGGCAGCTAAGAAACTCTAAATTATTAGTAATTGTTATGAAAAAATATAATCTTTAAAACTCAAAAATAAAAAATCGAGAGAATTTTAAAACTCTCTCGATTTCGATATATTTATTGCTTACGCTTCGACAGTTTGTACTGTGATTTTTTTTGCAGGATCGACTTTACGTCGTACTGCTGGAACACGTTCGCCGTGATATTGACGATCTGCGAAATAGCTCGAACGAACCATCGGCGCTGACCAAATATTTCTAAAACCTAATTTACGACCATGTTCAGCATAACGCTCAAACTCTTCTGGTGTCACAAAACGATCAATCGGTGCATGCTGTTTAGAAGGTTGTAGATATTGACCAATAGTCACGTAATCTACGTCGTGCGCACGAAGATCATCGAGTAAAGCAATCACTTCCTCTTCTGTTTCACCAATCCCAACCATCAAACCACATTTCGTTGGTACGTCAGGACAGTATTCTTTAAACATTTTTAAAAGATTTAAAGAATGTTGATAGTCAGAACCTGGGCGCATTGCTTTGTATAAGCGAGGAACAGTCTCGATATTATGATTGAAAACATCGGGTGGACATTCGGTCATGATGCGTAAGGCAATATCCATACGCCCACGGAAATCTGGAACTAAAATTTCTAATAAAGTTTTTGGACTGAGTGCGCGAGCTTCTTTAATACAATCCACAAAGTGTTGAGCACCACCATCTAATAGATCATCACGGTCTACAGAAGTAATCACTGCATACTTAAGACCTAAGTTAGAAATGGTTTCAGCCATGTGGCGTGGTTCATCAGGGTCTAATGCATTTGGCCGACCATGCGCCACGTCACAAAACGGGCAACGGCGAGTACAAATATCACCCATGATCATAAAAGTAGCAGTGCCACCACCAAAACACTCAGGCAGGTTAGGGCAGGCAGCTTCTTCACAAACAGTATGGAGTTTTTGCGAACGTAGAGTTGTTTTTATACGCTGAACCTCTTCAGGTGCAGTCATTTTGACGCGAATCCAGTCTGGTTTACGAGGCACTTCAACCGTAGGTATAACTTTTACAGGAATTCTTGCGACTTTTTCTGCGCCACGAAGTTTTATGCCCTGTTCAGGTTTACGGTGTTCAGACATATTATTTTCTACAACCTATTGCTTGAGATATTCGATTATTATAGTCAAATTTATTGGTTTGTAGGATGAATTAGGTATTCATTTTGAAAATGTGAATATATAAAAATATATGGTTGAGAAATACATCAAGCCATAGCATATTAGTTATCATATTTATAGAAGTAAATAGCGAAGAGACAAAGGAGCTTTGAATGCCACGTAAGAAAGAGGTCGTTGGTGGGAATGTTGTAAAATTTGATGCAGTAATTCTCGGTTCTGGCCCAGCTGGTGAAGGCGCGGCAATGAAGCTAGCTAAAGCAGGTAGACGTGTAGCGATCGTTGATATACGTGATCAACTTGGTGGTAATTGTGCTCACGTAGGAACAATTCCGAGTAAAGCATTACGTCAAACAGTATCAAGTATTATTCGATATCAACGTGACCCAATGTTTCAAAAGGTCGGTGAGTGGAAACAATTCACCATGAAACAAGTGCTACGTAATGCACATAAGGTAATTCAACAGCAAGTTGATACGCATACACGTTTCTATGATCGCAACAAAATTGATGTGTTTCATGGACGTGCTTATATCCAAGATAAAAATACGGTTTTGATTTTTGGTCAGGACGGAATCAAAGATACGATCATTTGTAAGCAAATCGTGATTGCAACAGGTAGTCGTCCTTATCAACCACAAGGTTTAGATTTCAATCATCCGCGTGTATTTGATTCAGATAAAATTCTTGATTTGGATTATTCAATTCAAAAAATCATTATTTATGGTGCTGGTGTGATCGGTTGCGAATATGCCTCGATTTTCATTGGTTTAGACCATAAAGTTGATTTGATCAATACTCAACAAAAGCTTTTAAGCTACCTTGATGATGAAATCGCAGATGCATTGTCATATCACTTACGTGAACAAGGCGTATTGATTCGACATAATGAGCAAATTGACCGCTTAGAAACCTTTGATGATCATGTGGTTTTACATTTGCTGAGCGGTAAGAAGATTAAAGCTGATGCCATTTTATGGTGCAACGGTCGTTCTGGTAATACAGATGGTCTTGGTTTGGAAAATGTCGGTCTAACACCGAATAACCGTGGTCAGCTGATGGTCAATGATCAATACCAAACTGAAGTTGATAACATCTATGCTGCAGGGGATGTTATTGGTTGGCCATCACTTGCGTCGGCTGCTTATGACCAAGGGCGTTGTGCAGGTGCAAATATGGTTGGTGAGAAAAATGTTAAGCCAATTAAAGATGTACCAACAGGTATTTATACAATCCCAGAAATTTCTTCAATTGGTAAGAACGAGCAGCAATTAACTGAAGAAAAAGTACCTTATGAAGTAGGTCAGGCTTCATTCCGTCATCTAGCTCGTGCCCAAATTACGGGTGATACTGTCGGTGAATTAAAAATCTTGTTCCATCGCGATACTTTAGAAGTACTAGGTATTCACTGCTTTGGTAATAATGCGGCAGAGATTATTCACATTGGGCAAGTGGTGATGCATAGTCCAAACAATACGTTGAAGTACTTCGTTGAAACGACATTCAACTATCCAACGATGGCAGAAGCATATCGTGTAGCAGCTTTGAATGGTATGAATCGTTTATTTTAAATGGCGATGGATTTAGTTCGATAAGCAACAAAATGCCAATCAACTTGATTGGCATTTTGTTATCTGGATTTGGTCAGGAAATTTGCGATGAAAACTAAAATAAATAATCTAATTCTTGTAGTAATCATTTTGTTGCTTGCAGCTTATTTGAGTTTCGATTTTAAAGAAAAGCAAAATACTAGAATTACTAGCAGCACCACACAAACTTCAGTTTCAGATACTAATATTTCTGTCGATGATCAAAACAAGATCATGCAGGCTTATCAGCAGCAAAGAAGCAATATTCAAGTTCAAGCGCAGGGTATTGTGAAAGCGGTTTTACCAGATGACAATCAAGGTTCAAAACATCAGAAAATTATTCTTAAACTTGAGAATGGTTTAACGGTTTTGATTGCACATAATATTGATTTAGCCCCAAGAATAGACGGGCTTAAAAAAGGTGATCAGCTTGAGTTTTTTGGTGAATATGAATATAACCCAAAAGGCGGTGTGATTCATTGGACTCATCATGATCCACAAAGAAAACATATTGACGGATGGTTAAAATATAAAGGGAAAATATATCAATGATATTTTCCCTTTATCACTCATTCTATTTGCATGTTCTCAATCAGCTTGTAAGCGCTAATTTCTGACGAGATTTCCATTTAGGTAGGACTTTAGCTAAATAAGCGTCCATGCACCATACAGGGCCAATGAGGAGGAATTGTAAGTCTTTAAAGAAAGAAGGCTTTTTCCCTTCAACTTTGTGACCATAAAATTGGCCAATCCAAGCAATCACAAAGACACCAATATAGAATCCTACGCCTACAGGTAAAATAATAATGAGCCACGCCATAACGGCTAACAGTGCAGCCATTGCAACAGCCAAAACAATATCCAAACGAGCATAAAATACTAAAGTGAGTACAAGAAGCAAAGCGGTGAGTAGAGTGCTAAAATGAGCCAAAATACCAATAATTGAAAAAAGAATAGCTGGGACACAAACCCAATGAATTTTTTTATTGGTTTGATTTTGATGGCTGTCACTATACTCATCAAACCACGTATCAATTGACTTCATGTTAATTCCTTTACTGTATTCATTTTTATTTGCTCAATATAACGAATTAAATAAAAAGGGTCAAAATCATTCGCGGATATGATGTTGCTCCAAAGAATAACTGTAATTTCTAAATTCTTTTGTCTCATAATAAAAAAAGCCACACTAGGTGGCTTTTTTTGGAGAGTGTAAAACTAAGTTATTAAGAACTTGGCCCATCAACTCGCTCGATGCTCACATTACTAGTACCAGAACCAGACATACCAAGTTGCTTTGCAGCACCATAAGATAAATCTAGTACTCGGTTACCATGGAATGGACCACGATCATTTACTTTTACTACAACACTCTTGCCGTTGTCTTTATTTGTTACACGGATATAACAGTTTAAAGGAAGGCTACGGTGAGCTGCAGTTAATCCATTCATATCGAATGTTTCACCGCTTGCTGTTTTACGACCATGAAACTGACGTCCATACCAAGATGCAACGCCACTTTGGCTGAATTTACGAACTGTGTTCGAAGCAACAGTATTCAGTTTTTCAATCACTGAAGGCTCATCTTCAGGAATATCGATTTTTGCAGCAATCGTTTGGCGACGGATTTGGTCACCTGAACGCTCAGTGATTGAAAGACTATTAACGTTTGAAAAACGCGAATTAAAATTTTGAGAATCTTTGCTTAGTACGCGGGCAGCTAAATTAGAACCATCCACATCATTATTCATTGATGTCGATTGTACCATTTCCGCATGTAACGGGCTTAAACTCAAGCCTGCCGTCAGCGCTAGAATATATTTTAGCGAAAACTGCATTGTATAAACTCCTAGAGAACATGCTTTTTTATTTCAAAAAATAACTTTGAAACATAGTGCACATGTCTAATTATTCACTTTTGCAATTACTTTACTTGAGTGGATAATATTCATCGCTTACGAAGTGTGTCTAGTCTTTAACGATAAATAGTTACAAAAAGGGTAAAAACTTACAGATTGTGGTTAATAAATAATCAATATTGTAACAAAATATATTTTTTGCTGAATATGTGATCTTTTTGCTTTATTTTTTTATTGACTTTTCAGAATGTTATAAAAAAGCTAGTCTATCGACTAGCTACTTCGGTGCCCAATAACCATACTGCTGTTGCGTACATACGACTTTTATTATAAGTCGTAATCACTTGGAAATTTGGATAAGTAATATAGTAAATTGGACCAAATTGGTCTTGTAATTGAATGACATTGACTAAGTCTAAATCATCAATTTTTACCAAAGGGTCAACAGGGGAAACCCCTAGTCTTTTCAATTCTCCATAGGGAATAGGTTTGGTTAAATCCTTGGAAATAATACTATCAGGGTTGTTGCCTAAGTAACGGGCTGGAAACCCAATTGGTCGATCGCGCTGCCAACCATGTTGAGCTAAATAGTTCGCAATAGAGCCAATAGCATCTGTTGCTGAATTTCTTAAATCAATGTGACCATTTCCATCATAATCTACGCCCAACTTTTGAATATTGCTTGGCATGAATTGCGGATAACCAATAGCACCTGCATATGAACCAACGATACTATTTGTTGGATAACCTTCTTTGTACGTCCAAGCGATCAAGGCGGCTAATTCATCACTAAAATAGTCTGCTCGACGAGGATAACCGAAAGCGAGTGTTGCAAGCGCATCTCTAGTGACGAAAGAGCCCTTATTCGCACCATAACCTGTTTCTACACCTAAAATGCCCAGAATGACTGTTTTAGGTACGCCAAACTGCTGTTCAGCACGATTCAACGCATCTTGATATTGATTTTTAAAGTTTGCCCCGCGTTGAATAGTGCCATCAACAAGAAACATTGAACGATATTCATACCAAGGTTTACTTTCGCCTGGGCGAGTCATGATATTGAGAATATTAGGTAAATCTTTAGCGCCACTCATGGCTGCATCAATTTGTTCACTCGTTAAATTATAAGTTGACATTGCTTTCTGCTTAAAAGCAAAGTAATTCGGATGTGTATAAAATTCATTTGCTTGAGCCCAATTACTGCTGACAAATAAACTGGCACTCAAACCAAGCAATTTAAAAGTTTTATTTAAATTAGGAAGAAACATATGTTTATAAAATTCCTCATTATCGATGTGTATGAATAGACATAACCAGTCCAAAAGTAGACATCAGGGTAATAATTGCCGTCCCACCATAACTCATGAAGGGTAAAGGCACACCAACTACGGGTAAAATACCACTGACCATACCTGCATTTACAAATACATAAACAAAAAATGACAAACCAAATGCGCCTGCGACCAAGCGACCATAGTTATGGAAGCTCTGCAATCCAATTTGGAATGTTCTAAAGATAATTGCACAATAAAGAATAATAAGCAGTGTCACGCCAATTAAGCCAAATTCTTCAGAATAAGCGGCAATAATAAAGTCGGTATGGCCTTCAGGTAAGAAATGTAGATGAGATTGGGTGCCTTCTAAGAACCCTTTACCTGAGAATCCTCCTGAGCCAATCGCAGTTTTAGACTGAATAATGTTCCAACCTGTGCCAAGAGCATCTGCCTCAGGATCTAATAATGTAAGAACACGCTGACGTTGATAATCATGTAGTAAAAATTCCCAAGCAATTGGAATAATAATTGCGGCTAGACCTGCTGCTGCAGCGATGAGTCGCCAAGATAAACCACTTAAAAATAGTACGAAAATACCACTGGCCAGAACCAGTAGTGATGTACCTAAGTCAGGCTGTTCTGCAATAAGTAGAAAAGGTACGACAATCAACATCAATGACAGTACAACTTGTGAAAGGCTCGGAGGTAATGCTTTTCGTGATAGAAACCAAGCAATCATCATTGGCATACCAATCTTCATAAATTCACTGGGTTGCACACTGCCGAAGCCAGGGATATCAATCCAACGTTGTGCTCCCATACGGACTTCGCCAAAAATGACGACTGCCACTAAGGAAAGTACACCAAACACATAAAAATAGGGTGAAAATGCCTGATATACCTTTGGGGGGATTTGAGCCAAACTAAACATAACAATAAAGCCAATCCCAAAGCTCATTGCTTGCTTACTGACTAGTCCGACATCTTGCGCAGAAGCACTATATAATACTGTGAGTCCAAGTAAGGCATTTAAAACCAAAAAAGAACAAAGCCAAGGGTCGATATGCAATTGTTGCCAACGAGAGGGCTGTGCAGCTGTACTTAAGCCATCACGAGGTGCTTGACGTAAAAATTTGTATTGTGAGCTTGGGGACATGTGATTCTAAATCAGGTAAATCAAGGCTTCGCGAATGCTAACATAAATGCGGATTTAGAGCGTGCAAATTTAGAAAATGTGAGATCTATAAGTATCCAGTTTATAATTGGAATGATCATCTGTTATCTATGAATTATATTAAATAATTATTATAAATCAATGTTATATATTAAATATTATATTGCATGCACCTAATAAAAAGCGATGGTTCCATGACCATCGCTTCTGCATCATTTGGCGAATTACTTTTGAACCAATAACTGATCAAAATGTTTTGCAAATACTTCAAGTTCACCTTGGCTTAAACCTGGGATGAGCTTGTTGATCACAACATGAACGGCTGTTTCGACACCACTGGTTGCAACGCTGGCAACACCACGTTTCATCATGCCCAGACCCAGCGTTTTGTTAAATTCGGTCATGAAGTGTTGAATCAATGCATCAGCAAAAGTTTTAAATTGCTGGGTTAATGCATCACGTTGTGCCTTGCCATTTCCAGCAGCGACTTCTGCAAAGCTTTTCTTCATGTCAGCGACCAGCGTATCAGGCAGAACCGTACCAAGACGTTGTTGACCCTCATTGTCAGTAAACAGGCTTTTTTCCATAAACGACAACGATTCAAGAACCTGCTCGTTTGGTGCCTTGCCTAATAACTGTTTAAGTAAAGTCTCAACAATGCCACGGATTTTAGTTGCAAGCTTCTCGGTAGTGTCACGCTTATCACTTGGCGGAAATTGTTGAACCAGCTTAATCAGCATGTTGTCTAGTAATTCATCCGACAATTGTAAAGAGATTTTGTCACGTAAAGGGTATTGTGGTTCTTTACTGTTACGGCTAGCCTGTGCAAGTTGAATATCCTGACTCAAACCTGCTGATGGAAGAATACCGAAATAACTGGTCATTGAAACATTTCCTCTATATCAAATTTATTCGTTTTATTGTCTCGCCAAGCGAATTGGCTCGGGCATCCATGACAAGTCTGATACACGGCATGGGTTAATATCCAAGCCTCCACGGCGTGTATAGGTTGCATAGACCATCAGCTTTTCAGGTTGAAGCAATTGCCAAATATCCGCAAATATTTGTTCAACACATTGCTCATGAAAACCGTTATGCTGACGGTACGAGATAATATAGGCTAATATGCTGCGATAACAAGGTTTTTTACCTTGCAGACGAATAAAAATCGTACCCCAATCTGGTTGTCCTGTGACTGGACAATTACTTCTTAAAAGATGAGAGTAAAGTTCAATTTCAACACTTTCTTGGGTCGCAGGATCTAACCTTAATAGAGTTGAATCTGGATGCTCAGATAGACGCTCAGGGATGAGATCATCAATACAAATCCCCTGCGGTTTAGAAATTTCTAAATCATCAACTTGGAATAATTGTAGTTCAACTTTTCCACCCGCCGCATTGGATAAGTCACGTTCAACCGTTTCGACAAAAGCTTGTTGAGACTCAAACTGAGTAAAGTTCATGCTATTGAAATAAAGTTTAAGTGACTTTGATTCAATTAAGTTGGGGGAGTTGGCGGGTAAGGTTAAACGACCAATCGCCACTTGTGGTAAACCAAGATGATTCAGCCATGAAATTTCAAATACATGCCACCAGTCTTTACCTTGTGTAATTCCTTCAACATGCAAATACTGTTGACGAGACTCAGCGCGAGCAATTGGAAATAAAACATCGGGCTGATATTGAGTAGGGTATTGGGTGTCTTTACCCAATAAAGAATGTTCAACACTCATTCACGCATTCCTGAACCACGAGCTAATAAACGATAAGCAACTGCATAGAGCGCAACACAGCATAGGGTAACGATACTTAGTGAGAACGTTACATTGACGTCACTGTGCCCTAAAATGCCAAAACGGAAAGCATTGACCATATATACAATTGGATTGACTAAAGATAAATTTTGCCAAAATGGGCTAAGCGCACTAATCGCATAAAAGACACCACCTAAATAAGTAAGTGGAGTTAATACAAAAGTCGGGATAATAGAGATATCATCAAATGACTTCGCATAAACCGCATTGATGAAACCACCAAGCGAGAATAATAGTGAAGTAATAATGACAGTATATATAGTCACGAATAGGTTATAAATTTCTAAGTGAGTAAAGAATAAACTCATGATGGTTACAATGAGACCAACCAATACACCGCGACATACGCCACCAATCACATAACCCCAAAGAATTAAATGTAATGGCACAGGGCTCATAATGAGTTCTTCAATACTTTTTTGAAATTTAGCACTAAAGAAACTTGATGAAACGTTGGCATAGCTATTGGTAATTACCGCCATCATGATCAGGCCAGGCACAATAAACTGCATATAGCTAAAGCCGCCCATTTCGCCAATACGAGAGCCAACTAAGTTGCCAAAAATCACAAAATATAGGCTCATTGTGATTGCTGGTGGTAACAAAGTTTGTGGCCATATCCGCATGAAACGGCGAATTTCTTTAACAACCAAAGTCCAAAGTGCTGTTTTTAATTGATTAAAGTTCACTGATTCGCTCCAGCAAGATTCTTCTCGACCATTTTCACGAATAATTCTTCCAAACGATTGGACTTGTTCCGCATACTGCTGACTTGAATATTTTGTGATTGCAGGATCAGGAACAGATCATTCATGTTATGCGCCTTGTCCATAGTGACTTCTAATGTCATTGGATCAATTAAATTAAATTTGAAGCCGATGATATCCAGTTGCAAATTTTCAATAGGTTCAGCGAGGTCACAGATGAATGATTCTTCATTGAGTTGATTAAGAAAGCCTTTCATGGTGGTATCTTCTTTAATCACACCACGATCAATAATTGCGATGCGACGACAAAGCATCTCAGCTTCTTCTAAATAATGTGTCGTTAAAATAATTGATGTGCCTTTTTCATTCATTTCAGTGAGAAAATCCCACATTGAACGACGTAACTCAATATCTACACCCGCAGTTGGTTCATCTAATATAAGCAACTTAGGTTCATGCATCATGGCACGTGCAATCATTAAACGACGCTTCATACCACCTGAAAGCATACGTGATTGAATATTACGTTTTTCCCATAAACCGAGTTTTTCTAAATAATATTCAGCACGTTGTTCAGCATGTTTTTTAGGAATGCCGTAATAACCTGCTTGTGTCACTAAGATATCGAAAGTTTTTTCGAATTGACCGAAGTTAAACTCTTGAGGAACAACACCAAGACATTGTTTCGCATGGGATGGATGGGTATCTAAGTTATGCCCAAAGATTTCCACTGTACCCGATGTTTTTTTGGTTAAAGAGCTAATGATACTAATCGTTGTAGATTTACCCGCACCATTAGGACCTAATAATGCATAAAATTCACCTTCAGGTACGGTCAAATCAATACCTTTTAACGCCTGAAAACCATTACGATAAGTTTTGGACAAATCGCTCAACACCAAAGCATCAGTCATGAACGTCTCACGTTGTTAAATAGAACGACTATTTTGAGTGATATGAAAAAATAAACCAAGTAGAAAAATAGGTTTCTGGCGTTTTAGAAATAGAACGATTAATTCGATAATTTTGTAAAATGATCTACTTTTAAATTGTCAAATATTAAATTTTTTATTTATTATCAAACTATTAGAGTTTTAAGTATCGCATCAACTATAGGTACGATTATCAAAATAATCGTAAGCAATAGAGCGTAGCTTTTAAGACTTTTGTTGCTAGCTTAAGACTTAACGATAAATTGATTTTGAAAAAGAAGAATTTTTATTAAAAAAGTAATTAAATAAATACAGCTAATTAATAATAGAGAAAAGCCAACGATTTGTTTTGGCATTTTTGCGGTAACTTTTTTGAGTAATTTAAGGCTTACCGCAAGGTTTACCGTATTGATTGCGGTAATCATTGAGAAAGCATGAGAAGAATTGATAATAAATTAAATTAAGAATTGTTGTATTGCAACGCTTTTGACAAGTTATGAGAAGCCATGAAAAAGGAATCTGGTGCGCTCAGCGGGACTCGAACCCACGCCACAGGCTTCGGAGACCTGTACTCTATCCAGTTGAGCTATGAGCGCATACATGTGTGGCACATCATAGGCAAAAAATACATATAGGTAAATATAAAGACGCAATCAATACGATCTATTGTTTATTAAAACAACGATTTTGAACTTTAATTGCCAAAATATTTCAATTATGTTTGCAAATGCTGTACTGAATAATTAATCAACTTCAATGTTTGATTCAATTGTGCTGGTGGAATTCGTGATTCTTGTAGAAAAGTAATCCATTGCATTTGGCAAGCTTTTAATTGCTGTAGGTTTTTGATTATCTGTATTTTTTGTATTAATGGTCTCGCCATTAAACCACAATAAGTTGTTAAGGTTTGAATCATAACTTGTTGGATTTCAATAAAAGGAAGTTTTTCTAAGGTAATAATTTCTGCTTCAAGATTTTCTGCTAGATTAGATATGTTTTTATTTTGATCTGGTTGAATGCGTGAGATTATCGTAGAAGTATGATTCTCTTCTGATGTGACTTCTTCTTCAATATGTATGGATTCGGGTTGTTGATGTGCTAATAAGCCCATATCAATCAGTTGTTGAACTAATTCCGTAGGTGCTATTCTTTCTTTATATCCATGATCAAGTTCTTGAAAATCTTCATGATCAATCAAAAGCAATAAACGACGCTGCCGTGGAGTTAAAGCACTATCACGTTGTTGCAGGGCATTTTGCCCGAGTTCCGTTTTGAAAAAATTAGACATTTCTTAATCCCCACAAGCCCAAGATCTAGCATGAGGATTAAGATAACGTTAAAAAATGACAATAATATTAACAATTTATTAAATATCATTGTCTTGATTGAAATGACTGGAAAATAATTTAAAAAATTTTCTAAGAGGGCTTATCTAACTAATTTTGTTTCCAATGCCTTACGTAAATAGAGATCAAGATCGTCTTGGCGTAAAAGCCATTGGATATAATCCGCTGGAAGATCTTGAATCGCAGTACCTTTGTGTTTACCAAAAGTAATATTCTTCGGAATACGAGCTTCTTCTGAAGCTATATAAAGCTGTTCAATATTTTCAATGTTTAATTGATGAATGATATGCATCAAAATATTAGCTGTTAAAATAATGTCAGCATCAGCTCTATGAGCACCTTTGAGCATTTCTCTAGCTTTATCACTGCCCTTGGAGATCAGATAAATTAAGGCTGAAATATTATGTGCTTCCGCATTTTCCCAAACACGACGTGCAAGTGCTAAAGTGCAAATTGGTTTAATTTTTGATGTATCTACGCCGCACTTTGCAATAGCTGTAATATCGTAATCAACGTTATGACCGATAATATATTGGGTTTGTTCAGGCAGTTGAAACTCACTGTAAAAAGGTTGATCAGCTAGGTCTGATTCTAATATGTGATGCACCGCCATCGCGGCATAAGAGATAGGTTGACCAACTTGATACAGCTGATCAAAAATCTTTTTCTTATCTAAGCTCAGCTTTCCATGCTCAATTTCAATTGGCGCATAAGCAATTTCTATAGGCAAACCATTCAATGTATGTGTTTCCGTATCTAAAATAATGGCTTGCATAAAGTTGAACCTAATTGGGTAGGATAGTCTCTCAGACTTTTTATCTTACAAGAAATTTAGGATGAGCTGTGCTTAATCATGCTTAGATTGATTGGATTTTAAATAAATTAGTAGTGTATTGCGCAAATAAAAAGCAAATATAAAAGGATATAAAAAAATACTTGAAACAATTTTGTAATAGGCGTAATTGTTATGGATTTAATTGCCTTAGAAAAATAACATCTAAGGACAAAATCAAAAAAGAAGATAGTTAAGGAAAAACTAAATGAAAATTAAACTATTAACGGTTGCAATGCTGAGCACGACTTTGTTTTTGACAGCTTGTGGTGGCGACGATAATGAATCGACAGTTTTTGTACCTAAACCTGAGATTCCTGAAAATAATATCAAAGACCCTGTTGTTGGAATTCCTAAAAACTATGAACTTAATGGTATGGCTGCAGCGTCATCTGATAGCGTGATAATGACCTATAAAATGTTGGGAGTTAATGATAAAGAAGTATTGGCAACAGCGCTTGTCTTCACACCGCCGGCTTCAATTTTACCACCAGAAAATGGTTGGCCGATAGTCGTTTGGGCACATGGCACAACCGGTGTTGCTGATAAATGCGCCCCAAGTCAACAAGGATTGGGTGAGAATGAAGTTTTATTAAAAGCTTTACTTGAATCTGGCTACGTTGTAGTTGCTCCAGATTATGAAGGTTTGGGTGAACCAAGTGGGCTTGATGCTCATCCATTTTTAAATGTTAAAAGTGAGGCTTATTCAATTACTGATGCTGTGGTTGCTGCACGCGCTTATTTAACAAGTTTAAATAAGAAAACAAATGGTCAGTGGATGACAGTAGGACATTCTCAAGGTGGTCAATCGGCATTAGGTGCAGCTCAATATGCAAGTCGTGCGAAGCTTGATTATAAAGGAACTGTTGCTGTAGCACCTGCGTCAAATCTAGCTTTAATTTTAGCTGGCGGTGAAAGTGAGGCAAATAAAGAACCTAATCCAATTAAGAAAATAAACATATTAGCTCCTTTAGATACATTTACTGCCTTAATTACTGCTGGTTTAACAAATCAGTATCCAAGCTTAAAATTTAGTGATGTCTTTAATTCTCCAACAGATGAAATAGCAGCAACTGCTGAAACTTCTTCAGAAAATTCAGTTTGCTATCAGGCCTTAGGTCAAAATTTAGGTAATGCAATGGGGATTTATTTAGACAAAAATAAGACTCTTGAGGGTTATCCACGTACAAAAACTAACTTTATGTCAATTCCAAGTGTTACAAGTTTTTTAGCCACAGATTCTCAACCTTTGCAGAAGAAAGTGTCGACTCCAATTATTATTTATCAAGGGACATTAGACAAAACAGTACCTAAACCAGTGACTGATTTTTTGGTTAACTCAGCTAAATCTGTAGGAACTGCAATTCCTAGTTCTAATTACAGAGTCGGAGAATGGGATCATACAACAGCATATTCCACAAATATTGGAAAAATTGTCCAAGACGTTAATATCCTTTTACCATCTAACCAAATCGTCAAACAATAAGTAATAACATACAGCTCAACCCTATTTTTCAGGGTTTGAGCTGTGCGATTCTCAATAGAAATGTTAAAATTAGATAAAAGGAATTAATTAACTCTAGAAGAATAAAATTATTAGTGGAATGTGAGTAAAATTCACGAATAATTAAATAAATATCAAGCTCTGTAACAGCAAACTTCATGCTATAATTCGCACCAATCTTTAGCACGGCTTAAAAGCCCTAATTTATAGGACCCTCCGCTAATGTTTGCCAATATCTCTATTGCTGAATTTGATCCAGAATTAGCTCAAGCAATTGCTTCGGAAGGCGACCGCCAAGAAGCTCACATCGAGTTAATTGCTTCTGAAAACTATTGCTCTAAAGCTGTAATGGAAGCTCAAGGCTCGAAACTTACTAACAAATATGCAGAAGGCTATCCGGGCAAACGCTATTATGGTGGTTGTGAATATGTTGACGTTATTGAGCAACTTGCAATTGACCGTGCGAAAGAGTTGTTTGGAGCAGATTATGCAAACGTACAACCACATGCAGGCTCACAAGCAAACTCAGCAGTTTACTTAGCGCTTCTTAATCCTGGTGATACAGTATTAGGTATGAGCTTGGCTCACGGTGGTCACTTGACTCACGGTGCTAAAGTTAGCTTCTCTGGTAAAACTTATAATGCGATCCAGTACGGTTTAAACCCTGAAACAGGTGAAATCGATTATGAAGAAGTTGAGCGTTTAGCTTTAGAACATAAGCCACGTATGATCGTAGCTGGTTTCTCTGCTTATAGCCGTGTTGTAGATTGGCAACGTTTCCGTGATATCGCGGATAAAGTTGGTGCTTACCTTTTTGTTGATATGGCGCATGTTGCTGGTTTAGTTGCTGCTGGTGTTTATCCAAACCCAGTTCAAATTGCTGATGTAACGACAACGACTACACATAAAACACTTCGTGGTCCACGTTCTGGTTTAATTCTTGCAAAAGCAAACGAAGAAATCGAGAAGAAACTTCAATCAGCTGTATTCCCAGGCAACCAAGGTGGTCCTTTAATGCACGCAATTGCTGCTAAAGCAATCTGTTTTAAAGAAGCTATGGCACCTGAATATAAAACTTACCAACAGCAAGTTGTTAAGAATGCTCAAGCAATGGCTGAAGTATTCATCGCTCGTGGTTATGATGTTGTATCTGGTGGTACGGATAACCATTTATTCTTATTATCTTTAATTAAACAAGAAGATGTAACGGGTAAAGATGCTGATGCATGGTTAGGCGCTGCTCATATCACAGTAAATAAAAACGCTGTTCCAAATGACCCACGTTCTCCATTCGTGACTTCTGGTATTCGTATTGGTACGCCAGCTGTAACCACTCGTGGTTTTGGTGAAGATGAAGTTCGTGACCTTGCAGGTTGGATCGCCGACATTATCGACAGTAAAGGTAATGAACAAGTGATTGCTGATGTGAAAGCGAAAGTTGAAGCAGTGTGCGCTAAATTCCCAGTTTATGCTGCGTAATTTGTTTCGCTAAATAAAATTTTAAACACACCTCAAACTTTGGTTTGGGGTGTTTTTTTATGGTGATGATTTATTGAAGCTAGCTAAAAGAATTCAATTTTTCGGTTGAATCTTTTTGTATTGATGTTACTTGAATAATTCAGCATGTGTTCCAGTACGAGTAAAGATGATTTGTGTATCTTGAGGGCGAATTCAAACATGAGGTGCGACAGTTTCAATAGCCTTATGATAATCAACAAGCCGAGCAAATTTCTCTAATTGTTAAAAACGTAATACTAAAAAGCAAGTTTGGTGCCAGTGCTTTGCCTAAGTCCGTAAATATTACTTTCTTTTTAGAGATGATAATCGATGATTGATATGCGATTGAGTGATTCATTTATATTGTGTAAGCCTCTAATTACCTAATAAATTTAAACTATTAAATTTAATTTGCAGTTGATCATTGCTCTCTATGTGTAAAGGATCGGGTTTAATACAATCAATAGGGCAAACTGCAATACATGTGGGTGATTCGTAGAAGCCGACACATTCAGTGCAACGTTGTGGGTAAATTTCGTAGATTTTTGCACCTTCATAAATCGCTTGATTCGGGCATTCTGGCAAGCACATATCACAGTTGATACATGCTGTGGTAATGAATAGCGCCATATTTAATCTGCCGAATATGCAAGTGCATCAGTTTTTAACTGCGTTTTGGCGTGTGGAAGATGACGGATTAATAAGGCATAAGTAATATCGATATCTGCTGAAAGTGGGATTTCCACAATATGTCCAGAACCTTTTGCATTGTCGATTGGATGACCTTTTAAATCACGCATTTCAGTTAAAGTGAAGACAAGATTACCTTTGGGAGTCATGAGTTCAAGAGTGTCGTCAACTAAAAACCGATTTTTAACTTCGACTCGAACATAATCTCCGTTGCGTTCAATTACCTCACCACAAAATTGTTGATAGTCGAAATGTGATGAACCATCCTCATAATTTTGGTAATCGCTATGCACATGGCGACGTAAAAATCCTTCTGTATAACCACGATTTGCCAAACCTTCAAGTTGATCCATTAAACTTGAGTCAAATGGTTGACCTGATAGCGCATCATCAATTGCTTTACGATAAATTTGAGCTGTTCGAGCACAGTAAAAATAGGATTTTGTTCGTCCTTCAATTTTAAGTGAAGCAATTCCCATATGAGTCAAACGATCAACATGTTGAATGGCACGTAAGTCTTTCGAGTTCATGAAATAAGTACCATGTTCATCTTCTTCAGCCGCAAACATTTCTTCATCATTACGTTGTACTAAAACACTTTGAACTAGATCATCTTGAACTTTATTGGAACAGCATTGTTTGGATGGTTCTATCTGCTGAACAGGAATCACGTCACCATTGGCATCTTCTTGTGCTTCGTGAATTTTATATTCCCAACGACAAGCATTGGTACATGCGCCTTGATTTGCATCTCGTTTATTCATATAACCTGAGAGTAAACATCGTCCTGAATAGGCCATGCATAGCGCGCCATGTACAAAAACCTCAAGTTCAATTTCTGGTACATTTTTCTGTATTTCTTCAATTTCTTCTAATGCGAGTTCACGAGAAAGAATGACTCGGCTTAAACCATAGTCTTTCCAGAATTTTACAGTTGCCCAATTAATCGCATTGGCTTGTACCGAAAGGTGGATAGGCATGTCAGGGAAATGTTCGCGAACCATCATAATTAAGCCTGGATCCGACATAATTAATGCATCAGGTTGCATCGCAATAATTGGCTCGATGTCACGAATAAAATTTTTAAGTTTGCTGTTATGTGGCTGAATATTAGCAACAACATAGAATTTTTTGCCTAATGCATGTGCTTCATCAATTCCTATTTTTAAATTTTCATGATCAAATTCATTATTACGAACACGGAGACTGTAACGTGGTTGTCCTGCATAAACTGCATCTGCTCCATAAGCAAAAGCATAACGCATATTTTTAAGTGAACCAGCAGGAGAGAGTAATTCAGTAATCATGATGCAAAAGGCATATAAAAAATAAGGAATTATTTTAAAAATATAATTACTAAGATTCAACCAAGCATTTTGCTCGGAATTATAGCTGTTTTTCTCTCATATAAAAAAATAACTCTAGAATTACTGCAACGTTATAATTTATATTGGCTTTGTTGCACAAAGGTTTGAAAGACAATGCTACCCTAATTGAGCTAAATTCAAGTGATAACTTGGATATGAAGGTGGTATAATTGTTTGAATTTATTAAAAATTTATACATGTGTATGAATCTAATTCATCTGACTAGGAAAACTCCTTGCTGTGAATTTATCACCTAATAATTTGATGCAATCCATTTTGGTTTCCACTAAACTTCGATGATGATAACCAGACCATTTTTTCCAAAGTGACTTACCTACCCGTTTGACTGTTTTTAATAATTCATTCCTCTCTCTAAATATCTCAATTTCTTATCTTTCCAAAGCTTTGCATGCTTCCTAGTAGTAATGACTGCATGTGCATCTCGATCTAAAAAGATTTGTCGGCTCGGAATATCAATATGCTTTTGTCGTCTACAAAGGGTGGAGTAATCTGGTGCTGTCCAATTCAAACATTAGTTGTACGGTAGGTTTTAGTCACAGGCTTCTTCAACTAGAAATTATATTGCTGAAGAAGCCTTCAAGAATAGCTTTGTGCAACAAAGCCTTATAACATCAATAAAAATGACGATTAAGATTGAATTTTAAACTATATCTAAATATTCACTCTATGCTAGGCTTAAGAAAAAAGGGTAAGCCTATGGATGCCATTGAAATAAAAGATTTCTCAGCTCTGACTGGGTATACAAATGCCATTTTAGCAATCGATGAGTGGCTTGAACACAAACCTTATTTCTATGTGATTAAGGATCAGTATTTGATTGATGAGGCTATTCGTGTTGAATATATCATTATTCAATAATTTTGAATTTAGAGGAGCTTATAAATGACAAAAAAACCGATTGTTTATAGACTTATCTATTATGTATTGTTGATCTGAAATTGGGGTTTTTGTTTCAAGTAATAGACATAATATTTTGATTTATTTGTTATCTTTAAATTTTTGCAAGATTTCAAATTATGAAGAAAATTCTATTTTTAGCTTTAGCACTTACTACATTAACAGCGTGTTCTTTAACACCCAGCAAGGATGTTACTCCACCTAAAATTGGTATGGCAAATCCTGCAAGCCAATACTGCGTTGAACAAGGAGGTCAGCTTGAGATTCGCAATGAGGCAAATGGTCAGGCTGGATATTGTAAATTGCCTAATGGGCAAGTGATTGAGGAATGGGTATTTTTCCGTGCAAATCAAAGTAAATGTGTTGCTGATGAAGCACAAAAACTTGTAGGGCAGTCTGGTTTAACCGAACAGCAAATTAAGCAAAAAACCAAGTCCGAAATTGTGCGCAGTGTAGGACCAAATCAGCCCGTAACAATGGATTACCGTGAAAATCGAGTGACGGTAATGATTGATCCGCAATCTAAAAAAATTCTTAGCGCAAATTGTGGTTAATTGGTGAAATAAGTTCTTGCTTTCAAGTTGGTATCTACCAATTTGAAAGCTTTTCTCATCTAAATGAAAGATAGACCTTGATAAATCTACTTTTGTACCCATCAATTATAATATCGCAGTAATATTTTTCGTTTTGGCTTTAACCAAAAGTATAATCACTGTATTTATTTTCTAATTTTTGAGATAGACGAAACTTTGACATGAATCTACTTCTTATCGTAGTGTTTGGCGCAATTGCTGAGATATTAGTATGGATCGGCGTGGGCGACCTTGTTGGGAGTATGTGGTACGTATTCTTTTGGTTTGTTATAACTTTTTTCGTGGGTTTGAATCTCGTTCGTTCTAGTACATCTAATATTATGCCGCAATTGCAACAAATGCAGATGACAGGTCAACTTGGAGCTGATCCTGCTGTTACTAAAAAATTAGCAATTGCAATGTCGGGTTTCTTGTTAATGATTCCTGGTTTAATTTCTGATGTATTGGCTGTATTGGTTTTAATTCCTGCAGTTCAAGCAGCGTTTAGAAATATGTTGATGAAAGCAATGGCAAAGCGTCAACAGGCGATGATGGATCAAATGATGGGTGGTAATGCTGCTGGTCAGAATCCATTTGCTGATCTCATGCGTCAAATGCAGGACATGCAGAATCAACAACAAGGTGGTGGTCAATATCGTGACTCAACCATTATTGATGGCGAAGCGAGAGAAGTTCAACCTGATCAAAAGAAAATTGAATTCAAAGATGTTAATTAGTCGTTGATATGCTTAAAAAGCACATCCTAGTTGATGTGCTTTTTTATGCTTTATTTTTTACACTTTGCTCTTGTTTAGATTCTGTTTTGTCTGGTGTTTGTTGTTCTTTGCTCTGAGGTTGATACTGGGTAGGAAGGAGATTTGTTATTTCATTTTCAGATTGTTTATATGAACGACTTCGATTAGCTCGTTCACGAAATCCACCTTTATTGATCAATTGAGTCATAGTAATGTCATCTATGATTTGAAAGATATATTTTAACAAATTATATGAAAGATCAAAATAATACTGAGCGTTAGTTGAATCTAGCTTTGTATATCTTCTTTACAATGTATCGAAGAGAATTGTTAATTTGAATGAATTGCCTTTTAAACTAGATTGAATTCTGATTTTTTTTCTCATAGGATAAAAGTGAGACGAAAGAAATTGTTGTAAATAGTAAGTGGATGGAGGAATGATGTTATATCAATATCATTGCGCATGTTGTGACAAGGTGGTCGCTTCAACAGATAAGGAATGCCCTTATTGTGGTTCTCAGCATATTAGAAGTCCTTATGGTTTATGGATGTTCTGTGTGGCTGCGTGTTTTGTAGTTGTACTTGTAATTAAGATGGTACATGTATATTCATTACATCATGAGGAAGATCAACCAACTCAGACAAGTTCTTTATTTGAAATGTTTAAACAAGATACTGCTGAATCTAATAAATGATAACAAATAAAAAAGTTCGCAATTTGCGAACTTTTTTATGAGCGATAAACTTATAGTCCAGCAGCATCTTTAAGAACTTCGACTTTATCTGTCTTTTCCCAAGTAAATGCAGAATCTGAACCTTCACGACCAAAGTGACCATAAGCAGCTGTCTGCTTATACATTGGCTGAATTAGGTTCAACATACGAGTGATGCCGTATGGACGTAAATCAAAGTGTTCACGAACCAATTGAATAATTAATTCATCTGATACTTTACCTGTATTGAAAGTATTGATTGAAATCGAAGTCGGTTCAGCAACACCAATTGCATAACTGACTTGGATTTCACATTTATCCGCTAAACCGGCTGCAACAATATTTTTTGCAACATAACGACCTGCATAGGCCGCAGAACGGTCAACTTTTGATGGATCTTTACCAGAGAAAGCACCGCCACCATGACGTGCCATACCGCCATAAGTATCTACAATAATCTTACGACCAGTTAGACCACAGTCACCTACAGGACCACCAATCACAAACATACCTGTTGGATTGATATGGAATTTTGTACCCGCATGGAACATTTCAGCAGGAATAATCGGTTTTACGATTTCTTCAATCACAGCTTCTTTTAAGTTAGCTTGACTAATTTCAGGATCGTGCTGAGTTGAAAGTACCACAGCATCTAGACGAACTGGCAGACCATTTTCATAAGCAAATGTTACTTGGCTTTTTGCATCAGGGCGCAACCAAGGTAAAGCACCTGAACGGCGTAATTCTGCTTGACGCTCCATTAAACGATGCGCATAAGAAATTGGGGCAGGCATGAGTACGTCAGTTTCACGACTTGCATAACCGAACATTAAGCCTTGGTCACCAGCACCTTGATCTTCAGGTTTCTGGCGGTCAACACCTTGTGCAATCTCAGGAGACTGCTTACCAATCATATTGATGACAGCGCATGTAGAGCCATCAAAACCTAAATCAGAATGATGGTAACCGATTCCGTTAACTGTTTGACGTACAATCGCTTCAAAGTCCACGTTTGCTGTAGTCGTAATTTCACCAGCAAGAACAACAGCGCCTGTTTTTACTAATGTTTCACAAGCGACACGCGCATACGGGTCTTCTTTTAGGATTGCATCTAAAATAGCATCACTAATTTGGTCAGCCATTTTGTCTGGATGACCTTCGCTTACAGATTCTGAAGTAAAAACAGCATACTCGCGCATGAACGTCCTATCATGGTTATTTTCAAAAAGACAGAGTATGTTACATCGACTTGGCGTATAGGACTAGCACAAGCTGACTAAAAAGCATGAAATTATTTCATTTTCATCATGTTTTTATTGATATGTGTATAAGTAAAACTAATATTAATGCTTTAATTAATAAAGTTTTTCTGAATTGTAAATTTTCATATTTGAATGATTGTATTTTACATGTTGTTTACACGGTGAACATTTACATAAAGAATTGTATTTGAATGATCAAAATATAAGAAATATCGTGTATTGCACTTTACCCCATCTTGTTTTTTTAAGACAATAGTCGCAGTTTTTGAAAGATGATTTCTCATCTTCTCTCATCTTATTTGATTTAATCGGATTCTGACTTATGACAACCCCTTTAAATGAACGTCGTATTGCAAATGCAATTCGTGTCTTGGCTATGGATGCTGTGCAACAAGCAAACTCAGGGCATCCTGGTGCTCCAATGGGGATGGCAGATATCGCTGACGTAGTTTGGCGCGAATTTTTAAATCATAACCCAAGTAACCCACAGTGGGCGAACCGCGACCGTTTTGTATTGTCAAATGGTCACGGCTCAATGTTGCAATATGCATTATTGCATTTGACAGGTTATGAGTTATCTATTGAAGATTTAAAACAATTCCGTCAATTACATTCTAAAACACCAGGTCACCCAGAATATGGCTACGCACCTGGTATCGAAACAACAACTGGTCCATTAGGTCAGGGCATTGCTAACGCAGTTGGTTTCGCTTTAGCTGAAAAAACTTTAGCTGCACAATTTAACAAAGATGGTTTAAACGTTGTTGATCACTTCACTTACTGCTTCTTGGGTGATGGCTGCTTGATGGAAGGTATTTCGCACGAAGTATGTTCACTTGCAGGTACTTTGGGTCTAGGTAAGTTGATTGCTTACTACGATGACAACGGGATTTCGATTGATGGTGAAGTAGAAGGCTGGTTCAGTGATGATACTGAACAACGTTTCAAAGCCTATGGTTGGCAAGTGCTTCGCGTAGATGGTCATGATGCTGATGCGATTCGTCAAGCAACTGTTGAAGCGAAAGCTGAAAGCAATAAGCCAACAATTATTATCTGTAAAACGATTATTGGTTTAGGTTCTCCGAATAAACAAGGCAAAGAAGATTGCCACGGTGCGCCATTGGGTAAAGACGAAATTGCTTTAACACGTGAAGCATTAGGTTGGAAAGAAGACGCATTTGTTATTCCTGAAGATGTATATGCAGCTTGGGACGCAAAAGCTAAGGGTCAAACTTCTGAAGCCGCTTGGAATGAATTGTTTGCTCAATACCAAGCAAAATATCCAACTGAAGCAGCTGAATTGTTACGTCGCATCAACGGTGATTTACCTGCTGAATTTGCAGCAAAAGCTGATGCATTCATTGCTGAAACAAATGCAAAAGCTGAAACAATTGCAACTCGTAAAGCAAGCCAAAATACGTTACAAGCGTTTGGTCCATTACTGCCTGAATTATTAGGTGGTTCGGCTGACTTGGCTGGTTCTAACTTAACACTTTGGAAAGGTTGCCAAGGCGTACAAGACAATCCTGCGGGTAACTACGTTTATTACGGCGTTCGTGAATTCGGTATGACCGCAATTGCAAACGGTGTAGCTTTACACGGTGGTTTTGTTCCTTACGTTGCAACATTCTTAATGTTTATGGAATATGCGCGTAATGCGGTACGTATGTCTGCATTAATGAAGCAACGCGTGATTCATGTATATACACATGATTCAATCGGTTTAGGTGAAGATGGTCCAACACATCAGCCAATTGAGCAAATTGCATCCTTACGTGGTACGCCTAATTTAAATACATGGCGTCCATGTGATACGGTTGAAGCGGCTATTTCTTGGAAATCTGCGCTACAACGTAAAGATGGTCCAACCGCATTAATTTTCTCTCGTCAAAACTTGCCATTCCAAGCACGTAATGAAGCTCAAATTCAAAATGCTGCAAAAGGTGGTTATGTACTTGCAGAAGAAAAAGGTGAGTTGAAAGCTATCATTATTGCTACAGGTTCAGAAGTTTCATTGGCGATGGAAGCATATGCACAGCTTGAGGGTGTGCGTGTAGTGTCTATGCCATGTGCTGAAGAGTTTATGAAGCAAGATGCTGCTTACCGTGAAGCTGTATTACCTGCACATATTCGTGCTCGTGTAGCGGTTGAAGCGGCTCATGTGGATTACTGGTGGAAGTTTGTTGGTTTAGACGGCAAAGTGATTGGTATGACCACTTACGGCGAATCTGCACCAGCCAAAGACTTGTTCCAATTCTTCGGTATCACTACTGAAGCAGTTGTTGCTGCGGTTAAAGAATTGACGGCTTAATCGAATTTAGTGGTAGAAAAAGCGCTCTGAATAGAGCGCTTTTTTGTATTCATAAGGTTGAGGTGTTGTGATGGGAAAAGAATTTGAACTTTATTCTTTTGATGGAATATTAAATGATATTAAATATTGGTATTTGGAAAATCTAAATAAAAAAGAAATGCTTTGGCAGTGCGCAAAATATAATTTTTTATATTGTGCATTACGAGAATGTTCAATAAATAACAAGAGTGACCTAAACTTAGATGGTTATAGTTATCATATGCAAACTTATTTTGAAGAGGCCATTCAAGCTCGGACCAAATATGAGTGCACATCAAGTTTAATAAAGTTAAAGGGTAAAATCTTAGTATTTGATGTACATTCATCAATGTTTGACTGTTTGGGTGAAAAAGAAACAGGTGGCTTTATCGATGGTTGTGATACTCCACCACCTGAATTTTGGATTCATTTTGATGGGGAAAATTTATATTCATTTATTCCAAATGAGTTCACAAATATTGTCGATCTAGCAATAGATATCTCTATGAGTGGCTCATTGGAATGGTACACGGATGTAATTGAAATTTAGTGTAATAGGTCTCTCATCCGATATTTAATTCACTCTGAATTGAAATATTCGACGTTAATAATTTATGCACAGGACAGCTTTCAGCTACTTTGAGTAATCGTTTGTGCTGATCTTCGGTAAATTCACCTTTTAGCGTAATTTTACGCTCAATATTATTTTGACCTGATTCAGGTTCACCATTGGGATTTAAAGCCAAATCAACCTGAACATGATCAAGTTTAATTCCTTTATGGTTTGCATACATTTCCAGTGTAATGGTTGTGCACGCACCTAAAGCTGAAAGTAGCAGTTGAATTGGATTTGGTGCTGTATCTTGACCACCTTTATCTGTTGGTTCATCTGCATACCAAGTATGACCCGAAGAATCCGTAAGCGTAACACGATAAGGGGTTGGGGTATTTAGAGCTTGAACTGTATGAGTCATATTCTACCTTGTTGTTTATCTTTAAGAATTTAAATCTAAATTTATCAATCTATCATGTTATTCCTCAGATCAATTGTCCACTACCTAATGGTCTTATGATAATTGTGTTTGATATGTGCTGTAACGTTTTTATTGTTGCACGGATGAAACATATCGTTTTATAAAGAATAGTGAATAAAAATACTTGATCTATAAACTATTGCTTATATCAAACAAGGATACGAAAAATGCAATTTAAAACATTAAGCCTCGGTTTAGCTGCTGCTATCGCAAGTTCTGTAACATTAGCTGCGCCAGTAGACTATAAAATCGATCCAACACATACAGCAACAGTATTTAGCTGGAATCACTTTGGTTTCTCTACGCCGAGTGCAAACTTCACTGATATTCAAGGTACAATTAAAGTTGATAATGCAAAACCTTCAAATTCATCTGTAGAAGTGACGATCCCTTTAAGCAGCGTAAATACCAATGTTGTTGCTTTGGATAAAGAATTCCAAGAAGAAGCTTGGTTTAATGCTGCGAAATATCCAAACATTACTTTTAAAAGTACTAAAGTAGAAACCAAAGACAAGAAACACTTCAAAATTACAGGTAATTTAACCGTTAAAGGTGTGACTAAGCCGGTGGTATTGGATGCTGTGCTGAATAAACAAGGCGAGCATCCAATGGCGAAAGTACCTGCGATTGGCTTCAATGCAACAACAAGTTTTAACCGCTCTGCATTTGGCATCGGAAACTATGTGCCGAATGTTGGAGATAAGATCACTGTGAATATTACGACTGAAGCAACTGCTGCAAAGTAATATCAAACAAATCGTTAGATTGATAAAAAAGCTCATGGAACTAATCCCTGAGCTTTTTTTAATTTTGCGTGTAAATTTGGTGTATTGATTCAATATTATGCTGTTGCGTTAAAAGCTTCGGCATAAACAATGCTACCTGTTGGGATGGTTTCGTAGAAAGCAAGCACCTGAAAATATTCAGCAGGTACATTTTCTAAAACCAGTCTTGGATCCGCTTTAAAGCCAAATCTGCCATAAACGATAAATCATTAATCTTATAAAGCCTACGCGTTTTAATCTTTCGCCTGTTTTTCTTCTGGCAATAAATATTCAGGCATAGATTTCTTCGCTTGTCTGCGTAGCATCATTTTGATGTATAAAACAATTGCAAAACAAGCCGTCGCAATCGTTAACATGATGCTATTCATATAACTCATGATCGAACTAATATAACCAATGGTCGCAAGACGGCGTTGCATACGCTCAACCTGCGTGCTGGACTCAACACCTGTAATTGCCCATGTACATAAATGTTCGCAGTTATTGATAATCAAATGATACTGGTTTTCATGCATACGTGAACGCATACGTCTTACTACAGCTTTGGCCTTGTAGCGAGGGGATAGGTAATTCTTGATATGGATTGTTTTGCCATGTGCAAAACGTTGCAGTGAGGTTGTTTCAATCGGACGTTTTTTAAAAATATGGGCAAAACCTGAATAATGAATAACTCGTCCACGACCTGCATAAATACCATGATGACTATAGCCAAAGTGTTTAACAATTAGGTGCGCACCGAGAGGGAAATGTCGTTGTGTTTGCTGCATACTCATACAAGATTATTGTATTTACAGATGTATTTTAATCAAAAAATATGAATCTATCGAGTGCATTTAAAGACTCATTTATACGATTATGTGTGGAGATTGTATCTATTCTTTTTATGTTGAAATACATTGTGGGACAATGAGGTTAGTCGATTTGAACAATATTAAATTATGCTAAAAAAATGGTTTATAGCCTCATTGGTCAGTATTTGTATGTCTCATGTTTATGCGATGCAACATCAAATAATTAAAGTAGACAATATTTCATACGATGTAATTAAAGTAGGCCATTTACAGCAACTCAGACTTTTCCTAAAAGATCCAAAGAATGCTCGTTATTATCAAAAATTTGCTCATATCCAAAAAATGCTTCCAACATGTGAACAGTTAAGTTTTGCTATGAACGCAGGTATGTATCACCCTGATTTTCAACCTGTCGGTTTATATGTTGAGGAGGGTAAAGAAATTGTTGAACTTAATGAAGCGCAAGGATTTGGTAATTTTTTTATGCAACCAAATGGCGTGCTTGCATGGAATGATAAATATGCTGTAATTAAAACAACTACAGATTATAAATCCATGAGATTTAAGCCACGGTTTGCTACGCAGTCTGGACCAATGTTGGTTTATAAAGGCCAAGTAAATAGCCAATTTTTAGCAGATTCAAATTCTCTAAAAATAAGAAATGGAGTCGGTGTTAGAAATAATCAGTTGTACTTTGTGATTTCACAAAAACGGGTCAATTTTTATCAGTTCGCACAATTTTTCAAGCAAAATTTAAAAATTGATAATGCGTTGTATCTGGATGGTTCAATTTCAAGTTTATATTTATCCAAAACTAAACGTCAGGACAAGACTTTTAATTTAGGTCCAATCGTTGCTGAAATTGCTCAAGAGAATTGTAATTAATCAACTTCTCATCTTCTAAGCATTAGAAGATGAGAAGCGTTTATTTTTATTGAATTGGCGTTTTGATAAGAGCAAGAAGCTCTTTGCGGCTATAGCCTCGGGAAATGAGAACTTTCTTGATACCTTTAATCACATCTTCATCTGTCGCTTTGACTAAAGCATCCAGTAGTTGTTCATTTGATTTGCAAGAACAATCATTTTCAACGCAAGAGGTTTGGTTCTTGTGTTCATTATATTGCTGATCTGCATTAAACAATTTTTGCCAAAAACTCATAGAGCCTTCATATACAACCTAACATAGATCGAAATATAGTCACTTTAAAATAAAATACAAGTCAGCTTAAATGATAAAAGCAGCAGTTGATCTTCAATTTTTTCGATAATTCTTTTTGTTTCTAACGAAATTATGACAGTTGAATGACTTGATCTTTGAAAAACATCATTTTTTCTAGTAAAAAAATTAAATAAAAATAGAGAGTTATGAGAACTCTCTATTTTTAATGGTTACTTTGCAATAATTTGTTTAAATCTTTTCGAGCAATACACCAGATTCCACATGATGGGTAAAAGGGAATTGATCGAACATCGCAAATTTTATAATACGATGTGTTTGACTGAGTGTTTTTAAATTATCGTGTAAGGTATCTGGGTTGCATGAAATATAAAGAATACGCTCAAAACCCTGTAGTAATTTCAGTGTTTCATCATCAATGCCTGCACGCGGTGGATCGACAAATACCGTGTCAAAGTCGTAGCTCTGAATGTCGATCTGAGCTTCCTTCAAACGTCTAAATTCACGTTCACCTTGATACGCCTGAGTAAATTCTTCGGCAGATAAACGCGCCACCTGAATATTCTCAATCTGATTTTGCTCAATGTTCCATTGCGCTGCGTAGACTGAAGATTTAGCAAGTTCAGTTGCAAGGACACGTTTAAATTTCAAAGAGAGTGGTAGAGTAAAGTTACCATTACCACAGTACAATTCTAATAGGTCTTTCTCAGAGCTTTCAGCAGCATCACAAGCCCACTCCAACATATGTTGACATACTTGTGCATTGGGTTGTGTAAAGCTACTTTCAATTTGTTTGTATTTAAAAGTACGACCATGAACATTGAGTTGTTCAACCACGTAGTCGTCACCAATAATCACTTTTTGGCCACGGCTACGCCCCATAATTTTAATATTCAGCTTTTCTGCTAAAGCTTTCGCAGCGATTTCCCAATCTGCATCTAAACGGCGATGATAAATTAAAGTCACTAACATTTCTCCGCTCAATGTGGCGAGGAAATCAGCTTCAAAAATACGTTGCGATAAAATAGGAATTGCTTTTAATTCTTCTAATAAACGAGGCATTAAATCATTGATGCTTTGATCTGCAATTGGAAACTCATCAACTCGTATCACTTCTTTTTGTTTACCATCTTCAGCACGTTCAAACATGGCATAGAACAAGTCATCTTCGGTATGCCAGATACGAAATTCTGCACGCATACGAAAGTGTTGTTCAGGTGATTGAAACACTTCTAAAGTTGGGGGATTGAACGGAGCGAATTGTGCGGTAATGCGTTCAACTTTCTCTTGAAGTTGCTGTTGATAAGATACGGTCATAAAAAGAAAGCTACAGCTGAAATCTAAAGCCGAATGGTATCAAAAAAGCAGTTAAAGGTGCAGGGAAATTATGATTATCCCTGATTTAAACGAATTAGTTTTATTTAAATGATCGTAGGGAACTTTTTGCTGAAATCCATAAAGCTAAAAAATAAAAACCCGAACCATGTAAACATGATTCGGGCTGGGATGAGGAACGACTGAAGTTCCGCAAGAGACTTAAATTAGTCTTCAGATAAAGTCATTAAACTCGCATTACCACCGGCAGCAGCAGTATTTACGCTAATAGCGCGTTCAATGACTAGACGTTCCAAAGGAATCTGCTCATCTTTCTTTAGATGAGTAATGCCCACGATTGCTCCAGAACGGTTCGCAATTTTAGTTTGCAAATCTTGTAACTGTTCAATAGAACCATGATGAAGCACTGCATCAAACGCATCTTTTTCAACACTTGAAATCACAGTGATTGCATCTAAGACATCTTTTGGTAAAGACGCTTTGTGTTTTACTAAGAATGCATTGTCTTTCAACACAGCAGCAGTACTACTGACGGAGAAAATTGCAAGTAACTGTTGTAACTGGCTCGCTTCATCATTTGCGATAGAAAGCACACGATGACGAGGTAAGATAATGTATTGATTGCTTTCACCAGTAGGGCCTTGCAACTCGTAGAATTTACCAACACCAAATGCTGGGATTGTCGGAATTGCGTGAGGCATGTTTTGTTTAGCCCAAGTCAACAAGTTTTGGTAAGCAACATTTGATACAGCATCAAACTGAGAGATTTCAGCTTTTACCGCAAAAGGTGTTGCTAAAACTTTCTCTGAACAATGTTCCATTAAGCGGTACATATATAGTGGACCACCCGCTTTAGGACCAGTACCAGATAAGCCTTCACCACCAAATGGTTGAACGCCTACCACAGCACCAACGATGTTTCGGTTGATATATAAGTTACCCACTTCAGCACGTTGGATCACTGTGTTAATCGTTTCATCAATACGGGTGTGTAAACCCATCGTTAAGCCGTAGCCTTTTGCATTGATGCGATCGATCAATTGCTCAAGTTCACCGTACTTATATGTGATGATATGCAATACTGGACCAAATACTTCACGCTCTAAATCATCAAGATTTGGTAATTCAATCGCTGTTGGCGGAACAAATGTACCTTGTGCAAGTGTCTGTTGGCTTACAGCATCGTTAAACATCAATTGATGAACAGGGTAGCCCTTTGATTTCATCTTTTGAATGTGATTATCAATGGTTTGTTTTGCTTCAGTATCAATTACTGGTCCAATATCAGTTTTTAAGATCGCAGGATTACCTACGATCAACTGCTGCATTGCACCTTTCAACATTTTAATCACAGTTGCAGCACTGTCTTCTTGTACACATAAGATACGAAGAGCAGAACAACGTTGACCAGCACTGTCAAATGCAGAGCTTACAACATCGAGAACGACTTGTTCAGTGAGTGCAGAAGAATCTACGATCATCGCATTTTGACCACCTGTTTCCGCGATGAGCGGAATCGCTTGACCATTTGGAGATAAACGTTTTGCCACAGTTTTTTGCAAGATTTTTGCAACTTCAGTCGAACCCGTAAACATAATGCCTTGAATGCGATCATCTTGGCTAAGTTGAGCACCAACAGTTTCACCACGACCCGGCAGAAGTTGAACAACGCCGTGTGGCACACCAGCTTCCCAAAGCATTTGAACGGCTTGCGCTGCAATGAGTGGTGTTTGTTCTGCTGGTTTGGCAATCACACAGTTACCACTGACCAATGCAGCAGCAATTTGACCAGAGAAAATCGCAAGAGGGAAGTTCCATGGGCTAATACACAAGACTGTACCTAATGGCTTTACTTGTGCATTTGCAGGCAAGTTTTCGATTTGTGTTGCGTAGTAACGCAAGAAATCAACGGCTTCACGAACTTCTGCAATGGCATTAGCATAAGTTTTACCACTTTCACGGCAAAGTAATACCATCAATTCTTGGATGCGAGCTTCCATCAAATCTGCAGCGCGTTTTAAGCAAGCTGCACGTTCAACTTTATCTGTTGCAGCCCAGCTTTGTTCAGCTTGTACAGCTGCTTCTAATGCCAGTTGTACATCCGCACTAGTCGCTTCATTCACATGACCGACAATTTCACTATTTTGTGCAGGGTTTGTAATTGCAATCGCATTACTTTGATCGTGAACTGTTGATTCAAAACCAAGTAAAGGCGCACTTTTCCAAATTTGGTGACGCTGCTTTTGCGCAGTTGCATCCAGAGCTGCGAGTGGTGTGTCGTTATTTAAATCAAAACCACTTGAGTTCGGGCGTAATGGGTAAAGATTATACGGAAGTGGAATCGCAGGATGTTTTAAGCCAATCTGACCTTCATCTCTCGCAGCAGTTTGAATATCTTTAATTGGAGACTGAATTAAGTCTTCAACTTTTAATGTCTTGTCTGCAATACGGTTTACGAATGAGGTATTTGCACCATTTTCAAGTAAACGACGGACTAAGTAAGCCAATAAAGTTTCATGGTTACCCACTGGCGCATAGACGCGGCATGGTACACCAAGTTTATTGTCTGCTTTTGAACCTACAACTTGCTCATACAAAGGTTCGCCCATACCGTGTAGGCATTGGAATTCGTATTGACCTGGATAATATTTGCTTGGGTCTGCAAGTGTATAAATCGTTGCAAGTGATTGTGCATTGTGCGTTGCAAATTGCGGATAGACTTGATCTGGTGCAGCAAGAAGCTTCTTCGCACAAGCAATATATGACAAATCAGTGTGAACTTTACGAGTAAACACAGGGTAATCCGTCATGCCGTCAATTTGCGCTTTCTTGATTTCGCTATCCCAATATGCACCTTTCACCAAACGGATCATCAGGCGTTTGTTACTGCGTTTTGCAAGATCAACGATATAATCAACCACGTAGAAACAACGCTTTTGATACGCCTGAATAACGAAACCAATGCCTTTCCAATTCGCAAGTTTTGGTTCGAAACATAAACGCTCAAGCAATTCGAGGGAAATTTCTAAACGTTCAGATTCTTCAGCATCGATGTTTAAGCCGATGTCATATTGTTTTGCTAAGCATGCAAGTTCGAAAACTTTGTTGTAAAGCTCATGATGTACACGATCAATTTGCGCACGTTGGTAACGTGGGTGTAAAGCAGAGAGCTTAATCGAGATACCAGGACCTTCATAAACACCACGCCCGTTTGATGCTTTACCAATGGCATGAATCGCTTGAGTGTAATCGTTATAATAACGCTCAGCATCATGATCAGTTAGCGCAGCTTCACCGAGCATATCGTATGAATAGCGGAAACCTTTGTGTTCAAATGGTTTTGCATGTTCAAGTGCTTCTTCGATGGTTTCACCCGTAACGAATTGCTCACCCATCATACGCATCGCGACATCAACCGCTTTACGAATGATGCCACGTCCACTGCGAGCGAGAAGACCTGTTAAAATACTGGATAAGCTGGTTTGTTTAGGTGTTTCCATTAACTTGCCAGTCAGCATTAAACCCCAAGCAGCGGCATTTACGAACATCAGATTACTTTGACCCAAATGCTCTTTCCAATTGCCTTGGTTAATTTTGTCACGAATGAGTAAATCACGTGTTGCTGTATCTGGAATACGAAGTAATGCTTCTGCCAAACACATCAATGCCACACCTTCTTGTGAAGAAAGTGAGAACTCTTGGAGTAAACCTTGAACAATACCCGCTTTTCCAGCCGAGCTTTTACGTTCACGTAAATTATGTGCAAGACTGAATGCTAATTCATAAATTTTTTGATCAAGATCAGGAGAAATATCTGCTGATTCTGCAAGTTGTTTAACCGCTTCATGCTCAGCACGTCGCCAAGCTGTATTAATGCGTTGCTCAAACTCACTTTTTTCTTTAAATTCGGTGATATAACCGTTTGTGTGAGCTGTGTCCATTTGTGCAGGAGTATCCAATGTATTCATACTAAATTCCAATAACAATCTCTAGAACATATTGAGTAGAGAGGTTTAGATAATTTATGATTACAGAATAAAACCCGAGTAACTCACTATAATTTGCCTATTTTTTAGAGGAAAATTCAGTTGAATGGCCCTATTTATACATTAGATCGTACCGATCTGAAAATTCTGGATATTCTTCAAACAGATGGAAGAATTTCCAACAGTAAATTGGCTGAATTAGTGAACCTTTCGCCGACTGCCGTGATGGCTCGTGTCCAAAAGTTGACGAAGGATGAATTTATCTTGGGATATGAGGCAAAACTCAATCCGAATAAGTTAAATGCGAGTTTTCTTGTGTTTGTTGAGGTGCTTTTAGATAAAACCACACCAAATGTGCTCGAGGATTTTATTGATGCAGTGACACAATATCCAGAGATTGTTGAGTGTCATATGGTAAGTGGTGGCTTCGACTTTTTGATCAAATTGCGTAGTGCAGGGATGGAGGAGTTTCGTCGTATCGCAGGGCAAATTTTATGGCAACTTCCTGGGGTGAAGGAAACACGTAGTTATCCTGTGATGCAGGTTGTGAAAGACAGCTCTAAAATAAAAATTAAATCAAGAACCAAATTTTAATAAAAGATTAAATAAAACAAAGGGGCTCGAAAGCCCCCTTAAATTTTACTCAGAAATTTTATTTCATTTCTCTCGTATAGATTTCATCTGCTTTTTCAAAACGACTAGTCACAGTTGAGTTAGGTGCTTTACCAAGTAAGCTCACCACAACAATACTGATCAAGGCAAAAATGAAACCAGGAATAATTTCATAAATACCAGTACTAGCAAATACATTTTTCCAAACAATCACTGTAACTGCACCGATCACCATACCCGCTAAAGCGCCGTTTAGCGTCATACGTTTCCAGAACAATGACATGATAATCAATGGACCGAAAGCAGCACCGAAGCCAGCCCAAGCATAAGAAACTAAGCCAAGTACTTTACTATCGGGGTTTTGAGCTAAAGCAAGCGCCAACATTGCAACAGCGAGTACCATTCCTCGACCAATCCAAACTAACTCTTTTTGAGTTGCATTTTTACGGATCAAGCCTTTGTATAAATCTTCAGTTAATGCGCTTGAACATACCAATAACTGACAACTTAAGGTACTCATGACTGCTGATAAAATTGCAGCAAGGATCACACCAACAACCCAAGGGTTGAATAAAATTTTAGTGAGTTCCATGAATACTGTTTCAGGGTTAGCTGTCACAACCGCTGCAAATTCAGGGTGTTGATGGAAATACGCAATCCCGACAAAACCAGAACCAACTGCACCTGCCAAGCATAAAATCATCCATGTCATACCGATACGACGAGCAGCAGGGATTGATTTAACAGAATCGGCAGCCATAAAACGAACTAGAATGTGAGGTTGACCAAAATAACCCAAGCCCCAAGCAGCTGCTGAAAGAATACCAACGATACTTAAATTTGAAACAAAATCATAAGCGTGTGGGCGAGCACTCTCAACAATTGCTGTAAATTCTTCGACACCTACACCCAAAGACATGTATGTGACGATGGGTAAAAGCAATAACGCAAAAATCATCAAACCAGCTTGGAACGTATCTGTCCAACTGATTGCCAAAAAGCCACCGATACAAACATAGCCAATTGTTGCAAACGCACCAAGCCATAAAGCGGTTTGGTAAGGTAAGTGGAACAATGTTTCAAATAGACGTGCACCAGCTACCATGCCAGAAGCACAATAAATCGCGAAAAAGATGAGAATAATCAGTGCGGAAGTTACACGTAAGATCTTTTTCTGATCATCAAAACGACCCGTGAAATAATCTGGTAACGTAAGCGCATTATTCTGAACCTCAGTATGAACGCGTAAACGTCCAGCCACGAGATACCAGTTGAGCCATGCACCAATGATTAAGCCAATTGCAATCCATGATTCAGATAAGCCTGTCAAATAGATTGCCCCAGGTAAACCCATGAGTAACCAGCCACTCATATCGGATGCACCCGCAGATAAAGCGGTAACGAAACTACCTAGGCTTCGTCCTCCAAGAATATAATCATCAAGGTTTTTGGTAGAAAAATAGGCGTATAAGCCGATACCAAGCATGGCGATAATATACACCACGAACACAACAACAGTGGGATTCGAAAAATTCATAATGGATGCCTGTCCTTACATATCCATAACTGTGCAATCCCATCTGAATAGACAAAAATGATTCACTATTCTAACAAGACTGATAAGGCCACAGATTCAAGCACGAATGATTTTTAAAATACTGTTTTGTTTTTGTATATTGTTTGTATATTTTATGTAATTTAAATTAAGTGTATGAATCTTAATTTCTAAATCTAAAAAAGCTCACTTTTTTTTAAATAAAAGAAAGATATTTGCGGCTTAAAAATAGGCTACATGTTTCAAATTATTGCAGCGGCAAAAAATTGATAGTAATAACAGGCATTTTTGAACAGAAAAACAGAGTGAAATGACAATACATGTTGTTACAAAAGCAACAATGTAGAGAAATTACATTATAAAAAGTTCGTAATGTTAAGCAATTCTGCTAATGAAAATTTATTTGAAATCTTACATATTATTTCTTTGCACCATTAGGGTGCATTGTCTGAGAGAAATGGAAAGTGGACACGGTTCAAGCAGCAACCATAAGAATAGAGCATGATTTACTTGGCGCAAAAGAAGTGCCAATGGATTGTTATTACGGAATTCATACTTTACGCGCAATTGAAAATTTCAAAATCTCTTCGCAAAAAGTTGGACAAAATAGTCACTTTATTCGTGCATTAGCACAAGTGAAGAAAGCATCTGCTCAAGCGAATCTAAGTTTTGGAAAACTCACGGAAACACAAAGCCTTGCTATCCAGCATGGATGTGATGCTTTAATCAATGAAACTGAAAAATGGCAGGACTCATTCCCGATTGATATCTATCAAGGTGGGGCAGGCACGTCGATTAATATGAACACGAATGAAGTCATTGCCAATATTGCCCTTGAGTCATTGGGATATCAAAAGGGTCAGTATGATGTGATCCATCCAAATGACCATGTCAATAAATCGCAGTCAACCAATGATGTGTATCCAACAGCAATTCGTCTATCTACCTATTGTTCACTGGATGCCTTGTTTACACAAATGGATAAGTTGATCACTTCATTTGAGGAAAAGGCCATTGAGTTTCGCTATATTTTAAAAATGGGGCGTACCCAACTCCAAGATGCAGTGCCGATGACACTTGGGCAAGAATTTCATGCATTTGCAACTTTATTAAAAGAAGATGTTCGTCTGATTAAACGTACACGCGAGTTGTTGCTTGAAGTCAATTTAGGCGCAACTGCAATTGGTACTGGTGTAAACACACCTAAAGGCTATGCTGTAAAAGTAGTTTCGTGTTTGAAACAAATTACAGGTTTAAATTTAGTTGGTGCTGAAGACTATGTTGAAGCAACCAGTGATTGTGGCGTCTTTATTATTTTATCGAGTGCCTTAAAACGTCTTGCATGTAAACTTTCAAAGATTAGCAATGATTTACGTTTGCTAAGTTCAGGACCTCGTACTGGTTTGGGTGAAATCCAATTACCTGAATTACAAGCTGGCTCATCAATTATGCCTGCAAAAGTAAATCCAGTTATTCCAGAAGTTGTAAATCAGATTGCATTTAAGGTGATTGGTAACGATCTTACGATTACATTTGCAGCAGAAGCAGGACAGTTACAGTTAAATGTCATGGAGCCTGTGATTGCAATTTCCCTCAATGAGTCAATTGAGCTATTAACCCATGCGATTCAAAGTTTGGATGAAAAATGTGTACGTGGAATCAAAGCACATGAACAAGCATGCCATGATGCGGTCATGCGTAGTGTAGGGATTATTACTTTGCTCGATCCATTATTAGGTCATGCTTTGTGCGATGAAATTGGTAAGCAATGTATTGCAGAGAATAAAACTATTCAGGAGGTTGTGCTAGAGCGAGGTTTACTCACACAGGCTCAACTTGATGAAATTTTCTCTTTTGAGAATTTGGTTTCAGAAGTAGATGGTATTCAGGTTGATTATGTTGCTTAATTAATTAAGCATAAATAAAAAGCCCAGTTCTTGACTGGGCTTTTTAATGTTTGAATTTATTTAAAATTACAAACCTGATTCATATTCACTATGTGAAAGTAGCTTTTCAACATCAGCCATATTGTCTGGTTTGATTTTATAAATCCAACCTTTACCATAAGGCTCTTCATTAACAAAATCTGGATCATCTTCAAGTGCTGTATTGACTTCAACGACAGTACCTGAAACAGGGGCATGAATATCAGAAGCGGTTTTTACTGATTCAACAATACCAGCCTGTTCGGTTGCAGTCACGTGGCTGCCTACTTCTGGTGTTTCCACATAGACTAAATCGCCCAACTCATCCTGTGCATGGTCACTAATCCCTGTAACAACCAGGTCACCCTCAATTCTTACCCATTCATGCGTGCGCGCATATTTCAAATCTGCTGGATGGTTCATGACAACTCCTTAACAATCTGTCCCATATTTTTGTCTGGTTTTATACAGGTTTTTTGGTCAAAACAAAAGTATTTAAAATGAAGCACTTTGCAATATTACAAATAAGGGTCTTTACGCCAGTTGCTTGGGCTACGACCACTCCAGCGCTTAAAGGCACGGCTAAAATTTGCTACATCAGAATACCCTAATTCATCAGCAATTTGTTCTAAACTATAATCTGTTCTAGATAGTAAAGATGTTGCATGACGATAGCGTACTTCATCTACCAAGGTAGAGAAGGATGTACCTTCAGCTGCTAGCTGACGTTTGAGAGTGCGATCTGACACATGCAGAAGCTCAGCAACACTCTCGATGCTTAAATAATGCTGTTCAGAATTGGTTAAAATATCACGTACACGCATTGCAAGGCGACGACGTTCGCCTAAAGCGGATAATTCAGTTTCACATTGGTTAATGGCAATCTGGCTGGCAATTGGATCTGCATTGACCATTTTTAAACCGAGGTATTTTTTATCAAAACTCGAAATTAAATGCGGCTGATTAAAACGTACTGTACTGGTTAATTTATCACGATATTTATCAAAGCCCGCAGGCTCAGGGAAATCTAAATCAACTTCACTCTTTAAGTCTTCAATTCCTGTCAAGGCTTTGGCCATGGTCATAATACCAATTGTTAAACCTAAGATAATTTCAGTACGTAATGGTTCAACTTCAATATCACATTGTAGTTGTAAGGTTGCTTTAGATCCAAAAGTAGAAAAGTAAAGTTGTAAAAAAGGTAAGCGTAATTGAATGAAACGGCTTGCAAGTGCAATTGCATCGGTAATGTCATGCGCAGTCATAATGGCATAACCAATAAAACCATGAATCGAAATTCGCATTTGCGTACCTAGGTGAAATCCTAATGTACTTTCACCTGTTAAACGCAAGGAATGTTTAACTAATTCATTCGCAATAGGCGTAGGAATTCGATAATTTGGGTCAGCTAATTGCTCACTGGTTAAATGAAAAGGAGCAAATAAGGTTTCATCGCTATATCCCCAGCGTGAAACAACATCTAATAGCAATAAGCCATAGACGCCTGGTATACCTTGATCTTGGCGAGTTGAAGTTATTTGCATGTGTTTTCCGTGGCGCTCATCAATTTTGCCAATATCTTTTAAACATTTAAGTCTGAAACATCTTTACACGAAATAAAATTATCAATTATAAAAATTGTTGGACAAAAAATTCACCTAATCATTCAAAAATCAGGTTTTTTTTCTGAAAACCATAATTTTGGTTGTTGATATTAATAGCACATCGCCATGTTGGTTCAAAGCTTGCGTAACGTAACTGACGATACCGCGATCGGTTTTGGTTTTAGACGGCACGATTGCAGTAATTTCAATTTCTACATGAATCTTATCACCAACACGGGTAGGGCGAGGCCAACGAAGACTAGATTCTGAACCCAGTAAACCACCTGCGATGGGAAAACATTCGGTCCACAAACGCATTGTGATTGCTGAGGTATGCCAGCCGCTAGCAGCTAAACCTTGAAAAATAGGATGTTGCTCAGCTGCTTGCTCATCTAAATGAAATGGTTGGGGGTCATACTGGCTTGCAAATTGTTTCACTTCTTCAAGCGTGATTTCATAGTCACGACTAATGAAGCGATCTCCAATATTTAAGTCTTCTAAATACAACATTATTCTGTGTCCTGAGCCACTGCTCGCTCCTCAACTAAAAAACCACCTGTTTGGCGTTTCCATAATTGTGCATACAAGCCATCATTTGCAATAAGCTGCTCATGTGTACCTTGTTCAGCAATTTTGCCTTGATCAAGTACAATGAGACGATCCATTTGAGCAATAGTAGATAAACGGTGTGCAATTGCAATGACTGTTTTGCCAACCATTAAGTCATTTAAACTGCTTTGAATCGCGGCTTCAACTTCTGAGTCAAGCGCACTTGTTGCTTCGTCTAAAATAAGAATAGGTGCGTCTTTCAAGAAAACTCTAGAAATAGCAATACGTTGACGTTGGCCGCCAGAAAGTTTTACGCCACGCTCACCGACATAAGCATCAAATCCAACACGTCCTTTCTGATCAGTCAATTGTGGAATAAATTCTTCTGCTCTGGCTTTTTTGATAGCAAGCTGAATCTCTGCTTCAGTCGCATTAGGGCGACCATATTTGATATTTTCAGCTACCGTACGATGTAATAGAGAAGTATCTTGAGTGACCAGTGCAATATTTGCACGTAAACTATCTTGTGTAACATCATGGATGTTTTGTCCATCAATCAAGATACGACCCTGATTAATATCATAAAAATGCAAAAGTAGCTGAATAAGGGTAGATTTACCCGCGCCAGAACGACCAACAATACCTATTTTCTCACCAGGCTTAATCGTAAGATTAAAATGATCAATTACATTTTTTTGATTATAAGCAAAACTAACATCTTCAAAACGAATTTCACCCTGTTGAACTTTTAGTTCAGTTGCATCTTTTTTATCTTGAATCTGGATAGGCTTACCTAGAGTTTTCATACCATCTTGAATGGTACCAACATTTTCAAACAGCATGGTGATGTGCCACATGATGAATTCCGCTAGGCTATCGAGTTTTAAAACCATCGCCGTGGTTGCTGCAATTACACCAATAGCAGCTTGACCTTGGGTCCATAACCAAACAGAACTACCAATCACGCCAATAAAGAGAAAAGCACTGAGTAAACGAATGCTGATTTGGTATTTCACAGCTAAGCGCATCTGTTTATAAACAGTGACCATAAATTCTTGCATGGACTCTTTTGCATACTGACTTTCACGACCAGCATGTGCAAACAATTTCACAGTTTGAATATTGGTATAAGCATCGGTAACGCGTCCAGTCATAATAGCGCGCGCATCTGCCTGTTGTTGTGAAACTTTACCAAGACGAGGAATGAAATAACTGGCAATCGCGATAAATAAGATCAGCCATAAAAGCAAGGGGATGATTAAAACAGGTGAAATAGAGCCTAATACAAAGCTAATCGTAATAAAGTAAATCAGTACATAAACCAACATGTCACCAAGGATCATCCAAAATTCACGAACTGCTAATGCAGTTTGCATAACTTTGGCAGATAAGCGGCCAGCGAAGTCGGTATGGAAAAAATCTAAGGTTTGTTGCAACAATAAGTTATGGAATAACCAGCGCATACGCATTGGAAAATTACTAAATAACACTTGGTGTTTGACGATAGATTGCAAACTTACGAAGAAAATATTTGCGAATAAAATACTTATGAGAATAGTTAGATTTTCATGATTCGTTTCTAAAAAGGTATTAGGCTGACTTTTGCTGAGCCAATCAACTAGTTTACCAATATAAGAAAAGAATAATGCCTCAAAGCACGCTGCAGCAGCTGTACAAGCAATAAGTAAAAAGAGGAATGGTCTGACCCCTTTCGTTGATTGCCAAACAAAAGCAAAAAAAGTAGTCGGTAATGTTTTGTTTAAATCTTTCGTTGGGTAAGGATCAACTAATTTTTCAAACCAACTCAGCATTACACTTATCCTCTGATGATACTCTAATTCAGCTATTTCAGTAGCATATCAGAAAATTAGCTTTAGAGATGAAAAGAGCGAATGTTGCTTAGTTCAAAAAAGGATAATTAAACTCGCAATTTAATTTCGAAAATAGTTTATCTCAAATAATATTTGTTATTGATTTTTTCTTAACAAATAATATGGTAAATGAAATTGCTATGAAACTGTCGCACCTCATGTTTGAATTCGCCGATCATTAGCAATCCAAATGGTTGATATTAACGAAAGGTGTAAATGGTATCGAAGTTAACATCTACTGAACAAATAAGTAAATTACAAATTAAATTATTGTTTAGTAAATTTGAAATTTGATTACTTAGATTCATTTCAAATGCCGTTAATTCTCTCATGATTATTTGGCATGCGTTATTAAATTCATGAATATTCCAGTCTTTATTAAATAAAAATTTTATAGCGTTTAAATTGTTTAATTCATACATCAAGGTGTGATGAAGTGAGAATCCTTTATCATCAATTATGTTTGAACTTTGGAAGAGAATTGGTTCGAGTTGATTCGCTTTGATGAGCATTAATGAATCGATTATTTTATTTCTAAGCTCATTATTTAAGCTATTAAAGAAACCAAAAGAAAATGTTGCAATGACCGCAGCATCCATCCAAAGTGTAGATTTATGACTCATTTTTTCTAAATGAAGTTCTATAAATTCACATTGTTTTCCGATATTCTCAGTTTGGGAGAAAAATGAGTAATCTTTTTCATTTTTGAATTTTATTGCTGAATGAGGCATCTTCTAACTCATTATTACATTAATTAACAATATTGATACATAATGGTTTTTTTTAAATTAAAATTCAATAGGTTTTATTAACATTTATTCCCTTTGATTGGTTATTGATCCAAATGTGTATATTTGATCAATCTTTTTATTCAAAAAGTTATAATAAGTTAACTATATTAAATTAACATGAAAGGTATTTAATAATATTTAAAACTTAGGGATATTATCTAATTTTTTATAGAAAATGAGAACAAGATCTAAGTTTTATATTCAAATAGCAATCAGTAGGATAGAAATTTTCTGTCTTTTCCCTACAAGTGTTTAGGAGATAAAACTGATATAAGTGATAGACATTTTAGATGTATGTTAAACGAGTCGGTTTGATACAAAAGATGAGAAACATAAGCGAGCAGTTAACAGGCTACAGATTGGTAATCGAGAGGAATGTACCCACTTAAAGTTCTATTTGTCTCATAGAGGGAGAGCAAGACACTACACTAGGCAATTATTTAAAAATTCATTTGAAATACAGCTTTTATAGTGAAAAATCAATGCATGAAACGTCATACAAGGCGTATACTCAAATTAACCATTACAATCACATAGGATTAGAAATGCTTCTTAAATTTGCGATTCGCTTTATGGCTGTCCTCCTTTCAGTACTTATCTTGGCTGCTATCGTTATTCAGTTCTTCTTCTCAAGCAAATTAACCACAGATTTGTGGATTATTGTAGTTCCTGTGATCTTAGGTATTCCAATTCTTACCTCAGTCGTAATTGCTAAAGACGATGAGTTAAGCATTCAGTGATACATACATGAATAATTAAAGTAACTATTTAAAAAGCCTATACCAATGGGCTTTTTTTCTTTGTACACGACAAAAAAGATAACTCATTGAAATAATGGCATAATACTTGTTTTCTGACGACGAATATGATGACACATTTCAATGAGTTACATCTCATCTTAAACAAATATCTAAA
>NZ_KB850011.1:251954-278064 GCF_000369425.1 Acinetobacter sp. NIPH 284
TGGGAAATCGAAACCTTATTTAGTTGTCTCAAAGGACGTGGATTCAATCTTGAAAATACTCGTTTAACAGACCCTAGACGAGTCAAGAAATTGATAGCAGTGCTAGCGATCGGTTTCTGTTGGTGCTATTTAACAGGTGAATGGCAACATGATCGAAAAAAAGCGATAAAAATAAAGAAGCATGGACGACTTTCACTAAGTTTATTTCGCTACGGTTTGGACTATGTTCAAATGGCTGTTCTACGTTTGATTGGTTTTGGGAAAAAAGAAGAATTTAAGAAAGTGCTCGCAATTTTAAGGAAGAAAAAGCCTGATAGGACAAGGGCCCTATGAAATTTGTCGTGTACAGAGAGATAAAAAGAAACCGAGGGATCACCTCGGTTTCTTTTATATCGTTATTGACGTTTATTTTTCAACAAATGCACGTTCAATAACATAATCACCCATTACACCCATACGAGGGGATTCAACTAAACCATGTTGGTCAAGTAAAGCAGCCACGTCTTTTAGGAAAGCAGGGCTACCACAAAGCATTGCACGGTCAGTTTCACGATTGAAACGTGGCAAACCAATTTTTTCAAATAATTGACCAGATTCAATTGCGGTTGTAACGCGACCTTGGGTGTGGAAAGGTTCACGAGTCACTGTTGGATAGTAGATTAATTTATCTTTGATACCCAATTCTTCAAAGAACTCATGGTTTGGTAGTTCATTTAAGATTAAATCTTGGTATGCAAGCTCTGATACATAACGCGTACCGTGAACCATGATCACTTTTTCAAATTTTTCATATGTTTCAGGATCACGTAATAAAGCCAAGAATGGTGCTAGTCCTGTACCTGAAGATAACAGATATAGGTTTTTACCTGGCAATAAATCATCATGTACAAGAGTACCTGTAGGTTTTTTAGAAATAAGGATTTCGTCGCCCACTTGTACTTTTTGTAAGATAGAAGTGAGTGGACCATCTTGTACTTTAATTGAGAAGAATTCGAGTTCTTCTTCATAATTCGCACTCGCAATCGAATACGCACGCATTAAAGGCTTACCATTCACTTCAAGTCCGATCATCACAAACTGACCATTTTTAAAACGTAAGCTTGTATCGCGCGTGGTTTTAAAACTGAAAAGCGTGTCATTCCAGTGGTGAACATGAGTAATGCGTTCAACGTTAAAAGCAGCCATTAAAGGTCTCGATCACAGTTAAAAGAAACAGATTGCTATTCTAATCTAAAATCATTCTCTATAAACTGAATATATTTAATTGTGTTTATAAGAAAAAGTGATGAGCAATTCTGTGGTCATGCCGATCATCGGTTATATGCATTCTCCTTATCAGGAGAAATTTGGTATCCCAAGACAGCCAAATTTGGTGCAGGTGGAGTCCTATATAGAGTTGTCAGAACCTTATAATGATCTTTCTGCATTTGAGGGAATTGAAGACTTCAGTCATTTATGGTTATTGTGGCAATTCCATGATAATAAAAATAATGATAACTCCTTGAATCAAATGTCTAAATTTCGTCCAAAAGTACGTCCACCTAGATTAGGTGGTAATCAAAAAATTGGAGTATTTGCAACGAGGAGTATGTATCGTCCATCTCCTATAGGTCTGTCGGTCGTTCGCTTTTTACGTGTTGAAAAATGTGCTAAGAGTGTTCGAATGTATGTGATGGGAAGTGATTTACTCAATAAAACTCCAATTTTGGATATTAAACCTTATATCCATTATTCAGATGCTGTCATGGATTCAGTCAGTGGCTATGCGCAAGACGAGCCGATTCGAAAGCGTGTTCTATGGAGCGAATTAGCACAATCAATTAAGCACAAGTTCATTCAAGAGAATGACACTCAGCCGAGAATCTTTGACGAGTTAGAACAAGTTCTATCTTTAGATCCACGGCCTGCTTATCATGATGATGCGACTCGAATTTATAAAATGAAGTTTTCCACGTTCGATGTGAGTTTTAATGTTGACGATGAAAAGATCAACATATTAAAGCTTGAAACTCTCAATTAGCATTGATATTAGTGTTGCTGCATCCAGAACATGATAATTAACACAGTCATATGTATGATTTGGGCTGGAATAAAAGCAAGAGCAAATTTATATCCTCCTGTTAGCGCAGCGTTGATACTTTTCGCTAAAGCATGGGCAGCGAGTCCAATCATTAATGCAATCATAAGTGTTGTTGCTTGAACGGTATCAGGCTCTGCTTGGACAACGATTGCAGCAATTGCAGCATGTATTTCAAAAAGAGATGCGATTAATGTACCTAAAATCAGACCTGAACTACCAAGCCAAATGTTGAGAGCATATACCGCGGCTTGAATTGCTGATAAGGCAAAAGTAATAATGATGGCATTTTTGAAGCTGAACATGCGGCTGTTATCATTGGTTGTGATTGTTTCACCATCGCCAATAGATGTCCGCATCAAATATAAAGCCCAAATAGATAGAACGATGGTTGAAATGATAGTTGGCAAAAATATGATTTTGAACCAAGCCAAGCTAATGCTTGCAACAATAATGAGCATTTGAATAAGCGTAGATACGCAGGACATCAAGGCAGCACCAGCATTTACATGAGGGTTCGCACCGTTGTTACGAACTTCCATACCCAGATTTGCGATAGTTGCTGTGCTTGAGACAAAACCAGATGCCAAAGCAGAAAAGACGATTGCATTTTTTGATGATAGAAGTCTTTTGGCAAAATGTGCTAATGCTTGTACAAATAGTATGAGGCTTAATAATTTCAAAATTGTATAGGGATTTAATACAGGTCCCCAAAAAGCTTGGTTAGGGACTAAGGGCAGTGCAATCAGTATTAAAGCCAGTAGTAGCACGCCATCCCTTAATTCACTTTCATTAATCCACTGGTTTGCGAGCCCGTGAAGTGATTGTTTCGCAAAAAGTAGAATGGTCAGCGTTACTGCAAGCCCAGCAGCTAAATTGATATTCCATATGCAAACAGCACCAATGAAATAGGTCATTATGAGTGCAAGTTCAGTCGTCACACCAGGATCATCGGGTTGATTTTTAAGTGATGCAATACTTATAGCACCAATTAAAATTGCCCCCGTAATTCCTATTTCTAAATTAAATAAAAAGCACAGTGTTCCTAAAAGAGAGCTAATTGCAAAGGTTCTAAAACCAGCAAAGGTTTTGGTCTTATGTTTAACTTTGCTTTGTTCTCGTTCTAAACCGATCAATAATCCACAACCGAGCGATACAGCAAAGATCATGATTAACTGACTTAAAGCCGTATTTTGTATTGATAAATCAAGTAAATCAGTCATGTCATATCCTTTCGTTTAGAGGATCATCGTTATTGTTTAGGCAAAATTGAGTTGAATTTATATACTTTAAAATTGCATAAATGCATCGCTCTATCTTAACCCTTTTTACTTTTATGGCTAAGTTATCTATATGTTTTTTAAAGTGCATTTAATCATTCTTGAGTCATGAAATGATTTGGGAGATTTCAATAAATCTCTGTTATATTATAGAAATAACTTGGGGTATAACAATGACGTTTAATTTTCAAATCGATATTTTTTGGTGCTTAGAACAATTACAAAAAGATGGACGAATCACTGAACGGGATAAATTATTAGTACAAACAACACATCGTCAAAAAGATGAATTGAAGTGGCATCCTTTACAGTGGGTTGCAAAATTTAATCTGAAAGATCAATTAAATCCAGAAACCATTTTAACGCTCAATCGTCTATGTCTATGGTTAGCTGAAAAATCGCATGTTCCTTTGTTTGTCATTGATCCTCTAAAGGCTGATGTGACGGCATTAACCAGTGTTATGTCTCAAGAGTTTGCCGCTCGAAATCATATTTTGGCAGTAGAAGTTCACTCTGATCGTATTTTAATCGGTACAGATCAGCCATTTATGATGGAATGGAAAAATAATTTAGAAAGAAGTTTGAGCCCAAAAAAAGTTGAAGCTGTACTATTAAATCCAGAACAGCTACAACGTTATTTGATTGAATATTATCAAGTTAGTCGAGCAGTGAGTTCTTCTCAAGGCACAAGTGCTTTTGACCGTGACAATAAGGGGGTCGAAGCTTTATTACAATTAGGCGATACACAAAACCCTGATGCCAATGACCAGCATATTGTGAAACTGGTTGATTGGGTATTGCAATTTGCTTTTGAGCAGGGTGCAAGTGATATTCATTTGGAGCCTCGCAAAGACAAAGGCAAGGTACGTTTCCGTATTGATGGTGTGTTACATACTATTTATAACATGCCAGCCAATACACTTACAGCAGTGATTTCCCGTATTAAAATCTTAGGTCGTATGAATGTTGCGGAAAAGCGTAAACCACAAGATGGACGTTTAAAAACACGTACACCGAAAGGTCAAGAAACGGAATTACGTCTTTCTACGTTGCCAACTGCTTTTGGTGAAAAGTTGGTCATGCGTATTTTTGATCCTGAAGTATTAGTGCGTAGTTTTCAGCAATTAGGATTTGAAGGGCATTTATTACACAGTTGGCAGCAACTGACACAGCATAGCCACGGTATTATCTTGGTGACGGGGCCAACAGGTTCAGGTAAAACCACAACGCTATATTCGTCTTTAAAGCAATTAGCAACTGAACAAGTGAATGTCTGTACCATTGAAGATCCGATTGAAATGTTGGAACCAAGTTTTAACCAGATGCAGGTGAATCCAAATATCGAACTTGGTTTCGCCGATGGTGTTCGCGCACTGATGCGTCAAGATCCTGACATTATCATGGTGGGGGAGATTCGTGATCATGACACCGCAAATATGGCCATTCAAGCAGCCTTAACAGGACATTTGGTTCTTTCGACTTTGCATACTAATGATGCACCTTCAAGTCTGACCCGTTTGCATGATTTAGGCGTACAACCATTCTTAACTGCAGCAACGATTTTAGGTGTTCTAGCACAACGTTTGGTGCGCCGACTCTGCCCACTTTGTAAGCAAGAAACGGCAATTAATGAACAAGAGTGGGAGCACCTTACTTTAGATTATATGATGGATATGCCAACGACGATGTATAAAGCAGTTGGATGTGAAGCATGTCGCCATACAGGTTATAAAGGTCGTGTAGGTATTTATGAATTTATGCCAGTAAGTTTAGAGTTGAAGTCTATTATTAGTGCTCATGGCACACTGAATGATCTGAAAGCACAATCCAAGAAAGAAGGCGTTGAGCCACTGCGGATTGCAGGTGCACGCAAAGTCATTGAAGGTGCAACCACGTTAGAAGAGGTATTGCGTGTTGTTCCTTTAAGTTAAGCAAATTATTGATCTTCAGATTCACCTCATCTTCATTTGTTTTAAAGAGGTGGTATCACTTGTTTGATCAAACAAAAAAAGCAGTACGCGCTGACATACTGCTATTTCCACGTTTATTATTATGCGGTTGTTATTATATTACTTCGTTAAAATCAGACGATTATTACGCGTTAAACGCAAGCGGTATTCTTCACCCCCATGCATTATGCGTATTTCCCGACCTAAGGCAAAAAGATTATTGGAATGCAACATTGGCAATGAATGAGCTGTATCCGTGCTACGTGTAAATAGGTTAAATGGTGCGTTCATTTGTTATGCTCCGTGGTGTGTTTTTTAGTTATTTAAATGATAATCATTATCGAATAGGCCTGTCAACGTAAATTTCAAGAATTTACAAAATCATTGATTATTGATGTTTTTAGCATGTGAAATTGTTGTTAAATTCATTAAAATTATTGTGAAAAAAATAGAGATATTAGACTGTTATGGCAAAAGCTATAGTTGATGTTGCGATTGCAATTTTACTGCATAAATCTAAAGTGTTAGTGGGTTGGCGACAAGCAGATCAACATCAAGGTAATAAACATGAGTTTCCTGGTGGAAAAGTCGAATTAGGGGAATCACCTGAACAAGCTTGTCGTAGAGAGATTTATGAGGAAGTAGGCATTGGTTTAAAAGAGTGGCATCCGTTTGATATTATTCGTCATGAATATGAAGATGTTATTGTTAATTTACATCTTTTTCATGCACACGTACCTGAGGAAATGCTCAATCAAATTCATCAACCTTGGACTTGGTATCAACGCGATCAACTAGCGAGTTTAAACTTTCCGAAGGCAAATGCTGTAATTCTGGAACGCTTAATCTGGTCTCATTTGATTAAGATCAGTAATCAAATTGATGCACTACCACATCATAATTTTCAAATGTATTGGCGCATCCAAACAGCTAAAATTGAACAGATTGAACAGCAGTTAGAGGTTTTAACTGATGAACAATTACAAAAAATTATAATAAATACTGATATTTATCAAAATATGAACATGGTTCTACAGTCTAGAGTGAAGACAATTCATCTTAAACAATCACAATTAATGGCACTTAAAAAAGGTGAATTGATTGTTGGTAAACGTTTTATTGCAGCCTGTCATGATGCTGTTTCATTACAACATGCACAGCATATAGGTTGTGATGCCGTATTTTTGAGTCCTGTGAAAGCGACTGAAACACATCTAAATGTAAAAGTATTGGGTTGGAATGACTTTGCTGCATTAGCTCAGCAGAGTGATATTCCAGTTTTTGCTTTAGGTGGTGTCGCACCTGAAGATTTAGAACAAGCCCAAAAACATCATGCTTATGGGCTTGCTGGGATTCGTCAATTTAGTTCAATTGATTGATCAAACTTTTTATAACGCTTGAATGGCTTTTTTAGCTTCTTGGGCTTTTACAGGATGATTACGTGCTTCGCTTGCTCGGAGCACAATAAACCAAAGTTGTTTTTTCATCGAGTTACTTTGCGCATAGCTTAAACCACGACGTGCCAAAGCTTCCGCATTTGCATATTGTTTGCGTTGGTCTGCAATCAATGCTAAATACAAATAAGTTTCGGTCGCTTGGGGAGCAATACGTTGAGCTTGAAGAGCATAACGTTCTGCTTCCGCAAGTTGCTGTTGCTTATAAGCGACTTGGGTTTTTTGCATTAATGTTCTAAATGCTGGTAATTGACTCCCATCATTGAACTTTTGTTGTACTTTTTGCTGAGGTACAACCACTGGTACGTTTTGACGCTTTATTTCTTTCTGCTCATACGGCGTAATTTTTACACTCGACGCGGGCGGAGTAGTTTTCTTTTTCTGCGTGTTTGACGTACTTGGTGGTTCTCCCAATTTAATTACCACTTTTTTATTTGGAGGCGGTGCTGAATTACAACCGGCAAGCAGCAATATACCAATCACAATTGTTATTTTCTTCATCATGTCCAATCATCCTTGTAACTTAGTTTTCACCGCTATAACTACCGCTCGAAATCACACGTGTAGAATTATGATTGGATAAATCGGTGTCCATTTGATTTTCACTTTCTCGAATATAATTGGTATTAGTAGTGCCATCACCGTAATGATCCCCCTGAGTGTCTTCCTCGGATGGGATATTGGTTGGTTCAACTTCATAATGTGATTGACCGCAGAGGTTTGCACGATGAGGTACAGTTTGTCGAAGTAGGGGAATATACATTGCACCATCACAGCCTTGCGCCGATAAATCACCTGTTGCACTGTCTATCCATTGCCATTCTACATTGTCAGTTTGACGAAGATTGACGGGTTCTTGGCGAAGCTGTTTCATTACATTAGTCCAGACAGGTAATGCGCCTGAAGAACCTGTGAGACCAGTAACTTTATTATCGTCCAAACCTAACCAGACGACAGCGACATGATTGCCTGAATAACCAGCGAACCATGAATCGCGTGTATCATTAGTAGTACCAGATTTACCAGCTAAATTTAAGGTTTCAGGTAAGCTGCCATAAGCTGATCGTCCAGTACCTGAACGCATAACTTGTTGCAAACCATAGTTCAAAATATAGGCAGCAGCAGGATCAATCGTTTGTTGAACATTTAAGCTATAACGTTCAAGCAAATGTCCTTTTGCATCAACAACAGTACGAATAGAGCGAGGAGGATATTTGAAACCACCTGTTGCAAAGTTGCCATAAATGCCAAGTACTTCCATTGGGGACATATTTACTGCACCCAAATAGATAGACGGATAAGCTGGAATATTCGAACTGACACCAAATTGTTTTAGCTTATTTGAAAATGTTGATAATCCAAATTCATTTCCTAAACGAACAGCAGATAGGTTGTATGAATTTGCCAAGGCTTGTTGCATAGAAACAACGCCATGTTCACCACCACTATAATTTTTTGGTGTCCAACTCTTATCACCCTCAACTGGAATATTAACGGCACTATCTTCAATTGGACTCGCCCACGTATAACGTCCAGATTCGATCGCATTTAGATAAATAATTGGTTTTAACAACGAACCGACTTGACGTTTAGCATCTAGTGTACGGTTAAAGCCAGTAAAATCTTGGGTTGAACCAACAGCAGCAACCAATTCACCATTCTCAGGATGGGCTACAAGCACAGCACCTTGTAAGTTTTTCAAACGTGCTGGATTTGCTTTTGCTAAACGTTCAACAGAGTCTTTAAAAGCATTTTGAACTTGGGTCTGTGCAATCGGGTCAAGCGTTGTGAAAATTTTCAGGCCTTGATTGGTAATATCACTTTCTTGATATTCTGTACGTAATTGGCGACGTACGATATCAAGGAAATCTGGGAATTTTGCAGGCCCTAAAGTTGGTTTACTCACAATATTTAAAGGACGTGAGATTTCATCTTGATATTCTGTTTCAGATAAATAGCCCATCACCATCATATTGTTTAATACAACATCACGGCGCTTTTTAGCCGCTTCAGGATTACGCCAAGGATTATATAAAGTTGGACCCTGTACTAAACCAACCAAAAAGGCTTGTTGGGAAATATTCAATTCACTCAGAGGTAAACCAAAATAGAATTGTGAAGCTAAGCCATAACCGTTAATTGAGTAATTACCATTTTGACCTAAATTTACTTCATTTAAATAGGCCTCTAGAATTTCATCTTTGCTGTAATGTAGCTCAATCAACAACGCCATAAGCGCTTCATTGACTTTACGTTTGAGCGTTTTTTCTGGTGAAAGATAGAAATTTTTAACTAATTGTTGGGTTAATGTCGAGCCACCTTGACGTCGACCACCGGTTGCATTACTGACTAAGGCACGTGCTGTACCTCGAATAGAAACACCATGATGGTGATAAAAATTTCGGTCTTCTGTTGAGATCAATGCTTCAATTAGTGTTTTTGGTACTTTATTTAGCTTAATGAGGACACGGTCTTCATTATGTTGTGGATAGATACCACCAATTAATAGGGGTTCTAAACGAGCAATGCCTGTGCTCGAAGGTTTAGTGGAACGAATTTCACCGACTTGACCTTGATTGAAAGCAATCTCAAGCACCTGTTCAGGTTCATTACTATCACCATAGTCAAAACCACGTGTATGAACATACATTTGGTTGCCTTGAATAATGTAACTTCCTGACTTTTCATAGTTCGTGGTATTTTTATAGCCCAGTAATTTTAATTCTTGGACAAAATTATCTTGAGTAATGGGTGCATTCGCATAGATTTCTAATGGACGAGCAAATACCTTGGCAGGAATATCCCAACGCTGACCTTCAAATTTATAGCGAATAATATTATCTAGACGGATCAGATAGATACTAAAGGCAATAAACACACCAATCACTAAAATTGAAAAAATTAGTGCTAGAAAACCAATACCACGTTCACACTTCATAGACTTGCGTTAAAACCGAAACAATGTGAGTAATGATGCGATAGCTTATTGTCATTTTGCAATCATAAAACTGTGAATAAATAGCAACATGCAATAAAAACTTTCAGAAGGTGTTGATATTAATCGTATAAAAAAACAACGAATGGACATTTTTATACTTTTTAATCAATCATCAACGAAAATTTGATTGTTAATGATATGATAGTCAATAGTCGCGGTGGAGCTGAGTTATTCGTGCAAATTTCACATAAATCCTTTCGAAATATTGGTCTAATTGGGCGACCAGATAAGAATTCTGTAGTAGAAACGTTATGTTTAATCCATGATCATTTGATCACTTTAGGCTTAAATCCCGTTTTTGATCAGGAAACAGCCAAACTCGTACCCTATAGTTATGGTCAAACCGTGAGCCGTAATTTATTAGGTGAAGTGGTGGATTTGGTGATCGTTGTAGGTGGCGACGGTTCTTTACTTCATGCGGCACGTGCTTTAGTCCGATACAATACACCTGTTATTGGGATTAACCGTGGTCGACTCGGATTCTTAACTGATATTAAGCCGGCAGAAGCAATTTTTAAACTGGATCAGGTACTACAAGGTCAATTTCAACTCGATCGACGTTTCTTGCTAGAAATGGAAGTTCGCACCAATAACGAAACCATTTATGATGCAATTGCCCTGAATGATGTGGTGTTACACTCAGGTAAATCGGTTCATATGATTGATTTTGAGCTGAGTATTGATGGGCAATATGTCTATCGTCAGCACAGTGATGGTTTAATTGTCTCAACACCAACAGGCTCGACCGCTTATTCGCTTTCAGGCGGTGGGCCAATTTTGCATCCAAGTATGGATGCGATCGCACTCGTACCAATGCATCCACATACATTATCATCTCGTCCAATCGTTGTCGGTGGGCAAAGTGAGATTAAGATTACCATCCGTGAAAATCGTGTCTTACCGATGGTGAGTGCTGATGGACAACATAGTGTTGCATTAAATGTAGGTGATACGGTGCATATTCGTAAACATCCGTTTAAACTAAGCTTATTACATCCACCTGGTTATGATTTTTATATGGCTTGCCGTACTAAACTGGGCTGGAATCAAGATTTTGAATCTTTTCAACAGGATGACTCATGAATATTGAACAAATGCTCGCTATTTTAAATCCTGAAATTGTTGAGCGTCTGAAAACTGCTGTTGAAATTGGTAAATGGCCAAATGGTATTGCATTGACCAAAGAGCAACGTGAAATTTGTATGCAAGCTGTTTATGCATGGGAAATGGAAAATTTACCGAAAGAACAGCGTAGTGGTTATATCGACCGAGGTACGAAAGAAGAAGGTGAAGAGTGTGATGATGATCATCACAAAAATGAGCCTGAATTTAAGCCGATAAGGTTTGTTTGATTAATTTCTACAAGTAGTATTTAAAGCGATGATTTTAATAAAGTCATCGTTTTTTATTACGCTGTCTATTATTGATGTAATGTCTTTAAATAAAATACTGATTACTTTAACGAATAATTTAATGGTTGCTCTTTATATATTTTATTTTTAGGATCAAAAAGATATAGTTTTGTAGAAAAGGTGATTTAAAAAATCACCTTATTTATTTTTTGGTTTAAAAACGATTGTCCCAAAGCGCTTTCGCTTTAATCATTGCTTCATCATAACTATTCACAGCACCCATGGTATACAAAGCGATTCCCATGGTTTCGATCACTGCCATTTCGCCATATTCATGCTTTTGCTCACCGAGCCAAACTGCTTTAAATACTGCAAGATCAAGTTCTTCTTCAATCGGACTACGGTCAGGTGTTAATTTTGGTAGCTCATGTTCATATAGCTCACCATTTTTAATCCCACAAATTAAGGTTTTGGCATCAGGATTGCGCTCAAACTCACCACCTTCACCTTTAATCACAGCACTATTTTGATAGCCTAAACGAAAAGCGGTGTGTTGATGAGAAGTCCGATAAGCAGGGTGGAAAATTGCCTGTAAAGTCGCTTTGGCGTTAAACGGATTAATTAGACGAGCAAGCGTATGGATTGGAGAACGTAAGCCCATCACATTGCGGAGTGAAATCAATTCACTCAGAATTGGTGAAATGGCTTCAAGTGGCAAAAATGCAAAATTATGTTGATCTAGTTGTTTACGGACATCTTGCTCATTCTCACAAATAGAATAGCCTAAGTATTGTAAAACTTGTTCCGTATAAACACGGTTAATGGTATGACCCGATGCGCCGTGCATCACAATTCTATAGCCATGATGAGCTAGTGTTAATGCCGCCAATAAAAACCACGGATAGTGCTTACGCTTGCCTGCATATGATGACCAGTCAAGATTGACATCAAGTGGCTGAAAATTGAGTTGATCACGTGTTGCTTGAACAAAACCAGCCAATTCATCGACAGATTCTTCCTTAACACGTAAAAGCATTAAGAATGCACCCAACTGAACATCCAAGACTTCATCTTTTAAAATCATGCTAAATGCTTGATAGGCTTCTTCATAACTGAGCGAACGAGAACCTGTTTTCCCTTTACCCAAGATACGAACATACTGAGCAAAGGGGTGTTCTACAGTTTTATAAATATTTCGTTTTGTATTCATGATCGTATGAGAAGTCTTCGCCAACAATAAAAGGAATATGACATAAAAGTGACGTATTTAGCGTAAAAAAATATGAGGAGCTGTCTAATCAATAAACAATTAGCGTTTGCTTATGCAGAGTGCAAACAAAATTATTGACCGAATCAGTCTAGTGATTTGATGTAAACGGAACATGACATCCAATCTAAAAATCATTAGCATGGCTGCAAATCGAATTTTTAAAAACAATGAAAGCGAAAGGAAATAATGATGTTAGCTTACGATGCAGATTTGGAACTCTTCCGTGATAACTTTAAACGTTTTATGAGCGAGCAAATTGCACCTCATTATGATCAGTGGGAACGCGAGGGCATTATGCCACGTTCAGTTTGGTCTTCATTGGGTGAAAATGGCTTTCTCTGTGTAGATGTACCAGAAGAATATGGTGGTTATGGTGTACCAACCCATTATTCATTAATGTTAGTTGAAGAATCTGCACGTGCGGGTTATTGCGCATTATCAACAGCGATTTCTTGTCATTCTGAAATTGCGGCACCGTATATTCAACATATCGGAACTGAAGAACAAAAGCAGTACTGGTTGCCAAAAATGGTTTCTGGCGAAGTTGTTGGTGCGATTGGTATGACTGAGCCAGGAGCTGGTTCTGATTTACAGGCAATGCGTACTAATGCAATTTTGCAAGATGATCATTATGTGTTAAACGGTTCAAAAACCTTTATTTCAAATGGTCAGCATGCTGACGTTGTTGTTCTAGCAGTCAAAACTGATCCACAAGCACGTGCTAAAGGTGTGTCTTTATTATTGGTTGATACACATTTGGAAGGCTTTAAAAAGGGCACGAACTTAGACAAAATTGGTCTGCATTCACAAGATACCTCTGAACTTTTCTTTGATAATGTAAAAGTACCTAAAGACCAGTTATTGGGCAAAGCAGGTTCAGGTTTTGCTTACTTGATGCAGGAATTACCACGTGAGCGTACTGCAATCGCAGCGACCTCTTTGGGAGCAATTCGTGGCTCAATTGATCTTGCGACCCAATATGTGAAAGAGCGTCAGGCATTTGGTCAGGCGATTGCTAACTTCCAGAACACACGTTTTGTCTTAGCTCAAGCAAAAATTGATGAATTAGCAACAGCAGCTTTCTATAACCAAAACGTTGCTTTGTATAATGAAGGCAAATTGGATGTAGAAACCGCAGCGGCATTAAAGAGCTTTAGTACCGATATGCAAATGAAAGTAGCCGATAATTTACTTCAATTATTTGGTGGCTATGGCTATATGACAGAATATCCAATTTCACGTTTCTTCGTTGATGCGCGTATCCAACGTATTTATGGTGGTACCAACGAAATTATGAAAGAAATCGTTGCACGTGGATTGATTGGTAAGTCTTAAGCACAAAAATCATCTCTATTTAGCAAATGATTTCAGACTGAATCAATAAATTTGATTCAGTCTTTTTATTTGGAGTGATGTTTTTAAGATCAAGGAGTGACTGGATTATCAAATAATGCGGAACAACTTTTATGATCTATACAACCTGCCAACATAATCGCTTTTGGTAAACTGGTATAGAGATTAGTTAAATGCTGCTCTGCTGGATGTTGGTAATTCCAGAACAAGAAATGCTTTGAACGTTGCTGATTAAAGTTTTGATAGAAGTTATTCTGCTTCTGCAAGGATTCAGCGTCTGGTGTTGGACTTCGACCATGTTCATGTGTACCCACTGTGGTCATCAGCATTGGTTGTGCAAAAGACAATGTTGTGCCAATGAGCAGAGAAAAAGTCAAAATACCAAATTGTTTAATCATAATTTATTTGCGAACATTAAAATTTTGCTAGCAATATATAATGAAAACCATTATCAATAAAGTTTGGTAATAAAAAGAGTTAAAACTCAGCGTGTTTAATAGTTTAAAGTGTTGTTATACTAGCTCGGATAATCAATTCACAGATGAATTGTAATCCATTCTTATAGATGATTTTGCTGAGGCTGCATTCCAATGGTAAACGATGGACAAAACACATCGAATTCACTTAATTTAGAACAAATTCGTAACGATATTGATAGTGTTGATCAACAAATCCAAGAGTTACTTAATCGCCGTGCAACGCTTGCAGAAGCGGTAGCCAAAGCGAAGTTTGCATCCGAAGAAAATCCGCTGTTTTATCGTCCAGAACGTGAAGCTCAGGTGTTACGTAAAGTCATGGAGCGTAACCAAGGTCCTTTATCTGATGCAACCATGGCGCGTTTGTTCCGTGAAATTATGTCAGCATGTTTGGCACTTGAAGCACCACAAAGTATTGCATTCCTTGGGCCTGAAGGCACTTATACCCACTCGGCTGTGTTAAAGCATTTTGGTAAAGATGCCGTTGTACGTCCATTGCCAACGATTGATGAAGTGTTCCGTGAAGTTGAAGCAGGCAGCGCACATTATGGTGTCGTTCCCGTAGAGAACTCATCAGAAGGGATTGTGAACCATACTCTCGATTGCTTCAAATCGTCGACAGTCAATGTGATTGGTGAAGTTGAACTACGTATTCATCATCAATTCCTTGTATCTGAAAATACCCGTAAAGACAGCATTAAGCAGATTTATGCACATCAACAAACCTTGGCACAATGCCGTAAATGGTTAGATGCGCATTATCCGGGCGTAGAGCGTGTTGCACTGAATTCAAATGCTGAAGCAGCACGCCGTATTCGTAATGAATGGCATTCTGCTGCGATTGCATCTGATATTGCAGCAAGCATGTACAATCTTGAGATTTTACATAGCAATATCGAAGATAACCCTGAAAATACCACTCGTTTCCTTGTGATTGGTCGTGAAAAGATTCCTCAAAGTGGTAATGATAAAACGTCTTTACTAATCTCTGCACATGATCGTGCGGGTGCTTTATTGGAAATCCTTGCGCCATTTGCCAAACATAAAATTAGTTTGACTAGTATTGAAACTCGTCCAGCGCTTCCTGAGAAATGGGCTTATGTTTTCTTCATTGATTTGGAAGGGCATATTGATCAAGAAAATGTAGCTGCAGCATTAGATGAAATTCGACCTAATGTAAAAGAATTGCGAGTTTTGGGTTCATATCCTATCGCTGTTTTATAGTTCAATTTATTTTAAATCCGTTTCAGTCTCCCTTTTTAAAGGGAGATACTTTCCGATCTTTTTTTAAAAGAGAGGTTAGGGAGATTTTCAGATAGGCAAAATGTTTTATGTCTCAACCATTATTTAATAAAGTTGCATTTATTGGGCTTGGGCTGATTGGGTCGAGTCTTGCTCGTGTGATTGTGGCAGAACAACTTGCAGCTCAAATTGTGGCTTCAACACGCTCAAAAAAAACATTAGAAGATGCCAAGGCACTCGGTCTTATTCAACACGGTTATGCAACGCCTGAAGAAGCAGTTCGGGATGCCGATTTAATTGTTTTAGCCTTACCTGTCAGAGCGACGCAAAAAGTACTTGAGCAGATTAAGCCTTATCTTGCAGACAATGCCATTATTACCGATGTGGGCAGTACCAAAGGCAATGTGGTTGATGCTGCAAAAGCAGTATTTGGTGAAAATTTACCAGTCGGTTTTGTGCCGGGTCATCCGATTGCGGGTGCAGAACATACAGGTGTACATGCGGGTAAAGTTGATTTATTCGTCAATCATAAAGTGATCTTGACACCACTTCCGACCACTGCCGATTGGGCGGTTGAAAAACTGATTCAACTTTGGTCTGCGGCAAAAGCAGAAGTGATTTGCATGGATGTCACTAAGCACGATGAAGTGTTGGCACATACCAGTCATTTACCGCATTTGATGGCATTCAATCTGGTTGAGCAACTGGCAAATCGTGAAGATAATTTAGATATTTTCCGCTATGCTGCTGGAGGTTTTCGTGACTTCTCGCGTATTGCGGCTAGTGACCCACAGATGTGGCATGACATTTTCTTTGCCAATAAAACGGCAATTTTAAATGCTGTTGATGGCTTTGAACAGCAATTGTCGATTTTAAAGAAATTGATTGCACAGGAAGATTCGCAAGCGTTGATGGGACTGCTCGGGCATGCCCAAGCAGCACGTCAGCACTTTAACCATATGTTGGCCAAAAAACCTTTGATGGAGAAAAACAAGGTGACACAGCAATTTACCATTTTACCGGGAAAGAAAACATTTACAGGTAAATTCACCGTACCGGGTGACAAGTCTGTGTCACATCGCTCAATCATGTTTGGTGCGATTGCTGAAGGCACAACGCATGTTACAGGCTTCTTGGAAGGTGAAGATGCACTTGCAACTTTGCAGGCTTTCCGTGATATGGGCGTGAGCATTGAAGGGCCTAAGAATGGTGAAGTCACGATTCATGGCGTGGGTATGCAAGGCTTAAAAGCACCAGCGAGTGCGTTGTATATGGGTAACTCTGGTACTAGTATGCGTTTGCTATCAGGTATGTTGTCTGCACAAAAATTTGACTCGGTGATGACAGGTGATGCGTCATTGTCGAAACGTCCAATGGAGCGTATTGCTAAGCCACTTCGTGAAATGGGTGCACAAATCCAAACCACAGGTGAAAAAGGTACGCCACCAGTGAGTATCACGGGTAGTCAAGCCCTTAAAGGGATTCAATACGATTTACCAATGGCATCAGCTCAGGTGAAATCAGGAATTTTATTGGCAGGCTTATGGGCTGCTGGTGAAACTTCAGTGACGGAACCTGAACCGACCCGTGATCATACTGAACGTATGCTGCGTGCTTTCGGTTATGATGTTAAAACTGAAGGAAATAAAATCTCGCTTGTGGGTGGTGGTAAATTAGTTGGTACAGATATTCAAGTGCCTTCTGATATTTCATCTGCGGCATTCTTTATGGTGGGTGCGGCTATTACAGAAGGTGCAGATGTTGTCCTTGAAGCAGTGGGCATCAACCCAACCCGTACAGGCGTGATCGAAATTCTGAAGCAAATGGGCGCTGATCTGACTGTTGAGAATGAACGTATTGCAGGCGGTGAACCGATTGCAGATATTCATATCAAAGGTTCAAGAACATTGAAGGGCATTCATATGCCTGAAGATCAAGTACCTTTAGCAATTGATGAATTCCCAGCATTATTCATTGCTGCTGCATGTGCAGAAGGTCAAACCGTATTAACGGGTGCAGCTGAACTTCGTGTCAAAGAGTCTGACCGTATTCAAGTGATGGCAGATGGCTTGAAAATCATGGGCATTGATTGTACGCCAACAGAAGATGGCATCATCATTGAAGGTAAAGGCAAGTCAGGTGACTGGTCGGCAATCTTTGCTGGCGGTGAAATTGAATCTCACCATGACCATCGTATTGCCATGAGTTTCAGTATCGCAGGTTTACGTACTTCAGGTAACATCACGATTCATGGTACAGAAACGGTTGCAACTAGTTTTCCAACCTTTACTGAGCTAGCAAACTCAGCAGGTTTAGATTTACAAGTCGTAAATCAGTAAACGAATTGAGAAATGCAGTATTTAGAATAGCTAAATGCTGCATTTTTTATTTGTTTATACATAAAAATAAGTTGTTAGGTGCAAACATAAAACGTATAAATAATGAGAATGATGAGTTTGGCCATGTACATATCTAATTTTGAACGAATCGAAACGCAAAGTATTATCCGACAGTTGGCTCAAGCCGTAGAAAATAGCTTAAAAGCAGAGCATAGCTTTTCTCAATTTGTATGGAAAAGCTAAGACGATTTTGCCAATAAAATCTTAAATAAAGTGATTTAAGCATGGCCATTTAGGTGTATGGTGTATATTTGTTTAAACACTTTATTTGAGAGTATTGGTGCATGATACAGGTCGATTTTTCTAAATTATCTCCACAAGTAGTTTGGCGGCATTTTGAGACCTTATGTACAATTCCTCGACCATCTAAACATGAACAACGGTTAAGACAGCATTTAAAAGATTGGGCAGAACAGCGCAATTTGGAAACCTATGTCGATAACATTGGTAACCTAATTATTCGAAAAGCGGCAAGTACGGGTAAAGAATAGGCTGCTGGTGTGATTTTGCAAGGTCATCTGGATATGGTGACACAAGCCAATCGTGGTACCCAGCATGATTTTTTTAAAGATCCAATTCAACCAGTCTTAAAAGATGGTTGGCTGATTGCTGAAAATACCACGCTTGGTGCAGATAATGGCATTGGCGTTGCACTTGCAATGGCGATATTAGAATCAAATGATATTGCTCATGGGCCGATTGAAGTCCTGTTGACCATTGATGAAGAAGCAGGAATGAGTGGTGCTCGTTTGCTTGAGTCAGGCGTGTTAGCTGGACAGTGGCTTTTCAATATTGATACCGAAGAATGGGGTGAGCTGTATCTTGGCTGTGCAGGCAGTATTGACCTAGAAGTGGGAAAGACACTTGAATATGAAACAGCACCAAGTGATTTAATCTTTGTAGATTTACTGGTATCAGCTTTGAAAGGTGGTCACTCTGGGGTTGATATTCATTTAGGTCGTGGGAATGCCAATGTCATTCTAGCCCATTTGCTCAATGATTATTTGGCACCATCTAATGGCCGACTGGTTGAGTTTGTCGGTGGATCGGCACGCAATGCCATCCCGCGTGAAGCTGTGGCAACTATTGCAATTAAAGCAGAGCAATTACCCGCGTTGGAAAATGCCGTTGCTGTGGCACAAACTGAATGGCAACAAAAGTTACAGAACATTGATGATCAGCTACAGATCAGCTTACAGCAAAATGCTAACCCGATAAATGAAGTTATTACATTGCAGCAACAGCAAGCTTGGTTGCAAGCATTGGCAAGTTGTCCATACGGGATTGCCCAGTGGAGTAGCGCTTTAGCTGATGTGGTTGAGACTTCGAATAATATTGGTGTGGTCAAATTGACCAAAGATGAAGCGAAAACCTTAATTATGGTTCGTTCGATGGTGAATCAAGAAGCAGTAGCATTTGCTCAAAAGATTCAACAGCACTTTGCCAGTTTTGAAATTCAATCTGAATTAACGCCTTTAGTATCAGGTTGGACACCGAATCCAGAATCGGCTGCATTAAAGTGTTTACAACAGGCTTATCAATCTGCATTTGATATTGAACCTAATCTAAAAGTCATTCATGCAGGTTTGGAGTGTGGCATTATTGCGGAACATTATCCTGATTTACAGATGGTGTCGTTTGGCCCTGATATTCAAGGGGCGCATGCACCAGGTGAGCGTGTGAAAATAGATACTGTAGATAAATGCTGGAAGTTACTGGTGACTGCACTGGAAAGTGTGAAGTAACGAATTAATCCTGAGATCAGACCGATCATCCTGTCTTGGTCTGATCAATCAGTGATAAATATTGTGTTGGTACATGTATTGTTAGCCAAACACCATTTTCTGCTTGATAAAACTCAAAGCCGTGTTTATACATTTGCGGTGTGTTAATTATGAATAGCACAGGCTTACCGTAGTGTTGGCCTACATTGGCCAGCGCAACTGCAGCAAAAATCAGACAAGGGATGATTTTAGAGTCAATAAAGATTTTTTCGATCAGTTCCATTAAGAACTTATCGGCTGTCATTGCAGCAATCGCAATCACGGCGTAAATCATGAAAATCCAGAATGAGTATTTTTCCAAACGTTCCCAGTCAAAAGGTCGAATCGAAGAACTTTGATTTAAATCATTGGCAACATCGGGCGTAATCGTGCCTTGTTGTTGCCAATATTCAATTGTTTGCTTTAAAAAAGTCCCTGTTTTTTATTTAATTTCATTATTAAAAAATCCAAATGCTCATTTTATCGATATTGATAAAGCAGAAATGGGGCGTTAGGAGTATTTCTTTTAGTAGTCGAATGAATATTTTATTATATGTTTCAATGGTTAATATTTGATTTTATTATTTGAAAATGGGTATTTTTTGATCTTTTGTTGTCATCCAATAATTGCTTTCATGGTGGAAATCTGAATAGGCATAAGGCAGCTCTTCAATAGTTAAACAATTAAGCATATTTTGATACCACTCAATATAGGCAGAATTCTTATTTTTGCATTGGTTTAAAAACTCTTGATGTTGTTGAATAAATAGCTCAGTCAGTTCAGTAATATCTTGAGTGATTTCTGTTTTGCGGATATCTCTATTTTTTTGAATCCAGCTAGAAATAATAATGGTAGATGCATTTTTATGGCTATTCAAAAAAGAACATCTCCAATAACAACCAGAAGGAGATAGAGAGGGTTCAACATATAAAGATTCAAATCCTCGTTTGTGCAATTCATGTGCAATATAAAGTGTTTTTTTTAGATTGGTGATGTAAAAATCCTTTTTCACTGTCAATGTCCTGTTTTTCTATTTAAGTCTACAGTTTTAAAAAGCGAGCAATCACTTGGCGTAACTGTTTTAGATAGCCAGTAAAGAAATGGTTTGCACCTGGCAAAATCGTGATCGGATGTTTTTGTGGTTTTGCCCAAGCAATCATATCTGAAAGCAAGGTGATCTCATCTTGTTCGCCATGTACAAATAAGATATTGCCATCAATTGCTGGGGTTGTGTAGTGGCGTAAGTCAATCACTGAGCCTGTTGGCAAGCCACATAACACTAATTGCTTCGGACGTAATTCTTCGCTGAGTTGTGCTTGGCATTTTGCCAGTACATGTGAACCAAAGCTAAAACCACCTGCATAGAAGGTTAAACCTGCATGCTTCTCACGGGCATATTCAATCACTGCCATAATGTCATCTGTTTCACCATGACCTTGATCATGTGTACCTTCACTGCCAGCTAAGCCACGGAAGCTAGGACGGTAAACCACGCATCCCATCTCATTAAAAATCTGAGCCAGTAGTACAGGAACTTTATGATGCGGTGTACCACCTTGCAAAGGGTGCGGATGGCAGACGACAGCAAAACCTGTGATTTCACCTTGGGGTTGATCTACAAACATTTCAATTTGACCAACAGGACCTTGGATGAATACTTGCTCAGACATAAGATACGCAATGGATAATGGAAGAATCCACTATTTTACCGATAAAACTGAACGAGAACACGAATTGGCATTAAAAATTATCAACTGATATAGTTTCACCAAGATAAATTTATTCTGATTGATTATGCTTGCTTTAATTTCTCCAGCGAAAACACTAGATTATGAAACTACATTACCGACTAATACATATACTCAGCCTCGTTTGTTGGCGCAATCTCAACAATTGATAGATGTATGTCGCAAACTCTCGGCAACAGAAATTGCATCGTTAATGACCGTGAGTGAAAAAATCGCCAATTTAAATGTAGAGCGTTTTCGTGATTGGAATGCGGAATTTAATTTTTCTAATGCACGCCAAGCTTTATTTGCATTTAAAGGTGACGTGTATACAGGTCTAGATGCTTATCACTTAAAAGATCATGATATTGATTTTGCCCAACAGCATTTGCGCATGTTGTCTGGTCTTTATGGTTTGTTACGCCCATTGGATTTGATGATGCCGTATCGTTTAGAAATGGGTACTAAATTAAAGAATAGCCGTGGAAATAATTTATATGAGTTTTGGGGCAGCATTATCACTGATCAAATTAACCGAGATTTAGCTGAAATTGATGCAAAATTATTGGTAAATTTAGCCTCTGACGAATATTATAAATCTGTGAATGAAAAGAAAATTCGGGCTGAAATTATCAAGCCTGTATTCTTGGATCAGAAGAACGGGAAATATAAAGTCATTAGTTTCTATGCGAAAAAAGCGCGTGGTCTAATGGCAAGATACTTGATTGAAAATAAATTAAGCCAAGTAGAACAATTAAAAGCATTTGATAGTGAAGGGTATTACTTTGATGCTGAAAGTTCATCGGATAAAGAGTTGGTCTTTAAGCGAGATGAGCAACACGCAGCTTAGATTTACCTTGAGCAGGGTGGGATGTTAACCAAAGAACATTTATTAAAACACGCGATATCGTCTGATCAAGTCCGGATTAAAGGGCAATTGACAGAACCGCGGAGTTATGGGGTATATGCGCTACCTTTAGATCGTGATGGAACCAGACGTTTTCGATTTGGTAATCACCCTGTACGCCAGCAAGAACTAAAACATGAGTTTGGCTCCTGTACCTTGTATCAGCTTTTTCTAGAACGTAAAGATGCTGAATTACTGGCAAAGTGGCTGAATAAAGAAATCCAATGAGGATGAGCAATGCTGCAGTATTTATCTACATTAGAAAAATCATGGTTTGAGCTGCATCAGCATTATCATTTTTCAGAGCCGCAGAAAGTTTTTAATAAGTTGATTGCTGCCTACAGTGAAAAGCAGCGGGCTTATCATACGCTGCAACATTTGTATGAATGTCTAGTTCTAGTTGGCTCGATTCGAGCTGATTTAATTGATGCGGATGCTGTAGCATTGGCGCTCTGGTTCCATGATGCAGTTTATGACCCACAAGCCAAAGATAATGAACTTAAAAGTGCTGAGCTGTTCGAGCAGTATTTGGCTCAAGATTTATCATTTGATATTGTTCAAAAGATTAAGCGATGGATTCTTGTCACGCAAAAGCATGAAGCAACGAATGAACTAGATTTACAGTTTTTACTGGATATTGATTTGGCTATTTTAGCAGCTTCACCTGAGCGTTTTACGGAATATGAACAGCAGATTCAGCAGGAATATGCTTGGGTATATCCAGATATTTATTTGATTAAAAGAAAACAAGTACTAGCACATTTTTATCAGACAGAACCGCTGTATCAAACTGAATATTTTCAACAGAATTTTGAGCAAAGGGCGAAAGAGAACTTAAAATTTAACCTTTTTTAGAGAATTAAGAATTTCAATAATTCTCTAATAATTTTTCTTTAGTAAAATTCAGATATTAGGACAATAATTTTCATAAAGCGTTGTTAAAACAACCCGTAACTTAGGGTCACTAATTGAATAAAAGATTTGCTTTCCATCCCGACGTGTAGAAACTACATTACTTTTTCTTAACATCATAAGCTGTTGTGACAGGGTAGGTTGTAGGATATGAGTAGCTTCTTCAATTTGAGACACATTTAATTCTTGTTTGGCTAAATGACATAAAATAATTAAGCGATCTGTGTTTGCCAAAGACTTAAGTACATTGACAATAGAGCTTGCAGACTCTCTCATCACGTTGATCTCTATATCCTTTTGCATACTTTTCTCGCTACATTCAAGCCGAACTTAGTATAAGGTGAGAAAAACATAAAAATGTATTAAAACTTGAAAAATACAATGGTTTTTTGTGAATATCTATATCAGTGAAACTTATATTTCTCATTAATAACGCTTAGACTTTATTTGAGAGTTTAGATATTTTTAGCAATGTTAGAAATTGTTAAAATTTTATAAATAATAAAATTATGTAATTAATTTAATTAATAAATATAAAAATTTTATTTGTACTTTCAGGAAAAATGTATATAATTAGGACTTACGCATTGACGGATTCAAAAAAGTATTAAAATAGTTTATAAAGTATCTGTGATCAGACGAACTAAACATGCTTCTACAGCAACTTGTACATTACCCATTTATATGGGCTTTCTCATGACAGAACCGAACTCTATTAGCTGCACACAACTTGCCGAGACTTATAATATCTCGCATGATAGTGTAAATCGCTTTCTGGAGCGTGAAGACTACACACCTCACGACCTATATCAAGAAGCAATTCAACATATTGATAATAATAAACTTATAGTCAGTATTGATGATACTGTTTTAGATAAACCATATAGTCAACATATGGACTTGGTTAGCTATTTTTGGTCAGGCAAACACCACCGATCCGTCAAGGGGATTAATCTCATTACCCTGTATGCGACAGATCAGAATGGTCAAAATATTCCAATTAATTTCCGAATTTATGACAAATCTGAGGGTAAAACCAAGAATGATTACTTTATGGATATGTTAAGTGAAGTACTTAGTTGGGGTGCAAAGATTCAATTTATTACAGGTGATAGTTGGTATTCATCGACTGGAAATCTAAAAACCATAAGAAAATATGGTATTCGATTTATGTTTGGTATCGACTGTAACCGTAAGGTTTCCCCAGAAAAAGGACAATGGTTTCAACTGCGTTTATTGCCAGATTTCCATCAGGGTCAAGTGGTCTGGCTCAAAGATTTTGGCTTTGTACAATTATTTAAGACTCAGTTAAAAGAACAGCAGAGGTTTTATATTGTGCATCAAGATGAAGATGATTTATTGTCCTTTGAGGGTTTTCATGAATTACATTCAAGTCATTGGAAAATAGAGCAATATCACCGAGTGATTAAACAGGTTTGTCATATTGAAAAGTTTCAAGTAAGACGATCTAAACTGATTTTGAATCATATTTTTGCAGCCTTGATGGCCTACGTCGAGATACAAAAGAACCAGTTTGAGCGGATCTTTGAAAATGTATATCGTTGGCAGAAGAAATTATTTAGACCAATCATCAAAGACTTCATTGATGACTTTATTCTCGATAAAAATCATCTCCTACCACAGAGAATCTATAAATAATAGTGCGTAAGTCCTAATAATAAAGAACAAGGCAGAAAGATCTGTCTTAATAAGAAGGATCGGGATGTGCAATTTGTACGACCGCCAGAGGGTAATATTTTTTATTATTCTTTTTCCAACTCAGACGCAAGCGTGAGCCACAATAATAACTATAAATCACGCTTTATTTTTTATACTTTCAATTTCATATTATTTGTTTTAACTCAGCTTTCTAAGAATTTTATGATGTTATTTGCTTTTCAAAATTAATTAAATGTTCTACGCGAGTCCAATACTCACTCATTTCAACAGAGTTTTTATTTACATGCGCTTGGATGGTGATTCCATCTAAAATACTTACGATTAATGTAGCTAAATGTGTCGGGCTTCGAATATCTAAATGAGTCAGTAAGTTTTGGATCAAGGCCGTTAGCCATATTTTATATTGTGTCGCAGGTTCAAGAGTCGAAGGGTAAATTTTAATCACTTCTTCAAGTGCTTTTTGGAACATACAGCCGTTAAAGTCTTCGCTTTGGAACCAGGCATTGTACCATTTGAATATCGATTCAATTTGCTCTAAATAATTTGATTGATCACATTGAGCTAATGTTTCATTCAATGAGATTTGAAGGTTAATATTACGTTGAAGTAAACATTCCTCAATAAGCTTTTCCTTCGATGGAAAATATTTATAGAATGTCATTTTTGCAACGCCTGACTCACTAATAATTCGATCAACCCCAATCGAATTGTAGCTATGCGAGTTAAAAAGTTTTAATGCTGTGTTAATAATATCTTCTTTTTTTGACATACAAGCCTCGCATTCGCTCTCTGCTAATATGAGCTGAGCATTATTTGCATTCCATCATGCAATTTTGGCACGAATTTTACATGGTATTAAATAAACATCATAGAAAAAATAATATTATTTATTTAATTGATTCTTAAATTTACAGTTCATCCATTATTTTTTTAGTTAAATATATGAATTAAGTAAATTAATTTAAATAAAATACAGTACTTATAAGGTGATTTATAACTCTATAATATGAATTTAAACTAATTCACATTTATTAAAAATTAGCTTCTTGGTAAAGTTTCAATTAAACGCGCAAAATTTTGATAAAGCGTTGACTGTTGAGTAGGCGTATATACAGGGCGTTTAATTGTCCCTTTATTGGTTTGAATCATTAAATCGACATTTTTGCATTTCTAAGTTTATAGGACTTACGCATTGACGGATTCAAAAAAGTATTAAAATAGTTTATAAAGTATCTGTGATCAGACGAACTAAACATGCTTCTACAGCAAC
>NZ_KB850011.1:283639-498737 GCF_000369425.1 Acinetobacter sp. NIPH 284
TCTCGTTTTCCCCATTTCCAGTTGGTTCTATCCAAAGTTAATTGGACTTTATCGAATGAAAATATATTGAAAATTAACTGAGAAATTTGACGATAATCGAAGTACTGATCTGCAAAGAAGCGTTGTATACGTCGATAAAATGATTGTGGTAAGCACTTGATGGGTAAGGCTTTAGATGCAGAAGAAAGATTACATGTCTGTTTTACAATTAATGCAAGCATAATCAGTGTAAAACATTTTACACGTGACTTGTTCCACTTTAGATATTTGTTTAAGATGAGATGTAACTCATTGAAATGTGTCATCATATTCGTCGTCAGAAAACAAGTATTATGCCATTATTTCAATGAGTTGTCTTTTTTTGTCGTGTACAAAGAGCCTTGAGTTAAATCGAATCGAGATGGTATGGAAGCATAAACAATAATAAAATAAAATTCATAGTGAGACACACTCATGAATAACATGATAAGATGAATTAAATTCAATTGTGGTGATCGTTGTGTTAGAACTTCGTCATTTAAAAACATTAATTGCACTACGTGAGCATGGTTCATTGGTTGCTGCTGCGACAGATCTATGCCTAACTCCTTCAGCAATTTCGCATCAATTAAAAGAACTTGATCATTGGTATGGTGTAGAAGTTGTTAATCGCCGTAGTCGTCCAGTAAGTTTTTCCAATGTCGGCGAGCGATTGCTTCGACTAGCAGATGATGTGTTGCCTCAGGTTCAGATAGCACAAACGGATATTACTCGTATCGTGCATGGACAAACGGGGAGAATTATTTTTTCATCTGAATGTCATAGTTGTTTTGACTGGCTGATGCCTTTATTAAATCAATATCGCCAGCAATATCCAGATGTCGATTTAGATTTTGCAGCGGGTTTTGAGTCTAATCCGCATGAATTATTGCAAAATGCCGAGTTTGATTTATTAATCACTGCTGATCCAATTGCACTCAAAGGGATTGAATACTTTCCGATTTTTGAATACGAGTCACGGTTAGTACTCTCAACGACACATCCATTGGTGCGTAAAGAAATAATCCTAGTTGAAGATTTGGCTGAACAAACGTTGATTACTTATCCAGTTGATAAACATCGTTTAGATATCATGGCGCATTTATTCATTCCAGCAAATATTCAACCTAAGCATATTCGAACGACTGATTTAACGCAGATGTTAATTCAGTTGGTTGCCAGTGGGCGTGGTATTGCTGCTTTACCTGATTGGGTCGTTAATGAATATGAACAAAAGGGATGGGTTGTCAGCCGTCGTTTAGACTGTGTGTCGCCGCAAGGATTGAGACGCACATTATATGCAGGCTACCGTACTGAAGATAAGGAGAAGAATTACTTTGAAGGTTTTCTGAAGCAACTTGAGAAATTTTCAAAGAAGCGTGCGATGTATTATGAAGATTGAATAACTTCGTTATCTAGGTTGTAAAGGGAGATACACATTCTGTTTGAACGGCTTATATACTCTTATTTGCATATATAGAATGATTAACCAAGATGCCAATCCATAAGTGACCCTAGCCAAAATAATGTACACATAGTCCCTCTAAAGCTAACTTCATGCTAACTTTGGAGATGTAAAAATGGCTAAATGCTTTTTTAACGAATAACTGTATTCAAAGTATGTCACGCAGCTTTGCGCAGTGCACTGCTCATGTTGGGATAATGCAGTGACAGAAAGCTTCTATCATACTCTGAAAGGTCATGTGATACATGGTAGTGTGTTTGCCACTCGAAAAGAGGCGAATGCTGTCTTGTTTGACTATATTGAGATTTATTACAATCGGGTCAAAAGGCATTCCGCAAACGGCTGGTTAACCCTAGAAGCCTTTAAACAGAAACATTAATTAGGTGTGACTTATTCAACCATAGATAAAGCGCATGTGTACTTTCTGATTCCTTATCTTAGTTTATTGCAAAAATTTTTTAGATACTCAACCGATAAGAATAAAACTGCATTATCTACACATTTTAAGGTTTCATAGAAAATTTTGGGAAATTAGGTTTAAGGCTTTAGTATTGAAAAAAGCAAAGCCTTAAAGCTTAGTTCACATTAGATTTGAGCATCTTTAACAGGTAAATAGTTTTTAAAATCGTAAGCCTCCAGTGAATCACCACTATTTTTAGTGGATCAATCCCCCGATAGTGTCCACTAACCAATAAGTGGACACCTATTTATGGATTTAAAGACAGTTATAGACAGTGCACCAACGCAAAAAAAGCCTCGCCGAACTTTCACAGCCGAATTCAAACATCAGCTTATTCAACAATGCCAGCAGCCAGACACATCAGTGGCTAACGTGGCAATGCAACATCAGATCAATGCTAATCTACTGCATAAATGGATTCGCCAGTCCGAATCAATGCCCCCTCCATTAAAAAACCTGCCTATCCCACAGACCGACTTTCTTCCTGTCATTGTTCACTCGATGCCAGTCAAACAAGAGACATCTCCATCACCTGTGCCTGAGAAGAAAGCTCCTGCTCATATCAGGATTCCACTGCATGAGGGACCAGGTTCCGAAAGAGATCAAATGATTGAAATCGAATGGCCTGTGGAATCAACAACTGAATTACTATTTCTGCTGCAAGGTTTGATCAAATGATCCGCATTGATGAAATCTGGCTCTCTACCCAACCCATGGATATGCGAGCAGGTACAGATACTGCACTTGCTCAAGTCCTGAAAGCCTTTGGTGGTGTTAAACCCCATTGCGCCTATCTGTTCTGTAATAAACGAGGCCATCGTATGAAAGTGTTGGTACATGATGGTCTAGGGATTTGGCTGTGTGCCCGACGATTGGAACAAGGGAAGTTCCACTGGGCGCAGGTTCATCAGGGTGAAACAATGAGTATCAATGCGGAACAATTACAGGCATTAATTCAAGGTTTAGCTTGGCAGAGAATTGGGCAACAGCACGTGGTCACAATGATCTAAACCAGATACCTTTATTTTACCATCCTCCAAACGACCTATTTCATCCCTAACCTGATCTCAGGCATACTGCGGTCATGAATATGCTGCCTCATTTAAGCCAACTGACCCATGAACAATTGCTGGAATTTACCCAGCAGTTGGCAATGCAGAATCAGCAACTTGTAGAAGATAAACAACAACTCGAACAATCCAATCAACACCTCGATGCCAAAGTTCAGCACCTATCTGTACTCACACAAAAATACGAGCATGAACTTGCGCTGTTTAAACGGCATAAATTTGCTCAGAAGAATGAACACCTCACTGCCAAACAAATCAGCTTGTTAGATGAAGCAGTTGAAGAAGATATCGCAGCCGTTGATTTAGAACTGGAACGACTGAATGCGGATCAACCCAAATCGGCTGAAACCAAAGCAATAAAACCGAAACGCCGACCGCTGCCAGATCATCTAGCCATCATTCGTATAGAGCATGAGCCTGCATCGACACAATGCAGTTGTGGCTGCACGCTTCGTCGTATTGGTGAAGACCTGAGCGAGAAACTCAATTTCAGACCAGCACAGTTCTACAAGGAACAGCATATCCGTGGCAAATGGGTCTGTGATCAGTGTAATACCTTGATTCAAGAACCGATGCCTGCTTATGTGATTGATAAAGGCATTGCTACACCTGAATTGCTCAGCCATGTGCTGGTTTCAAAATATGCGGATCATTTACCTTTATATCGTCAACGTCTGATCTATCAGCGTGTCGGGGTTGATCTTGCTTGCTCAACCTTATCGGAATGGGTTGGTCAATGTGGTGTACAGTTAGAACCACTAGCAGAAGCCTTAAAACAGATCATATTACAACAACAGGTGATTCATGCAGATGAAACACCAGTGACCGTGATGCAGATTGCCGAGAAGAAACCCAAGAAAGGTTATGTCTGGGCCTATGCCACCACACAGTACAACTCTATTCAGGCGGTGATCTATGACTTTCAACCGAGTCGATCAGGTCAACATGCCGAAGATTTCCTAAAAGGCTGGCAAGGTCAACTGATCTGTGATGATTACAGTGGTTATAAGGCACGTTTTGCCTCAGGTCAGATGATTGAAGTGGGTTGTATGGCCCATGCCCGTCGTAAATTCCATGAGCTGCATGTGACGGGTAAAAGTCTCATTGCCGAACAAGCTCTGCAATTGATTCAACAGCTTTACCAAATTGAGGCAGAATTACGAGAGATACCAGACTGTAGTGCCGAACAACGCCACCAGCGAAGGCAGCAGGACAGTCAACCGATCATGCGTCAACTGTATGTCTGGCTGAAAGAATATCAAGATAAAGTACCAAAGAGTTCGCCTACAGCGAAAGCAATCAATTACAGCCTAAAACGCTGGTCTGCCTTAAGCCGTTATCTGGATGATGGCAATTTGCCAATAGACAATAATTGGATAGAAAACCAGATGCGTCCGTGGGCATTAGGCAGAAAAAACTGGCTATTTGCAGGATCACTGCGTAGTGGTCAACGGGCAGCGAACATCATGACTTTAATCCAGTCAGCCAAGCTGAATGGTCTTGATCCGTATGCCTATCTCAGTGATGTGTTGAAAAGGCTGCCAACACATAAAATGAAAGATATCGAAGCGCTGCTGCCGCATAACTGGAAGCCTGCTTGAGTTCAAGTGGGCTTCACTGGATGCTTACTTAAAATCATATCCTGACGGTGCTTGATAAATTCTCAAACCAAATTCAGGAATAATTGCAATCAAATGATCGAAGATATCAGATTGAATTGCTTCGTAAGATGCCCATGCTGTCGTATTTGTAAATGCATAAATTTCTAAAGGTAGACCTTCACTAGTGGGTTGTAGTTGACGAACTAAAATAGTTTGATTCTGCGCAATACCTTGATGTTGGCGTAAATAGAACTCTACATAAGCACGGAATGTTCCCACATTGGTTAAACGACGTTGGTTGCATTCTGATTGATTGCTTAAATGATCATTAAACTTATTAATTTCATCTTGTTTTGCATCAAGATAATGGTCTAAAAGTAAAAAGTCTTTTAATTTTCGCTGTTCACTATCAGTCATAAAGTGAACACTACTTTGATCAAGAAATATTGAACGTTTAATACGACGGCAGCCTGAATTACTCATACCACGCCAGTTTCTAAATGTATCAGTGACAAGTTTGTTGGTCGGAATGGTGGTCAGTGTTTTATCGAAATTTTGTACGGTCACTGTATGCAGAGATATATCAATCACATCGCCATCCGCATTTAAAGAGGGCATCTCAATCCAGTCTCCAATGCGAACCATATCATAAGAGGCAATTTGTACACTTGCGACTAAAGAGAGGATCGTATTTTGGAAGACCAGCATGAGAACTGCTGCCATTGCACCGAAGCCTGCGAGTAAAGTAAACACATCTTTTTTAAGAAAAGTACCTAAAATCATAAGACCACAGACAACGAATAAAATCAGTTTGATCAGCTGTAAATAACCTTTGATGGGTTTATTTCTCGATTTTGGATTGCGTTGATACAATAAGTTAAAAATATTCAGTGCTTCACTAATTGATAAAGCAAGCGTGAGAAAAATAAATGCCTGCGCTCCCATTTGTATTAATGTAATTACTTTTAATGGAAGATGGGGAACTGCACTGATTCCATTCATGATGACTATCGCAGGAACGATATTTGCAAATCGACGTGTAACGCTGTGTTGGGCAAAAATTGATTGATGGGGTGACTTAAGCTTTGTAATGATATGGCGGATACCACGCACAATAATTCTTTTGGCAATAAAATTTGCTAAAGCCGCTAGAAAAATCAAAATTGCGAATGAAATGAGCATTTCTAACCAAGGGTATTGGCTTAATTCACTTCTAATTTCGCTAATAAAACTTAAATAATTCAAATCATAACACCTTACAATTTTCACTTTGTTAATTGTAAGGTGTTAAAAGATATTATGATGAGTTGATCACATTTTGAATACGATCTGTAAGATTGTATTACATTAATGAGGTGTGATTTACCACATTAAATCATCTGGAATGACATAAGCCGCGTATGGATCTTCTTCATCAGTTGCTTGATCATTTTTCTCAGTATTATTGTTAACCAGAATAAATCCTTGCATTTTCTGATCAATTTTTTCTGCAAGAGCTTTAGGGAGATAAGCATATTTATCTTGATCTTTAGCAATAAATAAAGAACCCGTCACTAACGCATTATAAACTTGTTGTGAAAGATAAACCTTTTTAATTTTCCCCTCATCAATAAATTGATAGGTAACATCACCTTCTGTTTGCAAAATTTTATGTTGCTTGATCATTTGAATAATTGAAGCTTTAAGCGCTTTTTCTTCTAAAACCTTTTGTTTTTCTAAATTCAGTGCTTGGTCTTTGGCTAATTTCTCTTGATTCACTCGATCGATTTCAGCTTTTAATGAGGCATCATCATGTTGTCCAGTGCGTTGCTCATGTTGCACCTGTTTGGTTAATTTTTTGGCTTTTTTATTGTCGACCAAACCCGCTTTGAGTAACTGAGCTTGTAATGCATTTTTAACCATAATTCAATCCGAATTCGAGTTTGATAAAGAGCGAAAGTAAATTACCCAGTAAGCTATACTCATGGTCAGACTTAAACTTGCTGGTATTAGAAAAGTTTGTAATTTTAAATAAGGATAAAGCAAACTCGCAATAAGCCCACCGATAAAAAATCCTAGAAAGATGAGCAAGTGTAAAAAAATACGCCTATTTTCAATTTTTAGACCACGAACTTTATAACCTAAGGTTAAACCAATATCCGTTAAAACGCCTGATAAATGTGTTGTACGGATAATTGCACCTTTATAGTGACTGACCATCGCATTTTGTACGCCCATGGCGACACATGCCCACAACAAACCATAACGCGGGAAGTAAGGTAACAAAAGCCAAGTTAAAAATAGAAATGCAGCAACTAAACTAAGTGGGAAACCGTAATGATGACCAAAAGAGACATTGCTATCCCCAAGAATGAGACCGCTGTAAAACGATCCAATCACGAAGCATAAAACTACTAAACTGAGATAAATAAAATGCTCTGGTTGCCATTGTAGCAAACTCATTGCCAGCATGCTGACGTTGCCAGTCATGTGTGAAACTGATTGATGTAGAACAGTAAATAGCCCCAATACGTTAACCATACCAGCATTTAGTGCGAGTAAAAAAGCACCAAGTTGAATCCAGTTTGGTAAACGCTGTAAGGGCATAACAATCTACTAGTTTTTTCGGTTTCGGAAATCTACAGCAGCAGTAAATAAAACGTCAGTTGACGAATTCAGCGCAGTTTCAGTCGAATCCTGTAATACACTGATAATCATACCAATCGCAACTACTTGCATCGCAATTTCAGATGATATACCAAATAAACTACAAGCAACAGGGATAAGCAGTAATGACCCACCTGCAACACCTGATGCACCACATGCTGAAACGGTCGCAACGACTGAAAGGATAATCATCGTGCTTAAATCAACATGAATATCTAATGTATGAACAGTAGCAAGCGTTAATACTGTAATTGTAACCGCTGCACCTGCCATGTTGACTGTTGCTCCAAGTGGAATAGATACACTTGCGGTTGCTTCGTTTACACCTAAGCGTCGTGCTAAATCTAGATTCACAGGAATATTGGCAGCAGAACTACGCGTGAAAAATGCTGTGATTCCACTTTCTTTTAAACATTTGAACACTAATGGGTAAGGGTTTGCTCGCATCGTCAATGCGACTAGGATTGGATTAATCACTAATGCAACAAAAAGCATTGTTCCAATTAGTACAATTAACAAATGTGCATAGCTAGATAAGGTTGCTAAACCTGCATCCGCAAAAGTGACTGCGACTAAGCCAAAAATTCCCACGGGGGCAAAACCAATCACGGTGTGAATAATTTTATTCACTGCATCAGCTACATCAGTAAGCACTTGTTTCGTAGTCTCAGAACTATGACGTAATGCTAAACCTAAGCCGATTGCCCAGGCCAAAATACCAATAAAGTTTGCTTCACTAATCGCTTGTACAGGATTGGCAATAAAGCTTAATAATAAGTTCTTTAAAATTTCAGCCAAACTACCGGGTGCTTGTAGAGCTGGTTGAGTTGATAAATTAAGAAATAGCTGACTTGGGAAGGCAATACTTGCTACAACAGCACTAAATGCTGCGAGTAGCATTCCAACCACATACAAAATCATAACAGGTTTTAAGTTTGAGTTTTGCCCAACTTTGAAATTAGCAATCGAAGCAAGCACTAAAACAAAAACAAGAATCGGGGCAACCGACTTTAATGCTTTAATAAACAATTCACCTAATAAACTCAAATAAGGTGTAAAGTTAGGAAAAAGCAAAGCTACGCCAATCCCTAAAAAAATAGCAATAATAATTTTGCTGACTAAGCTCAAGCGAGACAATACATTAAACATATAAAAGCCTTATAAACCTATATGTGGTTTAAGGTTAAACAAGCGCCGTATTCTATACCTAAGCACTGTATTTTTTTAAATTTTTTTGATGAACGAATTACTTTAAAAATACCATAAAAATTAAAATAATGTTTTTAAAAGTATTTTATTTAAAAATACAGAATCTTTTTGTGTAAAAAAAGATCTTATCTCTATGGTTTTACTAAAAAACTATAAGTAAAAAGTCAGTATTCTTCTATCTAGTGCTTAAAATTTAGATTGATAACTTATTGATAATTCTAGGAACAATAAATCATTTTATCTCAAAAATTATTGTACAAATGAGTGGTTTTTAAAGAATTTGGTCTTATCCATATAATTATTGCATTAAGCAAATAGTGATTAATACAAATCGAGAAGGGACTTATTTAGTCCCTTCTTTCTCTTACTTGAAAAAATATCCTGTTTCAGGTGAGCTTGCATTGGCCATACGCTTACGTGGCATACGACCTGCTAAAAATGCTTCACGACCTGCTTCAACCGCTTTCTTCATCGCTGAAGCCATTAAAATTGGATTTTGAGCAGCCGCAATCGCTGTATTCATTAATACGCCGTCGCAACCCAATTCCATTGCAATTGCAGCATCACTGGCAGTACCCACACCTGCATCCACTAAAACAGGGACTTTGGCATTTTCTTTGATGATGGAAATAGTATGTGGATTCAAAATACCAAGACCAGAACCGATCAAGCTACCTAAAGGCATGATGGCAACACAGCCCATACTTTCAAGTTCTTGCGCAACAATAGGGTCGTCTGAGGTATAGACCATGATTTCAAAGCCATCATCAATCAAGGTTTGCGCCGCTTTAAGTGTTGCAGTGACATTTGGATATAAAGTTTTTTCATCACCAAGGACTTCTAACTTCACCAAATTGTGACCATCAAGCAGTTCACGAGCTAGCATACAAGTCCGAATTGCGCTATCTGCATCAAAGCAACCTGCGGTATTTGGCAGGATTGTGTATTTCTCAGGTGGAATCACAGAAAGTAGATTTGGTTGATCGGCATGCTGACCGATGTTGACACGACGAATGGCCACTGTGACAATTTCAGCACCACTGGCTTGAATGGCTAAATCAGTTTCATTGAGATCTTTATATTTACCAGTTCCGACCAATAAACGGGATTGGAAAGTACGAGAACCAATAATTAAAGGGGAATCTTGCATGGGCTTACTCCATTTTTAGCCGATTAGCCGCCACCAACAGCTTGAATAATTTCAATACGATCTTCAGGAGCAATTGTCGTTTGCTCAAGTCTACTTTTCGGAATAATCTGTTGGTTCTTCTCTACAGCAAAACGTTTGCCTTCTAAGGCTAAATTCTGAATCAATTGCTGTAGGTTTTCACAAGACGTGTCGATTGACTCGCCATTTAAATAGATGTGCATGATTAATCCTTATTTCGCATGCTTGATTGCTTGCCATGCGAGTAACAGCCAGCCCGCTATCATAAACGCACCGCCAATCGGTGTAATCGCACCTAAAATACGCGGTAGTCCGAGCGCCATAATGTACAACGAACCGCAGAAAAAGATGATACCAATTTGGATCAAAATAAAAGGAATTTTTATTGGAAATGTTGCTGTGGTTTTATGCAGGACGCCTAAGATAAGCAAACCAATTGCATGATAGAAAAAGTATTGAGTTGCTGTACCCCACCAAGCGAGTTGTTCTAGGGTTGCAAAAGATTTGAGTCCATGAGCACCAAAAGCACCCAACATAACTGCAAGTGCAAGATTAAGCGCCGAGATAGCTATCCACATAATGATAATGGAACTGGAAATTTGATGAACAAACTTAACATATTCGGGTGCTTAAACAAAGCCAGATAAAACAAAAGGGCATTAAAGCCCTTGTGTTTGATTCGATTTTAGCTTGCAGACATGGCAGTTTTGATTTTTTCCATTGCATTCTTTTCAAGCTGTCTAATACGTTCTGCTGAAACGTTATATTCTGCAGCCAGTTCATGCAAAGTCGATTTATCATCATCTAACCAACGACGTTGCAAGATATTACGAGAGCGATCATCAAGCTGTTCCATTGCCTCGTGCAAGGCAGAACTACTTTGCTCTTCATAATCTTCTTCTTCAATCAGTCGAGCTGGGTCGTATCGATTATCTTCAAGATAAAGTGCAGGAGCTGTATGTGGGGTATCGTCATCATCATCACCTTGAGCTTCAAAAGCAGCATCATAAGCGGTTAGGCGACCTTCCATTTCGAGCACTTGCTCTGGTGTTACATTCAAATCATTGGCAATTGATTTCGCTTCTTCTAATGTGAGTCGTTTGCTTGATTTTTTAAGACTACGTAAATTAAAGAATAATTTACGTTGTGCTTTGGTCGTTGCGATTTTGACAATACGCCAGTTACGAATCACATATTCATGAATTTCAGCTTTAATCCAGTGCACTGCAAAAGAGACTAAGCGAACACCCATATTGGGATCGAAGCGTTTGACCGCTTTCATTAATCCAAGGTTACCTTCTTGAATCAGATCGCCTTGTGGCAATCCGTAACCTGCATAGCTACGTGCAATATGTACGACAAAACGTAGGTGTGACATTACCAATAGTTTGGCAGCATCAAGATCTTGGTCATAATAATAACGTTCAGCAAGTTCTTTTTCTTGCTCGGCCGTTAGAATTGGAATTTGATTGACAGTACTGATATATGCACCAAGATTTACACCTGGCGCAGACAATGACAGGGGCATCAATTGATTGCTGCTGTCAGTAGTCATGGAGTCTCCTTATAGGATGGTATTTAAGTCAACAATTTCATCTTAATGCGAATGTTCTTCATCACTAAGAAAATTTGAGTATAAAAATGTAAAGTTATCTAGTTTATCTTTAGCTAGAGTTTATCAAAGAATTACATAGATTCAATTAAATAGTGAAACTCATTCTCTGAAATTTTTTGTGTCTGGCATTGAAGTTGCTGGATTTGGCAATATCGTGTTACATCAATTTCACTATGTGGATCAGATGATTTCAATAAATACTGTTTAGATCCTTCAGCTTTTTTTAAAGCACGTTTCAACATCAATAGTGGCATTGGACAGGGTTGCCCAAGTGCATCAATCACTTCAGGGCATGCGGATATTTGTGTCATAAAGTTTTAATAAATTGAGTTTGATATGATTTTAACAAACTTATATGGTGATTACTGAGGATTTACTCTGAATTATTTGGGAAGTTATATTAATTCGGTTTTTCTCTTTTGAGCTTTTAATCTTAAAAATGGTTGTGAATGTTTTTTAAACCTAATAACTAGCTCAATAGCGTTGAATGCAAATGAATCGCTTTGATTTTCTTTTCTGATTAATTTTATCTAAAATTGTTTCTCGTTTTATGGCAATAAAGCAGTGCATTTTTATACTAAAAAAAGCACTTAAAAACTGCTAAATTATTGAAAAAAACAGATAGAAACATTGGAAATAACTCAAAATAAATCTATTAATTATCATGAACCCATGTTAAGCTCGATGCGTTTTAGGATGTATGCTATACGATAAGATCGTTAAAAAAACCTATAACAAATGGATGTAACCGGAAATTGTTGATAGTTTTACAGAATGATTACAAGCTTTGAAATTATAAATATTTTAAAACCTTGTTGGCTCTGCTGTTTGCAACACCGGAAGGTCCTTATCTTTCAATATCTGAGGATTGACTTATGACAGCTCGTGAACAAGGCGTAGTAAAGTGGTTTAATGACACTAAAGGCTTTGGTTTTATTCAACGTAATGGTGGTGATGACGTATTTGTTCATTTCCGCGCAATTATGGGTGACGGTCACCGTTCTTTACGTGACGGCCAACGCGTTGAATTCAGCGTAGTTCAAGGACAAAAAGGTTTCCAAGCTGAAAACGTTCAGCCTTTAGACTAATTTGTTGCTTTAACGCAATATAAAAACGCTCCAATGTTATTTGGGGCGTTTTTGTTTATAATGCCACTTTCTTTTGATCATTGATGGTTCGAGAGCATATATGACATCTGGTTTTGAAACCTTAAATTTACATCCGCAGTTGAAGAAGGCAATTGATGCTTTGGGTTTTACACAAATGACCCCAATTCAACAAAAGGTTTTGAAATATACATTAGCAGGGCATGATGCCATTGGTCGAGCGCAAACTGGTACAGGTAAAACAGCAGCCTTTTTGATTAGTGTGATCAATGATCTATTAAATAATCCGCTACAAGAAAAACGTTTTCGTGGCGAACCACGTGCGCTGATTCTGGCTCCTACACGTGAGTTAGCACTACAGATTGAGAGTGATGCACAAGCTTTAACAAAATTTTCAAACTTACATCTTGTCACTCTACTTGGTGGTGTGGATTTTGATAAGCAAAAGAAAATGTTGGATAGTAATTTTGTTGATATTATCGTTGCAACGCCTGGTCGTTTAATTGATTTTGTCGAGCAAAAAGAAGTTTGGTTGGATAAGATCGAATTCCTTGTGATTGATGAAGCCGATCGTTTATTAGATATGGGTTTTATTCCATCGGTAAAACGGATTGTGCGTTATTCACCCTTCAAAGAACAACGTCAAACTTTAATGTTTTCTGCAACTTTTAGCTACGATGTGCTTAATCTTGCTCGTCAGTGGTTATTTGAACCTGTAACGGTTGAAATTGAGCCTGAGCAAAAAACCAATAATGATGTGGAGCAGCGTGTTTATGTGGTTGCGAAACAAGATAAGTACAAATTATTGCAAGAAATTTTGCGTGATGAACCAATTGATAAAGTTATGATTTTCGCAAATCGTCGAGATCAGGTCCGTCGTTTATATGATCACTTAAAGCGTGATGGTTATAAAGTCGGTATGTTATCTGGTGAGATCGCTCAGGATAAACGCTTGAAAATGCTCGACCAGTTCAAACAAGGTAAGCACAACATTATGATCGCAACAGACGTTGCTGGTCGTGGTATTCACGTTGACGGCGTATCGCATGTGGTGAATTTTACTTTGCCAGAGCAGTCTGATGATTATGTTCATCGAATTGGTCGTACAGGTCGTGCTGGTGCTCAAGGTGTTAGTATTAGTTTCTTATCGGAAGATGATGCTTTCTATTTGCCAGAAATTGAAAAAGCGATTGGTAAAAAGTTACCTTTAACGCGTTTAGATGGATATTGTTAAGCCTAAACAAGATTTTTTGATATTCACATAACATTTAAAAAGACTAAATTTTTTCTTAATTTAGTCTTTTTTTATTTTGAAAGGCTTTCATTTGCTAAATTATACAAAAGATTCATGATTTTTGCGGAAATCCATTGATTAGTTGCTGAATTGAAGTAAATCAACATGTAGAATATGGCGCATTACCTGGGAGGATATTATGGCACTCATCTCAATGCGCCAGCTCTTGGATCACGCTGCAGAACATAACTACGGCGTACCAGCGTTTAACGTAAACAATTTAGAACAAATGCGTGCAATTATGCTCGCTGCTGATGCAACGAATTCACCTGTTATTGTGCAAGCTTCGGCAGGTGCACGTAAATATGCAGGTGCACCTTTCTTACGTCATTTGATTTTGGCAGCTATTGAAGAATGGCCACATATTCCTGTGGTAATGCACCAAGATCACGGGACGAGTCCTGATGTCTGTCAACGTTCTATTCAATTGGGCTTTAGCTCTGTGATGATGGATGGTTCATTGGGTGCTGATGGTAAGACTCCAACATCATATGACTATAATGTTGATGTTACTCGTCGTGTTGTCGCAATGGCACATGCGTGTGGTGTTTCAGTTGAAGGTGAGATTGGTTGCTTAGGTAGCCTTGAAACTGGTATGGCTGGTGAAGAAGATGGTGTTGGTGCTGAAGGTGTGTTGGATCATTCTCAATTACTCACTTCTGTTGAAGAAGCAACTCAATTTGTCGCTGATACGAATGTAGATGCTTTGGCAATTGCTGTTGGTACTTCACATGGTGCGTACAAGTTTACTCGTCCACCTACAGGCGATATCTTGGCAATTGATCGCATTAAAGAAATTCATGCTGCGTTACCAAATACGCATCTTGTAATGCATGGTTCAAGCTCTGTACCACAAGAGTGGTTGGCTGTGATTAACCAGTATGGTGGTGATATCAAGGAAACTTACGGTGTTCCTGTTGAGCAGCTAGTGGAAGCAATCAAACATGGCGTACGTAAGATTAATATTGACACCGATTTGCGTTTAGCATCTACAGGTGCGATGCGTCGTATGATGGCTGAAAAACCAAGCGAATTTGATCCGCGTAAATTCTTTGGTGAAACAGTTGAAGCGATGAAGCAAATCTGTGTAGATCGTTATAATTCATTTGGTACATCAGGTAATGCAGATAAGATCCGCCCAATTTCTTTAGAGAAAATGGTTGATCGTTACAAATAATTGATTTGTAATCTAAAAAATAGCGGCAATTGCCGCTATTTTTATTTTGAATATAGTTAAAATAAAACTGCCTACGATAACCGGCAGTTTTAACTTGGATTATTTCGGTGCTTTCGTGTCTAGATTTGCATCTTTAATTTCAACATAAGCATTAGCCCGAAGTTCACGCATCCAACCGTCTACTTCAGTATCAAACAAACGCTCACCTAAAATTTGACGAGCCATACGTTCTTGCACTTCTTTAGTCATATCTTGTTGGCGAGTATCAGTCACTTGTAAAATGTGCCAACCAAATTGGCTCTGGAAAGGTTTACTGATTTGCCCAACTGGTGTTTCTTTCATGACTTGTTCAAACTCTGGCACCATAACACCAGGACTTACCCAGCCTAAACTGCCACCATCACGTGCTGAACCAGTATCATTTGAATAGGTTGCAGCGAGGGTTGCAAAATCTTCGCCCGCCTTCGCACGATTATAAAGACTATCAATCATTTGTTTTGCACGATCTAAGCTGACAACTTCAGATGGTTGAATCAAAATATGTCGAGTTTTATATTGTGATACAAGTGCTTTTTGATCATTTTGTTTGCGTTCTAAAAGTTTTAAAACATGAACGCCATCGCGGACATTGATCAGTTCTGTGGTCTGACCAGTTTGTAATGGTGTTATACGTGCTGCAAGTTCAGTAGGAATGTCTGATAGTGCTCTGAATCCCATATCAGCACCATCAACCTTGATTGCACTGGTTGCAAGCTTGACACTAATCGCTTTAGGATCATCACTAGTTGCAAGTGCTTGTTTGACTTCTTGTGCAACTTTTTTAACTTCTTCGCTATTTTCACCAGAAATACGCATGTGAATCACATGGACTTGTGTGCCAAGTGCAGCTTGGCCTTCTGGTGAATTTAAAAAATTTTCAACATCATGATCACTGATTTTAATACGAGACATGACTTGTTGTTGGCGTAAACGACCAATTGCTAAATCTTCCGCGATCCTATTACGTAAATTTTCATAAGTATCTGGTGCAATCGCATCCAATTTTTGTTGGAATGCTTCTAGTGTATTGGCACCTGATTGATTTGCAATTTTTAAGACAGCAGTATTTAAACTTTTTTCATCAGCTTTGATGCCAAAACGTTTTACCTGTTCTAATTGGGCCTGACGGATAATGAGCTGATCAAGCACTTGCATTTGTAAATACTGTTGGGGTGGCACAGTTTTATTTTGTGCTTTTAACTGATGTTCTGTTTCTGCAATCCCTTGTTCTAAATCACTTTTAAGAATGACACTACTATCAACTATTGCAACAACCTCATCCGTAGGTTGCGCAAAGCTTTGCATTGATGAAGAAATAAGTGTAGCGAGAACAGTCGCTTTAAAGATATGTTGGAAAGATTTTATCTTCATTAACGTTGTGTCCAAGATTGATTAATTTTGTTGAAACCTAAAACTCTATTTTCAAGAAGAGAGGCGAGCTTATTGTTGAGTGCACCTAAACCTTTAAGTGTTACCTCAGCCATAACAGCGCGTTTTCTATGAACATCTGGTGAGTTTGGATCATCTAAATCATTATAGTAAGATCTGCCATAAACTGAAATTGCCCAGCAGCAAGATTCATAATTCACACCAAGTAAGTATTCTCGCATTAAACTATTATCTAAGTCGTATTGAGCATGACCCATAATACGCCAATTATCTTTTATTGGTTGTATAAACGATGCAACAGCTTGGTCGTATGAACTTTGACGATCTGGAATATTGTTACGATAGAAATAACCTACATTGTATAAGTTGCCTTTTTCTCCAGCATAGTAGGCTTGGAAATCACGTTGAGCATTGTCGCCATTTGACATCCACGCAGAATTTGCAGCTATGGTAAAGTTTTGATTCAATTGACTTGAAACACTTACAATTGGACCCGTACGGCGCTGTGTATCGAACTCATCTGGTTGTTGATTTAATGTTACACGTCGATCACTAAAATAATAGCTTTGCCCAATACTTGCTTTAATACGTTCCAAGCCCTCTGTGTCTAGTAGGCTATAAGTTACACCCAGAGACAAGAAGTTATTGTCATCTAAACGGTCGTGTCCATAGAATCGATACGGGTTGAAAAGTTGATCGTAATTAATTGATGCTGTGGTGGAATCAAAGTTAGGATAATCATCTTGTTTTTTATAAGGAGAATAGGCATAAAACGCACGAGGAGAAATACTCTGCAAATATTTACCTTCTTTTTCGAAAGTAACACCTGTTGCAAAACTAAATTGAGGTACCGCAACGGATTTTTCTAAATCATCTGATGTTGAAAGACCGCGACCCTCTTTAGAGTCTTGATCGTAAAAAGTATTAATGCTTCTAACAGATATTTCTGGAATAGCATAAAACCACGATGGAGTTAGGTAGTTATAGCGAACGGCAAATTGGTTATAAATACGTGTACCACTTGACTCTAATGCAGAACCATCATTGATCGATTTCTTAAAATAAGCAGTGTCATTATTAAACTCATATTGTAAGCCTTGAGGATTCCCGCCTACATAATTTAATAAAAACTGTGGAAGTCGTGCATAAGGCTTATCTGCATCTTTGATATTTTGATCTAGCGTTTGAAAGTCTTCAACCTTTAATTGGGCCTTAAGTCCAGGAATACCATTGCGATAATTAAGTTCCCATGCGCGACGTAAGTTAAGATCTGTTCGTGTGTTTGGGTTATTATTGAAGTCTGCAAAGTAGTCTTTATCGGAAGCGTAGTTGTACTCTAAGTTGGTTGACCATTGGTTATTGATTTTCCAATCATGAAGAAAATGCAAATCACTTCGATCTTTATCTTCGTAATGATTGTCGTTTGGTAAATATCCACCCCAAATATGACCAGAGCCAAAATTTTCAGTCATATAGCGGAATTCGGCATCTAATTTTGCGCCGCGTTTGCTCATATAACTTGGTGTGAGGGTAAGATCATAATTTGGTGCAAGATTTAAGTAAACAGGTGTAGTCAGTTGAACGCCACCTTCGTTACTATAACCAAAATTTGGACTTAATAAACCAGTGGTACGACGGTCATCAATTGGAAAGTTGAAATATGGTACGGCTAAAACAGGCACGTCTTTTACATACAGTTTTGTTCCGCGAGTTACGCCACGACCTGTTGCTTGGTCAAGTTCAATTTGTTTAGCTTGAATTTTCCAAGCTGGTTTTTGTTCAGGAGGGCAAGCGGTATAACTTGCATCTTTTAAAACAACTAAATTTTCATTCTGTCGTTTAATCTGGCTTGCATGTCCGTGGGCATGTTGCTGTTCAGAAATATAAAAACTATTGTTCAAATCACCTGTTTGAGTTTTTAAATTATAATTTATTGCATCACTTTGAGTGAGTAGGCCTGATTGAGCAAGCTGTACTCGACCTTGAGCGGAGGCGTGCGTCTGGGTTGAGTCAATCGTAACTTGATCTGCACGAATTGTGCGACCTTCTTGATCAATCACGACATTACCTTGTAGAACAGAATCGCCAGTTGGGTTGTAATGCCCATAATCAGCGGTAATCACGGAGGTCGTTGTATTGGAATTGCTTGCCTTTGTTTCGGGATTAATTGGTGTGACCCATGTTCCCTGACAAAAAGAAGAGCTTAAATAACGATTGTCTCGTAATTGTGCCTCTGGTGCAGATTTGTCGACATAATATTGCTGAAAAAATTTTTCACCAGGATAACTGTCTTGATCTTGGTTTTTTTGGATAGTGGCTTTCAGCTGTTTATTGTCAAGCGTAGAGACAGCATCAGCTGGAGCTGCGAAACCTGATTGGATCGAGCCGCCACACAAGAGTGTCAAAATAGCTGTTGCTAAAGGATTAAATTTAAACTGATGTTTCATTGTCTCATTAACCAGTACGCTAATTCACAATTAATTATTGTCGCATCATAGAGAAAAAGTTGATAAGTGGCTACACTTAAGCTTTCAAAATCTCAGCTAGTTTTAGATTTTATTGCAAATGAATACACAACGTGAACAATTGATACAAACTTGGCTCCAAGCCACTCTCCAATCTGATCAATTCGAGATCAATTATTTGGCTGGAGATGCAAGCTTTCGCCGTTATGCGCGAATTAAGTTACAAAACAAAACATATATGCTGATGGATGCACCACCTGAAAAAGAAGATTGTGCACCATTTGTAAGTATTGATGAGTTTTTTGACAAAAATGGTGTGCGTGTTCCGCATATCGTTGCTAAAGACCTGACTTTGGGGTTGTTACTATTGGAAGATTTTGGTGATGTTGTACTTTCAACGTTATTAACAGATGAAACTGTTGACCAATACTATGCACAAAGCTTTGAACAGTTGATTGAATTACAACAAATCGACGGTCTTGAACAACTACCCGCATACTCTTATGAAAAATTAATGACTGAGATGCGTTTGCTGACAGAGTGGATGTTGCCTTCATTAGATATTCAGCCTACAGAGCAGCAGTTAGAAACAATTGAACAAGCTTTTGACTTTTTAGCTGTTGAGGCGACGCATCAGCCACAAGTGATTGTGCATCGTGATTTTCATAGTCGTAATTTGATGAAAATAGAAAACGAGCAAGCATTAGGAGTGATCGACTTCCAAGATGCAGTCATTGGTGCAGATACCTATGATCTGATCTCGATTACACGTGATGCTTATGTACAGTGGAATGCTGAGCGTGTCTACGAATGGTTTGAGGTGTTCTATAACTTATTACCAGCTGTAGCGAAAGAAAACCGTAGTTTCGAGCAATTCAAGCGAGATGCAGATTTGATGGCGATTCAACGCCATCTGAAAATTCTAGGTATCTTTGTCCGTCTGTTTGAGCGTGATGGTAAATCTGGGTACTTAAAAGACTTACCACGAGTAATGTGGTATTTGCTTGAAGAAAGCCAAGGCTATGATGAGCTGAATGAATTTATGCAGTTTATTCGTGATGTGGTCATGCCTAAATTTATTGCGAAATATGGCGATTACGAGGTTGCAGCATAATGAAAGCGATGATTCTTGCTGCAGGGCTAGGGAATCGCATGCGTCCTCTGACCTTACATACACCTAAACCTTTGCTTGAAGTAGGTGGAAAGCCACTGATTGTTTGGCATATTGAAAAGTTGCAAAAGATTGGTGTTACAGAGATTGTCATTAATACCGCTTGGTTGGGTGAAAAACTGGCAACTACTTTAGGAGATGGCTCAAAATTCGGTGTGACGATTTTGTGGTCTCATGAAGGAGAAGGGCTTGAAACCGCAGGTGGTATTATCAATGCTTTACCATTACTGGGTGATGAACCTTTTATTTTGGTGAATGGTGATGTTTGGACCACGATGGATTTTTCGTCATTGTTAAATGTGCATTTGGGAGATAAGCAAGCACACTTAGTATTGGTTGAAAATCCACCGCAGCACCAGAAAGGTGATTTTATCTTGTCTAATAATTTGGCCCACACTTTTGAGCAGGGACAAATAGGTGAAGCCTTAACTTATAGTGGTGTTGCAGTATTAGCTCCGCAGATGTTTAATGGTTTGGAAAATGGTAAAAGACCTCTAGCGCCATTATTAAAGCAAGCGATGCAACAACAACAAGTGTCAGCTGAAAAATTACAAGGGATTTGGGTGGATGTTGGCACACCTGAACGTTTGGAACAGCTAGATCAACAAATTAAGCAAAATAAGTTTTCGTAATAGGTTATTGTCTTATTTACCTTAAATTTGTCTAAGGAACGACAAAAAACTGAATAGATTGTGCAGTTTATCAGGTTTGAAAATGTTTAACTGCATAATCGTTCAACAAGTCCTACTGTGCCTTGCATCAGAAATCGGTATACTGCACGGCAAGTTTATCGAGATGTCGCACTGTTATGCATCCTTTTTTTCAAGAATTAAAGCAAGGTAGTCAAGCGTTAGGTTTAAACCTAAGTGAGGAAACGCTAACACTCTTATTGAAATATCAAGATGCTCTCGTGCTATGGAATAAAGCATATAACCTGACAGCGATTCGTGACCCGAAAGAAATGCTGGTTAAACATTTATTAGATAGCTTAAGTATTTTAAATGATTTGCCACAAGGACGTTTATTAGATGTTGGCACGGGTGGTGGAATGCCGGGCATGATCATTGCATTATGTCAACCAGAGCGCTCGTGTGTATTATTAGATTCAAATGGAAAAAAAATTCGTTTTCTTAAGCAATTTATTGCCGATTTAAAATTGGATAATGTTGTTGCAGTTCAAACACGTGTAGAAAATGAAGACACTATTGATGAACTTGGTCAGTTTGATGTCATTACTAGTCGTGCATTTGCTTCATTAACTGATTTTGTAGATGCAGCGCAACCCTATATGCATGAGCAGAGTATTATTGCTGCAATGAAAGGTTTGGTTCCAACTGATGAAATGGAACAGATCAAAGAACAGTATTCATGCAAAGTGATTGAGTTGCGTGTGCCGCGATTAGATGAACAACGTCATTTACTTTTACTTCAACGAATTCAATAAAAAATATTAAGGGTAATCATGGCTCAAATTATTGCGATTGCAAACCAAAAAGGTGGCGTGGGAAAAACCACAACAGCCGTTAATCTTGCTGCTTCTTTGGCGATTTTGAAGAAACGTGTCTTATTGGTTGATATGGATTCTCAAGGTAATGCCACTATGGGGTCTGGCGTTCAAAAGAATGACTTACTTTACTCGATTACCGATGTGTTGTTGGGTGAAGTGCCAATTGAAACAGCAATTCAGAAAGCTGACGTTGGTTATAAAGTTTTAGGTGCAAATCGTGAACTTGCTGGCGTTGAGTTAGCAATTGCCGAGCAAGAAGGGCGAGAGTTTATTCTCAAAAATGCGTTACAAGAAGTAGATTCAGCATTTGATTATATTATTGTAGATTGTGCACCAAGCCTAAGTTTGATAACTGTGAATGCTTTGGCTGCGGTCAATGGTGTAATTATTCCGATGCAGTGTGAATATTATGCTTTGGAAGGTTTGGCAGATTTGACACAAACAATTGATCGTATACAAAAAGCCCTGAATCCAAACTTGGAAATTGTAGGGGTGTTACGTACGATGTATGATGCTCGTAACGCTTTAACCCGTGACGTGTCTGCTGAGTTAGAGCAATATTTTGGTAAAAAGTTATACGAAACGGTGATCCCTCGGAATATTCGTTTGGCTGAAGCGCCAGCACATGGCTTACCAGTGATTTATTTCGAAAAAAGCTCAAAAGGTGCAGTTGCATATTTGAATTTAGCTGCAGAAATGTTGAAGAAAAGTAAAGTGAAAAAAGGAAGTGCTGTATGAGCATCAAAAAACGCGGATTGGCTAAAGGTCGTGGTTTAGATGCACTATTGGGTTCAATTCAAAAAGAGAAATTGCAACTTGAAGCACAGGCTTTGGATCATGGTCAACTCAAGCAAATTGATGTCAATTTACTGAAACGTGGCGAATATCAGCCACGTCGTTTTATTCAAGAACAAGATTTACAGGAACTTGCTTCATCAATTGAGAAGCATGGCGTAATGCAACCGATTGTGATTCGTCCAGTGGATGATGAAGAACACCCTTATGAGATTATTGCAGGTGAACGCCGTTGGCGTGCTGCCCAATTAGCAGGTTTGGCTGAAATTCCAGCAATTGTACGTGACTTAAATGACCAAGTTGCAATCGCATTGGCGTTAATTGAAAACATTCAGCGACAAGATCTCAATCCAATTGATCAAGCGGTAGCTTTGCAGCGTTTCCATGATGAATTTGGTTTAAGTCATCAAGAAATCGCGGATACAGTAGGTAAGGCTCGTACTACGGTGAGTAACCTATTGCGGTTATTAAGTTTGGCTGATCCAATTAAGGACTTAATGCAACAAGGTCAACTTGATATGGGACATGCTCGTGCCATTCTGACCCTAAAAGCAAAAGAGCAAATGGATGTTGCTAAAATCGTAATTGAAAAAGCATTATCAGTGCGTCAGACTGAACAGTTAGTACGTGAGTGGAGTGAACCAAAGCCTGCAAAGGAAAAGGTGCAGGTTTCTCCTGATATTGAACAATTGACTCAGAAACTATCGGAACGTTTTGGAGCAAATGTTAAAATTGACCATAACCAAAAAGGTAAAGGAAAAATGGTCATTCATTATCACTCATTGGATGAGTTGGATGGAATTTTAAATATTTGTTTACCTAACTAATATTTAAGGTGCGTCCTTTTATATTTTAAATATTATTGGGGAATAATATGTGGGAACTTGTGAAAGCGGGTGGTTGGTTAATGCTACCGCTTATTCTCTCATCAATTTTTACGGTTGCTATTACAATTGAGCGATATATTCGCTTAAGACGGTCACAAGTTTTACCTCAAGCATTACTGGTTCAAGGCTCAAATGTGGATAATGTTATTTCACATTTAGAGCAAGAAGACGTTGTAAAAAGTCCGTTAGGTCGTATTTTAAAAGCTGGTTATGATCATCAAGATCAAGGTGAGCAGTTTGCGCGTGCACAAATGGAAGCAACAGCTTCCCAAGAAATCAGCTATCTAGAAAAAAATATTAACTTTTTAGGTACATTGAGCGCGATTGCACCCTTACTTGGTTTGTTAGGAACAGTACTTGGTATTATTGAATCGTTTTTAGTGATTGATATCGGTTCTGCTGGAAATGCAAGCATGATGATGCCTGGTATTTCTAAAGCATTGATTACTACGGCTGTAGGTATGCTGATAGCGATTCCAGCAATGATTGCTTATCGTTATTTTCAACGTGTAGTACATGAATATATTGCTGAGTTAGAACAACAATCAACATTATTTCATGCTGCACTTTTCTACAAAAAAGCACCTCATGTGCAAGAAAATCGCCGTGCAAGCTGAGCATAGGTGACATTATGAAATTTAAACGTTCTCAAGTTGAAGATATTCATATCAATTTGACGCCAATGATTGACTGTATGTTATTCATTTTGGTGTTTTTATTATTATCTACCACATTTAGTCAGCAAAGCCGTATAAATCTTACTTTACCAGATGCTCAAGGTGTTCCGCCTAAACAATTCGATCACAAAATTGAAATCATGGTAGACTCCACGGGACATTATTCTGTGAATGGTCAAGCATTATCGACCAAAGATAGTGCCGATCTCAGTACTGCGATTAAACAGGCTGCACAGGATCGTCGTGATTTTATGTTTATTATTGCAGCTGATGCAAAAGCAAAACATGAAGATGTGATTCGTGTAATGGATGTGGCAGGTCAACTCGGCTTTGTTAATGTCAATATTAGCACCAAAGTTCCAACTAGAGGTTTTACTGAGTGAATCAGGATTTTAAGGTTTATGTCCGTTTAATATCATATTTAAAATCTTATTGGGGCGTTGCCTTATTCGTCTTACTTGGTTTTGGAATCAACGCTGCGACAGAGGTTTCTGTCGCAAAGTTATTGAAATATATTATTGATGCAATCCAAAATGGTAGTCGCGAAAATTTAGATTGGTTCCCGGTCTTAATTGTCTTACTTATGTTTTTCCGTGGCCTTGGTTTGTTCTTAGGTGGATACTTTTCAGCAGTTATTTCACGTAGTTTGGTATTTAGTATTCGTCAAGAAGTTTATGCTAAATTACTGCGCTTACCTGCGCAATATTATCTTGATAACAGTGCAGGTCATATCAGTGCAAAATTGATGTATAACGTCGAACAACTCACAGCAGCATCATCTGAATCTCTACAAACATTAGTTAAAGATGGTTTAATTGTTATTGGTTTGTTGAGTTATTTACTCTATACCAACTGGCGTTTGACTCTATGTATCGTGGTTTTCATGCCTTTCATTGGGATATTGGTCAGAATCGCATCTAAGAAAATGCGTAAGTTGTCAATTCAAGTGCAAAACACGATGGGCGATGTGAACCATGTGGTACAAGAAACGATTAATGGAAACTCGGTGGTTAAGAGTTTTACGGGTGAGGTTTTTGAGCAGCAACGTTTTTACAAATCTTCTGAGGAAAACCTTCGTCGTGGCCTAAAAATGGTTGTGGTGCAGAATATTAATAGCCCGATCATACAATTACTATTGTCTATGGCAATGGCAATTATTTTATGGTTAGCGCTTCGCCCACAGGTTTTAGGTGACACCTCAGCAGGAGAGTTTGTTTCCTACATTACTGCGGCAGGTCTGATCTCTAAACCAGTGAAGAATTTAACTGATATTAATGAGAAACTTCAGCGTGGTTTAGCAGCTGCACATTCGGTATTTGAACTACTTGACATGCCAGAAGAAGAAAATAATGGTCAGCTTAAGCCAGTTTTGAAAGGCAATATTAAATTTGATCATGCTAATCTGCGTTATACAGATGGTACGCATGCAATTAAGGACTTTTGTCTAAATATTGAAGCAGGTCAGACCATTGCTTTGGTTGGTCGATCTGGTGCAGGGAAAACCTCATTAGTGAATATGCTGCCGCGTTTTCAAGAATTAAGTGAAGGGGAAATTTATTTTGATGATATTCCTGTACAAGAGATAGAGCTTTCTTATCTTCGCTCACAAATTGCGACAGTCAATCAACAGGTTGTGCTATTCAATCGTTCAGTGCGTGACAATATTGCTTATGGTCAGCTTCAAGACTCAAGTGATGAACAGGTTATTGCAGCTGCAAAAGCTGCTTATGCGCATGACTTTATTGTGAATTTGCCACAGGGTTACGACACAATACTTGGTGCGCAAGGTTTAAATCTTTCAGGCGGTCAGCGTCAACGTATCGCGATTGCCAGAGCAATCTTAAAAGATTCTCCAATCTTAATCTTAGATGAAGCAACCAGTGCGCTTGATAATGAGTCTGAATACTTCATCCAACAAGCTTTTGATGAAGCGATGCAAGGTCGTACGACGATAGTAATTGCGCACCGTTTATCTACAGTTGAAAATGCAGATCTTATTGTGGTAATGGACAAAGGACAAATTATCGAGCAGGGCACACATACTGAGTTGCTAAATAAACATGGCGTGTATTATCAATTGCATCAACGTAATTTTGAGGAAAATTAATAATGTCTATTGCGCAACACGTACAAGATGCTTGGAATAAAAAAGCGTCGTGGTTGATCGTGTTGCGTCCTTTATCATTATTGTATCGCTTAATTTTTAAATTAAATAAAACCTTATATACGGTTGGTCTTAAGAAAAAATACACTGCCCCAATTCCTGTGATGATTATTGGTAATATTACGGTTGGAGGAAGTGGGAAAACACCTTTATTAATTCAGCTCGTTAAATATTTACAGCAACAAGGTGTTCGCGTTGGTGTAATTAGTCGAGGATATGGTGGCAAAGGACCTTTTCCAGTTTTGGTGAATGCTTTGTCTGAACCAGATTTTGCTGGTGATGAGCCATGCTTAATTGTTCAATCTACTCATGTACCCATGGCGGTTGGGCCAAATCGTCAAGCATCAATTGAATTATTATTGAAATCTGAAAAACTCGATTTAATTATTAGCGATGATGGTTTGCAGCATTGGGCATTAGCACGTCAAATTGAATGGATTGTTCTAGATCAAAATCGTGGTTTAGGGAATGAGAAGTTGTTGCCCGAAGGGTACCTACGTGAGCCTAAATCGCGCTTGAATAGAAGTACGGTTATTGAACATACTAAAATTGCCCAATCACAAAGGAATATGCATTTAGTGATTGGTCAGCCATATCTGTTAAATTTAAATACAGATTTAAATGTGTTTGATCCAAATCAGTATTTTAATGTGGTTGTTGGTATTGGTTTCCCACAACGATTTTATCAAACTTTAAATCAATTGAATGTGAAACAATATCAAACACATGAGTTTGCTGATCATTATGATTATCAGATCGATGATCTCACCTTCAATAATCAAGATGCAATTATTACCACAGAAAAAGATGCGGTAAAGCTTAAGGTTTTATTGAAACAATACCCAGAATTTAATATTCCGATTTGGGTTGTGCCTGTTGAAGCGGTTTTATCTGCAGACTGTTATGATTTATTGAAACAACAATTGCAACAAGTCGGTATCCAATTTTCTTAGAGTTCTAACATGAAACATATTGTCATTCCTGCTCGTTTTGCGAGTTCACGTTTACCTGCAAAACCACTTTTGCTTATTCATGGTCGCCCAATGATTTTACGTGTCGTAGATCAAGCGAAGAAAGTTGCAGGTTTTGATGATTTATGTGTTGCGACTGATGATGAGCGTATTGCAGAAGTGTGTCGTTCGGAAGGAATTGATGTGGTTTTAACCAGTGCCGATCATCCGTCAGGCACAGATCGTTTGAGTGAAGTTGCTCGTCTAAAAGGCTGGGCAGAAAACGATATTATTGTCAATGTACAGGGTGATGAACCATTACTTCCTGCTCAATTGGTTCAACAAGTTACTCAGCTTTTAGTTGATCAACCGCATTGCTCAATGTCTACTTTATGCGAGCCTATTCACGCATTAGATGAATTTCAGCGCGATTGTATCGTCAAAGTTGTGATGAGTAATCGTAAAGAAGCATTATATTTTAGTCGAGCAACTATTCCTTATGATCGTGATGGCGCAAAATTACAGCAGCCAAAGCTGCATGATCGTGCTTTTCGTCATCTGGGTTTATATGCATATCGTGTGAAATTGTTGCAAGAATATGTGTTATGGGAACAAGGCGATCTTGAAAAATTAGAAAGTCTTGAACAATTACGCGTATTAGAAAATGGTCATCGTATTGCGATCGATATTGCTGAAGCCAATCTGCCTCCGGGTGTAGATACACAAGCTGATCTAGAGCGTTTAAATGCGCTACCAGTAAGTTTATTTGAATAATTATGATGAGTATGCAGTCAACAACCGTTTATCCTTGGCACAAGCAGACATGGGCGTTGTTGACAACGCGTTTTCCCGATATAGGTCATGGTTTACTTTTTTATGGTAAACATGGCTGCGCGAAACATCAATTTACTGAGCGTTTTGTGGCATGGGTATTATGTTTAAACAAACAAGCCGAACAAGCTTGTGGTGAATGTACAAGTTGTCTTTGGTTGAAGTCTAATACACATCCTCGCTATGTCCATATCACCACAGATGAAGAAAATAAAAAGCAAAATGCCAAGATAAAAATCGAAAAGATTCGTGATTTATTACCATTTGTTCAACAGACTGGTGATGGATGGCGAGTCGTTGTGATTGAGCCAGCGGAGGCTTTGAATATAGCATCCGCAAATGCATTGCTAAAGACTTTAGAGGAACCTGGAGAAAGGGTTATTCTGATTCTATTGGCCGATCATTACTTGAAATTACCAGCAACGATTCGAAGCCGTTTGCAGCATTTCGCTTTAGACCGTCTAGATACCCAAGATGCACAAAACTTTATTCAGCAGCAAATAGCGAATATTTCAGCTGAACACATTGATTTGTTGCTTAATCTCGCAAATGGCATGCCATTGACTGCCGTTGAAATTAATCAGAGCGATTGGTTGCATAAAAGAGATTTATTCTTGAAAGATTGGTTTAAGTTGGTCTCAGAAAAAAATATGCCTTTAAGTTATTCAAGCAAGTGGTCGAAAGAGTTGAGTTTCTCTGAATTTATGACAATGTTTGAATATTTATTGACCGATTTAGTCGCTATAAAATTAAATCAATCTTTGAGAAATAAAGACTTAGATTTAACACAGCTTGCACAGCTTTATGACTTAGAAAGCTTATTTCAAATTTATTCTGACCTGCAACAGAAAAAATTGATGGTTGAGCAAAATGTACAAACACAGTTGATACTAGATCAGTTGTTTATTCAATTGATGCATGTGGTTTAGATAGGGTATTAAAATCTTTTATGTTGATTGAATGCTTGATTTTGTAATAGCCAAAAAGCATTTGCTTTCGTTATGGTGATCACCTCTGAAATCGTGATTCATCGAAGGCTATATTTGTTTAAATAAAAACCATTTTTGTTTGTTTTCGAACAGTTTTCCTCAAACATTATTTGTTGTTTGTCGGATTGTTTCCTATAATTAAAATGGCAGTAATTATAGTTTTTTAAATTGACGGTAGAAAATATTGAATTTGAGAGGCATGTAAATATGCTTAAAAATTTACTAATGCTATGAAAATATAGATATTTCAAACTATTTGTATTTGACAGGGGAATGTTATGCAACCACAAATGATGGGCGGAATTATACAGGTCAATATTCCTGATAAAGCAACTTTGCAATCAAGTTATATGCCTTTTGTGCAAGGTGGCGGTTTATTTGTTTCCACGAAACAAGCCGTAAAAATGGGACAGGAAGTTTTTGTGTTAGCGACTTTACCAGAGCAGTCACAAAAAATCCCATTAACGGGTAAGGTAATTTGGATTTCGCATAAACAAACACATTTTAAACCACAAGGTTTTGCAATTCAGCTTGCTGGTGAAAAAGGTGTGTATTACAAAAATGAGGCTGAGAGATTGTTGGCTGGTTCAAAAGCGATGGATCGTCCAAGTTTTACGATGTAAGTTGATAGGAAATAAGCGTGTTTGTTGATACCCATTGTCATTTAACGATGTTAGATCTGAGTCCTTACGATGGGAGTTTAGATCAAGCGCTTGCCCAAGCTCGCCTTGCAGGTGTTTCAAAATTTATGGGCATCTCAGTTGATTTGGATGATCATATTAAATTGGCTGAAATCGCTTCTCGACATGATGACGTGGGTTATTCTGTAGGTGTTCATCCATGCGAGGATGATCATAATATGGCGCGAGCAACAACAGACTACCTCGTAGAGCTAGCACAGTCTGATAAGGTATGGGCATTAGGGGAAACAGGTTTAGATTATTATCACAGTACAGATTTTATTGCAGAACAGAAACGATGTTTTGCCCGTCATATTCATGCATCAAAAATTGTAAAAAAACCTGTGGTTGTGCATACACGATCAGCCAAACACGATACCGTCGATATTATAAGAGCAGAGCAGTCCACACATGGTATTTTGCATTGTTTCACCGAAGATTGGGAAACAGCGAAGTCTGTTTTAGATTGTGGTTACTATATTTCTTTTTCTGGTATTGTTTCATTCAAAAATGCACAAGAATTACGTGATGTAGCTAAACAAGTGCCGCTTGATCGGTTGTTAATTGAAACGGATAGCCCATATTTAGCACCTATGCCTTATCGGGGTAAAACCAATGAGCCTAAATATGTGCCTTATGTTGCAAAGGCGTTAGCGGATGTATATAACAAGTCAGTTGAAGAAATAGGTATGATTACCACACAGAATTTTGAGAATCTTCTTCGTTTGAAGTAAACGGTTTAGTTGTATTAGCAAAGAGAGTTATCACGTGAAAATGGATCGCCAAGCTCAGTTTAGAGCACGAGAAGCCTTAATTTTTCAGATCGCTGAGCAACTCCTATTAGAAAATGGTGAAGCAGGCATGACTTTGGACGCTTTAGCGGCGGAATTAGATCTTGCTAAAGGCACATTATATAAGCACTTTCAGAGCAAAGATGAATTGTATATGTTGCTGATTATTCGTAATGAACGAATGCTGCTTGAAATGATTCAGGATACAGAGAAAGCTTTCCCTGAGCATCTAGCTTTTTTCATGCTACACCATTTACATCATCCTGAACGTACTGCTTTATTTCATCAAATTGAAGAACGCCTCTCTACGACGGGTCAAGGTATTCAGTTATTATTTAGCGAATTGTATAAAGTTCGTCGTCAACGTTTACGTATTATCATTCGTATGACAGAAAGTTATTTATTAGATATAAATAGCACGATGACAACGCGTGATTATTTGGCTTCGATTTGGTCTCTGACTTATGGTGCAGCAGTTATTCTGAATTCGAGCTTTTATCAGCGTTATTTAGGTTCACGTGATAGTTTACGTGTGGCTTATATTGATCAAGCTTTAGGTTTGCCAAAACAAATTGAATATTTAGCGAATGGCTGATAAATAAAATGAAATCACCACATAGATTACAACAAGGTTTTACCCTCATTGAGATCATGGTGGTGATTGTAATCATGACGATTATGACATCTTTGGTTGTTCTGAATATTGGTGGTGTAGATCAACGTCGAGCGATGCAAGCCAGAGAAATGTTTATACTTGATTTAAAAAAGATTAATAAAGAATCAACGGATCAAGCTAAAGTTTTTGCCTTAAATACTCAAAATGCGACTGACGTTGCACCATTTCGCTATAATTTGTTTGAATATCATGATCAGAGCCATGAGCAAATTCAGCAAGCTGATCGGACTTGGCAGCCATATAAAGAGTTTAAACTTCGAGAGCTACCGACTAGCGTATCTTTTAGTATTCAAACTTTAAATGCTGAAGAATATCGAAAAGCGAGAAATGAGGACTTATTAGGTGGTAAAGCACCGCAACTCATATGGTTTGGCAATGGTGAAGTTAAGCCTGTCCGTATTCAATTTTATTATGAGCAACAGCCAATTGGACATGAGTTTGAAATAGATCATTTGGGTAAAATAAATGAAGAAGATTAAAGCATTTACCCTGTTGGAAGTAATGGTTGCTTTAGCGATATTTGCTGTCGCTGCAATTGCATTAACAAAAATTGCCATGCAATATACACAATCTACATCGAGTGCGATTTTGCGAACAAAAGCACAGTTCGTTGCAATGAATGAGATTGCAATGATGGAAATGAATCAAGAATGGTTAGATGGAACGCAATCGAAACAGGTGACTTCTCAAGGTGAGACTTGGCAGATTGATAAAAAAGCACAGGCTACAATTAGCCCCAAAATACAACGTATCGAATTACAAGTAAGTTTATTTAATACTGAGCATGGTAAAGTTGAAGCGGGCATCACCAATATGGTGTTTTTTAATTATCCAGCAAAAGCTAAAACATGATGAAAATTAAAAAGGGTTTTACCCTTGTTGAATTGCTGGTTGCAATTGCTATTTTTGCCGTACTTTCAATGCTTGGTTGGAAAGTTTTTGATTATTTATTAAAAGTCAAAGATCGTAATGCAGAGCATGAAACACATTTATTTGCGTTACAAGATGCCTATCAGCAGATTCTAAGAGATAGTCTGCAAATTATTCCATTAACGGCAAATGATGGTCGACAATTACAAGCCGCTTTGGTGCTAAATGATCGTGGTTTTATGTTTAGTAAAGCAGGAGTGTCCGATCCGTTGAAACAAGGTTTGTCACCTTATGAACGTATTGAATATCGCTACGATTCAACACAGAAAAAAGTTTATCGACTCAAATATTCAAATCTAAATATTCCAAATCGGGTACAACCCATCTCAAGTACCTTATTAGAAAATGTAGATCAATTTAAAGTGGTCGTCATGAATCCACAGGAACTGACACAATGGCCTGAAAATATTGGTGATCCTAATAATATTAATGAGTTAAAAAAATTACCATTAGGCATAAAAATACAGCTTAGTGTTGCAGGTACGGATTACGAGTGGATTTATAGTCTAGTGAATGCAAATCAATTGTTGGGAAATAACTCACCACCATGAAAAACTATTCATCTCAGCGTGGCGTAGCTTTATTAACGATTTTAGTCATGGTTGCTTTAGCAACGATTTTGGCTGCAACAATTGCAAAACGGCAAACCAATACCGCTGAAAATACGGGCTATTTGATGCGTCAGGATCAATCGTTATTGTACGCAAAAAGTGCAGAAGCTTTTTTTTCAGAGTTACTCATTCAAGATAGCGATAATGGTGGTAGTATTGATCATTTACAGGAAAACTGGGCAAAGCCGATGCCATCATTTCCCGTAGAAGATGGATCAGTCTCAGGAAAACTACTAGATGAGTCAGGAAAGTTTAATCTAAATAATTTGGTTAAGGCTGATGGCAATCAAGTTGATGATTCTGCTCGACGTTGGTTTGAAAAGTTATTGCAACGTGTAGGTCTGCCTGCTGAACTCAGTCAAGCTGTGATTGATTGGCAAGACACAAATGATGAAGTGACTGGCGCAATGGGTGCGGAGAGTAGCTATTACCAAGGACTAAATCCTGCATATTTAACGCCGAATACCAAGTTTCATAGTATAGAAGAATTAAAACTTGTACGAGGTTTTGAAGGCAAAAACTACGATTTGATCAAACCTTATGTCACGGCATTACCTGAACAGACGAAGGTGAATATGAATACAGCACCTGCATTACTATTAGCCAGTATTGATCCTAAAGTAGATGTCAAAGCTATCGAACAACAATTAAAAATCAAGGAAACTGAGTTAACGCATTTTAATAATGTAGATGATTTATGGAAATTAAGTGCTTTTTCTGGGATTGATGAGCAGAGTAAAACCGATGCTGCGTCTTTATTAGATAGTAAATCAAATTATTTTACGGCTCAAATTGAAGTGATGCTAAGCGAGCGTAAGCGCCAATTTAACAGCTTAATGATGAGAAAAGATAAACAAGTGATTGTGTATTCAAGAAGTCTTGCACCATTCTAGTCTTTGTATAGATTGGATTATTGAATAGTCACAAGGCTTAAAATCAATCCCACCGATGATTTTTTTGCTTTATAATAAAATCTGTTTGCAGATATAGATCAGCTTGGTGCATGTTAATTCGTAAATTATTTAAGTTTGAAAATGCTCATATTGTACGTAATTGTACATCAGATCGCTGTAAGCGTTCGATTCACGGGCATAGTTATAAAGTTGAATTACTGTTAAAAGCCTCAAAATTAGATCATGGGCAAATGGTCTATGATTTTGGTCTATTAAAAGGTGTGATTAAAGAGCTTTTTGACAGTTTTGATCACGCAATTTGTTATTGGCAAAAAGATGATCCTGAATATATTCAAGCGTGTAAAACTTTTAGTGCACGTTGGGTTGCCTTGCCAGTTTCACCATCAGCTGAACAGTTTTCAAGGATTTTCTTTTATCTAGCGCAACAGGTGCTCGCTTCAACCACAACACAGAATGGTGAGGGTGATGTTGAGGTCTATTCAGTGATCGTGCATGAAACTGATACAGGTTACGCACAAAGTTTTTTAGAAGATATTGAAAATGAGCAAATGGGTTTACTTAGCCTAGACCAAATTATTTTTTCAGAGCAAGTACAAGTTGAGTGGAGTGATCCTCAAATGTATGAAAATCTGAAAAATGGAATTAAATTCCAAAATCCAAATGTAGAGTTACAAGTTAACATTTAGGTCAGCAAGATTTAAATGTTGGAGTCGTTATTTCAAGGAATGTTGATGCAATTTACTGAACAGCAGCAGAAAAAACTTAATAAAGTTCAGTTGGATGAGTCCTGGAAAATCTCTTTGTCAGAATTTCTACTCAGTCAGAAAATGGATCATTTAAGAGAGTTTCTACAGCAACAAATCCTTGCTCAGAAAACGATTTATCCACCTAGCAAGCAAATTTTCAATGCATTGAATACAACCCCATTACAGGATGTAAAAGTCGTGATATTGGGTCAAGATCCATATCATGGCCCTAATCAAGCTAATGGTCTAAGCTTTTCTGTACAAAGAGGGGTTGCATTACCACCATCTTTGCGTAATATTTTTCATGAATTGCATACTGATCTCACAGTCCCGATTTCACGTCATGGGGATTTAAGTAAATGGGCTGCTCAAGGGGTATTGCTATTAAACAGTGTACTCACTGTTGAAGCAGGACAGCCAACTTCTCATCAAAAACAAGGCTGGGAAGAATTTACTGATGCTGTAATTGATGTGTTAAATGAACAGCGTGAGCATGTTGTGTTTATCTTATGGGGTGCTTATGCACAACGTAAAGGACAGCGCATTGATCGAAATAAACATCTAGTGTTAACAGCAGCTCATCCATCACCGCTTGCTGCAAACAGAGGTGGTTTTTTTGGCTGTAAAGTATTTTCTAAAACAAATCATTATTTGAAACAACATGGCATTGAGCCAATAGACTGGCAACTGGACGCATAATGACTTCTCCCGATTTAAATAGTTATCACCCAGATTTAATCATCGAAAACGCTAAAAATGGTTGGCGTATTGTTCGTTTAAACCGACCAAAATCTTTACATGCACTTGATGAGTCAATTGTGAGCGCTTTATTGAAAATATTTGAATATTTTCATGAAGATGACAGTGTTAAAGCAATTTGGTTTGATTCAACCACACCGAAAGCATTTTGCGCAGGTGGTGATGTTCGTAAACTCCGTCAACTTGTCATTAATAATGAAGTAGATACGGCAAATAAGTTTTTTGAACAAGAATATGCGCTTGATTTATTGCTTCATAACTATGCTAAGCCAATTGTAGTTTGGGGTGAAGGTTATGTCATGGGTGGTGGTTTAGGCCTATTCATGGCTGCGCCATTTCGTCTAGTTACACCTTATTCACGTCTTGCAATGCCTGAAATCAATATTGGTCTCTATCCTGATGTAGGGGGGAGTCGTTTCCTTGCTGATCGTGGTCAAATTGGGCTGTTTACAGGTTTAACGGGTTCAATCATGACTTCAGCTGGTGCTTTTAGCATTGGTTGGGCAACTCATATTTGTGAGGCACAGCGAGATAATGTTCTTCAAAAAGTTTTGAATGTGGATTGGAATCATTATCCTGCGGGTGCTTTCCGTGCAATCGATGATACTTTAAATAGTCTACATCGCCCTGTATCATCAGGTCCGTTACAAAATTCAATCGATGTGATTCATAGCGTATGTCGTGGTCAAAGTTTTGAGTATGACTATCAAGCGATTATTGGTTTGAGTGATGCAAGTAGTGATTGGTTACGTCAGGCAAGTGAGAATCTGCAAAAAGGTTCTCCAAGTACTGCTGCGATTACATGGTTGCTATGGCAATGGGGTAAGCAAGGACATGCTTGGGATGAAGTTTTTGCACTAGAATCACAAATCTCTGATTGGAAAATCCGCCATCCAGATTTTGTTGAGGGTGTCCGTGCACGTTTAGTTGATAAAGACTTATCACCAGAATGGAAAGCAGCGGAAAAGATTACATTGAAAGATATTTTATCTGATTGTGCTCCAGTAACTACAATTGATAGTTGGAATGCTTTATTAAGACAATATGGTGTTATTGCTTAAAATCGATGAGTATAGACGTCACAACTTCAGAAAACTTTAATGATGAATATTGGATGCAGCTTGCTTATGAGCAAGCTGCACTAGCTGCTTCGCAGGGTGAAATTCCTGTTGGAGCGGTGATAGTGAGTCAAGAGAAAGTTATTGGTGCTGGTTATAATGCACCAATTAAACAATCTGATCCTACCGCTCATGCTGAAATTCAAGCTTTACGTGCAGCCTGTCAATCATTGAATAACTATCGTTTACCAGATGATGCCATATTATATGTGACGCTTGAACCTTGTACGATGTGTGTTGGCGCACTCATTCATGCTCGTGTCAAAAAAGTAGTGTTTGCCACGACAGAGCCTAAGGCTGGTTCGTTGGTCAGTGCTCGACAATTATTAGAAAATGGCTATTACAATCATAAATTCGTATTTGAACAAGGTTGTATGCAAGCTGAATGTTCATTGCAATTAAGTGAATTTTTTAAACAAAGACGAGAAGAAAAAAAGAAAACTCGGCTATTAAAAACGTCCTTAAATGATTAAAAATGTCTCATTAGTTGTGGCAAACTATGCCTCCGAAGATTTTAGCTAAATCAAAAAGGCAAAGTTATGCGTAACGCAATCACCATACAAAAAGAATTCAACGCACCAATTTCTGAAGTTTTTGACTTATTGTCAAAGCACGCAACTTATAGTAAAGCATTTGCTCCTTTACAAGTTGTACGTGTAAAAGATTCTGCTGATCCTCAGCGTCCAGATGGAATCGGTTCAATTCGCCGTATGGGCTTTGGACCAATCAAGCCTCTTCAAGAAGAAATTACATTACTAGAAGAGAATAAGCGTATCGAATATAAATTGATTAATAATCCTTTGGTTAAACACCATCTCGGGCAAATTGATTTTAAAGAAATCACACCGTTTATTACTTTAGTGACTTACAAGATTGAATTTACAGCAAAAGCGCCTTTTGTAAGTAAATTAGTTCTTGCACAACTCAAAGCAGCGATTACACTAGGTTTTTCAAAATTAGCGAAGTCAGTTGCTTCATAAGAGACGGGAATGACAGTTCATATTATTACGATTGATGGTCCTAGTGGTTCTGGTAAAGGGACCTTGGCAGCCAAAATAGCTGCTTATTATGGTTTTAATCTATTAGACTCTGGTGCTTTATATCGTTTACTCGGGCTGTCATTATTTCAACGTGGCTTACTTGATCAAATCGACTCTAATTTAGGTCAATGCGTTGAATACGCAACGAATTTAGATATTGAATTTAAAACGACTGAGGCTGCGACCCTTGTTTTACTAGAAGGTGTAGATGTCACAAATACCATTCGTACTGAACAGGTCGGAGAATATGCCTCTAAAGTTGCAACTGTTCCTGAATTAAGAAAAGCATTATTTGCGCGCCAACGTGCATTTATTCAAGCCCCTGGTTTGGTAGCTGATGGACGAGATATGGCGACGTCAATTTTTCCAGAGGCTCAAGCTAAAATATACTTAACAGCATCGGCTGAATCTCGAGCAGAGCGTAGAGTAAAACAGTTGCAGGGTATGGGTCTTGATGCTAAAATAAGCGACATTTTATCTAACATACAGGCTAGAGATAAAAGAGATATGGAGCGAGCTGTTGCTCCGCTCAAGCCAGCTGAAGACGCGTATATCATTGATAGTTCTACAATAGGCATCAATGAAGTATTTCAGTTAATGGTGAACTATATCGATAGCCGTATTCAATAGATAGACCATTTTATTTTCAGTTGAAGCATTGCTTGATCAGATTTTTTGGACAATGTAACAACTTAACTAAACCGGCCTTGTCTGATCCAAGACCGCGGACTTTATCAGGTATATCATGACCGAATCTTTTGCAGCCCTCTTTGAAGAAAGTGAATTAAACCTCAACGTTGAAAAGGGTGCAGTCATCCAAGGTACTGTTGTTAGTATCGATTCTGACTGGGTTACTGTTGACACTGGCCTTAAATCTGAAGGCGTAGTTGACCGTGCTGAATTTTTAAATGAACAACGTGAACTTGAAGTTCAAGTTGGCGATACTGTTGACGTAGTTGTTGAAGCGCTTGACAACGGTATGGGTCAAACAGTTTTATCACGTGAAAAAGCGAAACGTGCTGAAACTTGGACTAAACTTGAGAAAATCTTTGAAGACGGCGAAATCGTTACTGGTGTTATCTCTGGTAAGGTTAAAGGTGGTTTCACTGTTGACATTGGTCCTGTACGTGCATTCTTACCAGGTTCTTTAGTTGACACTCGTCCTATCCGTGACACAACTCACCTTGAAGGTAAAGAGTTAGAGTTCAAAGTAATCAAACTTGATGCTAAGCGTAACAACGTTGTAGTTTCTCGTCGTGCAGTTATGGAAGCTGAATCTTCAGCTGACCGTGAAGCATTACTTGCTCAACTTGAAGAAGGTCAAACAGTTACAGGTACTATCAAGAACCTTACTGATTACGGCGCGTTCGTTGACCTTGGCGGTATCGATGGTCTTCTACATATCACAGATATGGCTTGGAAGCGTATCAAGCACCCTTCAGAAGTTGTTGAAGTTGGTCAAGAAGTTACTGTTAAAGTACTTAAATTTGACCGCGAGCGTAACCGCGTATCTTTAGGTCTTAAGCAATTAGGCGAAGATCCATGGTTAGCGATCATGAGCCGTTACCCTAAAGGTTCTATCGTTAAAGCACGTGTAACTAATTTAACTGACTACGGTTGCTTTGCAGAAATCGCTGAAGGCGTTGAAGGCTTAGTACACGTTTCAGAAATGGACCACACAAACAAAAACATCCACCCATCTAAAGTTGTTCAGATCGGTGATGAAGTTGATGTTATGGTTCTTGAAGTTGACGAAGAACGTCGTCGTATTTCATTGGGTATCAAACAAACTCGTGCTAACCCATGGGAAGAGTTTGCTAAAGCAAATGAAAAAGGCGAAAAAGTTTCTGGTACGATCAAGTCAATCACTGATTTCGGTATCTTCATCGGTTTATCTGGTGGTATCGACGGTTTAGTACATTTATCTGACATTTCTTGGAACGAACAAGGCGAAGAAGCTATCCGTCGTTACAAGAAAGGTGACACAGTTGAAGCAGTTATCTTATCTGTAGACGCTGAAGGTAACCGTATCAGCCTTGGTATCAAGCAATTAAACAGCGATCCATTCAATGATTTCTTAGCTGCGAACGAGCGCGGTGCTTTAGTTAAAGGTACTGTAACTGCTGTTGATGCTAAAGGTGCTACAGTTAAATTAGCTGATGACATCGAAGCAACGCTTAAAGCTTCTGAAATCAACCGTGACCGCGTTGAAGATGCAACTAAATTCTTAGAAGTTGGCCAAGAAGTTGAAGCGAAGATCATCAACGTTGATCGTAAATCTCGCTCTATCAACTTGTCTATCAAAGCGAAAGACGAAGCTGAAGAGAAAGAAGCTGTGAACAATGCTCGTCAAGCAGCAGCAGCTCAAGTTTCAGAAGCTAATGGTCCTAAGACTATTGGTGATTTGATTAAAGCTCAAATGAAGTAATTTGTTAAAAGGTACATTTCTTGTAACAGAGATGTACCTTTTTATACAAAAATACTGCAAACGGTAGCGTAGTATCGATGTACTGCGCTACCGTTTTGTATTTAAACAGGTTATTATTAAAATATTGAAAAGTAGCAATAATTAAAGAGGTCAACGATGACTACTGACGCACTTAACAAATCTGATTTGATTGAACGGATTGCCCTTAAAAACCCTCATTTGGCAGAACCGTTGGTCGAAGATGCAGTTAAAATTATGATTGATCAAATGATTGAAGCACTTTCGAGTGGCGATCGTATTGAGATTCGTGGTTTTGGCAGTTTTGCATTACATCATCGTGAGCCACGTTTAGGGCGTAATCCTAAAACTGGTAAATCAGTTGATGTTGCAGCAAAAGCTGTACCGCATTTCAAACCAGGTAAAGCACTTCGTGATGCAGTAAACGAGACTTTTGATTAATAAAAAATTGAGGTGTTCATGCGTTATATTCTTATAGCATTACTCATCGCCATTTTTGGTTATTCACTTGCTCTAGTTTTACAAAATCCAGCAGAATTAGAAGTAAACCTATTGTTTACTCAAGTTCCTGCAATGCGTTTAGGTTTATTGCTTTTATTGACTTTGGCATTAGGTGTCGTGGTCGGTTTGCTTCTAGGTGTTCAAGTATTTCGTGTTTTCCAAACGAATTGGGAAATTAAACGATTACGTAAAGATATTGACCACCTCAGAAAAGAGCAGATCCAACTTGCTCAGCAAGCAGCCGCAGAAGCTGCTGCAAGCGTAAGACATGAAAAAACTGTTTTAGATGTTTATCCGAATGATAAGATTTAATAGTTGAATTGCTATTTAGTATTGAAAATGGCTATTTCACAATTGAAGTAGCCCTTTTAGTTTTTGATTAAAAAACACTTAATTAATTTTAATTTCATTTTTCAAGTTCAATTCAAGCTGATCCATAAATTGATTAAAAGCATTAAAACTTTTTTCTACTACGATTAATGCAGTTTCATTCATTTCTCGCGTTATAGGCATGTTTTCAAAAACGTTTGATTCGAGACCAAGTCTATTAATTCGTAAGATAGTTTACGGCTAGGTGACATGTCATCACACCAAATAAATCTAAGGGTGTTGGTAAGTTCTTCTTTATTGTTGAGCTCGAGTGTTTTTAGGTCATGCAAATACCAAGGCCAATGATTAGCATCCTCTTTACAGTGAACATTGATTGCTTCTTCATATTCATTCTGTGGAAAATTAAAGGGCTGTACATATTTATTTAAATCCGCAAAGCTCATTATAAAGTGAGTAAGATTGGGCAAGAGTTTTAAGCGTTGTTGTATGGGTATTTCTTGATTTTTCAAAATCTTAAAAAATGATGGTGACTAAATTGATGCCTTTTTATGCCTATTGCAGTTTTAATCGTTTTTAATTTATTTTAAGATTAAAATTTAATAAAATTTTACTATTTGGTATGTTTTAGTTCTGTTGTTGCAACTTAAATGTAAGAAGTAAAAATGTGTTGAATGAAATTTTACACTTAAATTAAAACCTATTTATAATAGCGACTTTGAATCAACTGGGAAGAAACGCTCTTGAGTATCATTGTTGCACTAGATGCAAAAAGCGAATATGACGCTTTAACGATTGTGGATCAGCTTGATCCTGCTTTATGTCGTGTCAAAGTGGGCAAGGAACTTTTTACTCATGAAGGTCCAAGTGTTGTTAAAACTTTACAAGATAAAGGCTTTGAAGTTTTCCTTGATTTAAAATTTCATGATATTCCGAATACAACTGCTCAAGCTGTTTGTGCTGCGGCAGATCTAGGTGTGTGGATGGTCAATGTTCATGCGTCTGGCGGTCGAAAAATGATGGAAACTTGTGTTGAAAGACTCAAAGCAGGCAATTATCAAACACAACTAATTGCAGTTACTGTGTTAACTTCTATGGGGCGTGAAGATCTACGTGATATTGGTTTAGACATCGAACCGGTAGAGCATGTCAAACGTTTAGCTAAATTGACTCAAGAAAGTGGTTTGGATGGCGTAGTTTGCTCAGCACAAGAAGCTAAGATTCTTCGTGAAATGTTGAATGCTGATTTTGCATTAGTTACCCCGGGCATTCGTCCAGAAGGTTCAAATGCAGATGACCAAAAACGTATCGTTACACCTAAACAAGCTATGCTTGATGGTTCGACGCATTTAGTGATTGGTCGCCCGATTACAAAGGCTGAACGTCCAACAGAAATGTTGAAGTCAATTTTGGCGTCTATCTAAGTTTATTTAGTGTATAAATACCTTAGAACTTGAGATTTAAGAATAGGCTGATTAATAAAGGTGCAAGAAGCGATAAAATTAATCCGCTCATCATTGCATGTGGTACGTAATGCGTGCCACATGACTGTTTAACCATTGCAAGGGTGACATCCATTGAGGTTGCTCCAGCACTCGAAATCGCTGAACGTGGAAAACGCCAGCCTAGAAAATACATAAGAAGAATGGCGAAAATTTCTCGGAAGAGGTCGGTTAATAAGGCAATGCCACCAAGTCGTGCTGAATGTAATTCAGTGAATAGAATGCCAGACATTGAGTACCATCCATATCCCTGAGCTAAAGCCATTATTTCATTTAAGTTAAAGTGATTAGATAAGATTAAATAATTCACGATTGCTGCTAAGCATGAACCAACAAAGGCTGCAGCGGGAACCAATAGTACTTTCCAACTTAACCAACTACGATCAAATTGCGTAAAAGCAAGCTCAATGCCAATCAAAAAGATAAATATGAGTAATAAATACCAACTATTAAATGCAATTTGTAGATTAGATTGAGTGACTAGTATTCCAAGTAAAATCCCTAAACCTAATGCTAGAAATGCTTTAGCGATATTTTTGAGTGCATTGATAAAGAGGTGTAATGAAATTTTTCCTTGTATGCTTTGACGATCAATCAGTTTGTAAGTAATCAGACAGATAAAGAAAGAACCAACTGATGTAGTAAATGCAATTAATAATGCAGGTGGTAATATTGCTGCTGGATCTGAGATATGATTCAAAGCTTGAGTCAGTTCAAAGGCAACACTCATTAATAATAAATAAGAAAAATAGGGTAAAATTTTAAATACAAATTGTTTAATTCGCTGTGATAGTTTTGGGGCGAGAAAATAGCCTAAGCTTATTGCGATAAAAATTTGGAAGATAAGAACAAAAGATTGCATAAAAAAAGCAGGTTACGAATAACCTGCTTATTATGAAGAATTATTGATTAGGCTGCATTGTTTTTTGCATTTGTTGCTGTATGAATAAAATTATAGTCAGCGACATTTACTTTACGTGTTTCTAACCAATATTTCCAAGTATATGTTGGCCATAATGAGAAGTTTTTACCATCGGCTGCTTGATACCAACTACTGCATCCACCTGCTTGCCAAACTGTTCCTTTGAGTTGTTTCTGCACACGCTCATTAAATTGATCTTGTACCTGTTGTTTAATCTCAACAGCTTGAGAACCTGTTTTATCTACGGTTTGAATCAATTGCAAAATATAATTCACTTGAGATTCAATCATAAAAATAATAGAGTTATGACCTAAAATCGTATTTGGACCTAATAGTTGGAATAGATTAGGGAAGTTTTTCGTACTAACACCATAGTAGCTTTCTGCACCATCTTTCCAAGCTTGCTTAAGTTCGATTCCATTACGACCAACACAATCGAAATGCTTTAAGTAAATACGTGGGTCAGTAATGAATCCCGTACCATAAATCAAACAGTCAATTTGGCGTTCTTTACCGTCTTTGGTAATAATGCCGTTAGCTGTAATTTCCTGAACGCCATCAGTAATTAATTCAACATTTTTACGGTTGAACGTTGGGAAGTACTTATTTGAAATCAAAATACGCTTACAACCCATCACGAAGTCTGGTGTAAGTTTTTTAGCGAGCTCTTTGTCTTTGACTTGAAAGCGGATAAATGCTTCTGCAAGCTTTTGACCATATTTCATGATCTGTGGTTGTACGATAGGTACGACACGTGATTCGTTGCTCCAATACAAACGAGTACGATGAATTTGACGATAAATATTTGAAGCTTTAAATAAAGATTTGCTTAATTGTGAATATTTACGTTCATCACGTGGAATGACCCATGCGGCAGTACGTTGGAATACATAAAGCTGTTTCACTTTTTGTGCAATCTCGGGGATATATTGAATTGCACTACCACCAGTACCAATAGAAGCAACAGATTTACCTTCTAAGCTGTATTGATGATCCCATTGTGAAGAATGGAAGACTTTACCTTTAAACTTTTCAATTCCTTTTAAGTGAGGAATTTGTGGAACGTGTAGGGGACCAGAAGCAAAAATAACAAATTGAGCTTCAATGGATGGTTGATCTTTAAAATCTAATGACCAAACATTACGATTTTCATCAAACTCAGCATGAGTAACTTCATGATTGAATTTGCAATAATCTTTTAATCTATATTGCTGAGTAATATCTTGGATATATTCAAAAATTTCATCAGCTTCAGCGTAACGTTTTGACCAATCTGTTTTGGGAGCAAACGAAAGTGAATACATGTGTGATTGAACATCACAGGCAGCACCCGGGTATTGATTTTCACGCCATGTGCCACCAACGTCATTGGTTTTTTCTAAAATTACAAAATCATTCATTTGACTTTGTAATAGTCGAATAGACATTGCTAAACCACCAAAACCTGCACCAATAATTGCAACTTTAGTTTTTTGAATAGCATTTTGGGGTACATCACGCATAGTCCACGCCCTACACATCTAAATTTTATGCAAGTTTAAAGGTTTTGTAGAGATTAAATATGATTGTATAGACGCAAAACCTGATCATTTCGGCAATTCATTTATTCGTATTTTTATAGTACAACGTTAAAGTCTTAGGAATTACATTCGGAATTATGAAGAGATCTATCCTCGGATTGATGTATTTAATTCAAGGCATGCGTCATGTGGGCATTGATGTTGATGCTCGTTTAGCAGACATGGGAATACAAGCCGAAGCTTTAGATCCGAGTTCAATTATTCCAGATGAAATTGAATGGGATATTTTACAGTATATTAGTCAAGATATTTCTCCTGAACAAGGCTTAATCATTGGTCAACATTATGCGCTTGCAGGGTATGGCCCATTCTTGATGCTGCTTGTTACAAGCGATACTTTACATAAAGCTCTGTTAAATGGTGTGCGATTTCAGCAATTGACACATCTGTTTGGTTCATTACAACTAAATATTAAAAAAGATCACATCCATTTTCATTATCAACCAATTGATTTAAATACACATTTAGGATTGTTTCGTGCTCAATGTGAAATCTCAGGTACTTATAAGTTCTTACAAGATATTTTTAAAATGATGGGGCTTGAAATCCCTAATATTCGTATTGAATTACCTTTTAAAGCACCTAAAGAATTAGAATTAATAGTGGCTTATCAAGACTATTATGGTCAGGATGTAAAATTTGAATGTCAGCATGCCTCTTTTATTCTAGAAAATACTGACATTTTAAATATAAAAATACCATCTGCTGATGTTCTTACTTACCGTGTCTATGAAGAAAAATGCCTACAAGATCTGAAGAAATTAGAACGAAGTAGCCGTGCAAAGTTGACCATTTTAGAATATGTCGAGGAATATCTTGAAATGCAAAATGGTGTAATACCTACAATGTCTGAAACAGCATGTGCATTAAAGATTCCTGAGAGGACTCTAAGACATAAATTGCAGCAAATACAAACAAGTTATAAGGAAATACGCGAAAGGCTCATTAAGCAGAAAGCATTAAAGTTTATTGAAAATAGTGCATATTCAATTGGGCAAGTTGCGGAAATGTTAGGTTATTCTGAACCTGCTGCATTTAATCATGCGTTTAAACGATGGTTTGGTCAAAGTCCAAGACAATATAATCGTAATCATTAAAATGATTAAAAAATGGTACATTATGATGTTTAAACTCCATGATAATTAAGCCTAAAATCTAATGCCTTTGGACTTAATGTTCGATATAATTTTCACCAATTAAAATTGTAATAACACCTTATGTTAAATTCTAAACCAGACTCACATAGCACTTCATTTATGCCGATCTCACCTGCGGAGCGTTATGCTCAAGCAATCGAATCAGGTCAATTTATGCCAGATGAAGCTCAAGCTCAGGCAGTGCAAGAGTTAGATCGAGTATGGAAAGAGTTGCTTACTCGTTATAAAGCCTCAAAGAAAGCGTTTAGACGTTTCCGTCGTCAAACCTATCCAAAAGGGGTATATATGTGGGGTGGCGTAGGGCGTGGGAAAACATGGTTGATGGATCAATTTTATGAGTCAGTTCCATTTCGCCGCAAAACACGCATGCATTTTCACCATTTTATGCAACATGTCCATAAAGAATTGAATAAGCTTTCAGGTCAACGTAATCCATTAGATTCTGTTGCTGATCAGATTTATAAAAATGCGGTTGTCATTTGTTTTGATGAGTTTTTTGTATCAAATGTGACCGATGCAATGATTATTAGTGATTTATTTCAAAAGTTATTTGAACGTGGCGTCACGTTGATTGCAACGTCTAATATTGCACCAGAAGGTCTCTATAAAAATGGTATCCATCGTGACCGTTTTCTTCCTACAATTGAATTGGTTCAAAAAAACTGTACGGTTCTGAATGTAGATGCTGGTGTTGATTATCGTTTGCGTGTTTTGAAGCAGGCTCAATTATTCAAACATCCATTGAGTAATGATGCTCAATCATGGATGTATGAGCGTTTTCAAGCGCTGACACAGACACAAACGCTCTTTAATACACCTATCATGATTAACAATCGTATTGTAGAAACGCTTGGGCATACAGAAGATGTATTATGGTGTGAATTCTCTGAGTTATGTTTTAAACCACGTAGTCCAGCTGATTTCATTGAAATTGCTAATATTTACAACACGGTACTGGTAAGTAACGTGCCGCATTTAACTGATTTTCTCTCAGAAGGAACCCGTCGCTTTATTTATTTAGTGGATGAGTTTTATGATCGTGGTGTGAAATTACTTTTAACTTCAGAAGATTCAATTATTGATCTTTATGAAGGTCAAAAATTAGCATTTGAAATTGAACGAACACGTTCACGTTTATTAGAAATGCAATCCGATGATTATCTGCATTCAGAGCATCGTCAAATTCAGGTTTCAAAAACTTCATAAATTATAAAGGCATTCTCAGGAATGTCTTTTTTATAAATTCATATAGAGAAAGCTTTATTCTTAATTGAATTTTGTTATAACTAAATGAGTTTTAAAAAGTGAGTATGTCGCAGAATAGAAGTAGCTAGATCAAAACTTGGTTTTGGTGTTTATAAAAATTATATTTGTCAATACTTAGACTAAGAAAATGCTTACTATTTAGCAATGTGATATTACTATTCAGGCTAGTATAAATCGGTATACTAGGTTTCTTGTTATAAAAAGTTAGCATCATCAGGAAAGACAATGACTGTACGTATTCAACAAGGCAAGCTAGCGATTGCTAAAGAACTTTACGATTTCATCGAAAATGAAGCTTTACCAGGCTCTGGTTTAGACAGTGAAACTTACTGGAAAAATTTCGAGCAAGTCGTTGTCGATCTTAGCCCAAAGAATAAAGCACTATTAGCTAAGCGTGATGAAATTCAAGCTAAGATTGATGAATGGCATCGTAATAATCAATTTGAGTTAAATGCGTATAAAGCATTTTTAACTGAGATTGGTTACTTAGTACCAGAAGTTGCTGATTTCCAAGTAACGACTGAAAATGTAGATGAAGAAATTGCATTATTAGCTGGTCCTCAGCTTGTTGTGCCAGTACGTAATGCACGCTATTGCTTAAATGCTGCGAATGCACGTTGGGGTTCATTATATGATGCACTTTACGGTACTGATGTAATTTCTGAAGAAAATGGTGCAGAGAAAGGTAAGGGATACAACCCAGTCCGTGGCGATAAAGTAATTGCTTTCGCTAAAGATTTTCTTAATCAAACATTCCCACTTGCTCAAGGCTCTCATGCCGATGCAACTAAATATGCAGTTGATCACAATCGTTTAGTTGTAACTTTAAAAGATGGTTCAACAACCTCTTTGGCTCATGAAGTTCAATTTGTTGGCTTTAATGGCGATGCTGCAAACCCAACTGAAATCGTTTTATTAAATAATGGCTTGCACGTTATTATTGATATCGATGCAAATAGCCCAATCGGTAAAACTGATGCGGCTGGCGTTAAAGATTTAACTCTAGAAGCTGCTATTACAACGATCCAAGATTTAGAAGACTCAGTTGCAGCTGTTGATGCAGAAGAGAAAGTTGAAGGCTATCGTAACTGGTTAGGTTTAATGAAGGGTGACTTGCAAGAGTCAATCGAGAAAAATGGTAAAACCATTACTCGTGCATTAAACAAAGACCGTACAGTTCAGAACTTAATTGGCGGTACTACAACGCTACATGGTCGTTCATTAATGCTTCTTCGTAACGTTGGTCATTTAATGACTAACCCTGCGATCCTTGTAGATGGCCAAGAAGTATTTGAAGGTATTATGGATGCATTAGTTACTCCATTACTTACAATTACAGATATTCGTGGCGAAAACGAAAATAAGAACTCTCGTAAAGGTTCTATGTATATCGTTAAACCAAAAATGCATGGTCCAGAAGAAGTTGCATTTGCAGTTGAATTATTTGAGCGTGCAGAACAAGCACTCGGTTTACCTGCAAAAACTCTCAAAATCGGTATCATGGATGAAGAACGTCGTACTTCAGTTAATTTGAAAAACTGTATCGCAGCTGCAAAAGACCGTACAATTTTCATTAACACTGGTTTTATGGATCGTACGGGTGATGAAATCCATACGTCTATGGAAGCAGCGCCAATGGTACGTAAAGAAGCTGTTAAAGCTCAGAAATGGATTGCTGCTTACGAAAATCGTAACGTTGCAATTGGTTTGGCTTGTGGTTTACAAGGTAAAGCGCAAATTGGTAAAGGCATGTGGCCAAAACCAGATAGCATGAAAGATATGTTGGCGACTAAGACAGCGCATCCAAATGCGGGTGCTTCTTGTGCATGGGTTCCATCACCTACAGGTGCTGTACTTCATGCAATGCATTATCATCAAATTAATGTAAAAGCACGTCAAGACGAATTGGCTGCTGAAGATATGTTGACTTTGGATGATTTGTTAACGCCTCCTTTTGCACCAGAAACAAACTGGACTGCTGAAGAGTTGAATAACGAACTTGAAAATAACTGTCAAGGTATCTTGGGTTATGTTGTACGTTGGGTTGATCTAGGTGTAGGTTGTTCTAAAGTGCCAGACATCAACAACGTTGGTTTGATGGAAGACCGTGCAACTTTACGTATTTCTTCTCAGCATGTTGCAAACTGGTTGCGTCACGGTATCGTAACGAAAGAACAAGTTGAAGAAGTGCTTAAACGTATGGCTGTGATTGTTGATCAGCAAAATGCCAATGATCCGCTTTATACGCCAATGGCACCAAATTTTGATGGTATTGCATTCCAAGCTGCCGCTGATTTGATCTTCAAAGGTGCTGAGCAACCTTCTGGTTATACAGAGCCATTGTTACACGCTGCACGTTTAAAACTTAAAGGTTATACAGGTGATTAATTTCATCTAAAATAAAAGCCTCCTCGGAGGCTTTTTTATTAAGTAAGGTGCTTGTGATTTTATGTGTGCTAACTACAAACCAGTAACACTTGAGCAATTACAACAACTTGAACTACCACTTGTTCCTTTTAACTATCTCGATGAGATTTATCCAAGTTATAAAACACCGTTATTATTTAAATCTGAACATGGATTGGAGTGGCGAGAAGTATTATTTGGTTTAGTGCCGAAATGGGCAGAGGATATTAACAGCTCTAAACGTGCTTATAATGCTAGACATGAGACCATTTTTGAGAAACCAAGCTTTCAGGAGGCAGCTTATAAATGCAAGTTCGGTGTAATTCCAGTCACTGAGTTTTATGAAAGTAAATATACTGGAAATAAACCTCAACGATGGGGTGTAAGGCGTAAAGATGGCAGAGCCTTTTTTATTGCTGCACTTTATGAAATTTGTAAAATCAATAATCAAATTATTCGTTCAGCAGCGATGCTCACAATGAACGCAGTCGACCATCCGATGATGAAAGAATTTCATGAACCTGGCGATATAAAAAGATCAGTTGTCATCATTCCACATGATCGTCTTGATGATTGGTTGAGTTTAAAACAACCACATCAAATGATTCAATTTATGCAAGGGTTTCCAGTCGAAGAGTTTGAATGTTCACATGTACCTAAGGCAAAAATAGCAAAACAAACACCTCAGTTAAATATGTTTGATCTTTTCTAAATAAAAAAGGTTTCTAATAAGAAACCTTTTTTTATATTTTATCAATCAACGAGCAAGATTTTTAAACATATGTTTTAAAATTTCCATCGTCTTTTCAATTTGCAACGGTGTTAATCCATCAAATGATTGTTCTAATATTACAGAGGTTAGATCATTAATTTTAGTAATCATTTCTGTACCCTTATCAGTAAGATAAACGCGGGTAATACGACCATCTTCTTTACATGAATAAGTTTCAATATATCCCTCATCTTTAAGGCGATATACGATTTTTGTGGTTGTAGACATTTTAGAAATCACCATGTCTGAAAGTTCAGACACGCTTGCATGTGGTTTGACATTCAATGCAATTAAAATACGACGGCGAGAGTTGTCTAAACCATACTTCTTAAGTACGTTATCGATATTTTGAACGTACTGTGCATTTACTTGAGAAATCCAGAAATAAGGAAAGTCTTCTAAGTTAAATGTTTCTGATGTAGGTAAAAAACGCGCATATTTTTTAGGCATTAAGTTATTTCCTATGCTTGTTACACAGAGTTGTTAGATGCAACTCCTAAATTCCATGAAATGTCTACAATTTATACGCTAGAAAAATGATGAAATCTAATTTTTCTAACATTCCATTTATAACAAATCTTCCTAAAAATGGTTGTATAACCATCTTTGCTTAGGATAGGGGTATCATCATGTAAACTATATAAAACTGTTATTAATGATGGTCTTACCTATCCATCTTACCCCAATTGTATTTCTACAGTGCTGCATTGTAGCTTATTTGTAGAACAAATGTATTGTAGAAAATAAATACAAATTATGACGTGACTTTTTTATAAAAGATTCTGTCTAAAATGTCATATAGCTTTAAAATTGTTACATTTGTAAAATAAAATAATCGAAAAAACAAATTAAATACATATATTTGAATTTAACATTTGGTTAAAAATTAAAATCCATAGTGCTGCTAAAAAGTTGAATAAATACATTCTTTATCACATTTAATCATTATTAGTTAATTAATTTGCTTAAAAAGAATACAAATGTAGCTTTATTATTTAATTTTATATTGTTAAAAAATAATTCATTGTAAAAAACTTCTACTTAGTTATGTCATTTATCGTTTATGTAAATAATTGTAAATTAAAAAGGCGCATCTAAATAGGATTACAAACTTAGATACGCAAAAGGGTAAAGCTGTGAGTTTAGGGATTACATTCTCAGTTCTTTTTCTAATACGGGCCATAATTTCTGATGTGATTTTTTGAACATCAGCATATGTCCAATTTGTTTGTAACCATATTGTTGTGGTTTCAATTCAATCAAATTGGTTTGGGCATTAGGATAAAGTCTGAGTAAATCTTTAACATTTGCCTGTGTTGCGATTTCATCATCACTTGCCCAAATTGATGTAATCGGACAGACAATCTCTTGGTGATAATCAGCAAAAATACTTTTACCAATTGCATTCATGACATAACCAGGTTGACTACAAAATTCAGCCCATTGTTTTGCTACATTTTTAGGTAAATTTTCACCCATACCAATAAATTGTGTTGCACCGTATCCTTTAATAGCACTGGATATTGGAAAAATGACATTAAACATTAATGGAGCAAGAAGTTTAGTTTTTCCTTTTAAGCCTTTTACATGACCCGTTGAACCAGCGATTGCGACAACTTTAGCAACTTTTTGATGGTTAGGGTTGATTCCAAGTAATTGACCACCGGCACTATGTCCCAAAATAATCACTTGTTTAGCTTGAGCACGATTCAAGAGTGTTTCGATGGCTGCGGGAATATCTAATAAACCCCAATCATTGATACTGGCATTCGAATTTTTCAGTGCCTCATGTAAAGATTGACCTATTCCTCTAAAGTCAAAACTTAAGACCTTGTAGCCTTGTTGATTTAACCATTCAGCAAATGAGTGATAAAAACCTTTGGTAATACCTGTTGCTGGACAAATTAGAATCGGAAATGGTTTGGTGGCATCACTTGCTGGATAATACTGTGCTGCAAGTTGGTAACCATCTTTACAACTGATCCAAAATGATTCAAATGTAGTCATTTGAGAAATACTCTTGTCTAGACATATTTCCAGTTTATACAAGTTCTAAAAAGAAACTCGTTTAAAAAATGACTTAAAAGTCAAATTTTATGTAATATAGCTATTTTTGGAAAAACAATTTGGGGAAAAGGGAATGTTAATTTTAACCAGTGCAACCAAATTGGCGATCATTTTTAGTGGAATATTTCTTTGGGTAGGGATGTTAACTGGCGTTTGGAAGTATTATCAAATTAGAAATACAGAGCTTGCACGTGCACATTATTATGTCGATATTGCACATCGCAGTAGTTTGCTTTATGCCGCTGCGAGTTTAATCTTGGCTGCATTAAGTTATTTTACAAGTTTATCGGATAGTTTGAGTCTATTTTGCGTTGTGGCGAATTTATTCTTTTTCTCAATGTCGATTTTGGTCTATATCATTCATGGAATGTTAAAAGATACAACGAATCAGTTTAAGCAACCGCATAAGTTGGGACAGTGGTCGATTCCAAGATGGTGTATGACATTTTTAATGTTGAGTTTAATAATGGTCGAATTAGGTGCTACAGCAGTATTACTATTAGGAACAATCTTAAAATTTACCAGTTAGAAAAATGGATGATTACTCATCCATTTCTTATATTAAAAATTCTTTTGGCGCTCAGCACTTATCTGTCGAAACTTTCGATCGATAATCCCCCACGTACAAAAGGCTAAAGAGACGATTAAAGCGTATGCAAAATATTCAGGTTTTAAATTACCCTTAATAGTGCCTTGCAATAACAGCGTCGCCATTAATGCAAATGTCGTAATTGCATATACGATGGAATCATTGGTCTTTAGAGTGTCAATGAAGACTTGCTTGTTGAAATGTAATGAGAACATCTCCATCCCTCCTTGAGTAGTGATGACAAAAGCTAATCGTTTTTGTCAGAATTAAGATTAAAGTTGTACTTTGATTTTTTCAGTATTTCAATAGCTAACTTCACTATTTTTTAAATAAATTTATGGATGTATTGATTTCTATATAGATTGAACATTTTTTGGGTGTATTAAGGTTATTTTTATTATGAATAGTGGTGTTGGTTTTTTACAATTTGAAAAAGTTGCTGAAAAGATGTTTTTGTGATTCAGATCAAATACAGTGTGAATAATACGGGTAGAGGTAGATACAAATAAGATAAAAAATAATTTGTCGTAAACAAAAAATGTAAGTTGGATAAAAGAACATTTTTTGTATAGCTAAAATTATATTTGGGTAAAACATTATTTTAACGACAAATCATTTTAATTTTGAGAAGCAGTACTGCTAGAGAATCGATCTACAGCAATTGCGATAACGAGTACGACCAATGAAGGCAATAACCAAGCAAGGTTCTGTTCATTCAACGGTAAATTATTAATGAATTGAGGGAGTTGTTCAGAGAATCCAGCCGCTTTGAGTGCCTCAATAATGCCAAAAAGAAAAGCAACAGCAGTAACAGAGCTCACGACAGTTGAAGGTTTATTCCAATATTTCCAGAAGAAACTCATCATAATCACAACAATCGCTGGTGGATAAATTGCACTCAACACTGGAACAGAGAACGCAATTAGTTTTGTTAAGCCTAAATTAGAAATTAATAATGAAAATCCAATTAAGATAAAAACTAATAATTTATACGGTAAGCCTGTTAATTCAGTGAAATATTCTGCACATGCACAGGTAAGGCCAATTGCAGTTACCATACAGGCAAGAAAAATCAAACCAGCTAAAAACAACGAACCTAGATCACCAAAGGCGTGTTGTACATAAGCATGCAGAATTACTGCACCATTCGCTGCATTCGCCGCAACTTCATGGCTACCTAATCCAAGTTTAAATAGGCTGATATATACTAGGGTTAAACCTACACCAGCAATTAAACTCGCGATAATCGCATATTTGGTGATCAGCTTTGAATCTGTCACGCCACGAGACTGAATCGCTTGAATAATCACAATACCGAATACTAAGGCACCCAAAGTATCCATCGTTAAATAGCCGTTTACGAAGCCTTCAGAAACAGGACGAGTCACATACTTATGGATTGGTGGAGAAATATAGCCAGTAGGGATAAGGATTGCTGCAATACCAAGAACCGCTAGAGCAGCAATTTTTAAAGGAGCTAAGACGTGACCTACTGTATCTAATAATTTATTCGGGTAAAGCGAGATCACAGTGACAAGTGTAAAATAAATAACACTATAAATCAGTAGACTGCTATTTGATGTACCAAAATATGGAGCAAATCCTATTTCATAAGAAACAGTTGCAGTACGTGGTGTGGCAAATAATGGTCCGACAGACAAATAACAGACAATCGTGAGGAGTAAGCTAAAAAAGCGTCCAAGTGGCGAGCTGATAATTTCAATAGAGCCTTGCATACGAGACAAAGCCATAATGGTAATTACAGGTAGACCGACTGCGGTAATTAAGAATCCAAAAGCAGCGAGCCAAACATGCTCACCTGCTTGTTGCGCAACGATAGGGGGGAAAATAATATTGCCAGCACCAATGAAAAGTGCAAAGGTCATGAAACCGAGAGCAATAATATCTCCTGTACGAAGATGGTTCATAAAAGGGAGGTATAAAATAAAAGTGCGGATTCTAGAACAAATTTGTAGTCATTTGAAACTAATTTTATGTGAAATTTGGTTTATTTTTGTCTAATAAGAACTGATTAAAATCATATAATTAGCATTGGTAAACTTAATTTATTGAAAAGATTTTAAAAGTAAAAAATATAGCCCTTTATACTTTTTTACTATGATGCCGATTGAAATTAAATGTAAAATAATAGCAACCGTTCAATCTTAAAACGATTGAAGATTTTTGTACGACAGCGTACAACTGTTGAAATACGAGATGCAGTACAAAAATGAATCTGCATGTTGCATTAACCTATATTTAAATAAGGAAAATCTCGAATGAGAGCTTCTACTGTGACGATTAAATCTGAGCAAGATATTGAGAAATTACGTATCTCAGGACGTTTAGCGGCACAAGTATTAGAAATGATTGGTGATTATATTAAGCCCGGCGTTTCAACTGAATATTTAGACGATATTTGCAACGACTATATCGTAAATACTTTGCAGGTGATTCCAGCCAATGTGGGATATCATGGTTTTACCAAGACGACATGTATTTCAGTCAATGAAGAAGTGTGCCATGCAATTCCTTCCGCAAAGAAAATTTTGCAAGAAGGCGATATATTAAATATCGATGTTGCTGTAATCAAAGATGGTTATTTTGGGGATACCAGCCGCATGTATTTTGTGGGCGAGCCGAGCCCAGAAGCCAAGAAACTGGTGGAAACAACTTATGAAGCCATGCTTGCAGGGATTCATACGGTAAAACCAGGTGCGACACTCGGTGATATTGGTTATGCAATTCAATCCGTTGCGCAACGTGAAGGTTATAGTATTGTCCGAGAATATTGTGGTCATGGTATTGGTCGAATCTATCATGAACAGCCGAATATTTTGCATTATGGTCAAAAAGGACAGGGCATGATCTTGAAAAAGGGTATGGTATTTACGATTGAACCGATGGTGAATGCTGGTAAACGCCATGTGAAAGAACTGAATGACGGATGGACTGTGGTGACACAAGATAAGTCCTTATCAGCGCAATGGGAACATATGGTTGTTGTTACTGATGATGGTTTTGAGTTGTTAACACCTTGGCCAAATGGAACAGGACACTATCCAGCGGTGTAATGTATTTAAAAAAGACCTTGAATGATTCAAGCTCTTTTTTTATTCGTTGATTCTGTTAATTGTTCTACTAAATAATCGATAAAGACTCGTACAGCGGGTAATAGACCTCTACGTGACGGATAAACGGCATGGAAAATACCATGTGGGGCAGTCCATTCAGGTAAAACTTTGACCAATTGCCCTGATTTTGTGAAATCTTGTGCAATACTATCTGGTAATAAAGCAATTCCACAATTTTGACTTGCCAATTCCGCAAGCATCAACAAATTCGAACCCATAATGACAGGATTTACTTTAATTTTCTTTTGTTGATTTTCAGGTCCAAATAATAAAAAGTGTTGATCTAGATGTTCTTCGGACATACTGATAATACGATGCTCAGATAATTGTTCTGGCGTTGTTAAATGACCGAATTCATTTAAATAAGCTTGACTAGCAAATAGACGTTGCTCAATTGCTGTAAACTGACGCAAAACTAAATTAGGGTCATCGTCTAGCTTAGAGCGAACACGTAAGGCGAGATCAACGCCTTCGTTAATTACATCAATTCTGCGATTGCTTACCATCATTTGAACCCGAACTTCAGGGTACTTCTTTAAAAAGCTCGGTAATATTTTCGCCATTTGATTTTGTGCAATATCAACTGGAACACTGACTTTAATTACACCGCGTGGTTCGCTACTTAAGTGATTGACAACATCATGTGCAGCTTGGGCTGCATTCATCATCACTTGAGCATGACGATAAACATCCATACCAATATCGGTAACGGCAAAGTGTCGTGAACTACGTTGAATTAAGCGTACACCCAGCTGTTCTTCGAGATTATAAACTCTGCGACTTAATTTGGATTTAGGAATATCAGTTGCTCTTTCAGCCGCACTAAAACCACCATGTTCGACAACAAGGGCAAAGCAATAAAAATCATCTAAATCCGTTAGCATTACGCTATAAACTCCAGCTTTTGTGATTAGGGTGAATCATTATAAAAGAGATTATTAAACATTTTGGAGTAATAATAAATCTCGAACCTGTTGGTATTCTTTCAAACGCTCAAAATCTTTGACTGTTGGTGATTGAATGCGAGATAAGTCCATATTGTCATTGATATCTGCTAATTTAACAACACGTGCGATTGGATTTTGTCGCGCTCGTTGAGCTGCTTCTAGACGAGTTTCTCCTTGTTTTTTAGTGAGTGCGACGATTGCGTCAATGATATGCTCTTGAAAACCGAATTGGTATAAATCTTCAATCGTTGTTTCTGTATCTTCTAAAATATCATGTAAAACGGCCACAATTTTATGTTCAATTGTAGGAACATTTAACATGACTCTTAATGGATGCAATATATAAGGGGCATTTGCTTTATCTACTTGCCCTTCATGTTGTTTTGCAGCTAGTGAAATCGCTTGTTCAAGTGTTGCCATAATTTAAATCCCTGTTATTCGGATAGATTCACAGATCGTATTCTTTTAAACTAAATCCAAATTTTCTATGCTTTAAAAATTATGACATACCAACTTATAAACGTGATCGATGCGACTCAAAACATTGCATGTCCATATTGTCATCAAGCTGTTTTAGATTGGGAACAAGAACAGTATGTTCAGCCGTGTGAGCATACTTTATTCATGGCTATGGATTTAGGTTTTGAATTTATTGCTGATCGTTTTGAAGAAGTTCTACCACAGTCGGTTGATGAAATTCATGAAGATCCAAGTATGAATATTTATAAGACCATTATTCAGGTGAACTATCCAAATCTACAAATTTACAAAGCCGATTTAGGGGTAGAAGGTATGTTTCGGTATGTTGGTTTTAGCTTAAACTAAAACTCATTGCAATAAAAAAGCCAATCATTTGATTGGCTTTCATTTTTTAGCTTATGCTTCAGGAGCAGGGCTATACTGTTCAACTAATGGCTTTAACTCACCATTTTGGAACATTTCAAGCATGATATCGCTACCACCAATGAGCTCGCCGTTTACCCATAATTGTGGGAAAGTAGGCCAGTTAGCAATTTGAGGTAATGTTGTACGAATATCTTGATTTTCCAAGATATTTACATAGGCAAATGGGCGACCAATTTGGCTAAGTGCTTCAACTGCACGTGCAGAAAAACCACATTGCGGAAATTGTGGAGTGCCTTTCATGTAAAGTAAAACAGGGTGTTTCGCAATTTGATCACGAATTAACGCTACTGTATCACGCGCTTGTTCCGTCATAGATAGATCCTCAACTAATCTCCGTAAATTATATACTGAAAAACAGTTTTGCGGCTATTGCTAAAGATTTTTCTTATATAAATGTGAGTTTGAGCTTTCAATCTACTCAAGTTTTTGCTTATATAACTTTTTTCACCACAACTAATGATAGATTGAGTTTGTTATGACTAATATCACTCTTGCTCCTGTGCAACCTGATCAACCATCACATCTTATGGCAACTTATGGTCGCCAAGCGATCAGCTTTGTACGAGGACGAGGGGCGTATTTATATACAGCGGATGGTACGGAATATTTGGATGCCTTAACAGGTATTGCTGTTTGTGGTTTAGGGCATGCACACCCAGTGATTGCGGAAGCGATTGCTGAGCAAGCTGCAACTTTAGTGCATACCAGTAACTTATTCGAAATTCCTTGGCAAACTGCTGCAGCTCAAAAACTTGCACAAGTTTCTGGAATGGAAGAAATTTTCTTCTCAAACAGTGGCGCTGAGTCAAATGAAGGTGCGATCAAAATTGCACGTAAATTTGGTTCTAAACAAGGCATTAGCAATCCTAAAATTATTGTTGCTGAACAATCTTTTCACGGTCGTACTTTGGCGACCTTATCTGCGACAGGCAATAAAAAAGTTCAAGAAGGTTTTGCACCTTTGGTTGAAGGCTTTATTCGTGTGCCATTTGGTGATGTTGAAGCGATTCAAGAGGCAGCTATCAATCATCCTGATATTGTTGCAATCCTGATTGAACCGATTCAGGGGGAAGGTGGTGTCAATACAGCACCGCAAGGCTTTAGCTATCTGGAAGAAGTCCGCGCGTTATGTAATCAGCATAACTGGTTGATGATGCTGGATGAAATCCAGACTGGAAATGGGCGTACAGGTAAATATTTTGCCTATCAGCACACCAGTATCGTTCCTGATGTGATGACCACAGCCAAAGGTTTGGGTAATGGTTTTCCAATTGGGGCGGTGATGACTCAGGGTAAAGCGATCGGTTTACTGGGTGCAGGCAGCCACGGTTCAACCTATGGTGGCACAGTGTTGGGCTCGCGTGTGGTCTATACGGTACTGGATACACTTGAAAAAGAGAATGTGGTCGCAAATGCTGCCACTGTCGGTGCCTATATCGTGAATCAACTCAAAGCGCAATTGGCTGGTTACAATGTACAGGTGCGTGGTTTTGGTATGATGATTGGTATTCAGCTACCAAAAGACTGTGCTGAACTTGTTGCGATTGCCCGTGATCAATATAAATTGATTATCAATGTCACGGCGGGTTCTGTGGTTCGTTTGTTACCCACACTCAACATGACTCAAGCTCAGGCAGATGAGCTGTTGCAACGTCTTGTGCCTGCAATCCAGAAATTTCTAAAGGCATAGTTCTGGGTTTTTAAAATAAAAAACAGGGTAGTGAATTGCCCTGTTTTTTTATTTTTATAGAATTAACCAGAGATATATTGTTGAAGCTGTTCAATCAGGATACGTTGATCTTCCATTGCTGCTTTCACCAAGTCACCAATTGAGATAAAACCCACCAACTTTTCTTGATCCAATACAGGTAAATGACGTAAATGACGATCGGTCATGAGCTGTAGACATTCTTCTACCGTATGGTTCAAGCCGACTGAAATGACCTTGGATGTCATAATGTCCGAGACAAGTGTGCTTTCTGAGGTGCGTTCCATCAAGGCGATCTTACGGGTATAGTCACGTTCAGAGAAAATTCCAACCACTTTTTCATCTTCTGCAACCACCAGTGCACCTACACCTTTGTCCGCCATAATTTTAATTGCTTCAAGTACAGTCGCATTTGGCGAAATTGTAAAAATTGATTGTACAGCTTTATTTTTGATGACTTGGGCAACGCTTGTCATTGTTTATCTACCTCTGTTGTATTGTCATTTTCATTTAACTTAACGGTATTTTTTTTAATTGCAAAGTCCTAAATGCACAACAATGATAACTTTCTCTTGTGAATGTCTAAAAAGTCATCATGATTGGTGGGCAAATTTATTACGCCATAACTGGTTCTTGCATAAAAAAGAAATGCTGCATTTGTTGTGTCGAAAGTTTGAATTTGCGATGCGAAGAATTAAATAAAGCAGGCTCTACTTGTAAACGCGTTAAGGTTGGTAATAGTGATTCATGAAAATCTTTAGGTGTAATTTTACGTGGTTTATAATTTTTCCAATTTGATTTTGCGTAACGGTGTGCTTGTACGCCATTCAACCAAAATGGGAATACATGACCATCGTGATCGGACTTGATTGCCCAACCTTGATGATATAAACCCCAAAGTACGCCACAATACATCATTGTTTTTAGAATTGAAATTTTAATCATCAACTCGCGTGATACTGGTTGGAAATTATTAAAACGATACATGTTCGTAAACTAATTTTATTTAAACTCATGTTTAATTATAAGAAATTTATATGGCATTTATGTTTAAACAATTGATCTAAATCGTAAGCAAATATTCTTTTGGGTCAAAATATCATCTTGATTATTCAATCTTTGCATCAGATAAAAGCAATTCAGAAAGACTCTAGAAATATTTTTTTATTAAAGTTAACGCTACCTGAGCAAATCAAAGCTTTGATGCAGCGCAAGTTAGACCGTGGGAGGGAGTGAGGTTGTACGTTTTAAGGAGGTATTAAAAAACGCCACCTGAGTGACGTTTTCTTATGCTTGCATTGTTGCTAACTTTTGCCAATATTGAGCTTTCAAAGAATCACGTTCTACTCGAAAACCTTGATAATACAGTTCCGCTAAAAATAATGCTGCTTTACCGTGACCTGCTTGAGCTACTTGTTCAAGCTCTTTCACAGCATCTAGAAAGTTTTTTTGCGATTGAATTGTATTTACTGCATTGGCATACACATGCTCTAGTTCATGTTGTGTAAAATGCTGAATCATATATAACTCCTTATTTTAATTATGATTACTTCAGATTCTATTCAAAGATACTTTACTTTGAACTTAAGTCACTATAACTCTGAATTATGAAATAATTATGACAACATTACTTGAATTGTCAAGTATATCGCGTGTCATTATTTAATTTGTAAGCTTACACGATTAAACACTTCTCGCAAATATTTTTAAGTAAAATCAAAGTGAAAATAATAGAAATAGATAAGGAGAATAATATGTCAAATGTAATTGATGGCTTCAGCTTTGATGTACCGCCAGCAGAAAGCCAAATTATTGCTTTAGCTCACCATCACCGTAAATTACTCGATGAGGCAATCTTTCATCAGGAGATTCACTTAGGTGACTATTGTTTAGCACAGCGCAAAAGAGTTTACGATTTCGCAAGTCATTTAAGCCCTGAACAAAAAGATCGGTTTTATGATATTTACAATGGCGAGTTGAAACGTATTGCTGATGATGATGATTTACATCCAGCTGATGCTGAAAGTGGTGTAGGGATGTTTGCAATATTTTTGGCACTTGTGATTATTGCATTTATTTTATATTTCGCCTTTGTCCGTTCGCTGATGAGTTGATTAATATCATATGTGCGTTCAATAAACTTACTAGCGGTGAATTATTGAACGCTACACTTGTCCTAAGCGAGCTAGACACATACACTACATCTAATTCGAGGTAGATTATGCTGTCTATAATTTCTAAACATAAATTTTTACAATCCAAATTAGGGTTGAAAATTGACCAATTTTATAATGCTTTGGTCAGTATCATTATTTTGTCTATTTTTATCCTTGCATTTTATGCATTGAAACTTCCTGTCAATCCTTTGCAATATCAACAAGTACTTCAGTTTTCACAGCAAGCCAGTCATCCTAAAACACAACAAATGGCAGTACATATACTGGAAAATTCTCAGATTCGCCGTGAAGATTATTTAAAGCTTTTGAACGCTTATCAATTTGAATCTAGTCGAATCAAAGAGTACCCAGCGATGGCACAAGAAGATGAATAAGTTTTAATCGACTCATTTCTATTTATAAATGAACAGTTTGCCTTAGTCAGGAAAAAGAAATCAATTTGTGCTAGACTGACCATCTTTAAAAAAGCTGCTTTTTTTCTCAAGGAATCGACATGCAACAGCAATCGAATATGCAAAATAAATTCTTGATAAATGCCGATATCGGAGATGACGATGTCACATTACCAAGTTTACCTGCTGTCGATGTTCCCATTATTGAGCCAGTAGCTAAAAATACTGTTGAAACGCCATCACCTGTAGTTGTGGAAGAAACATCTGTTCCTGCTATTACAGAAGAAGCCAAGTCAACGGGTTTCTTTGGTCGTATGAAGGATGGTTTGGCTAAAACGCGTCGTAGTTTTACCGATGGTATGGTCAATATCTTAATTGGTGGCAAAGAAATTGATGATGAGTTATTAGAAGAAGTTGAAGAACAGCTACTCATCGCCGACATTGGTGTCGATGCGACCAAAACTATTATCGCGAATCTTACTGAAAGAACTGCGCGTGGAGATTTAATTTATTCGCATGCGCTCTACAAAGCATTACAAGAAGAGTTGGTTGCATTACTTGCGCCACGTGTAAAACCATTACATATCGATCCAAATAAATCGCCTTATGTGATTTTAATGGTGGGTGTAAATGGCGTAGGTAAAACGACGACGATTGGTAAACTGGCTAAACGTTTACAAGGTGAAGGAAAAAAAGTCATGCTAGCGGCGGGTGATACTTTCCGTGCTGCAGCGACTGAGCAACTACAAATTTGGGGTGAACGTAACGATATTCCAGTTGTCGCTCAGGGGCATGGTGCTGATAGTGCGTCGGTTATCTTTGATGCTTTTGAAAGCGCGCGCGCGAAAGGCATTGATGTTCTAATTGCTGACACAGCAGGTCGTTTGCAAAATAAATCAAATCTTATGGAAGAGTTGAAAAAAGTTAAACGTGTGATGCAGAAGATTGATGCAACGGCACCGCATGAAATTATGTTAATTGTAGATGCGGGCACAGGTCAAAATGCAATTAACCAAGTACAACTGTTTGATGAGGCGGTTGGCTTAACGGGTATTACGATTACTAAACTTGATGGTACAGCGAAAGGTGGTGTGTTATTTAATATCGCGAGTCGTACCCATGTGCCAATTCGTTATATCGGTGTCGGTGAAAAGATTGATGATTTACGCCCATTCTCAGCAAAATCATTTGTTGCGGCATTATTTGAAACTGATAAGTAATTAGTTTATGTTAAAAGAACTCCACTCAATGTGGAGTTTTTTTATAGTTCACAAATAGTATTGTTTCAAAAATAAAACGATATGTCATATTTTTTAGACTATTCCTAAAAAATGTATCGTTATACACTACATTCAATCCAAGATAACGCCTTAAAGGTATAGTAGGAATAACAACATGAGTAACTTTCTAAATAGCATTAAATCACGTCGTACCATTTATGCAATTGGTAAAAATCTTACAGTTGACCAAGCAACGATTGAAGAAACAATTCGCGAAGCAGTAAAACAAAGCCCATCATCATTCAACTCTCAAACTTCACGTGTTGTAACTTTATATGGTGAATCACATCATAAATTTTGGGAAATTGTTCGCGAAACTTTACGTAAAATGGTTCCAGCAGAAGCATTTGCAAATACTAGCGCGAAAATTGATAGTTTCTCAGCAGGTTTTGGTACGGCGTTATTTTATGAAGATCAAGATGTTGTAAAAGGTTTACAAGAGCAATTCGCATTGTATGCGGATAACTTCCCAGTTTGGTCTGAACATTCAAGTGCAATTGCACAGTTCGCAACATGGACTGCATTATCTGAAATTGGTGTTGGTGCATCATTACAGCACTATAATCCAATCGTGGATGCCGAAGTGGCTGAAACTTTTGATATTCCATCAAACTGGAAACTACGTGCACAGTTAGTATTCGGTTCTATTGAAGCGGCTGCTGGTGAAAAAACCTATATGGATGATGCTGCACGTTTCAAAACTTTTAACTAAGTAAATATACGTATGATTAAAAAGAGCACTCAATGTGCTCTTTTTTTATTTAAGGGTTTGTATTCGCCAAAAGAACTATGGCGCTTAGCATTAGAATTGATGTATATATCTTAAAAAAGCCAAATTGTTGGAATAGACAGTTTTGTTTTATGTCATAAAATGGTCATAATCGCAGAGCATAGTGCTTACGATTTCATAAATTGTTTATATCGAGAAGAGTCTAATGTCTTTAAGAGTTGGTGTTGCTGCTTTCGGGTTATTATTGAGTAGTTCAGTTTTTTCGGCAGTCACAATCACTGCACCTGAAGAAATCGTGATTCTTGCGGTAAATGGTCAAGAAGTAAATAATGGGTTAATTCCTTCAAAGAAAAACAACTATCAGGTTGATGCTGGTAATTTGACACTGAATGTACGTTACCGTGAATATTTTGAACATTTAAATGGTGAGCATGACATTGTCAAGTCAGGTGTTGTCACTATTCAGGCATCTGACCTACAAGATAATAGGTCTTATACGTTGGCACTGGTAAATGCTCCAAAAGACTTTAGTGAAGCAAAAAAATTTGCTGAACAGCCTACGGTTGCTTTATATGATCAAAGCAAAAAACTTGTAGTACAGCAAACAGGTGCAAATAATGAAGCTCAACCGTGGTTTTCAGGTAATAGTTTACTAGGTCGTACTTTAGATTTAACCCAAAAAAACAAAAATAATGTCGTGAATCAACCTGCACCCGTATATGCAGCTTCGACAACAAGTGTAGCACCTGTTGCTGTAACAGCAACAACGGCAGTATCGGGCAATATAAAAACCACAGATCAGCAACTCGTAGACTTGTGGCAAAAAGCATCAAAAGCTGAGCGTCAAAAATTTATGGCGTGGTTAGCAGGGCAAACGAACTAATTGCTCCACTGTAAAAGAACCGATGTTATCATCGGTTTTTTATTGAGCGTATAAAATAGAAATGTCTTTAAACATTAGAACTGCAAAAAATGATGATGTAGCGCAATTGGTTGAATTAATCAATTTGGCTTATCGGGCTCAATCTGAGCGAAGTTGGACCACCGAAAAAGCATTTGTAGATGGAACACGCATTACTAATGAGCAATTGAGTGAAGACTTGAGCCGATCCAATTTTAAACTGTTTGTTGGTGAGAATGAACAAGGTTTGTTAGTTGCTTGTATTGGACTCAGTCTTTATCATAATTCTGTTGAAATTGGAACTTTTGCGATAGATTCATCGGTTCAAAACTTAGGATATGGCAAACAAATGCTCAATTATGTTGAAGCATATGTTGCACAGAGTTGTTCGGAAGTTCGAGATTTAATTATGTATGTCTTGGATGTTCGCTCTGAGTTAATCGCATATTATCAGCGTCGTGGTTATCAAATTACAGGTCATACAGAGCCTTATCCTGTAAATGCAAATGTAGGTCAGCCGTTGGTGCCAATTCAGTTAATTGAAATGAAAAAGACGATCATATAGTCTATTGATTATAAATTAAAAATTTTATTACTCAATATTTTAAATTACATTGTAATTACTTTGTATGTTATTAAATGATCATTCAAAACGACACAAAAAAGAGGAAGCCATGCTTCCTCTTTATATTTGATTTGTTAAAGATTAATTACCAATCCAAATATAATAGCCTAAGATCATCAGAGGCCATGCAATATAAGGACTAAATAACCATTTCCATAACCAAAATCTTGGTATAAACCCAACACCATGAATAAAACCGCCAGAAATACCGACCATGACGAGCATCAGCATACTGTGGTTGTAGTGACCATTGGCATCTAACATTAATGATGGGTGTACCAATAAAATAGCAGCAAGTGGCAATGCCAACAAAAACGAAACGGTCATTGCAAGCACTTGAGCTTTACTATTCTTCGGTGTTGTCATTGCTTCAGCCATTTTATTATTCCTCATCTAAATCTTGATGGTGTTCGATATAGAGTGCACTGAGTACACCTGCGAAGCATGCCATCAAAATGCCTAGAATCCATGCAAAATACCACATTTCACATCTCCTCATTAGTACAAACTATGTGAATTTTCTTCAATGTGTTTGTTAGTGATGACACCCCACATTTTGTAATAAGACCAAGAGGTATAGATCAAAATGAGAGGAACAAAAATACAAGCAGCAACAGTCATTACACCAAGAGTTTTGTGACTAGAAACAGCATCCCACATCGTTAAACTTGATGTTGGGTTGATACTTGATGGCAATAAGAATGGGAATAATGCAAAACCAGCAGTTAAGATAGCACCCACAATCATCAGACTCGTACCTGTAAAGCTTGCAGCTGCCTTACGTTTTCCAGCACTAAGAATAACCAATAATGCACCTAGGATTGCAACAATTGGTGCAGCCATAGTAATTGGGTAAGTTGAGTAGTTATTCAACCAACCATGGTTTGCATTTGTTACCACTTCTTTTGCAAGTGGGTTTAATGCAGCATTAGTATTAACAGCAGTAGCATAACTATAGCCTGAGATATTTCCAAACAATAACCAAGCGCCAGCCGCTAAGAAACATACAAGGAATGCGATTGCCATAATTTGAGTTGCTTTAGCCGAACGGTTATGTAAATCACCATCAGTACGAAGCATTAACCATGCGCCGCCATGAGCAGATAACATTGACAAACTCACGATACCGCAAATCAACGCAAATGGATTCAATAATGCAAAGAAGCTGCCTGTGTATTCAGAACGTAAGGTGTCGTCTAAGCTAAATGGTACGCCCAAAAATAAGTTACCAAATGCAACACCGAATACTAGTGCTGGTACAGCACCACCAATGCATAGACCCCAATCCCAAGAAGTACGCCATTGGGTGTTTTCTAATTTAGAACGATAGTCAAATCCAACGGGTCTGAGGAATAGCGCAAATAGAACGAGTAGTAATGCCCAATACATTCCAGAGAAAGCGACAGCATAAACCATTGGCCATGCAGCAAAAAGTGCACCACCAGCGGTAATAAACCAGACTTGGTTACCATCCCAGTGTGGTGCAATCGTATTGATTGCAGCACGTCTTTCAGAATCAGTTTTACCTACAAATGGCATCAGCGCCATTGAGCCCATATCAAAACCATCGGTGAGGGCAAAGCCAATCAGTAATACACCAACCAATACCCACCAAATAATTTTTAGGAGTTCATATTCGATCATGATTGAGCCTCCCCAGTTTTTGCAGCTAGTTTTTCAAAATGATATTTACCAGTGTGCAACGAACTTGGACCTAAACGAGCAAATTTGATCATTAAGTACATTTCAATAATGAGCAGTACCGTATAGAACGCAGCAAGTGCAATAATTGATCCCCATACATCACCTGTGCTTAAAGAAGATGCAGATAGATGTGTTGGTAAAACTTCACCAATAGACCATGGTTGACGACCACCTTCAGCTACATACCAACCTGTTTGAATTGCAATCCATGGTAGTGGAAGAGCAAATAGAGCAAATTTAAGTAACCACGGTTTTGTTTCGGCATTACGTTTAGCGACTGACCACGCAGCCAGTAGGAAAAGTAATAACATTAATGCACCAGAAGCCACCATCGCACGGAACGAGAAAAATAATGCAGCGACATTTGGAATGGTATCTTTAGTTGCTGCTTTGATATGTTCTTCAGTTGCGTCAACAACATTCGGTGTATATTTCTTTAATAGCAGACCATAGCCTAAGTCTTTTTGATTTTTTTGAAATGATGCAAGTAACTCTGGGGACTGATCGCCTGCACGGAGTTTTGTTAATTCGCTATACGCCACCATACCATTACGAATACGGATTTCATGCTCTTTCATCAAGTCATGTAAGCCAGTAACTTCTTTGTCTGTCGAGCGAGTTGCAATGATACCCATAACATATGGAATTTTAATTGCATAATCGGTACGCATTTCTTTTTGGTTAGGAATACCAAATAAAGTAAATGCGGCAGGTGCGGGTTCAGTGTGCCATTCAGCTTCAATTGCAGCGAGTTTAGTTCTTTGCACATCACCCAATTCATAACCTGATTCATCACCAAGTAAAATGACGCAGAAAGTTGAAGCTAAACCAAAAATTGCAGCAATCGCGAAAGAGCGACGAGCAAAGGGCATATCACGTTTCTTTAGCATATAATAGCTTGAGATGGCGAGTACAAAAACTGCACCTGTGACATAACCAGCAGAAACGGTATGTACAAATTTTACTTGAGCGACTGGGTTAAAAATCAATGCACCGAAGTCCACAAGTTCCATACGCATGGTTTCGTAGTTAAACGCAGCACCAACTGGGTTTTGCATCCAACCATTGGCGATCAAAATCCATAATGCCGACATATTTGAGCCAATCGCGACTAACCAAGTTACACCTAAGTGCTGAACTTTAGAAAGGCGATCCCAGCCAAAGAAGAATAGACCAATAAAAGTCGATTCTAGGAAGAAAGCCATTAAGCCTTCAATTGCAAGCGGTGCACCAAAGATGTCGCCTACATAGTGAGAATAATAAGCCCAATTGGTACCAAACTGGAATTCCATCGTTAAACCAGTAGTTACACCTAAGGCAAAGTTAATCCCGAAGAGTTTCCCCCAAAATTTGGTCATATCTTTGTAAATTTCTTTACCAGAAATCACGTAAGTGGTTTCCATGATGGCAAGAATAAAAGCTAGACCTAAAGTTAGAGGGACGAAAAGAAAGTGATACATTGCGGTCATTGCAAATTGGAACCGCGAAAGATCGACCACGCTTTCAGAAATCATCAACGTGTCTCCTGAGTTTTGGACATGTCACCAGCAATACGCTCGGCAACTTCATTGTTAAAATCTTTTGGAATCGTTGGGGCATCAAACCAGATATGTTTAATCACCATGAGAAGGGCAACTTTAATAATAAGAATAATCGTAATTTCTCTGATTAATCTTCGATTTTGATCTTGAGAACTCATGTTCATAGAACTTCGCCTCATATTTAAAAAACATGTAAAACATTATTAAATAAAATTCATTAAAAATAAACCTTTAAGGCTTTTAAATTGAATTAATTTTTATTTTATATAAAAATCAATTGTTTAAATAAATTTTGGTTAAATTTTGAAAATATTATTATTACCCAACTAAAATAATATGAATTAATTTAAAAAACTGATTAAAACAGTTGTATTTATATTTTTAAATCTGATTAAAAAGGTTTGATTTATATTTAATTAAAAAAAATTTAAACCAACTAAAATAGTATGAATATAAAAATATAATATTTACAATCACTTAAAGAGTTCATTGTGCAATTAAGTAATTTTTATAATGGGGCGAATTCAAACATGAGGTGCGACAGTTTCAAAAGCCTTATGATAATCAACAAGCTGAGCAAACTTCTCTAATGGTGTAAGCCAATCTAACGCTTTTCTAGGACGAGTATTCAGTGACATGGCAACTTGATTTAAATAATGCTGATCTGCCTGATTTAAATCAATTCCTTTAGGTAAATATTGCCTAATTAAACCATTCATATTTTCGCATGTGCCTTTTTGCCATGGTGAATGTGGGTCACAGAAATATACATCTATGCCTAAATCTTCTTCGAGTATTTTATGTTCTGACATCTCACGTCCACGGTCATAGGTCAACGTTTTACGCAGTTCTGCAGGTAAATATTTCAGAGCTTCAGTTAAAGCCTTGCGCACTGATTCTGCCTTTGCATCAGGTAATGTTGCCAAGATACAGAGCCGTGTATTTCGTTCAATAAGTGTTGCTATCGAACTTTTATTGTCTTTACCTTTAATTAAATCGGCCTCCCAATGACCCGGTATTTTTCTTTCTTGAACTTCGGCTGGGCGCTCATGAATAGTTTTAATATCCTGTAATATAGAATCTTTTTTAGGTTCACCGTTAGCTTTTCGCTTTTTATTTTCATGACGCAGACAGGATAATAAGTCTTTTTTCAACTCACCCTTTGGTAATGCTCGTATAGTTGAGTAAATCGTTGTATGGCTTACATTCATTGTTTGATCCAAATCAGGAAATGTCTTTAAACGCTTCGATATTTGCTGAGGAGACCATAAACAACGGATCGCTTCAACAATAAATCTCCAGAGAATTGAGTCGATTTTGAGTTTTCTGTGACCACGTCTACGTCTAGCGAAGGTGTTATCAGAAGCATATCGAGCTTGATAAACGTCATTGATGCTATTTCTTTTAAGTTCACGATAGATCGTACTAGGATGTCTTTTAATAAGTTCAGCAAATTTTCTGGGTGAAAAGCCTTCTTTTCTTGACTCAAGCATTAATGCAGTACGATCTTCAAAGTTAAGATGATGGTATGACAATTTTATATACTCCATAAACCCTTTAAATTAATTAGGTGGTTTATGTCGCACTTCAAGTTTTACTCTGCCTGGATTCTGCGCAAAACCTAGTGTATTTGTAGAGTCTGGTTTAAAAATATGTGAAATATCATCCTTCATTTTAGTCTGAAAGTTAGATCAATAAGTTGATAGAAATGGAAGAGGTGATTACACGTTTTTTACTTTTTCTTTATGTAACAAATTGTAATTTTAATAATGAATGAAAAAAATTCTAATCGCTTCAATTAGATTTCAACGGATTTTGGGTTCAGTCTGCGGTAAATAGTTTATTTGAAATAGAGATTTTTTTAGCAATATAGTATGAATTGGATTTCTGACTGATCAACAACACTTGAGATTGTAACTCTAATTCACCATATTCTGGCTCTACTTGTACATAATACAGTTGACCAAATTCATTGCGAACACGTGCTTGTGCAGAGAAGCCTGGACGTGCATTTCCCGTTGAGATTGTTGCTAAACGACCCACTAAGTTAATGTGAGTATGTGTGACTTTAGGTTTAATCACTTGGTCAAGACAATTAATCATAAACACTGTAAAAAAGATGTCGATAATCAAAGCAGGAACAAAAAGATAGTAAGGCGAGATAAAGTAGTGTTGTAAAGCAAAAAATGAAAGCTCTAGAAAATAACCTGCAAAACTAAAATTGATGAGTAAAAATACAAATATTAAGTATTTAGAAAATTTTACATCTAATAGCGGTGAATTTAATAACCACTCTGGTGTCATTTTCTTTACGAGATGACTTGGACGTAACCCAATAAAAATACCAATTGTTTCTGCAATGCTGAGCAAAATCAAAGCAACTACGCTCATGTGAAATGGCATAAGGTAGTAATTTAAAAAAAACTCAGTCATCGCAGAATTCATGATTTAGGTATTAGTCAATATAAATACCACCATCAGAGTGTACTTCCAAATTTACTTTTTCAAGGAATTCACCTAGACATGGTCCTGAAATACATTCACCAGTTTCTACTGAGAATAATGCTCCATGAGTTGAGCATTGGATATACTCACGATCCTGATCTAAAAATTGATTTTCTAAATACTCAAGTTCAGTTTGCAAATGTGGGCAAACATTTTGATAAGCGTAAAAGCTACCATCTTTCTGAGTAATAAAGATTGTTGTTCCTTTCATGGTGTCATATGCACGAGACTCACGATCTGGAACTTCTTCAGTCATGCAAATCTTTTCCATTTTAAGCATATTCCTGTTGAGAATTTTTAAATTGTTCAAATAATTTGGCATAGTTTTCAACGGCTAAGCGTGGACCAAATTGTGCAACAACTTCACTAGAAATTAAAATAGCCAGTTGAGCCGCAGCTTTTAAAGTTAAACCAGCGTTAATGGCATATAAGAATGCACCAGCAAAAGCATCGCCAGCACCGTTAGTATCAACGGCATGAACTTCACGACCAGCAACGTGGAATTGTTGTTCAGGGTCAATGATGACTGCGCCATTTGCGCCTTGAGTGATGACAATATGTTGATTCTTTGATTTTAAAACTTCAATAGCTGCATCAAGTGTTTCAGTATTACTGAACATTAGCGCTTCTTGTTCATTACAGAATAACAAGTCAACGCCGTCATCTAAGAGTTCTTCTAGGCCTTGACGTGCATATTGCACCATTGCAGGATCAGACAATGAGAGGGCGATTTTAACGCCATGTGCTTTGGCAAGTTCACGTGCTTGTTTAACCGCGACACGAGCAGTATCACTTGTCGATAAGTATCCTTCGATATAGAGCCATTTTGCAGCTTTCAACGGTTCAAAATCGATTTGTTCAGCAGTTAATTCAGCGGTAATGCCTAGATAGGTATGCATGGTACGTTCTGAATCAGGACTGATCAGTACCATACAAGTTCCTGTTACGCCTTCACTGATTGATTGGGTTGTGGTCTGGATACCAGCATCATTTAAACCATTCAGATAAATTGAACCAAGTTCGTCGTTACCTACACGGCATCCATAAAAAGCTGTACCACCTAGAGCACTGAATGCAACAGTTGTGTTTGCAGCCGACCCACCACTTGCTTGACCTTTATAGTTTTGGGTGTCTTGTAATTCTTGATATAAAGCAGCCTGAGTTTCACCATCGGTCAACTGCATTGTGCCTTTTTGCAAAGCTTGCTGTGTTAAAAACTCATTTGAGACTTTAAATTCTTGGTCAATCAGCGCATTACCAATTGCAAAAAGATCAACAGTTGTCATGTTTGTCATCACATTAAAAAATCAAAAAGCAAAGTTTACACTAATGCTCTGGATTACAGTAGTTTGTTGGAAAAATTAGCGTAGTTCTAAATAGTTAATTGTTGCGTTGATCTGTTTTAATTTTTATTTAAGCGGACCAATCAAGAATAAAAATATTTAATGAACAAGGAGCCGAAATTCTATGGCGATACTTCAGGCGACAACTTCCAGTTCACATGAACTTTTGTCAAAAGTTCCACAAGTCACAGCTTTATTCTGGGTGACTAAAATTTTTGCCACAACATTTGGAGAGACGGCTGGAGATGCTGTTTCCATGTCACTCAATCTAGGTTATTTGATTAGCACTTTTATTTTTGCTTTCATTTTTATTGCGTTGGTTATTTTTCAGATTCGTGCAAAAACGTACCAACCATTTCTATACTGGTTCACGATCATTGCGAGTACAACAGTTGGAACGACATTGGCTGACTTTATGGATCGGTCTTTGGGGATTGGTTATATCGGTGGCAGTTCATTATTATTGTTGTTGGTCTTGTTGTCTTTATGGGTATGGAACACATCTGAAGGTAATATTTCACCAGATACTATCAATAATGTTCGTACCGAATGGTTTTATTGGATCACAATCACTTTTTCACAAACACTCGGAACAGCTTTGGGTGATTGGTCTGCTGATACTGCTGGTTTGGGTTATACAGGTGGAATTGCTTTATTTTCTGGATTGATTTTATTGCTTGTTGCTCTGCACTTTTTAACACGAGTATCGAAAACCTTATTATTCTGGGCTGCTTTTGTATTGACTCGTCCATTGGGCGCCGTAGTTGGAGATTTTTTGGACAAGCCACTCAGTTCTGGAGGGCTGGACTTGAGCCGTTTTACAGCTTCTATCGTATTGTTGGTGATTATCCTTGGGTGTGTATATTGGTCGAAACACAAGCACACTCGCTTAAATCCAACGTAAACATTTTTATATTCGATGAAATCACAGAGAAAAAATGCGTTGAATTTTGGTTGGCGCATTTTTCTACAAAAACATACCAATTTACATGGATATCCATGTGTATTCTTCGGTAGACTCTCTATATTAAATTAGTGTTATTTAAATAGATAAATTGGAGATCACATGACTGTAGATGTTACTGAAAGCATTACTCAAACCATTCATCCCGCGTTTCAGCTATTACGTCAACACCATGTAGAAGCACTCGATATTCAAGTTTCAGAATATAAGCATAAAGTAACTGGTGCTGTTCACTACCATTTGGCCACAAATCACGATGAAAATGTATTTTTGGTGGCATTTAGAACTCAACCGATGGATTCTAAAGGAACAGCTCATATTTTAGAGCATACAGCTTTATGTGGTTCTGAAAAATTTCCTGTACGCGACCCATTCTTTTTAATGATTCGCCGTTCATTAAATACCTTTATGAATGCATTCACAGCAGCAGATTGGACAGCTTATCCATTTGCGACACAGAATAAAAAAGATTTTCAGAATTTATTGTCAGTGTATTTAGATGCTGCATTCGCTGCAAATTTGAATCCTTTAGATTTTGCTCAAGAAGGGATTCGAATTGAATTAGAGAATGATCAAGCCGTTTATAAAGGTGTGGTGTTCAATGAAATGAAAGGAGCGATGAGTTCACCTACAGATCAGCTCTATCACCAATTGGCACATCATTTATTCCCTGAAACGACCTATCACTATAATTCAGGTGGTGATCCTAAAGACATTCCTGATTTAACCTACGAACAGCTTGTTGATTTTTATAAAACACATTATCACCCAAGTAATGCAGTCTTTATGACTTTTGGTAATCAAACTGCCTATGATTTACAGGAGCAGTTTGAAAAATTAGCATTAAATAAGTTTTCTCAGGGTACAACATTATATTCAAAACCTGAAAAACGTTTATTGGCACCAATAGAAGTGACTGAAAGCTATGCAGTTGATAGCGAAGACTTAAAAGATAAAACTTATCATGTGATGTCATGGTTACTCCCTGAAACCAGTGACATTAAATTACGTTTAGGTATGCGTTTAGTAGAAGGGATTTTATTAGAAAATTCAGCGTCGCCATTGCGTCATTATTTAGAAACTTGTGGTTATGCACAGTCAACGGGTCCATTGATGGGAGTTGATGATAGTAACTTCGAAATGACGTTCTATTGTGGCGTACAAGGCTCGAATGAAGAACATGCTGAAACATTTAAAAATGGTGTTTTAGATATTTTGAAAGAGGCTGCTTCAAAACCAATTGACCGTGATTTGGTTGATGCGATTTTACATCAAATTGAATTGCATCAACGTGAGATCAATGGTGATGGTACGCCTTATGGTTTAAGCCTTATTTTGAATGGTCTAGGTAGTGCAATTCACCATAATGATCCAATCCATGTTTGGGATGTGGATTCTGCAATTGAGCAAGTGAAAGAAGAATTGAAAGATCCAATGTGGTTGTCTAATTTAATTCAAACTCATTTGTTAGATAATCCGCATCGTGTACAAATGACCTTAGTGCCAGATGCGACCAAATCAGTAAAAGAGCAACAGGCTGAGCAAGCACGTTTGGCTGAAATTACTGCTAATTTGACAGAAGATCAAAAAATTGAAATTCAGCAAAAAACTGAAGCATTAAAACAACGTCAAGACACAGCTGATGATCTTGAGTTACTTCCTAAAGTTGGTTTGGAAGATGTGCCTGCGGATTTGCATATTGTTCAAGGTCAATTGCGTGAGATTATCTGTAATGGTCTGGATACACCATTAAATCTTTATCATGCAGGTACCAATGGTATTTACTATCAACAAGTTTTGATTCAGATTCCAGACGAAATCGTACAGTCGCCTTATTTCAACTTACTTTCTATCTTGATGGGTGAGGTTGGTGCAGGTGAGCATGATTATTTAGAATTCCAACAAATCCAAACGGCTGTAAGTGGCGGTTTGGGAATGGGAGCGTCTTTACGTAGCAAAGTGGATGATAAAGATCGAATTAGTGCTTGGTTGACGTTGACGACTAAATCATTGACTCAAAAGTTAGATTCTATTCAGTTGTTGAAACTTGCCTTTGAGCAGCTTCGTTTTGATGAAAAAGATCGCATTATCGAATTATTGCAACAACGAAAAACCCGTTGGCAGTCACGCTTGTCAGGTTCTGGACATAGTTATGCAATGCAAATTGCTTCTCGTCAAATGAGTGCATTAGCTCGACGTGACTATCATAATACTGGTTTAGGCGCATTGAATTGGCTTACTCACTTGGTCAATAAGATTGATCAGGATGATACGGCTTATGAAGCTTTAATCGCTGAATTACAGGCAATTCATCGTAAGTTATTACAAGCACCTAAACAGTTTTTATTGGTTTGCGAAGAACATCAGTCTGATCGTTTAGTTGAAGAGATTCAAAACGTTTGGGATAAACTGGCTGTTGATAAATCACCTGTAAGCCTAACCGAAGTTGAACACGTCAATACAGAAAATGATGAAGCATGGCTCATTCAGACCAATGTACAGTTCTGTGCTTCCGCCTATCAGGCGGTTGATGTTGCTCATGCAGATGCAGCACCATTGATGGTATTGGCTGCGTATTTACGTAATGGTTTCTTACATAGTGCCATTCGTGAAAAAGGTGGAGCGTATGGTGGTGGAGCCAGTTATGATGGCAATGCCTGCTCATTCCGTTTCTATAGCTACCGTGATCCACGATTGGCGGAAACATTTAATGATTTTGAAGCCAGTGTGCAATGGTTGCTGAATACTGAACAACAGCCACATCAGCTTGAAGAGGCGATTTTAGGTCTGGTTGCAAGTATGGATAAGCCTGGCTCACCTGCTGGTGAAGCAATTACAGCGTGTTATGCATTGCTGCATGCCCGCACACCGAAATTCCGTAAAATGCTACGTGAACGCCTGTTGAATATAACTCTGGAAGATTTAAACCGTGTGGCAAAACAGTATCTGGTGGAACAAAAGCCTGTGAAGGCAGTGGTTGCGCCATTTGCTAAGCGTGAAGAGTTACAGAAACTTGGCTTTAATATTCAACAAGTAAATTAAAAGAAAAATTGGAGACATTTATGGCGTTCAAATCATTTGAACGTGGTCATCTTGAACTAAGTATAGTCGCTATACTTGGTTCTTTTGCTACGTCTGGTGTAAATGCTCAGGTAACTACACCTGCTAGTCCAGCAACTGTTGATGCTTGTGTTGCCTTGGCTTCTAGTGCAGAGCGTTTAGCATGTTATGACAGCCTTTTTAAGGCGCCGACCATTATTCCAATACAAGTTCAGACAGATGCCGCACCTGTGGTCACAGCCGCTGTGCCTGTGGTCGAGTCGAATGAACCAGACAAACCTGAATCTTTAAAAGACAAGGTGGTTCAAAAAGTCAGTGAGCTACATTTGTTGGGTGCTGCGCCTAAGTTTGATCCGAATGTTTCCTTGTTGGACCGCCGTTGGGAGTTGTCGGAAGAAAGTAAGTTGGGCGTATGGAATATTCGTGCCTATCAACCCGTTTATTTACTGCCAGTGTTCTGGACTAGTGACAAGAATGAATTTCCAAGCAGTCCAAATCCACAAAACACTGTCAAGGATAAACAGGAATTAACCTCTAGTGAGGCAAAGTTCCAGATTTCCTTTAAGACCAAGGCGTGGGAAAACATTCTGGGTAATAATGGCGATTTATGGGTGGGTTATACCCAGTCTTCACGTTGGCAGGTTTACAACTCTGAGGAATCACGTCCATTTCGTGAGACCAATTATGAACCTGAGGCAAGTTTAATATTTAGAACCAATTATGAAATTTTAGGTCTAAACGCACGTTTGCTCGGGGTTACCCTAAACCATCAATCCAATGGTCGTTCTGATCCATTGTCGCGTAGCTGGAATCGGGTGATTTTTAATCTGGGTTTTGAAAAAGACAACTTTGCTTTGATGCTTCGCCCTTGGTATCGCATTGAGGAAGAAGCAAAGGATGATAATAATCCTGATATTAAGGATTATATTGGTCGTGGTGATTTAACCGCATTTTATCGCAAGGGAGAAAATGACTTTTCTCTTATGCTACGCCATTCCCTTAAAGGTGGTGATAAATCACATGGCGCGGTGCAGTTTGACTGGGCATTTCCAATCAAGGGCAAGCTACGTGGTCATTTACAACTCTTTGATGGATATGGTGAGAGCTTGATCGATTATAACCATCGTGCGACCTATGCGGGTTTAGGCGTTTCTTTGATGAATTGGTATTAAATGAGTTTAAATATTCCTGAGTCATTGTTGCAGCTTGAAGCAAATTGTGGCGTATTCGCACTTTGGTTGATCTTGAAGCAATATCATACACATATTGATATTGCTGACTTGATTCAATTATGTGGTCATGACCAAGACGAAGGAACGTTCACCATTGCATTAGCCGTTGCACTGAAAAAATTAGATTTTGCTGTCTCTTTTTATACTGATCCCGATCCAAATATCGATGAAAAAGAGAAACAAAGTTATGTTGATGCACAACGTCTTAATATTCCGATTCACGTTGCTTTAACGTATGCAGAGATTCAAAATGCTTTTGAAAATGGTAAGTTTGTCATCGTTTTCTATGACACTTTACTGGGCGTAGGGAACCAATCCTTGATTTATTCAATAGACGAACAAGAGATTAGTTTCTGTGATCATTTTGAAGCGATGTCAAAAAGTATGTTTGAACAACAACGCCAAGCCGATGGAATTTGTCGGCAGGTGATTGTGGTTGAGCAATATTCAGAGTTTTATCCGATCTGAATATTGGCATTTGCATGTTTCAAACGACTTTTCTTTGGTGTAGCAATCAGGTAGGCGAGTGTTAATGGCCCAAGTCGACCTGTGTACATCAGTAAGCTCAAAACAAATAAGCTACCATCATGCAATTCACCTGTAACACCACGAGATAAACCAACAGTGCATGCAGCCGAAACAACCTCAAACATAAGATCTAAAACATCCAGTTTAGGTTCAAGTAAGAAAATTGTGAAACAGCCGATAAACACTAACATACCTGTAATTGCTGTCACGGCAAGCGCTTTATAGGTGGTTTCCTGCGAAACTGAATGATTGAAAATACGAATTTCTTCATTACGCCGTAGAAATGAAATCACACACAACAGCAATATTACAAAAGTACCAACTTTAATACCACCTGCGGTACTCAGTGAACCGCCACCAATAAACATCAATAGCATCGTGAGCAGTGTTGTACTGTGTTCCATCGACCCTGTATCAATAGTATTGAATCCCGATGAACGAGGTACTGTCGCTTGGAACCAAGCATTCATGGCTTGTTCACCAATATTCATTGAACCTAAAGTAAGTGGATTGTTGGCTTCTAAAAGCCAAATCAAAATAAAAGCCACAATATTTAGTGTTGCGATTGCACTGAGGATTAGCTTGCTATTCGGTGTAAGTTTATTCCAACGTTTATTTTGTTTAACGTCAATTAAAACAAGAAAACCAATTCCACCTAACGTATATAGCGTACTAATGGTTAAACAGATAAGATAATGACCTTGGAAATTTATTAAGCTGTTATTGAATAGCGAAAAACCCGCATTGTTGAATGCAGAAATACTGTAGAAAATTGAATAATATAATCCACGGTCAAAGCCATAAATAGGTATAAAAGAAGTACTTAAGATAATAGCGCCAATCAGTTCAAAAAAAAGTGTATAAATCACCACACCTTTTGCCACAAAGGTAACTTTAGATAAGCTGGTTTGACCTAAGCTATCTTGTGCCATCATTTGTTGTTTGAGCCCGAGTTTAGGCGCTAGACTTAAGGCTGCCAAAATAGCAAAAGTCATAAAACCCAAACCACCTGTTTGGATTAATAAAAGAATAATAACTTGCCCAAGATGATTAAAAGACTCATTTAAATTCACTACAGATAAACCTGTAATGGTTACAGCCGATGTTGCTGTAAATACGGCATCCATCCAGCTCAAATTGCCTTTATTGGCGATAGGGAGTTTGAGTAATAGTGTTCCAATGATAATAAAACTTAGAAACCCAATCGCTAATAAGGAGGGTGGACTTAAGTTAAAAATTTTTTGAGTATTTATTTTTATCGTCATTTTATACAAAACATCCTGAGAGCTTTCGGAGATGGCTGAGCGAGCCTTCTAAAATAAGTACGTCTCCAGCCTGTAGAGTAAAATTCACATCGGTTTCATATAGAATCTGTTGATCACGTTTAAGTAATAAAAGTTTGATATTGGGTTCTTGTTTTAAGATGCCCGATAAATTCACATGATTCAGCTTTGCTTGTACTGGAACTTTGACAATATAACGATCATCATCCAAAGCCATATAACGGCTAACCATGGGATAATTTAACGCTTGAGCAACCCGTACACCCATATCTTCTTCAGGGTGAATAATTTTACTGACGTTTAAATGGGAGAGGATAGTGTGGTGGGCTTTAGTTTTGGCTTTAACGAGGATTTTATCCACCCCTAAATTTTTTAGATTTAAAACACAAAGAATACTGGCTTCAATATCTTCACCAATCGCGACCACGACGGCATCACAATTTTGGATATTCAGTTCTTCTAATACATGTTCATCGGTTGCATCTGCAATCACGGCATGGGTAATGCGATCAGCTAAGCTCTCTACATTTCGTTTAATGGTGTCGATCCCAATCACATCATGATTGAGTTTGGTCAGTTCTAAGGCAACAGTTGCTCCAAAACTACCTAAACCAATGACTGCAAACTGTGCCATAACTGTCCTTAACTAAATGATAAAAATGTCTTTTTATTCATTTTAAGGTGGATTAATTGATCTGTTTGTAATGATTTTGTTTGCGATCACATATAAAAGATCAAAATCATTGGGTAAAAATAAAGCCGACATGATGTCGGCTTTAAATGATGAGGTGATTTATTTAAGGAAACGTTTATAACCAGTATTGTCACTGATTTCAGCATATGGATAAGTAATTTTCTCTAAAGTTTCGATCAAACCATCTGGATTTTGTTTTGCATCAGTTGCTTGTAAACCGACTAAAACACGACCTTCGGCTGCACCATGATTACGATAATGGAATAGGGTAATGTTATGCGTTGGACCTAGACGCTCCAAGAAAGTCAGTAGGGCACCTGGGCGCTCTGGAAATTCAACACGGAACAAGCGTTCATTTTCAAGATTGGCGTGACCACCAATTAAGTAACGAATATGCAGTTTTGCAACTTCATCATCGGATAAATCATCGACATCATATTGTTGCTTGAGTAATTCATGGATTTCGTGACGTTCAACTTCGCCACCTTTCAAGCTAATCCCAACAAATACTTGAGCTTGGCTATCATCACTGGCACGATAGTTAAACTCAGTAATATTACGACCTTGTAGAGCACGGCAGAAATTAAGAAATGCACCTTTCTGCTCAGGAATTGTGACGGCATAGATTGCTTCTTTACGTTCACCCAATTCAGTACGTTCAGCAATATAACGGAGACGATCAAAGTTCATGTTTGCACCGCAAACAATTGAAACCATGTTCTTTCCAGTGAGCTGGTGTTCGGTAACGTATTTTTTGATACCTGCCAAAGCCATCGCACCAGAAGGCTCGACAATACTACGATTTTCATCATAGGTATCTTTGATCGCGGCACAGATTTCATCGGTATTGACCGTAACAATTGTTGGATCAACAATTGGACCAGAATTATCTGACTTAGATAAGCGGATCATTTCAAAAGGCAATTCACCAATTTGAGCAACGGCTGTACCATCCGCAAATAAACCCACATGTGGCAGAATCACGCGTTCATTAGATTCAAGAGCAGCTTTTAGGCACGCAGATTCTTCATATTCAACACCAATGACTTTGACATGTGGTGCAACTTCACCAAGATAGGCTGCAACACCCGCAATGAGCCCGCCACCACCGACAGCAACGAAAACATATTCAACATCACGCCATTGGCGCAATAATTCATTGGCAATCGTTCCTTGACCAGCAATCACGAGTTCATCGTCATAAGGTGGGATAAAAACTAATCCTTCATCTTCTGCACGTTGTTTGGCATATTTATTGGCAACATCAAAACTATCGCCGTGTAAAACAACCTGTCCACCTAAGTTTTTAACCGCTTGTACTTTGATGTCAGGGGTCGTGCTTGGCATGACAATAATGGCTGGAATGCCTAATTTTTTTCCAGAGAGTGCAACACCTTGTGCATGGTTACCTGCTGATGCGCAAATCACACCTCGATCGAGTTGATCTTTAGGAAGTTGGCTAATCCTGTTGTAAGCACCGCGTAGCTTGAAAGAGAATACAGGTTGTAAATCTTCACGTTTAAATCGAATGTTATTGTTAATTTTTTGACTAATTCGTGGAGCTGCTTCAAGCGGTGTTTCAATCGCAACGTCATAAACCGTTGCTTGTAAAATTTGTCGTACCACACGAGACAGCATGTTCATCTTCCCTATAACAGTTTAAAATAGGCAATCATTGTAGCAAACCCCTGTGCATTTGCGCTGTTTTCTTGCAGCAAATGTCAAAATAGTTGAGTGAAGTCATGAGTCTATATGCAACCCAAGATGAAAAAAAACAAGCTGCGGCAAAAGCAGCTTTGAAACATTTGCCTAAAGGCGGCATTTTGGGCGTAGGAACTGGAAGTACTGTTAATTTTTTAATTGATCTATTACCAGAGTTGCAATTGGAAGCAGCCGTAGCAAGTTCTAATGCAACAGCTGAACGTCTTAAAAAATTAGGTATCGAAGTGGTTGATATGAACTCGGTAGGTGGTTTGGATGCCTATGTCGATGGTGCAGATGAAATTGACCGTCATATGCATATGATTAAAGGGGGCGGTGCTGCATTAACTCGTGAAAAAATCGTTGCTTCTATTGCTAAGAAATTTGTATGTATCGTTGATGATTCTAAATGGGTGGATCAATTAGGACGTGATTTTCCACTTCCTATCGAAGTAATTCCAATGGCGCGTTCTGCAGTTGCACGTAAAATCGTAGCTTTAGGTGGTGATCCTGTTTATCGCGAAGGTGTTGTTACTGATAATGGTAACGTTATCTTAGATGTTTTTAATTTAAATATTTTGAACGCACTTGATTTAGAGAAAACGATCAACAATATTCCAGGTGTGGTAACCAATGGAATTTTTGCTTTGAATGCAGCTAGTATTGCGATTGTTGCAACCAATAATGGTATTGAAGAACGTACGGCACAGTAATGCAATCAGTTTCGCTTGAAACACAATTGCCTGAAATTAAAGTAGTTCGACATGCAAGAGCGAGAAATTTGCGTTTGCGTGTTGAACCTACAGGTATTCGTTTAACAGTCCCTATCTTTTGTACAAAGCGGCAGATTCAGCAATTTCTGCAACAGTCTGAACAATGGTTATTAGAGACATGGAGCAAGCAACAAGAACAATTTAATCAGACTATAAATTTTCCTGAACAACTTGTTTTATTTTATCATTTGCAACCATTTCAAATTATTCAGCAACAGCAACGTCATATTTTTAAATTTAACTGGGAACAACATATTTTATTTATTCGAAATGAAAGCCCTGAATTAGCCTTAAAAGCTGCTGTATTAGTATATGCGAAACAGTTTTTACCAGAATATTTAAACTTAATAAGTGAGCAGACGGGCTTACAATATGGCGAATGCACGGTGAGAAAGCCAAAGACACGTTGGGGAAGTTGTAGTTCAAAACATGACATTATGCTTAACGCGGGATTAGTATTAATGCCGATGCATAATGTACGATCAGTGTGTATACATGAATTAGCACATACGAAGTATTTTGATCATAGTGCAGCATTTTGGGGTGAAGTAGCGAAGTATGATGAAAGTTATATCGAAAATCGCAGGCAATTAAAAAGTATTCAATTGCCTGCGTGGTGGTACTAAATCAAATAAAACTACATTCAAGTTGGGTTGTTTGTAGTTGATCTGGTGCCTTGCGAGTATCTAGACCTGCACTAGCACTTACTACTTGATTTCCATTTAATTTTATTTGAATAAACTTGTACTTTTGTAAAGTAAAGTCGATGTCAGTAGAACTACTATTGAGTAGGTAATCTTGACCTGTATTATTTATCAGCATTAAATTATCAGTACTATCGCCATCAAGTTTTGAAGTGAAGATTTGAGTACCTTTTTGTAGTTCTAAAACACCGTTAGCTCTGATATTTAGTTTGCAATCGTTATAAAACAATTTGACAGAACTTTTACACTGTTTTTAATGTTATAGCGACCAGTTAAGTGAAAAATAAGTTGTTAAATTTACATTTTTGTTTTTAGAAATTTTTATATTTTTACTAACTTTAGCTAGATACAAAATCAATTCCTCAAGTTGTAACTTAGAAATGCTATATAACTTATAGGGTTATGGATTGTGGAAATGGCGTCAAACTGCCATACTACAACCAGTATTTATAGTTTGAGGTAGAGCACGTGATTTCTGTTGGCATCGTCGGTGGAACTGGATATACAGGCGTCGAATTATTACGTCTTTTATTAAGGCATCCACAAGCCCAAGTACGTGTTTTAACATCTCGAACTGAAGCAGGAAAACGTGTTGCAGATATGTTTCCAAGCTTAAGAGGGCATACAGATTTAGCGTTCTCCGATCTTGACCTAGATGCATTAAAGCAGTGTGATGTTGTTTTTTTTGCAACGCCACATGGAGTTGCAATGCAACATGCTGAAGAGTTGATAGCTTCTAATGTTAAAGTAATTGATCTTGCTGCAGATTTTCGATTGCAAAATCTATCTGAATTTGAAAAATGGTACGGCATGCAACATAGCTGTCCAGATGTATTAGTCGATTCAGTGTATGGTTTAACTGAACTAAATCGTGAAAAAATTAGAACAGCTCAAGTGATTGGTAATCCTGGTTGTTACCCTACAACAGTACAGTTGGGTTTAGCTCCTTTACTAAAAGCTTCAGAAAAATTGATCAATCCGCAAAGTATTATCATCGATGCAAAGTCTGGTGTATCTGGCGCAGGTCGCAAAGCTAGTTTAGGCATGATTTATAGTGAAAATGCTGATAATTTTAAAGCTTATGGTGTCGCTGGACATCGTCATCATCCAGAAATTGTTGAAGCTTTAGAAAACATTTCGGGTGAAAAGGGACAATTTAATCATCTTATTTTTGTTCCACATCTTGTACCGATGATTCGTGGTATGTTGAGTACAATATATGTCGATTTAACTGAGCAAGCTCAGAATATAGATTTACAAGCATTGTATGAGCGTTTCTATGAAAATGAACGTTTTGTTGATGTAATGCCAGCAAATAGTTCGCCTGAAACACGTAGTGTGCGCGGTGCAAATGAGCTACGTATTGCTTTATATCAACCTCAACCGAATAAATTAATTATATTAGTTGCGCAAGATAATTTAGTGAAAGGTGCAGCCGGTCAAGCGATTCAAAATATGAATTTAATGTTCAATTTTGATGAGGCTGCGGGTTTAGAAGGCATTGGTTTATTACCATAAAAAACGCTTTTTTACTTCACACACATTTAAATTTGGATTTAAATGTGTGCTTTGATGTAAATCATAACGATAGAGATGATGATGGAAAACGCTGAACCGACTACTTCACCAGAAAGTTCCGTTAAAAAAAATAAATTCCTCAAGACGAATTTGCCCTTAGTGATTGCTGCTACATTACTGATTGGTAGTAGTTTTATGTTGGGTTATACTGTTGGGCATCGTCAAGGTTTGACTGTTGTTGGTTATGATGCAGATGCTGAACAACTTGTTGATGTTCTACAAAAGCAAAAAGCCACTTTGGATTCTGTTAGTAAGAGTTTAAATGCTGCTGTTCAAGAACGTGATATTGCGGTTAGTAATGCTGATGAGTTATTTAAAGGTATTAATCAAGCTAATGCTGATAAAACTCAGTTTGAAAGTATGAACGCCATTTATCGTGAAATTTTAAGACAGCGTGGTGGTGTTAGCTTAACTGTACAAAATTTAGCGATTAAATCTTTACCCGAAAATGCTTTTGAATATCAACTGGACTTGGTTCAAGTAAGCCCAAATAAACGTCGAGCTGTTGGTAGTGTTGAGTTAAGATTAATTAAAGATACTGAAGTTTTGGTTGTGCCATTAGAAGATGCCAATTTTAATTTCGATGATTTTGAACGGTTGACTGGGCGCTGGACCATGCCTAAAGGTTTCACACCTCAGTTTATTGAAGTTCGCTTATCTGGTTCAGCTACACCAGTGATTAAACGCTTTAGTTGGCAACGTGGTCAACCTGTTGATGTGAGTTCTGCTTTTGTATCAGAAATTCCTCAAGCTGAAGCAAATGCCCAATAAAATTTAGTAAGAACTGGATATGCGAAGATATAAACGTCAAATGAATTTAAGTGAAGTGAAAAATGCCTTTCATCAATCTGGATATGTCGATTGGCACTTAAATCCACGTTTAAGTGACTCGCAAGAGGATCATGATGGCGAAGTCATTGTTCAGACAGCACCACCTGAATTAAAAAAACCGCCACTATACGCTGTTGTTTTACTGAATGATGATTACACACCGATGGATTTTGTTATTGAGGTACTACAAAGTTATTTTGGAATGAATCTTGATCAAGCAAGTCAGGTGATGTTGACAGTTCATTATGAAGGCAAAGGAACAGCAGGTATTTATCCACGTGATATTGCAGAAACAAAAGCGAATCAAGTGAATAACTTTGCACGATCTCAAGGCCATCCATTATTGTGTCAGATCGAACCTGAGCAGCGTTAAAAAAAGCGAAGCTTTTTAGCTGCGCAAGACGAGCAACTGTGTTGGGAGTGAAAGCGTTAAAAAAGCAAAGCTTTGTTCCGAGCGCAAAACGAGCAACTTTGTTGCGAGTAACAGTGTTAAAAAAGCAATGCACTTGCGTCATATATGGCTCATGAGCTAAGAGTGAAAGCGTAAAAAAGCTGCTGAATATCACTTTCAGTAACCATATCTCGCGAATGGGTCTTTAGAAAACAAGGCTATCTTTCGATATGTGATTTAAGCGGTAAATTAAGACATATATTGTTTTGTGCTAAAAATATGAATCAATATACTGACAATCTTTATATTCAACCTATACATGATTTGTTAGGTTTTAACTAAGATCATAGCATATTAAAATTTCTCATAGGTTGAATACGCTTTCATAAATAAAGAATAGATTTGCTGTCTTTTTGAGCGACTAGGTAAGTCTTATTCTCTTTGTAATCGAAATTTTACAACAATACTTTGTTTTGAATCTTGACCAAGATACTCAAGTAATGCTAACTGTAGATTATGAAGTAAAGTGTTATTGTAAACGTATACTAGATAACGCTTTAAAGCCTCAGACAAACCAAGTTAATACCAGCTTATTCTAATATTATCCTTTTAGATGAAGCACAAAATATAAGGGGGTTGCATGCTCAGTCGTCAATTAGAAGTATCGTTACGTTTGGCTGTTAGCATGGCTCGTCAAAAGAGACATGAGTTTCTGACAGTTGAACACTTGTTGCTTGCTTTACTTGATAATGATTCAGCAGTCAATGCGTTAAAAGCATGTGGTGCTGATATCGTTACATTGCGTAAAGAATTAGAGGAATATGTAGAGCAACATAGCCCAAAACTTGGTGATAATAGTGAACAGGCGCCTCATCCAACTGAGAGCTTTGATCGAATTTTGCAACGTGCAATTTTCCATGTTCAATCGAGTGGTGGTGACCGTACGGTTGAAGGTGCAGATGTTCTAGTTGCAATGTATTCAGAACGAGATTCGTTCGCGGTTTATTTACTTAAACGTCATCAAATTAACCGTTTAACTTTGACTCAATACCTATCTCATGGCACTCGTAAAGATGAGATTCAAGTTGAAGAAGAAGTTGAAGATATTGAAGGTGAAAGTGCAGCTTCAGCAAATGCTGGGCCACTTGAGCAATACACGCTTAACTTAAATATCGAAGCACAAAAGGGCAAAACTGATCCTTTAATTGGACGTGAAAAAGAAATTGAGCGTGCAGCACAAATTTTATGTCGACGTCGTAAAAATAATCCGTTGCTTGTTGGTGATCCGGGTGTAGGTAAAACCTCAATTGCGGAAGGTTTAGCTTGGCTGATTGTAAATGGCAAAGCACCAAAACCACTTGCAAATGCTGAAGTTTATAGCTTAGACATTGGTGCTTTGGTTGCAGGGACTAAATATCGTGGTGACTTTGAAAAACGTTTAAAACAGTTGTTGAATGCTTTGAAAAAGAATCCAAATGCGATTTTATTCATTGACGAAATTCATATGATCATTGGTGCAGGCTCGAGTATGGGCAGCACTATGGATGCATCGAATTTAATTAAGCCTGCATTAGCGAATGGTACTTTGCGTTGTATTGGTTCAACAACTTTCCAAGAGTATCGTCAGGTATTCGAGAAAGATCATGCCTTGTCTCGTCGTTTCCAAAAGATCGATGTGAATGAACCAAGTATTGGTGAAACGATTGAAATTTTACGTGGCTTGAAAAGTAAGTTCGAAGATTTTCATCATGTTGAATACGATGATAAAGCTCTTGTTGCTGCTGTTGAGTTGTCAGCTAAATTTATCAATGATCGTTTTTTACCAGATAAAGCGATCGATGTGATTGATGAGGCTGGTGCACAACGCCGTTTGAAAGCTGAAGTCGATGGTACAACCATCTCGGTTGAAAATATCGAAGACATCGTTTCTAAGATTGCGCGTATTCCACCGAAAACAGTATCTAAAGATGACAAGTCTGTACTTGAGAATTTGGAACGTGATCTTAAACGTGTTGTATTTGGTCAAGATGAAGCGATTACAGCACTTGCATCAGCGATCAAATTATCTCGTGCAGGCTTGAAAGCACCAGATAAACCAGTGGGAAGTTTTGTCTTTGCAGGTCCAACAGGTGTAGGTAAAACCGAGGTTACGAAACAACTGGCGAAATTGCTCGGTGTAGAGTTGGTTCGTTTCGATATGTCTGAATATATGGAGCGCCATGCAGTTTCTCGCTTGATCGGTGCGCCTCCAGGCTATGTTGGATATGATCAAGGTGGTTTGCTGACAGATGCGATTCATAAAAATCCGCATTGTGTACTCTTGCTTGATGAGATTGAAAAAGCACATCCAGATGTATTCAACTTGTTGTTACAAGTCATGGATCATGGTGCTTTAACAGATAACAATGGCCGTAAATCTGATTTTAGAAATGTGATCATTGTTCTTACGACTAACATCGGTGCAGAAAGTATTGTTCGCGCAAGTATTGGTTTCACTGAACAAGATCATAGTGCAGACAATCAGGATGCAATGAAACGTGCATTCTCGCCAGAATTCCGTAACCGTTTGGATGGTGTTATTCAATTTAAAGCACTTCCGACTACGATTATCGACTCAGTTGTAGATAAATTCTTGACTGAGTTGCAAGCGCAGCTTGATGAGAAACAAGTGGTACTTGATGTTGATCAAAGCGCTCGTGATTGGTTGTCAGCTAATGGTTATGACCGTCTGATGGGTGCTCGTCCAATGCAACGTCTGATTCAAGAGCATCTGAAAAAGCCACTTGCTGAGATGATTTTATTTGGTGAGCTTGCTGAGCATGGTGGTAACGTTGCGGTTTCTGTGAAAACAGAAAATGGCAAAGACATTGGTTTAAAATTGGAAGTATTTGAAGATCATATTAACCCGAGTGCTGAACCTGCTTAATGTTTGAACTCTCTTTCTCTATAACCCAAGTACTTAAAGTATTTGGGTTATTTTTCGTGACAGCAATCGCTGAAATCTTAGGTTGTTATTTTCCTTATTTAATTTTGAATCAAGGAAAGTCGCATTGGTTATGGGTTCCTACGGCGTTAAGCTTAGCAGTCTTTGTTTGGTTACTTGCTTTGCATCCTGCGGCATCAGGTCGTATTTATGCAGCCTATGGCGGGATTTATATTTTTACTGCCCTAATGTGGTTGCGTTATGTCGATCAAGTCATGCTAACGCATTGGGATATTTTGGGTGGGATTGTTGTTCTTTGTGGTGCTTGCCTAATCATTTTACAACCGCAAGGTTTGGTTCGTTAAATGCTACAAAATATTTTTCAAAAACACTTGTCAAATGCCGAAATAGTGCGTAATTTAAGTGTTAGGAACAGTTTTTTAGATATTTGAAATAAACATGTTAAAGCATACTGTAAACACAAACGCATACTTTTATTTTTGGCAATATATGTAGTTGCCTGATGTGTTTTGGGCAGCAAAAAAGGGTTGCCCAACCAGTTAATACCTGATCGGCAACACCGATCAGGTTTTTTTATGCTTTAACAATCATGATTTTAGGAGAAATACCATGTATACATTTAATTATTCATATTTTAGCAAGATTTCTTGGTTTTACTTTGCAAAAAAATCAACATCACTTAGATCACACTTGCTCAAATAAATGATAGGACTGCGAAGAAGGTCAGTCCAAAGGAATTGAAAATGAATGCTTTAAATACTGCTTTGACACAACCACACACTCATTCAAAAGAATTAATACTTAGCTTGCCATCACAACTCAAAGCACAGTATCCCTTGTCTGCAACTTTAGCGCAGCAAATTTCAAAACATCGCCAAACGATTCAGAATATTTTATCTGGACATGATCATCGCTTAATGGTGATTACGGGTCCTTGTTCGATTCATGATCCTATCGCGGTACTCGAATATGCTGATCGCCTCCAACAACTACAAGAACAAGTAAAAGATCAAATATTCTTGGTGATGCGTGCATATATTGAAAAACCGCGTACTACAGTGGGTTGGAAAGGTTTCTTATATGATCCAAATTTAGATGGATCATCAGATTTACAACTCGGTTTAGAAAAGTCTCGTGCGCTATACTTACAACTCATCGAAAAAGGCTTGCCGATTGCCAGCGAAATTTTAAGCCCAATGGCAACAGGTTATTTTGATGATTTACTGGCTTGGGGTGCAATAGGTGCACGTACCAGTGAATCACAGATTCATCGTGAAATTTCTAGCCATATGCCGTACAGTATCGGCTTCAAAAATGGTACAGATGGTTCAATCCAAATTGCTTTGGATGCGATTCAGTCTGCACTGCATGGTCATCAATTCTTAGGTATGACCCAACAAGGTTTACCTGCAATTTTGCATAGCAATGGAAATCCTTTACCACATTTGATTTTACGTGGTTCAAATCATGGAACTAATTATGATTTAGCTTCGATCCAAGCCATGCATTTCAAACATAAGCAATTACCGGCACTGGTGATTGATTGTAGTCATGGCAATAGTGGCAAAGACCCATTACAACAACCGAATGTTTTAAAGCAGATCATTGCAGAACGTGCTGAGTCGAAAGTTCGTGGTGTGATGATTGAAAGTCATTTAGTGGATGGGAATCAAAAGATTTCTTGCGATATGACATATGGGCAATCAGTAACCGATGGCTGTTTAGGCTGGGATAAAACAGCACAAGCTTTATTGGATATTGCTGAGCGGATGCGAAAGTAAAATTTATATAAAAAAGCCAATCATTGAGATTGGCTTTTTTATATCTATGTTGATTTAGGCAGCATGTTTAGATTGAGCATTGTAAGCCTCCAGTGAATCACCACTATTTTTAGTGGATCAATCCCCCGATAGTGTCCACTAACCAATAAGTGGACACCTATTTATGGATTTAAAGACAGTTATAGACAGTGCACCAACGCAAAAAAAGCCTCGCCGAACTTTCACAGCCGAATTCAAACATCAGCTTATTCAACAATGCCAGCAGCCAGACACATCAGTGGCTAACGTGGCAATGCAACATCAGATCAATGCTAATCTACTGCATAAATGGATTCGCCAGTCCGAATCAATGCCCCCTCCATTAAAAAACCTGCCTATCCCACAGACCGACTTTCTTCCTGTCATTGTTCACTCGATGCCAGTCAAACAAGAGACATCTCCATCACCTGTGCCTGAGAAGAAAGCTCCTGCTCATATCAGGATTCCACTGCATGAGGGACCAGGTTCCGAAAGAGATCAAATGATTGAAATCGAATGGCCTGTGGAATCAACAACTGAATTACTATTTCTGCTGCAAGGTTTGATCAAATGATCCGCATTGATGAAATCTGGCTCTCTACCCAACCCATGGATATGCGAGCAGGTACAGATACTGCACTTGCTCAAGTCCTGAAAGCCTTTGGTGGTGTTAAACCCCATTGCGCCTATCTGTTCTGTAATAAACGAGGCCATCGTATGAAAGTGTTGGTACATGATGGTCTAGGGATTTGGCTGTGTGCCCGACGATTGGAACAAGGGAAGTTCCACTGGGCGCAGGTTCATCAGGGTGAAACAATGAGTATCAATGCGGAACAATTACAGGCATTAATTCAAGGTTTAGCTTGGCAGAGAATTGGGCAACAGCACGTGGTCACAATGATCTAAACCAGATACCTTTATTTTACCATCCTCCAAACGACCTATTTCATCCCTAACCTGATCTCAGGCATACTGCGGTCATGAATATGCTGCCTCATTTAAGCCAACTGACCCATGAACAATTGCTGGAATTTACCCAGCAGTTGGCAATGCAGAATCAGCAACTTGTAGAAGATAAACAACAACTCGAACAATCCAATCAACACCTCGATGCCAAAGTTCAGCACCTATCTGTACTCACACAAAAATACGAGCATGAACTTGCGCTGTTTAAACGGCATAAATTTGCTCAGAAGAATGAACACCTCACTGCCAAACAAATCAGCTTGTTAGATGAAGCAGTTGAAGAAGATATCGCAGCCGTTGATTTAGAACTGGAACGACTGAATGCGGATCAACCCAAATCGGCTGAAACCAAAGCAATAAAACCGAAACGCCGACCGCTGCCAGATCATCTAGCCATCATTCGTATAGAGCATGAGCCTGCATCGACACAATGCAGTTGTGGCTGCACGCTTCGTCGTATTGGTGAAGACCTGAGCGAGAAACTCAATTTCAGACCAGCACAGTTCTACAAGGAACAGCATATCCGTGGCAAATGGGTCTGTGATCAGTGTAATACCTTGATTCAAGAACCGATGCCTGCTTATGTGATTGATAAAGGCATTGCTACACCTGAATTGCTCAGCCATGTGCTGGTTTCAAAATATGCGGATCATTTACCTTTATATCGTCAACGTCTGATCTATCAGCGTGTCGGGGTTGATCTTGCTTGCTCAACCTTATCGGAATGGGTTGGTCAATGTGGTGTACAGTTAGAACCACTAGCAGAAGCCTTAAAACAGATCATATTACAACAACAGGTGATTCATGCAGATGAAACACCAGTGACCGTGATGCAGATTGCCGAGAAGAAACCCAAGAAAGGTTATGTCTGGGCCTATGCCACCACACAGTACAACTCTATTCAGGCGGTGATCTATGACTTTCAACCGAGTCGATCAGGTCAACATGCCGAAGATTTCCTAAAAGGCTGGCAAGGTCAACTGATCTGTGATGATTACAGTGGTTATAAGGCACGTTTTGCCTCAGGTCAGATGATTGAAGTGGGTTGTATGGCCCATGCCCGTCGTAAATTCCATGAGCTGCATGTGACGGGTAAAAGTCTCATTGCCGAACAAGCTCTGCAATTGATTCAACAGCTTTACCAAATTGAGGCAGAATTACGAGAGATACCAGACTGTAGTGCCGAACAACGCCACCAGCGAAGGCAGCAGGACAGTCAACCGATCATGCGTCAACTGTATGTCTGGCTGAAAGAATATCAAGATAAAGTACCAAAGAGTTCGCCTACAGCGAAAGCAATCAATTACAGCCTAAAACGCTGGTCTGCCTTAAGCCGTTATCTGGATGATGGCAATTTGCCAATAGACAATAATTGGATAGAAAACCAGATGCGTCCGTGGGCATTAGGCAGAAAAAACTGGCTATTTGCAGGATCACTGCGTAGTGGTCAACGGGCAGCGAACATCATGACTTTAATCCAGTCAGCCAAGCTGAATGGTCTTGATCCGTATGCCTATCTCAGTGATGTGTTGAAAAGGCTGCCAACACATAAAATGAAAGATATCGAAGCGCTGCTGCCGCATAACTGGAAGCCTGCTTGAGTTCAAGTGGGCTTCACTGGATGCTTACTGAGCATTAAGAAAATGCCCAATTTCTTGGCTGAATTTTCTTGGTTCTGTGATTAGAGGTGTGTGCCCTGAACGCTCAAAGTAAACGGCTGTTGCATTGCTTAATGAGTTCGCAATCAGTGTTTGTCCAGTTTCAGGGTAAAGCGTAGATTCACGACCAATAAAGAAGGTTGTTGGACAATCAACATAACTGATTGCTTCACGATAATCTTCATCGTGATTTAAATAGTTCTCTACATACCAAAGCAAGTAATCTAGGCGTTGAATTGGGAGTAAATACTTTTGTAAGAATGGGCGATGTAATGCGAGTTTGAAAATTTTAGGGCTGTAACTGTTGCTGCTTTGAAACTCAATGAATCCAACCCATAAACTGACTAGCTTAAAACGTATTTCTTTGGGTAAATCTTCCAGTATTACAGCGTCTTTGTATTCCAATAATAAAGTTTGAATATCAAGGAGTAAGTTTTTAAATTGCAAATGTTTCTGACCAAATAACCCATACTGCCAAGTTTCATCGACCGAAATCTTTGGCGTTTGATCGATATGTAAATAGGCTTTGAGTTTTGACCCTAAATCAGCATGTTTCATACCATGCATGGCTGTGGTTGCACCCATGGAATAACCGATCAGGATAAATTGGTCTAATTTTAATTGTTTAATAAGTGCATCTATATCATTCCAATGACTCGAAATGGCATCGGTATTTGGTATAGCACAATCTTTTGAACCACCAAAACCACGCCAATCTGGAATAATAAATTCGTATTTTTTGCGACTTGCAAATAAAAAAGGAAGCCATTGCCAACTTTGCATACCTAGTCCTGAAAGTACGAGTACAGGTTCACCTTCACCCACACGACGTACAAATAATTTTTCTTGGTCAGGCATGATATAAAACGGCATTATTTTTCTCCAATTTCGTTTGTTTGTTCGAACTTTTGAAGCTGAGGAATCATTTGTTCTAACCATCTTATCCATTCGATTTCTTTAATGATACCGAGTTCTAGAATCATTTTATGAATAAATAAGACACGATTAGTAGGTTCATTATTTTTAAAGTCTTTGTCATGGATTGTTTGATAAAGACTAAGTTTTTCTTTATGAAGTTCTAGATGTCGTTCAAGTTCAGGCAAAATATTATTGCCGCCAAGCTGTGCTTCTGCTCTTAATCTAACCATGAGGTCATCACGAAGTTGAGCAGGTTCACTTTGTTGTTCAATCCATGAAGCGAGTTCTATTCTTCCAAGTTGTTCAACTTGATAAGTTTTTTTACGGCTATTTGCAGCTTGCTCTTCTAATGTAGAAATCCATCCTTTTTTCAGCATTCCATTGAGTTCGCGGTAAATTTGCTGATGAGTCGCGTTCCAAAAGAAGCCCATTGAACGGTCAAAACGACGAGCTAAATCAAAACCTGTACTTGGTTTCTCTAATAAGCTCGTCAATAAAACATGGGCAAGTGACATGATGATCCGTAATAAAAAATGACTCATCAGAATTATGCAATATGTTGCATAAAAATCAAATCTTGTTTATAACTTTATGCAACAAGTTGCATTAGCAAGCAGATTGCTAGCCAAAGGAGAAAACATGTCAGCTTATCCACATTTATTACAACCACTTGACTTGGGCTTTACCACATTAAAGAACCGTGTGCTTATGGGCTCTATGCATATTGGTTTAGAGGAAGCACCTCAAGGCTATGAACGTATGGCTGCATTTTATGCGGAACGTGCCAAAGGTGGTGTAAGTCTGATTGTAACTGGCGGTGTTTCTCCAAATGATGATGGTGTTGTGTTTGCGCATGGTACAAAATTAGATACCATCGAAGAAGCAGAAAAACATAAAGTGATTACCCAAGCTGTGCATGAGGCTGGTGGAAAAATCGCAATGCAAATTTTGCATACAGGGCGCTATTCTTATCAAGCAAATAATGTTGCGCCATCAGCGATTCAAGCACCGATTAACCCAATTAAGCCTAAAGCACTCAGTTCAGCAGAAGTACAGCAAACCATTGATGATTTTGCCAACTGTGCCAAGCTTGCACAATATGCAGGTTATGATGGCGTTGAAATCATGGGTTCAGAGGGCTATCTGATCAATGAATTCATTGCTGTTCGTACCAACCACCGTGATGACGAATGGGGCGGTAGCTATGAAAATCGTATCCGCTTTCCTATTGAAATCGTTAAACGTACTCGTGACTTAGTTGGCGAAAACTTTATTATTATTTATCGTTTATCGATGCTTGATTTAGTCGAAGGTGGTTCAAGTTTAGAAGAAGTTGTACAACTTGCTAAAGAAATTGAAAAAGCAGGTGCAACCATTATCAATACAGGCATTGGCTGGCATGAAGCCCGTATTCCAACGATTGCCACTAAAGTTCCTCGTGCCGCATTTACCTGGGTAACTGAAAAGCTAAAAGGCTCAGTTTCAATTCCGTTAATCACATCGAACCGTATTAATACCCCTGAAATGGCGGAACATGTATTGGCTTCAGGTCATGCAGATATGATTTCGATGGCTCGCCCAATGTTGGCTGATGCAGATTTTGTATTGAAAGCGAGTGAAGGTCGTAGTGATGAAATCAATACGTGTATTGGTTGTAACCAAGCATGCTTAGATCATATTTTCTCGATGAAAATTGCTACATGCTTAGTCAATCCACGTGCATGTTATGAAACTGAGCTGATTTTTAAAGAAACAAATACAATAAAAAATATTGCAGTAATTGGCGCAGGTCCAGCGGGTCTAAGTTTTGCAACATATGCAGCGAGTCGTGGTCATAAAGTTAAAGTGTTTGATTCAAATAATCAGATTGGTGGTCAGTTTAATATTGCGAAAACCATTCCTGGTAAAGAAGAGTTTTACGAAACTTTACGCTATTTCAAACGTCAGATTGAGTTACAGCCGAATATTGAGCTGGTACTCAATCATACAGTGACTTATGAAGAACTCAGCCAAACGAATTATGATGAGATTGTTGTTGCAACAGGGGTAACACCACGTCAATTACAATTTGAAGGCATTGATCATCCAAAAGTATTGAGCTACATCCAAGTATTAAAAGAGCGTGTTCCAGTCGGTAAGCGTGTTGCGATTATTGGTGCTGGTGGTATTGGTTTTGATACAGCGGAATATTTAACCCATGAAGGTGATAGCGGTAGTTTGAACCCTGAAAAATTCTATGCGGAGTGGGGTATTGATACGAGCTATGCCCATGTAGGTGGTTTAAAGCAACCTGAGCTAGAGAAATCTGAACGTGAGATTTACCTATTACAACGTAAAACAGCAGCTGTTGGTGCTGGATTAGGTAAAACGACTGGTTGGATTCATCGTACAGGCTTAAAACATCGCGATGTGAAAATGATTGCAGGCGCAAGCTATGACAAGGTGGATGATCAAGGACTACATATCACTGTTAATGGTCAAACTACTGTGCTTGACGTGGATAATGTAGTGATCTGTGCAGGTCAGGAATCTTATACCGCCATGTTTGACCAACTCAAGGCAGATGGTAAGAATGTTCACTTGATCGGTGGTGCGAAGGAAGCGGGTGAATTAGATGCTAAACGTGCGATTCGTCAAGGTGCTGAGTTAGCAGCAGTTCTATAAATAAAAGATGAGACATTCTCTATGTTAGGAGAATGTCTCAAACTTCATTAGCTTAGAATATAAGGAAATTACAATGACAATCGAAACAACTAAGCAAGCGTTAGAAAAATGGCATCAGATGATCAAAACAGGTGGCCTTTCAAATTTAAATGAGTTATTAGCTGACGATGTGGTATTTCGTTCACCTGTTGCTTTTAAGCCATATGAGGGAAAACATGTAGTTTTCTTCATTTTAACGAATGTGATTCAGGTGTTTGAAAACTTTACTTATCACCGTGAGTTCTACACTGAAGATGGTGAAAATGTCGTTTTGGAGTTCAGTGCTAATGTAAGTGGAAAATCGCTTAAAGGTATTGATATGGTTCGTTTTAATGCACAGGGAAAAATCATTGATTTTGAAGTGATGATTCGTCCAATGAGTGGTTTAGCGGCTTTAGCAGAAAAAATGGGTGCACGCTTCGCACAATATCAGCCAAACGCATCTCAGTAAAATAGCCTAAGTAATATTGAGATTATTAATATGTGGTTAAAACTTTCAACTTTTGCATTACTACCTGTAGTTGTTATACAAGGTGTAAAAGTTCGTAAAAACACACCACGACTTTTAGAAGCGAGTGGTGATCGTGATGGTCTTATTGGACAAGGACAGCCACTCTCTTTATTAATTTTAGGCGATTCGGCAGCAGCTGGGGTTGGTGTTGAGACCCAGCAAGATGCTTTATCTGGTGCGATTATTTCAGAATTAAAAACAGAATATACGTTGCTCTGGAAATTGCATGCAAAAACTGGTGATACAACAAAACAAGTTTATCAAGCGATCCAACAATTAGAACCCAAAAAATATGATGTAGTCGTCACTTCAGTTGGTGTCAATGATGTGACTAAATTAATTTCTGCTAAAACTTGGATAAAACAACAAAAACAATTATTTACTCAAATACAAAATCATTTTCAGCCAAAATTGATTATTGTGTCTGGAGTCCCGCCAATGCAGCATTTTCCTGCATTACCCAATCCATTAGCATGGTTATTTGGACAATATGCAGAACAAATGAATCAAACATTAAAACAGTGGCTAGCCCCACAGTCACAATTTAGACTTATTGAATACGATATTAAAAATTTTCAGGCGATGAATTTATCTATGGCAAGTGATGGCTTTCATCCAAGTAAAGAAATCTATGCTATTTGGGGGCAACAGGTCGCGACATTGGTGCGACAAACATTTACTCGTGGTTAAATAGAGGTTTTTATTGAATATGGGTATATCTGCTTTAGATAAAATTAAAGTGTTAGGCTCTGAGCTGCTTGATTCTGTACTTGGTGCTGAGCAACCCAAAATGTACTATGACCCGAAAGGAAAAATAAAAGACGTTTTGGAAAAATTACCTCAGTTAAAGAAAAAGTATCGCCCAACACCTTGGCTTAGTAATACTCATGTACATCTTTTATATTTCGATATCATTAGAAAAAAAACAATTAAGCTTGAATATGAAAGTGCTCACCACGACCAGTTTGGAAGAATTTGAAAAAGAATATTTTGAAATGGCAGGCTTTCAGGATTATCAAAGTTATTGCCAAGCCATTAACCCGATTTATGTGTTTGATAATGTCAAGATTCCACTGATGATTTTAAATGCGGAAGATGATCCTGTATGTTCCATTAAAAACTTAGAACCTTATAAAGAAGTTATTCAGCAAATGGAAAATATTGTGGTGGTCACCACTAAAAAAGGAAGTCACTGTGGTTTTTACGAAAGTTTAGAAGTGAAATCGTGGGCATCACGACTGATGGCAGACTTTTTTAAACACTACTCCTAATTTCTAGACTATAAAAAAAGCCACGAGTCGCTTTACGACGGCTCATGGCTTTTTTGAGAGGTTAATTAAATTAATTATTTAATGCAGGTGTTGCTGCCGCAATCGCTGCAGCAACCGCATCGTCTTCAGTTTGTGCTGGAGCGGGTTTGACGGCTTTAGGTTGTTCAACTTTTGCTGGTTTCTGCTCAGTTTGCGCAGGTTTTGGTTGTTCAGCTTGTGCCGTTGTTGTCTCTTCTGCTGTTTGAGCTGGGCGAGTTTCACGACGAATTTCTGTAGTTGTATTTGGCGTTTCTTCTCGACTCATCTCAATTACTGGAGCTGGCGTTGCTGGTTTATCTACGCTTTCCAAAGGCTGAAATTCTTGGTTTTGTTGTGGTTGAGATGCTGCTTGAGTCGTTTGTGTTTCAGAAGTTTGTTCTGATGGTTCTTCATTTTTTGGCTCTTCTTTTTTGACACAAGCAGTAAGTAATAGACCAGTTGCAAGTGCAGCACAGATTAAAAGTTTTTTATTCGCCATTGTTAAAGCTACATATTGAATGAAAGATGCCAGTGATTATAGCAGTAAAATTAAATGAAAAAATCCCTAGGATTTATTGAGCTTGTTGATATTTTATAAATGCTTGCATCAGCGTATCTGTTGAAATTGCAATATGGTCAAAATCTTCAAATGAATTTATTTCTGATCTAAAATTGTTTTTAAACATTAAACGTAATTTATGGATGAAATATCCACAAACCCCATAAATTTTTATTGAAAATGCTGATAGAATAGTCAGTTGTTTATAGTTCTTTGAATTGATGCGGTTTGACTTTGCTTTATAGGGGCAGAGTACAGTAAAATTGCCCAACATTGTAGGCCGATTTCGGCTCGATTGTACGAGAAACTCAATGACCCATTTTATTTTTGTCACTGGTGGTGTGGTTTCATCACTAGGTAAAGGTATTTCTGCTGCTTCTGTTGCCGCACTTTTGGAAGCTCGTGGCTTGAAAGTCACTATGGTAAAAATGGATCCATACATTAATGTCGATCCAGGTACCATGAGCCCATTTCAGCACGGTGAAGTTTTCGTCACAGAGGATGGTGCTGAAACTGACTTAGATTTGGGCTATTACGAACGTTTCCTGCGTCGTGCGAAAATGACCAAACTGAATAACTTTACCAGTGGTCGTGTCTATCAGGACGTTTTGAATAAAGAACGTCGTGGTGATTACTTAGGTGGTACGGTTCAAGTTATTCCACATATTACAGATAATATTAAAGAACGTGTACTTCGCGCAGGTGAAGGCTACGACGTTGCAATCGTTGAGATTGGTGGTACTGTTGGTGATATCGAATCACTTCCTTTTATGGAATCAGTACGTCAGTTGATGGTAGAGCTTGGTCATAAACGTACCATGTTGATGCACTTGACATTATTACCATATATCAAATCTGCTGCTGAACTTAAAACTAAGCCAACTCAACATTCAGTTAAAGAACTTCTTTCGATCGGTATTCAGCCAGATATCTTAATCTGCCGTACTGAATATGATGTTGATGTTGATACTAAACGTAAAATTGCATTGTTCACTAATGTTGAAGCGCGTGCCGTTGTCGTCTGTAAAGATGCAAAAACAATTTATCAAATTCCACGTACATTCTACGAACAAAATGTTGACGATTTAATTTGTGAACGTTTTGGTTACAACGACCTTCCAGAAGCAAATCTTGAAGATTGGGATAATGTTGTAGAAGCATTATTGAACCCTGAATACACTGTTCGTGTTGCGATGGTCGGTAAATATGTTGAATTACCAGATGCTTATAAATCTGTAAATGAAGCACTTTTACATGCAGGTATTCAAAATCGCGTTAAAGTTCAGATTGACTACGTGAATGCTGAAGACCTTGAACAGCAAGATATGAGTATTTTGAGCACTGCTGATGCGATTTTAGTACCAGGTGGTTTCGGTGAGCGTGGTACTGAAGGCAAGATGAAAGCTATTCAATATGCACGTGAAAACAAGATTCCATTCCTAGGTATTTGTTTAGGTATGCAACTCGCTGTAATTGAATATGCTCGCAATGTAGCAGGTATTCCAGAAGCAAGCTCTACAGAGTTTAATCGTTCAACTAAATATCCATTAATTGGCTTAATTACTGAATGGTTAGACGAGCGTGGCGAATTACAACAGCGCAGTCTTGAATCAGACTTAGGCGGAACAATGCGTCTTGGTGCTCAAAAGTCAGAATTGGTTGAAGGCACGAAAACTCGCGAAGTTTATGGTAAAGCTGAAATTACTGAGCGTCATCGCCATCGTTATGAAATGAATGATCGTTACATTCCTACGCTTGAAAAAGCTGGTATGAAAATTTCAGGTTATTCTTCTGTACAACATTTAGTTGAAACTGTAGAAATTCCTGAACATCCTTGGTTTATTGCTGTACAATTCCACCCAGAATTTACCAGCTCGCCACGTGATGGACATCCATTGTTTGCTAGCTTTATTGGTGCAGCAAAACAACAGCATCAAAAAAACAAATAAGATGGCTTTGGGATAAACTAGGAAGTTGAAATGTCACAATTAAAACCACAAGAAATTGTAAGTTTGGGTGATATACAAATGGCGAATCATTTGCCATTTGTATTGTTTGGCGGCATGAATGTACTTGAGTCTAAAGACCTTGCATTTGAAATTGCTGAAACTTATGTGGATATTTGCACACGCTTAAATATTCCGTATGTATTCAAAGCTAGTTTTGACAAAGCCAACCGTTCTAGCCTGAACTCATTTCGTGGTCCGGGTTTAGAAAAAGGCATTGAATGGCTAGCTGACATTAAAAAGCATTTTAATGTGCCAATCATTACCGATGTACATGAGCCGTATCAGGCTGCGCCTGTGGCAGAAGTGGCAGACATTATTCAGCTTCCTGCTTTTTTAAGCCGCCAAACCGATTTGGTTGAAGCAATGGCAAAAACTCAAGCCATTATCAATATCAAAAAAGCACAATTCTTAGCACCACACGAAATGCGCCATATTTTGCATAAGTGTTTGGAAGCTGGAAACGATAAACTCATTCTTTGTGAACGTGGTTCAGCATTTGGTTATAACAACTTGGTTGTAGATATGCTTGGCTTCGACATCATGAAAGAAATGAATGTACCTGTATTTTTTGATGTCACCCACGCATTGCAAACGCCTGGTGGTCGTGCTGATTCTGCGGGTGGTCGCCGTGCTCAAATCACGACTTTAGCGCGTGCAGGTATGGCAACAGGTTTAGCGGGTCTGTTCTTGGAAGCACATCCAGAACCTGAAATCGCAAAATGTGATGGACCGTGTGCTTTGCGTTTATCTCAGCTTGAGCCATTCTTGGCGCAATTAAAAGAATTGGATACTTTAGTCAAAGGATTCAAAAAGTTAGATACCCATTGATGTAATTGTTTACATCTTATTTTCATTCAACAGAGGAATTGTTCATGAGCCAAATCGTTGACATCCGCGCACGTGAAATTTTGGACTCTCGTGGTAACCCAACCATCGAAGCAGACGTTATTTTAGAATCTGGGGTTGTGGGTCGTGCATGTGCACCATCTGGTGCTTCGACTGGTTCTCGTGAAGCTTTAGAACTTCGTGATGGCGACAAAGCACGCTATTTAGGTAAAGGTGTTAAAAATGCGGTTAATAACGTAAACACTTTAATCCGTGATGCTTTAGTGGGTAAATCAGTATTTGAACAAAAAGACATCGATAACACGATGATTGAGCTTGATGGTACTGAAAACAAAGAAAAACTAGGTGCTAACGCAACTCTAGCTGTTTCTTTGGCTGCTGCTCGCGCTGCTGCTACTGAAAAGAAAATTCCTCTTTTCCAATACATCGCAGACTTGCGTGGTCAAACAACTTTGAGCATGCCTGTACCAATGATGAATATCATTAATGGTGGTTCACATGCAGATAATAACGTTGATATTCAAGAGTTTATGATTGAGCCAGTTGGTTTCACTTCATTCTCTGAAGCATTACGTGCAGGTGCTGAAATCTTCCATTCCCTAAAATCAGTTTTAAACAAAAAAGGTTTAAACACTGCTGTAGGTGATGAAGGTGGTTTTGCTCCGAACTTGCGTTCAAATGAAGAAGCAATCACTGTTATTCTTGAAGCGATTGGTCAAACGGGTTACAAAGCGGGTTCTGACATTATGTTGGCACTTGACTGTGCATCTTCAGAATTTTACAAAAATGGTCAATATATTCTTGCAGGTGAAGGCAATAAAGCATTCACAAGCAATCAATTCTCTGATTATTTAGCTGGTCTTGTAAATCAATACCCAATCATCTCGATTGAAGATGGTCTTGATGAGTCTGATTGGGAAGGTTGGAGCTACTTAACATCAATCCTTGGTGACAAAATCCAATTGGTTGGTGACGATTTATTCGTAACTAATCCTAAGATTTTACAACGCGGCATTAATGAGAAAGTCGGTAACTCTATTCTGATCAAATATAATCAGATCGGTACGTTGACTGAAACTCTAGATGCAATCTACCTTGCGAAAGCAAATGGTTATAGCACTGTAATTTCACACCGTTCAGGTGAAACTGAAGATTCAACGATTGCTGACTTGGCAGTAGGTACAGCAGCGGGTCAAATCAAGACGGGTTCACTTTGCCGTTCTGACCGCGTAGCGAAATATAACCAATTGCTTCGTATTGAAGAATTAACGAATGCAGCTTACCGCGGTAAAGCTGAATTCAAAGGTCTAAACTAAGGTCAATTTATCTATGTTGAATACTTCTGATCATCTTTCTTTACAAAAGACAGAAACTCTGCAAATTCATAATCATATAGAATTTGTAGGTGATCTTTCTTGTAAGAAGGATGTAGGGAATTTTTCATGATAGAGATGTTTCGATCGACCTCGAGTAAATTGATTCTGTTACTTGTCATCTTTTTGGTGGCAAGTTTACAGTATCAATTTTGGCTAGGTGAGGGAGGGTATTTTCCTCATCAAGCCTTGACTCAACAGATTAAGCAACAAGCAGAAGTAAATACGGAGCTTAAAGAGCGCAATCGTATTTTAGCAGCCGAAGTTTTCGACTTAAAAAATGGAACGGAAGCGATTGAAGAACATGCACGCTTAGATTTAGGTTTAATCAAGCCAAATGAAACTTTTGTGCAAATGAGTACCATCAGTACCCATTATAAACCAATTTATATCGATCCAAATGCAAAAGTAGATGCAGCAACCAATGAAAACCCAGACTAGACTATGGGCGGTTGTGCCAGCCGCAGGTTCGGGCAGTCGTTTTTCAAAAACTGAATTAAAACAATATCAATATATTCAAAATCGTACTGTGCTTGAGCATACAGTTAATCGATTAAATACACTGGATTTAGCGGGTTGTGTACTTGCAATTGGTGAGAATGATAATTTTGCTAGAACACTTTCTTTTGATCATAAAGAGAAATTACATTTTTGTTTAGGTGGAGTCGAACGAGTAAATTCTGTGCTCAATGCATTAATTTACTTATCGGATATCGCGGATGAAAATGATTGGGTATTGGTGCATGATGCAGCCCGTCCTTGTGTTACGTGCGCTAATTTAGAGCAATTGGTTAATTCTGCAATAAAACATAATCAAAGTGCAATTTTGGCTATTCCAGTACGTGATACTTTAAAACAAGTGCGTGTTGAACATCAGATTGAAAAAACTGTAAGTCGTGAGTTGTTGTGGCAAGCACAAACGCCACAGATCGCAAAATTAAAAATATTAAAAAATGCGCTTGAAACAGCATTGATAGATCACTTGACGATTACTGATGAAGCAAGTGCATTAGAATACGCTGATTTTCCTGTACAAGTAGTACAAGGTCGTTCAGACAATATTAAAATTACTTATCCTGATGATTTAGAACTTGCAAAGTTAATTCTTCAATCACAAATTCGGCTTTAATTTTTAGATTCAAATAGCCTAAGTAAATTTTATTTTATACTTTTACATCATTCTGAATGACAATAAAATGATGATTTGTTAGATTAAAAACATAATTTATAATGGGTTAACAAATGAAAAAATTATTAATCTTAAGTCTTTTTACTTTTTCTTTAGTAGGATGTGCATCTACACCATCAGAAACTTCAAACACTGTACAGGAAACGATACATTATTCATCAAGTCCTTGTTTTGGTGCTTGTCCAATTTATTCGGTAGAAATCTCACCTTCTGGAACAGTGAATTTCAATGGTAAGCAATATACTAAAGTGACGGGTACTCAGACGTTAACAATAGATCCTTCGGTATATAAAAAATTACAACAGGAGTTGAAAACTTATCGTCCAGAAACAGGTGCAAACGTTAAAACAACTGGCTGTCAGCAAACGGCAACTGATCAACCGAGTGCATATTTTGTTTGGATTAGACCAGATGGAACAACAACAAAATTAAGTCACTATACTGGTTGTATTTCACCAGCAAATATAGAATTAAATAAACTGATTAATAAGCTTCCTAAATTGATTGGTATCGAAGATTTAGTACGCTAATGTCCATGAGAGTCTAAAATAGATAAATTTGTCTCAAGTATAAGAATGAACCATGCGGAAAAGTCTTAAATGACAGCTTTTACAATCATGAAAATGAGTATGTAAGAAGAAGATTATTCTCCTAATCTTGCTGTAGAAGCATTCCGCAATGTGTTCAAGCAAGCCAGTCTTCGACTGTGATATTGTGAAAAATCATTTTTTATTTGAACCCTCGCTGAGGGGTGAAATTTGTATCATTACAAATAAATCAACATGTCCTAAAACCCAAGAAAAACAGGCTATTGTATATTTTAATGCGGCAAATTAGCTCTAGAATTCGAATGGTCTGGGAAAAGCAAAATTAAAGATTATTTGTTACTCTGGCATATCGAGGCATATTTTAATGCAGATTTCAGATCTAAATCTTCAAATGGTGAAAAAGCAGAATTACGCAAGTTAAATTATCTTGTAAATGATTTTTCTATTTGATTTGTTGGGAGGGTATTGGCTGAATTTGAATAGAAATTCTGTAACAATAAAGAGCTTTAATTATACTTAATAATATAATATAAAAATATATAATGTTTTTTGCGGATCAATTATGTCTAGCATTATTTCTGCTTTAATCGGTGGTGGAATTTTAGGGCTTGCAGTCGTTGGCTATTTATATGTGAATGGTCGCATTACGGGTATCAGTGGGTTACTGTCTCAATTATTACAACCCAAGCTATTGGTTCGAAGCTCAGCTATGTGGTTCTTATTGGGGCTACTGATCACACCATTTATTTATCAGATATTTATAACACCTGAGATTGTTATTAAATCATCTCCAATTGGATTGATTATTGCTGGTTTATTGGTTGGTTTTGGTACTCGTTTGGGTTCAGGTTGTACAAGTGGGCATGGGATCTGCGGGATCAGTCGCCTATCTATACGCTCCATGATTGCTACAGTTACATTCATGTTAGCTGGAATAATAACTGTATATGTTATTCGTCATATCTTTGGAGTTGCGCTATGAAGAATGCACTTGCTTTTGTATTTGGTAGCTTGTTTGCGCTAGGCTTGCTGGTTTCAGGAATGTCTAATCCTGAAAAAGTTTTAGGTTTTCTTGATATTTTTGGAAAATGGGATATCAGTTTGATGTTCGTGATGATAGGTGCAATCATTGTGGCGATTCTTCCATTTCAAAAAGCGATTCGAAATCCGAAAACGATTTTTGGTGAAGAAATATCATTACCAATCAGTACCCAAATTGATAAAAAATTAATAGTTGGGTCGAGTCTTTTTGGAGTTGGTTGGGGCATTGCTGGAATCTGTCCCGCACCTGCAATTACATTGATTGGATTGGGTTATTCTCAAGTATGGTATTTTATTGTTGCAATGCTTGTGGGAATGTTTATCCATCGCTTTTGGGCTGAACGATAGGAGACAAACTTATGCAACCTCAAGTCAAGGCATTCTTTGATCAGGATACCAATACATTCAGCTATGTGGTTACTGACCCATGTACAAAGGTTTGTGCAATCATTGACAGTGTATTGAATTATGATGCGGCATCGGTTTCAACATCAACTCAGGGTGCAGATGAAATTATTCAATACATTGAAGAAAACCAGCTCAAGGTGGAGTGGATTTTAGAAACTCATGTCCATGCAGATCATCTAACTGCCTCACAATATTTAAAAAGCAGGGTAGGTGGCAAAATTGCCATGAGTGAAAAGATTGCAATTGTGCAGGAAATTTTTAGTGCAATCTATCATATTGATCTTAAATATTTTAATACCCATCAAACCTTTGATTACCTGTTTAAGGATCACCAACATTTTAAGATTGGTGAGATGGATGCCTACAATATTCCAACTCCAGGCCATACGCCAGCCTGTCTGAGTTATGTGATTGGTGATGCTGTTTTTGTCGGTGATACATTATTTATGCCTGATTATGGGACAGCGCGTTGTGACTTTCCAAAGGGTAGTGCGGAAATTTTATATGACTCTGTGCAGCAGCTTTATAAGTTACCTGAACAGACTCGCGTTTTTCTTTGCCATGACTATAAGCCTGATGGAAGAACTGAGTTTGTGTATGAAACCAGTATTCAAGCACAAAAGCAGGGCAATATTCATTTAAATGCCACAACCACCAAGCAGGATTTTGTGCGGATGCGTCAGGTGCGTGATGCAAAATTAACAATGCCAAAACTAATTCTACCGTCTATTCAAATCAATATGGATGCAGGACGTTTTCCTGAACCAGAATCCAATGGAATACGTTATCTGAAATTACCGCTAAATTATTTCAAATCCTAGACTTATCTTAGGAAACCTTGTTTTTGGTAATAAGGATTCTTTTCGCTTAACTATATAAATAGCCTAAGTGAATTTTAAAAATTTAGAGAATAAAACCATCTCATAAATTTAAATTAATTATTAGACATCAATATATTATTTATTAGCAATAAAGAAATAAAAAGAGCGCATTAATAGATGTACTGTTTTTCAAATTGAATTTGAAAATTAACTAGTCAAAACTTCTTTATTCCAGCCATAACAATTGCTAAAGCAATTGGCAAGAACAGTGTGATCAATCCAGAATCCATAACCGTTTATTCCTTTGATATGTTTTTGTCAAAATTTTTAGAAAGCGTTCTACTGTAACAATTCATCCCAGAAAAAGTTATCATAATTTTCTCTAATAAAAATATCCCTACTTAAACAATAACTTAAAAACAGGATTTAATTTTTAGACAATGGTAAAGTGTGGGTAAGTGGTTCGTGGGGAAATCGTGACAACTCAAGCAATTTGACAAGAATTTAATTTCTTATTTTGAAGTGGGGCGAATTTGATACAGATATGATAATCAACACTAAGAATAGAAAGGTGATGTTTATCGTGGTAATTTGCATCCTGAGCTGCTTAAATTATTAGTGAACAGGTATTTTTTAGCGGCACGATGATAGAAATAGAAACCCATCCACTCACTCCATTTTTGCCTGGCAATGCAAAACTGCTGATGCTGGGGAGTTTTCCACCACCTCAGAATCGGTGGAAGATGAACTTTTACTATCCAAACTATCAAAATGATATGTGGAGAATATTTGGTCTGATTTTTTTCAGTGATAAAAACCACTTTTTAGATTTACCTAATAAAAATTTTAAGGAAAGCCAAATCCGTGAGTTTTTGTCTCAAGCTGGAATTGGGATATTTGATACGGCCTATCAAATTAAACGCTTGCAGGGCAATGCCTCAGACAAGTTTCTGGAAATTGTGACTCCAACCGATTTGTCAGAATTGCTTGAGCAAATACCAATGTGCCATACCATTATGACAACGGGAGACAAGGCCACAGATACGCTGATGCAGCATTTTCCTGAACAAATAAATAAACCCATGATTGGGCAATCGGTACAGGTGAATTATGACAATCGTGAGCTAAGCTTATATCGCTTGCCTTCATCATCACGGGCATATCCGTTGGCGCTCGAAAAAAAAGCCGATGTTTACAAACAGTTCTTTCAACAAATAGGTTTGGTTTAATTATAAAAGCAGGGGAAATGAATGAACGATGTCGCCAATCTAGGATTTTCGCCTGATAGTCTGAGATCAATGTATCGGGCCGACCTGAGCGATGACTATCTTTAATCGATCCAAACTCATACAATTTCCAACGTCGGCGTTGTAGCCTTATGGTTTCTGGGATACGTTCTTGTAGAGTGGCAACTTCCGCAACACTTTTACCTTCGGAAAGCTAGAGAATAGTTGGGGCACGTTGTCTTTCACGCCAATGTTTTGCATGTTTGGACAGAAAAATGAGTCGTTCTCGCTGTTCTAAACTGAGTGGTACAGAAACAATTCGAGGCATGTGTGAACATCTGTTAACTAAAAAAACCTTTTCGCATGATTAGTTGTTTTGTCAACTTATCACCGAGTGATTAAACAGGTTTGTCATATTGAAAAGTTTCAAGTAAGACGATCTAAACTGATTTTGAATCATATTTTTTCAGCCTTGATGGCCTACGTCGAGATACAAAAGAACCAGTTTGAGCGGATCTTTGAAATGTATATCGTTGGCAGAAGAAATTATTTAGACCAATGATCAAAAACTTCATTGATGACTTTATTCTCGATAAAAATCATCTGCTACCACAAAGAATCTATAAATAATACTGCGTAAGTCCTATTAAATATGAATTTGAGCAACTTTTGATAAACAAAAAATGTTATTTGCTAAATCATGGAGCATTTGCATTAAAACAAAGCCTTTTAAGCACCAAGATGAAAATTAGAAAAAATAGTATATCTATACAATAATATAAACATCTGATTTAGATATATAAAATAAATTGGCATGGATTCTGCATTTTAAAATTCAAACTTGTATACAAGATGGGATTCATAAAATGCATGAAATAAAAACTTTAGGCTGGACAATTTCAGAATGGCAAACCGCATATTTGAAAAATGAGATTCAGCTTGATACTTTAAAAGATTTAGTTGCATTAATTGATCCTCAAGATAATGCATGGATTTCAATTGCGACGTTAGAACAGATTGAACAGCAAATTCAAGTTCTCAATGAATTAAGCAAAGAAGCTGAAAGTTTAGAAAAACAATTTCCACTCTACGGCGTTCCGTTTGCAGTGAAAGATAATATTGATGTTGCAGGGTTTGTAACTACCGCAGCTTGTAAAGCTTTAACTACTGTTGCAGCAGAAGATGCTGAAACAGTACGTTTGTTAAAACAAGCGGGAGCGATTGTCATTGGTAAAACCAACCTTGATCAGTTTGCAACGGGTTTAGTGGGAACGCGTTCACCTTTTGGTATTGTTGCAAATACCTTTAATTCTGAATATATCAGTGGTGGATCGAGCTCTGGTTCAGCAAGTGTGGTTGCTCGTGGATTTGTCCCATTTGCATTGGGGACAGATACCGCAGGTTCTGGTCGAGTGCCAGCGGCATTTAATAATATTGTTGGGCTAAAACCAACCAAAGGGCGGTTTTCAAATCGTGGTTTATTGCCTGCTTGTAAAAGTCTAGATTGTATTTCGATCTTTGCCTTGACTGTTGCAGATGCAGACTTGGTTGCAAATATTTTAGAAGCATATGATCCGTTGGATAGTTATTCACGTAAGCATCCAAAGAATGTTCCAGTGCATTTCTCTAGCAAATTAAAATTTGCCATTCCAGAAAAACTAAATTTCTTTGGAGATGAGCAATCAGAAAAAGCATTTCAGCAAACAATTCAATTGCTTGAATCATTAAATGCTGAAATTACTAGAATTGATTTTTCAGATTTTGAGCAGCTGGCGGTGCAACTATATCAAGGTTCATGGGTGGCAGAACGTACCGCAGCCGTTGAATATTTACTGAAAACCAATCCTGATGCATTTGATCCAACGGTATTAGAAATTATTAAAAACGGTGAAAAATATTCAGCGGTGGATGCCTACAATGCAGAATATTTAAAACAAGATTTAGCTCGAAAAATCCAACAAAGACTGGCTGACTTTGATGCCTTAATTGTTCCAACCGCATCTACAATTTATACCATTGAGCAGCTTGAAAAAAATCCGATTGAATATAACGCTCATTTAGGAACCTACACTAACTTTACCAACTTGGCAGATTTGAGTGCTTTAGCTTTACCAGCAGGATTTAGGGCTGACCATTTACCATTTGGGATCACTCTAATTGCACCAGCTTGGCATGATGCGGCATTGGTTCATTTTGGTAAAGCTTGGCAAAACTATCTTGCACTGAAATTAGGGGCATTGGATAAAGCTCTGCCTTTAAGTTCTTCTACACCTATTTCACAACATCATATTCGCGTTGCAGTCGTCGGTGCTCATTTGACAGGTATGCCGCTAAATTTTCAGCTCACCACACGTGATGCCGTACATATCGAAACCACAACGACCTCTAAAAACTATGCGCTTTATGCTTTGAATGGCACCGTTCCACCGAAACCCGGCTTAGCACGTCAGCAAGATGGTCAAAGCATCATTGTAGAACTTTGGGATGTTCCAACTGCTCGATTTGGTGAATTTGTGGCTGAAATTCCGACACCTTTAGGAATGGGCAATGTCGAATTAGAAGATGGGCGCTGGGTGAAAGGTTTTATCTGTGAGCCTTATGGCATAGATGATGCAGAGAATATTAGTCATTTTGGTGGATGGAGAGCTTATATCCAGCATCGTAACAGCCAAGCAGCAAACACAGCGAATTAATTGGGGGAAATCATCATGTTTAAAACTGTACTTATTGCAAACCGCGGTGAAATTGCTGTTCGAGCGATTCGCACACTTAAAAAATTAGGTGTAACCAGTGTTGCTGTGTATTCGGATAGTGATCGTTATGCGCAACATGTCGAAGATGCTGATATTGCGATTGGATTAGAGGGTTTAAAACCAGCCGATACTTATTTGAGTATCGAAAAATTAATTCAGGCAGCTAAACAAACTGGCGCAGAGGCAATCTTTCCTGGTTATGGCTTTCTGTCTGAAAGTGCTGATTTTTCTCGCGCTTGTGAAGAAAATAATATTGCCTTTATGGGACCAACAGCAGAGCAAATTTTAGAATTTGGTTTAAAACATCGTGCCCGTGAATTGGCGGCTGCGGCAAATGTACCAATGACTCCGGGAACAGGATTGTTGGATAGTTTAGAAGAGGCACTGACTGCCGCAGATCGTATTGGCTATCCAATTATGTTGAAAAGTACTGCTGGCGGTGGTGGTATTGGTTTGACCCGTTGTGATACACCACAAGCCTTGACCGATGCTTATGAAAGTGTCAAACGCTTGGGAGAACAATTCTTTAAAGACGCTGGCGTATTTATTGAATGCTTTATTGATAAAGCCCGTCATGTTGAAGTGCAAATTTTTGGTGATGGAAAAGGGCAAGTCGTTGCCTTTGGTGAGCGGGATTGTTCTTTGCAACGTCGTAACCAAAAAGTGGTAGAGGAAACGCCCGCGGCAAATTTACCTGAAGCGACACGTAAAAAACTACATCAAGCAGCGATAGAACTCGGGAAATCCGTTAATTATCGTAGTGCAGGAACGGTTGAGTTTATCTACGATGCCAATCGAGATGAGTTTTATTTTCTTGAAGTGAATACACGTTTACAAGTTGAGCATCCAGTCACTGAGATGGTTACGGGTCTAGACTTAATTGAATGCATGCTCAAAGTGGCTGCTGGTGATGAACTTGATTGGGCATATCTCAGCAATATTCAGCCGAAAGGTGCAGCGATTGAGGTTCGTGTTTATGCTGAAGATCCCGTTAAAAATTTCCAGCCTAGTCCCGGTGTACTGACAGAAGTTGCATTTCCAGAAGGTACACGTGTTGATACTTGGGTGAAAACGGGCACAGAGATTTCACAATATTTTGATCCGATGATTGCCAAGATCATTGTGCATGCTGATGATCGTGCTAGTGCGATTGAAAAATTAAAAACCGTTTTGGCGGAAACACGCTTGAATGGTATTAGCACCAATCTGGATTATGCCCGTGCGATTATTTCCGATCAGCGTTTTGATGATATGCAAATATGGACAAGAATGTTGGATGATTTCAACTACACGCCAAACGTGATTGAAGTGATTCAAGCAGGGACTTTGAGTTCAATTCAAGATTATCCAGGTCGTACAGGCTACTGGGATATTGGTGTACCGCCATCTGGTCCAATGGATGATTATGCATTTCAGCTTGCCAATCGTATTGTTGGAAATGATGCTAAAGCCGCAGGTTTTGAGTTTACCCTTGTTGGGCCAACACTTAAATTCCATGCAGATGCAACCATTGCTTTGGCAGGTGCAAGCTGTACTGCTTTGTTAGATGATCAGGAAATTGATTTTTGGAGACCTGTTGCAGTCAAAGCAGGACAAATTTTAAAAATCGGTCAAGTAGAATCAGGTTGCCGTACTTATCTAGCCGTGCGTAATGGTTTGGATGTTCCTGTTTATTTGGGCAGTCGTTCTACCTTTGCACTTGGTAATTTTGGTGGTCATGCAGGGCGTACCTTGCGTGTCGGCGATATGATTAAAATGGTTGATCCAGCATTTGCGAGCGCAGAGTTGCCACTTGCTCATGATGAACCTCAAGCATTGTCGGCTGAATTGATTCCTGAATATAGTAATGAATGGGAAATTGCGGTGTTATATGGCCCGCACGGCGCACCAGATTTCTTTAAACCTGAATATGTAGAAGAGTTTTTTGCATCAGAGTGGACGGTGCACTTTAACTCAAATCGTTTAGGCGTTCGTTTATCAGGACCAACGCCAAGCTGGGCACGAGAAAATGGTGGTGAAGCAGGTTTACATCCATCCAATGTGCATGACTGTGAATATGCAATCGGTGCAATTAACTTCACAGGGGATTTCCCTGTGATTCTGGCAAAAGATGGTCCAAGTTTAGGTGGTTTCGTTTGTCCTGTGACGATTGCCAAAGCAGAACTTTGGAAAGTGGGACAACTCAAAGCCGATGATAAAATTCGCTTTTATCCGATTAGTGTTGAACAAGCCAATGAACTTGAACGTCAGCAAATTGAAAATATCCAAAACTTTGCGGAAGCAAGCAAAGTTGTAGAAACAATTGAGCCAATTCAAGAAGTTGTCAGTACGATTTTGGCACAACGTGAACCAACGGAATTGTCGCCAAAAACAGTGTATCGCCAAGCAGGTGATAGTTATATTCTCTTAGAATACGGCGAAAATGTTTTAGATTTAGCTTTACGTTTACGAGTGCATCAACTGATTCAAATGATTCGTGATGCAAAAATTGCAGGCGTATTAGAACTGTCACCGGGTGTTCGTTCACTACAGATTAAATACGACGGCTTAGTCATTCCACAATCACAATTGATTGCTCAATTACTTCAACTCGAAGAAGAGATGGGTGATTTGAGCCAATTAAAAATCCCATCTCGTATCGTACATTTGCCGATGGCATTTGAAGACAGTGCCACTTTAGGCGCAGTTGAACGTTATCAAGAAAGTGTTTGCTCTAAAGCACCGTGGCTACCAAATAACGTTGACTTTATCCAACGCATTAATGGTTTGGCAGATCGAAATGAAGTTAAAGATATTATTTTTGATGCGAACTATTTAATTCTTGGCTTGGGTGATGTGTATTTAACTGCACCTTGTGCTGTGCCAGTTGACCCACGCCATCGTTTACTCAGTTCTAAATATAATCCAGCACGTACCTTTACCGCAGAGGGAACAGTCGGTATTGGTGGTATGTACATGTGTATCTACGGCATGGATTCACCGGGCGGCTATCAATTAATTGGGCGTACACTACCAATCTGGAACAAGTTTAAGAAAAACAAACAATTTGGTGATAAGCAATGGTTCTTACAATTCTTTGATCAAATCAAATATTTTGAAGTGACTGAAGAAGAATTGAATCAATGGCGTGCCGACTTTGAAAATGGTCGTGCTGAGATCAAGATTGAAGAAACAGAGTTCGATTATGCAGATTATGTACACTTCTTAGATGATGAAGCTGAAAGTATTGCCGAGTTTAAAGCTAAGCAACAACAAGCATTCACAACTGAAGTGGATCGCTGGAAAGAGGAGTTTGCAGCTCAACCTGAAGAACAGATTCAAGAAAATAACTATGCTGATTACAGTCATTTAGCATCATTAAATGCATCGATGACAGGTAATATCTGGAAAATTTTTGTTGAACATGGTCAAGAGGTTAAAAAAGGTGAAACTGTTGCTATTATTGAAGCAATGAAAATGGAACTTCCTGTCTATGCAGAAGAAGATGGCATTGTAAAAGCCATTATTTGTAGAGCAGGGCAAACCGTACATAGAGGTGAACCATTGGTTTATATGGAATAAGGCAAGGTTGCATGAAAGAAACCAAAATAAAAACAACAAAAAGCTCAGACAATTTGTCTGAGCTAGTTTACCAACGCATCAAGAATGATATCTTTGATTTCAAACTGATGCCGGGTGAACGTTTCACTGAATCTGAAGTTGCAAAAGCTTATGATGTAAGTCGCACCCCAATCCGACAAGCGCTATATCGTTTGCAACAAGAGGGTTATGTTGATGTGAGTTTTCGTAGCGGTTGGCAAATCCGACCACTCAATTTTCGTTATTATGAAGAACTTTATGATGTGCGGATCGTATTAGAAAAAGATTCGATTCGTAAACTTTGTCAGATTGATCATCAAAACTCGGTTGAGTTATCCGTATTAAAAGATTTATGGTTGATTGAACCTCATCAATATCTAAAAGAAATTAAACAACTTTCACAACAAGATGAAGATTTCCATTGCGCTTTGGTTCGCGCCTCTGGCAATAATGAAATGGCAAGGATTCATCGTGACTTGAGCGAGCGAATACGTATTATTCGTCGTTTAGACTTCTCTAAAGATTATCGTGTTGAAGCGACTTATCAGGAGCATCAGAAAATATTGGGTTATATTTTTAATCGTAAAGTAGATGAAGCCATTCAGGCGATTGAAGCACATATTATGCAAAGTCGTGATGAAGTGAAAAAAATTACTTTACAGATGTTGGATTCGAGTCAGTTTTACTAGGTTTTAAATAATAACCTTTCAAAAGATGGTTATGTGTGTCTAGAATTTTGGTGGCTATTCACTTGGAAGTAAGGCGGATTTAATTGTTCATAAATAGGCTAGAAAAACAGACAAAAGTTATCAATTACATAAAATACTTCTATAATAGCGCCCATTATGACTAGAGTCCGTTTTTTGTTCAGATGAATGAATGACTCTAGCTACTCTTTTTAAATCAATTTCTTATCCGCGATTCGGGTTATTGATCAATATTTGAAATTTTATGTGTCAGTGCTGACACATAAGAATATTTAGGTGCCAGCATGGAAATCAAGGTTAATTATCTCGACAATCTTCGACAAGAAGCCAAGTTCGATGATTTTACAGTTATCGCTGACCAACCCATTCGTTATAAAGGTGATGGTTCTGCACCAGGTCCATTTGACTACTTTTTAGCATCATCAGCATTATGTGCAGCTTACTTCGTTAAAGTATATTGTGCAGCGCGTGATATTCCGACTGATAATATTCGTTTGTCACAAAACAATATTGTTGATCCAGAAAACCGTTATAAACAAATTTTCAAAATTCAAGTTGAATTACCCGCTGATATTTCTGAAAAAGACCGTCAAGGCATCTTACGTTCAATTGATCGTTGTACCGTTAAAAAAGTAATTCAAACGGGTCCTGAATTTATCATTGAAGAAGTCGAAAGTATTGATGCGGATGCGCAAGCTCTGTTGATGCCAAGTCTGACTTCAGAAAGCAGCACTTATATCGCAGGGAAAGATTTACCACTAGAAGAAACTATTGCCAACATGTCTGGTATTTTGGCGAATCTAGGGATGAAGATCGAAATTGCATCTTGGCGTAATATTGTTCCAAATGTTTGGTCTTTACATATCCGTGATGCACAATCACCAATGTGCTTTACCAATGGTAAAGGCTCTACCAAAGAAAGTGCTTTGGCATCAGCTTTAGGTGAGTTCATTGAACGCTTGAACTGTAACTTTTTCTATAATGATCAGTTCTGGGGTGAAGAAATTGCCAATGCAGAATTTGTACATTATCCAGACGAAAAGTGGTTTAAACCGGACCCGAAAGGTAAATTACCAAAAGAAATTTTGGATGAATATTGCCTTAAAATTTACAACCCAGATAATGAATTACTGGGTACACATTTATATGATACCAACTCAGGAAATACAGAGCGGGGTATTTGTTCGTTGCCATTTGTGCGTCAGTCAGATCAGGAAGTTGTGTATTTCCCATCGAATCTGATTGAAAACTTGTACCTAAGTAATGGAATGAGTGCAGGTAATACTTTGGCTGAAGCACAAGTTCAATGTTTATCTGAGATTTTTGAGCGTGCTGTCAAACGTGAAATTTTAGAAGGTGAAATTGCTTTACCTGATGTACCTCAAGAAGTATTAGCAAAATACCCAAGTATTGTGGCGGGCATCCAAGGTTTAGAAGAACAAGGTTTTCCTGTTTTAGTGAAAGATGCTTCTTTGGGCGGTGATTTCCCAGTGATGTGTGTGACACTGATGAATCCACGTACGGGAGGCGTATTTGCCTCATTCGGCGCACATCCAAGCTTTGAAATTGCGTTGGAACGTAGCCTAACCGAACTCTTACAAGGACGTAGTTTTGAAGGTTTAAATGATCTTCCTCAACCAACCTTCCAAAGTGAAGCAGTCACTGAACCAAATAATTTTGTTGAACACTTTATTGACTCAAGTGGATTAGTTTCATGGCGTTTCTTTAGTGCAAAATCAGACTATGACTTTGTCGAGTGGGATTTCACCAATGATGGTGAAAACTCAAATGAAGAAGAAGCGGCTGAATTGTTTGGCATTTTGGAAGAAATGGGCAAAGAAGTATATATGGCTGTCTATGAGCATTTAGGTGCAACAGCATGTCGTATCTTAGTTCCAGATTATTCTGAAATTTATTTGGTCGAAGATTTAATTTGGGATAACACTAATAAAGCGTTGGCATTCCGTGAAGACATTTTAAATCTGCATCGTTTGGATCAGACTCAACTTGAAGCTTTGGTCGAACGTTTAGAAGAATGTGAATTAGATGACTATACTGAAATTGCGACCTTGATTGGCATTGAGTTTGATGACAATACCGTGTGGGGACAGTTGACTATTCTTGAGCTCAAACTATTGATCTATATTGCATTAGAACAGTTTGAAGAAGCCAAAGAACTGGTTGAAACCTTCTTACAATACAATACCAATACCGTTGAACGTGGACTATTCTATCAATGCATGAACGTAGTACTTGAAGTATTGCTCGATGATGAGATGGAATTAGAAGACTATGAAACGAATTTCCGTCGTATGTTTGGTAACGAACGTATGGATGCAGTCATCGGATCTGTTGAAGGGAATGTTCGTTTCTATGGTCTCACACCAACAAGTATGAAACTTGAAGGGCTTGATCGCCATTTACGTTTGATTGATAGCTATAAGAAATTGCATCAAGCGCGTGCAAAGGCTGTCGGAGTAGCTGTATAAATACAAGCTAAACGTTAAACCTTTAAAAAGTGCATGTTGATCATGCACTTTTATATCGTTAGTCCACTGTTGGGAAGACTATGATGTAATTTATTACACGGGTGGGCACGGCGTGATGTGGGGTTTTTTAAATAATGCCGATTAAAAACATTTTGATCATATGCTCTGTCTCTACCTACGGTATACAGAACATTTAAAAATATTAGATAGATGGTGGAAAACGTACTTGTTCAATCATAGAAAATTGTGAATACTCATGCCCGAAAATTTAGACGATAAGATTATCTTTCGGGGTTAGGCAATTACTGTGAAAACATATCCATTTACATTTTCTCGCTTACACAAAGCGTTACTGGCAGTTGGTTCATTTTCATGCCTAGGGCTAAGCTCAGTATTGGTACATGCTGAAGATGAAAATAAGGTATCCCAATTAGAAACAATCACAGTAAACGCCCAAGCAGCAGAAAGTGTATATTTTCAACCAAAGGTGAATTTATCTGGTTTTACTCAACAAAATATTGCTGAGATTCCTGCATCTATTCATGCCGTGACGGCTGAGCGAATTGCTGATCAACATGCGAAAACATTAACGGATGTTGTGAAAAACGATGCTGCGGTAGGTGATGGTTACGCCCCAATTGGCTATTACTCAAACTTTATGATGCGTGGTTTCGCACTGAACCTTGGTTCAAGCTACTTGCTCAATGGTAACTTACTTCGCGGTGAACAAAATGTCGCACTTGAAAACAAAGAACAAGTCGAAATTTTAAAGGGTATCAGTGCCATTCAAAGTGGAATGTCAACACCTGCGGGTGTGGTTAATTATGTAAGCAAACGCCCTAAAGACATCCGTTCAATAACCGTTGATGCAGATAGTCATGGCGGTAATCGTATCGCAGCGGACTTTGGTGGATTTTTAGATGAGCAGCAATTGGGTTATCGAATAAATTTGGCGCATGAGGAAATCCATCCGTATGTAGAACATGCCAATGGTAAACGCTTATTTGGTTCTTTAGCATTAGACTGGAATATATCAGATCGTTCAAAATTAGAACTTGATATCGAATCACAGCGTCAACGTCAGCGTTCAGTACCTGGTTATCAGTTGCTTGATGGTAAAACCGTACCTACTGGCGTAGAGTGGGATCGTTTACTTGGCTATCAAAGTTGGAGCCAACCTGTCATTAACCAAAGTTTAAACACAGGCTTAAAATATAATTACCAAATCAATAAAGATTGGTCAGCAAATCTAAGTGCTTCTCAAAGTCGTGTTGTAGTGGATGATTATTCAGCGTTTGCCTATACCTTTGATCAAAATGGTAACTATGATATTTATGACTTCCGCAGTCCTGATGACAGTTACCTGACCAATCAATTTAAAGCAGGCTTAAATGGTCAATTTAGTACAGGATCATGGCAACATAAGTTGAGTTTAGAATTATCACAAACTTATAAACGACATGCGCAATACGATGCGATTAACCAAGCTGTCGGTACAGGGAATATTTACACTGATACTGTGGACTTTGCTCCATCAGGCGCGGTTTTGGGCAATCACTACAAATCTTTAAACAGTCAGCAAACAGCATTAAATTTACTTGATCAAGTTGAATTTAATACAGCATGGTCAATTCTAGCAGGCGGAAAACTACTGCATTTAAATGAAGATGCTTATAATGCATCTGGTAATAATATTCGTGACACTAACTTTAATCGCTTTTTACCTCAATTTGCTGTGATGTATCAGCCTTGGGAAAAGACTCATATTTATGCTTCTTATGCCAAAGGATTAAGTGACGGCGGACAAGCACCGTGGTTTGCAAACAATCCTTCTGTGACATTAGCACCTAAACATTCAGCGCAATATGAATTGGGATTTAAGCAGCAGTGGCAAGATTTACTTTTTTCAGCTGCATTATTTGATTTAAAACAAGATAATCAACATACCAATACTTCAAATGATTTCGTAAAAGATGGTGAACAACATAACCTCGGCTTAGAACTTGGTCTACAAGGGCGTATTGGTCAAAACCTAGATATGACATCGACTTTAGCACTGACCCGTTCACGCTTAAAAGACATACAATCATCTGAATATGATGGTCATCAAACTCAAAATGTACCAACTGTACGTTTGGCGAGTTATATCTCATACCAAGTTCCCCAAGTTGAAGGATTACGTTTACTCGCTGGCATACAATACAGTAGCAGTAAATATGCCAATAAAATAGGCAGCGTAAAAGTTCCAAGCTACACAGTTTTTAATACTGGTGCAGCTTATAACTTTAAAGCTAATGGCTATGAAAACACGTTAAGATTCAATGTTGATAATCTATTTAATAAAAAATATTGGCGAGATGTCGGTAGCTTCTTTGGTGATGATTATTTATTTCTTGGTACACCACGGACAGCACAATTGTCTTGGACGGTGAATTTTTAAATCCAATTCACTGATATGAATAAAGACGATCTGACTTAAAATTAGATCGTCTTTTTACGAGATTCTGCTATTGGATTAATAAAATTCAAGTTTTTATATCGTTGTAAACAAAAAATAGAAACGAAACATTGTATGTCATCATCTAAAGAATAATTCCAAATTACAAAGACGCCCTTATAGCAATAATTCAATCAATATCCTGATAGTTTTTCAGCTCATGATGAAGCTCGTTCAGGTTAGAGCACTGAAACCTATAAAAACACACAACAATGAATTTTATTCATCTTTTGGTTAGATTAAATCATTTTTATTCATGTGATGATTCGAGTATAAATTACAACATAAAGAAGTTTACGGTTTATCGCAAAAATTAGGATACCAATCATCATGAGTAAAGAGTTTGCATGTTCAATTAAACGCATTCGTTTTGATGAAAACTATCAACCAGCGGATAGCACACGTCTAACGACTAATTTTGCCAACTTAGCACGCGGTGAAAGTCGAGAGGAGAATCTTCGTAATACACTTCGAATGATTAATAATCGTTTCAATGCTTTAGCACAAACTGATAATCCGAATGGTGACCGTTATTCACTTGAAATTGATATTATTTCTGCAGATTTAGATATTGAAGGTAATGGTAAAACTTTTCCAATCATTGAAATGCTGAAAAGCACCATTACCGATCACCATACCAATCAACGTATTGAAGGCATGATTGGCAATAGTTTCTCGTCTTATGTACGTGATTATGATTTTAGTGTGGTGCTGAAAGAACATAATAAAGAGAACTCAACTTCGTATGCACCCGAAGGTTTCGGTGATTTACACGGTAAGCTTTATCAATATTTAGTAAATTCAGATACGTTTAAGGCTGAATTTAATCAACAACCTGTCATTTGTTTAAGTGTTTCAACGGCAAGGACTTATCAGCGTACTGTTAATGAGCATTCAGTTTTAGGTGTTGAATATAAGCAAGATCAATATTCACGTACAGATGAATATTTCCATAAAATGGGCTTACAGGTTCGCTTCTTCATGCCGAAAGGAAGTGTTGCGCCTTTAGCATTCTATTTTGCGGGTGATTTATTACGTGATTACACCGATTTTGAACTGATTAGCGCAATTAGCACGATGGAAACTTTCCAAAAGATCTACCGTCCTGAAATTTACAATGCAAATTCTTCAGCAGCACAAGTGTATCAAGCAAGTTTAGAGTATCCAGATTACTCATTAACACGAATCGTTTACGACCGTGTAGAGCGTGGTCAATTGGCAGTAAAACAAGGTAAATGGACGGAAGAAAACTTTATCAAACCTTATCAAAACATCCTTGAACAATGGGCTGCTAACTACACCGTACAAAGTAACGCTGCTTAATTTACCCGAAATAGAGATAGAAGATTTAAAATGGCAATTTTATTACCAACATCAACGGCTGGCAGCTTACCGAAACCTTCATGGCTTGCAGAACCTGAAAAACTTTGGTCACCTTGGAAATTAGAGGGTGAGGCATTAATCGAAGCGAAGCAAGATGCTCTGCGTTTATCTCTACAAGAACAGATCCATGCGGGAATTGATATTGTGAGCGATGGTGAGCAAACTCGCCAACATTTTGTCACCACATTTATCGAGCATCTTGATGGTGTAGATTTTGAGAAGCGTGAAACAGTTCGTATCCGTAATCGTTATGATGCAAGTGTTCCATCTGTAGTCGGTGCAGTCTCTCGCCAAAAGCCAGTTTTCGTGGAAGATGCCAAGTTTTTACGTAGCCAAACAACACAACCAATCAAATGGGCGCTTCCAGGTCCAATGACTATGATTGACACGTTATATGATGGTCACTATAAAAGCCGTGAAAAACTGGCTTGGGAATTTGCCAAGATTCTTAATCAAGAAGCACTTGAATTAGAAGCTGCGGGTGTTGATATTATTCAATTTGACGAACCTGCATTTAATGTATTCTTTGATGAAGTGAATGATTGGGGTGTTGCAACCTTGGAAAGAGCGCTTGAAGGTCTTAAATGTGAGACTGCGGTTCATATTTGCTATGGCTATGGCATCAAAGCCAATACAGATTGGAAAAAGACTTTGGGTTCAGAGTGGCGTCAATATGAAGAAGCTTTCCCTAAGCTTCAAAAGTCTAAAATTGATATCGTTTCACTTGAATGCCAAAACTCTCGTGTACCAATGGATCTCATCGAACTGATCCGTGGTAAAAAAGTCATGGTTGGTGCGATTGATGTTGCAACCAATAATATTGAAACAGCGGATGAGGTTGCAGATACGCTACGCAAAGCGCTTCAGTTTGTCGATGCCGATAAACTTTATCCATCTACTAACTGTGGAATGGCGCCTTTATCTCGTGAAGTAGCACGCGGCAAGCTGAATGCCTTAAGTGCAGGTGCAGAAATTATCCGAAAAGAGCTCGCCGTTTAGTATTTAGCAATTAGGAAATATCGTTAGCAGCCCATTCGGTTTGAAATGATTTAGATGTGCAAATGTGACGCAAGTGTGTGTTAGGTCTTAATCTAAAGAAAAGCTACAGTTCAATTTAGGAATCAGATGATGATTGAAGCAAATGACTTTAGAAATGCGATGTCTTTACTGACAAGTGCAGTGAATGTGGTGACTACAGCGGGAGCATCTGGTCGTCATGGATTTACCGCATCTGCTGTATGTAGCGTTACGGATACACCTCCGACATTATTGGTGTGTATGAATACAGCCTCTAGGTCACATGCACATTTTATTGAAAATGAAACTTTAACTGTGAATGTTCTAGGCGCGCAACATCAGCATATTTCCAATGTGTTTTCTTCTAAGTTGACGTCTGAAGAGCGGTTTAAACATGGAACTTGGACTAAATTAAAAACAGGTGCACCTGTTTTAGAGGATGCTCTTGTCAGTTTTGATTGTCAGATTGAACAAATTCAGGAAGTAGGAACACATACTATTTTTATTTGCCGTACAGTTGCTATTCAAAAAAGTCAGCATGAACATAGTCTGGTGTATTTTAATCGTGCTTATCACCAAGTAGGTGAGACTGAAGTTGCTTAAACCAACATTCGCTATTCATTTAATATTAACCTTCAATCAAGTAAGTATGTCGTGGAATTAATCATTTTTTTAGCTATAGGTGCATTAGCGGGATTCGCTGCTGGACTTTTTGGTGTAGGTGGTGGGCTGATCATTGTACCGCTTTTATATGTTGTCTTTACACAAATGGGCTATGATCCTGAAGTTGTGATGCATCTTGCTTTGGGTACTTCATTAGCCACCATTATTGTGACGTCTATCAGCTCATTAATGGCGCATAATAAAAATGGTGCAGTAATTTGGCCTGTATTCAAAAATCTGACTCCTGGTTTAGTCATTGGGTCATTTTTTGGTGCGGGTATTGCAGGATTACTATCAAGGGAACACTTACAACTGATTATTGGTGTTTTTGTGATTTGGGTTGCATACCAAATGTTTATTGGAGCCAAAAAAGTAATAGATCAGAATAAAGTCCTTCCATCAACGACTAAACAGGTGTTCGCAGGTACAGGAATAGGCATAGCATCAGCAATTTTTGGTATTGGTGGAGGTAGTCTAACCGTACCTTATTTAAATCATCACGGTGTAGTCATGCAAAAAGCAGTTGGAACATCTGCTGCATGTGGCTTACCTATCGCAATCGCAGGTGCGCTAGGGTTTATGTTATTTGGTATGAAAGAACAAATAAATGTTCCGAATAGCATTGGTTTTGTTCATGTTTATGCATTTCTGGGTATCAGTGCGATGAGCTTTTTCACTGCAAAGCTAGGTGCCAAAGTGGCACATGCTTTATCACCGCAAATGTTAAAAAAATGCTTTGCTGTACTACTGTTGTTTGTCGGATGTTTTTTCCTTTTTAAGGGGATACGTTGAAATATAAGAGTTTGATTCACTTTGATAAAAGCTCATTAAATATGGGCTTTTTTTTACATTGTGATTAAATGTATTACAGATATGGTAATCTAATATTATCCCCAGCAGTTATGAATTTCGAGCTTATCTCATAAATGTACAAAATTAACTCTCAACAAAATAGAATTTCTCCGCTACTTACTAAAACTTTTTCTGAGCTTGGGTTTTCTGAGCGTCATCATCTTCAAGAGTGGTTGGTTAATACCCCAGCTGTTTTTGGAGAAGAACTATTGATAATTCAAAAGGAATTTGCTGGTTTTGATGATACAAAAGAGCGTTTAGATCTCTTGGCGATCGACAAAGAAGGTAATTTAGTTATTATTGAAAATAAACTTGATGATTCTGGGCGTGATGTTGTATGGCAAGCTTTAAAATATGCAGGTTATTGTTCTAATCTTACTAAAAATGACATTATCGAAATTTATCAGAAATATCTTGACCAATATTATCCGAATGACCACGTCAAAGCTTCAGATCGATTATCTGAGTTCTTAGAAATTGAGGATTTACAGACCAAACTTATCAATACTAGTACAAGTCAAAGAATTATTTTAGTTGCAGCTAACTATAGAAAAGAAGTTACGAATACTATGCTTTGGCTAAGCCAATTTAACCTATCATGTCAATGCTTTAGTATTTCTCGTTCAGAACCTGATGCAAATAATGCTACTTTTGAATACCTAAAATCTCATCGAGATCAAATTGAGAAAATATTTGGACAACCACTTGAGTGGTTACCTTTACCTGGAAAAAAATCATGTCGCATTCAATATGCAAAACCTTTTGATGGTTATGACAAAGCAGAATGGCCAAAAATGATCGAATGGATGGTTACAAATATGATAAAATTTGAACAAGCATTTGCTCCGCACATGAATGGTATTTATCAATTGCTCAAACAAGGGCAGTGGCAATCCAAGATACATGAAGATGAATAAACATCTAACAAATTAATAAAAGTCTATACTCTCCATCATTTTCAGTAGGTGCTCTATGCACACAGGGTAAAACTTGTTGTGTTGGATGGTCGACTGCCAAACGCCATAGATGACCTAAACCCAAATTAATAGGTTTACTCTCAGGTTTTGCTCGGTAGTGCAAATCAAAGAAATATTCTTCTAAAAAATTCTCAAATTCGGCTTCTGGTCCATCATGTAGATTTTTTAGTTTTTCTCTAATTTCAGGAACTAAAATCTTTTGCTCAACTTGATCGTTTGGCAGAATCTCACTTGCCGCACCGTGATAGGTACATAAAAAAGTATCTGTTGGAATAGGCGAGCGATCAACATGAAATGAATAAACATCTGTCGAAATATAATCTAACTCATCATCACGTTCGTAATTTTGAATTAAGTTAAGCGTAGGTGATGCGCCAAGCTCTGTTAATTGCTGAATATCCGAAATTATGATTTCTCTTGCTAAACGACCATGTTCAGAAAGTTGTAAAGCCAATAAATCATCAACTGAAATCTCAGTGATATTTTCCTTTAGCTGAAGTTTTTTGACGATTTCTTGAAAATCTCCATTCAGGTTTCTATACCAACAAATCGCATTTCTATCTCCTTGAAAATTAGAACTGATAAGTTCGGAGAAACTAGAAACCACGCTAATTTGCTTGTGATTAGAAAATGCATTCTTCATAAAAAGAAGTTTATCAAAAAGAAAATATGTTTAATGATACACAGTTCGATCACGTTAACAACGATAGATGGAATAGTATTTTTCAAACATTTAATTTTTCATACCTTATAACAATGAAATAAAGGGTTTTAAATAGACACTGAATAAGTTATTTTCCACAGATCGTTATGAGCAAATTTATGCTCAAAAACTTACATAAAAAATAATTATGCGCAAATATATTCACAAATATAAAAAAAGAGAGTATTTTTGAGAAAATAATTGCTCATTTACATCAATGAAAAAATTAACAATACAGGCGTTACTTGATCAAAGTTGGTTTGATATTGCTGAACTAACATTATTAGAACCTAAACTAGGCTCAGCAAGTGCCAGTGAATTAGCTTACGATTTAGAATACGCAATCCACAATTTGGACAAGCGAGATGAGCATGCCTGTAGTTTGTCGCTACCTATACAAATACTAATAAAACATGAATCTAGTTCATGGTTTGGTTTTTTAGATGATATTGTTCCATCAGGTGCTGCACGCCGTTATTGGGTGAATTTTCTAGGTCTACAAAGACTAACGCATGCTGAGCAAGATAGTATTTTATTAGAAAAAGGTGGCATCGCACCCGTAGGCAATTTGAGAATAAAAGAAGCTCTTCCACCAATCAATCCTGAATCAACTCTGCATTTACGTTATTTTAGTCAAAGTGATGTTGCTGACCGAAATGTAGATTTTCTTGAATATGCACAGCAAATGGGTGCAATTAGTGGTGGTGCAACAGGAGCGGGTGGTGAAGCTCCTAAATTATTGATTCGTGCTACAAAAGATCAAAATATTTGGATTGATACTTATCAACAAAACTTTGATCAACCTGATCAACACTATCTAGTTAAATTCCCTAGAAATAATCGTAGTGAGATCGACTGTAATATTCTCAGAGCAGAATACTATTACTATCAAGAGCTAAAAGAGTTGGGTTTCAATACCATTGAAACTACAGAAATGAAGCTGATCGAAGGTGAAAAATATCCATCATTATGGCTACCAAGATTTGATGTTGAATGGCACAACCAAAAATGGCATCGTTATGGACTTGAATCTGTCTATTCCGTATTAAATAAAGCTTCGGGTAGCCATCTCAATCACTTTGAAGTGATTGAAAATCTATGCAATTTACTGATATCTATTGATTCAGAGTTTGATTCAGAACAATTCGTTTGTGAGTGGTTACAGCGAGATTTACTCAATATTATTTTTGGTAATTCTGATAATCATGGGCGAAATACTTCATTTCTAAAACAATCTGGAAAAATTTCGCTTGCTCCAATTTATGATTTTGCTCCAATGAAAGCTGATCCAGAAGTTGTCACAAGATCAACAACTTGGGGAAGTCCTTATGAGGAAGGAGGAGAATATCAATGGGAGCAAATTACACAAAAGCTTGCACATTTATGCGATCCGAATTTGTCTCTAACTACATTGAAATCTTTAGCAAGTCATCTTGTTGGGCTAAAACAAAGATTAATAGATAAAGGTGTACCAAAACAAATTATGGAGATTCCAGCGCTTTCATTTGACTATGTTGAAGCTAAATTAGAAAGATGGGAACTATTATGAATACAAAAAATCAGACTCAAGATCGTCAACAAGTTCTTATTGATCTATATATGCAGTACTTATTGAATGAAATTACATTGGGACAATTATTGGCGTATTTGCGAAAAAATATTCTTGGTATGTCTCAGGAACAATATGCAAATTTAGTCGGTGTAAGTCGTAGGACGTTAACAGATATTGAACAAGATAAAGGAAAACTTACGCAATCTGTTTTAGACAAGGTATTTAAACCACTTGGATTGAAAGCAGGACTTGTACCGACTCATGAGCACATTGTGAGAAAGATCATTAAACCATCAGAATGAGATCAATGGCTATGGAACATATAGTTTCCTGATAAAAGATATTAAGAATCGGCTAATTAAAATGCTGGGACTAGAGTTTTGATAGCTGAGATTTTTGTTTGGCTTTTTGGCGTAAGACATACAAATATAAGCTTTCTACTTTTTCACGTGCCCATGGTGTGGTACGCAAGAATCGCAATGATGATTTAACACTTGGATCTATGCAAAAACATCTAATTTCAATTTTACAACTTAAGCCTTCAAAGCCACCGTAGTAATCCAATAATTCATCCAAAATGTCAGCAAGTTTTTTGCCGTGTAGAGGGTCATTGGAGGCGTTCATAATAGAGCAACAATATTTTGGAAGACCACCATTATAACCTAGGCTAGTTAAAAATGAGAGAGTTGGAATTTGAACGTAATTAAAATAGAAAATCACAGCTTATTTTCTAGTTAACCTTTTTCTAAATATAAATTAGTAAAGCTATTGAATTTTGGTGTGAGAAAGAAATATATGAAGTTATTGCTAGGTGTATCAGACTTAACATAAAATGAAGCTATGCGACTTCAGAATGACTAAGATCGAAAATGATTGACATACTATCTTTAATTGTTGCACTTACATCGCTGATTGTTGCTTATATTATTTATTATAACAATTCTATTGGTGATGTTGTTGTTTATGCAAAAGTAGATTTAACAAGACCTACAATGATTAATCTTGTCATTCATAATATTGGGAAAGGAGTCGCTAGGGATATTAATTTTATTAGTCCCACTGGTATACCTGAAAAATCTTATGGTATTGAAGGATTGACTCAACCTAAGAAAATTTATGAATCAGGTGCTTTAGTTGATGGTTTAACAATACTGCTTCCTGATGAAAAATTAGTTTATTCATGGGGGCAGTTTGGTGGACTAAAAGAGGCTTTAGATAATAAGCCCTTGGAAATAACAATTACTTTTTATAGTCGTACAGCACTACAAATATTTAAAAGAAAAATCGTTAATAAGGTCATTGTTAATCCAATGGAGTTCTCAGGCGTCAATATTAGTGAACCATCTTTCCAAACTGAAATTAAAAAATCACTGAGAGAAATATCCTCATCTCTAAAAAAATTTCCAAATAAAAAAGGGTACACGTCTTTTAATGATGGACTCTAGTCTAGAAGGTAAAAAATGACTTACGGTTATCGCATAAACTTAGAACAAATTTTATTAAAAAGGGCAGATGAAGCGTGGTTGTCCGTTAAGGAAGATTTTAAACTACTGCCTGATGCTGACCCAGAAACAGGGCAAAGTCAGAGTTTTTATGGTCCTGAATTTGAAAATGAAGTAGTTCTTTTATCCTGCATTGATTGTGTTTTAGGATGGGCACTAGCAGTAGAATCTTTTATAAATTTTGTTTGGATTACAAATATAAATACTCAAGATATTAACGAGAGAAGTATTAAAGGCGGTCCTGTAGCAAAATTCAAAGAATTATGTAGACGGAATGATGTAAATTTAGATAGGATTAACTTTATAGCAGATTTGAAAAAGTTAATTACTGTTAGAGATGAGTTGGTTCATTTCAAGAAACCTATTACATATGTTGGTTTTAGCTTTGCCCCACAATATCAACATGATTTTTCCTTGCTAAACATGGAGAAATATCAAAAATCTGTTCACTCTTTAATTAAATTTCTTGGTGTAACCTTCAATGTGAATTATGATTTTCTCAATGGAGAATATTCGTTCTTTTATTCAAGTGAATAAAATAAAAATGAGTCACACTAGTGATTTAATCCTAACCATAAATTGGTAACTTTTAAATAAGGCAACTATAACCAAAGTGTTGGTAAACACGGCAGAATCAACTGCTAAGCAAGATGTTCAACCCCCAATTTATAATATGCGGGAAACGATTGACAAAATCTGCATCATGTACCCAGACATAGAGGTCATAGCCACGCAGATTTGCGTAGGCTCGGCTAATACGCAAGTCGAGTAGCGGTCTGATTTCTGCATAACTTATATTATGTTCATTAGGATACTCAGTAACGTGATGTATAATCGTAGATCATCACGTTACTGAGCTGTGGCTACAAACAGTGTTGTAGGCCACAGTCTTGGATATGCTATTTAACATAAAATTAAGTTATGCGACTTCAGAATGACCATATTTAAATTAATTATGAATAAAATATTTTTTTCTCTTGTGATTTTAATTTGCTCAATAAATTCAAATGCGGAAGAAATAAAACCGTTGCCTGAAAATATTGAATCCTATCAAACATCTAACTTTTTAAACTATTTAGAAAAAGCAGCACAAGAAACTCGAAAAGAAGCTGAAAATGGTAATGCTGAAGCTCAATATGCATTAGGCAATATATATGCTTCAGGTTTAGGCGTAAAGCAAGATGATTTACAGGCTGTAATATGGTGGAAAAAAGCTGCTTCTCAAGGAAATCCTAAAGCTGAAACCAGTTTGGGAAATATGTATTTACAAGGTCGAGGCGGGCTTTGGAATAGTTTTATAGAAGCAATGAAGTTATGGGAGTCAGCAGCAGCTAAAAATGATTCTTTAGCACAACTTCAGTTAGCGGTTAGCTATAGAAATGGTCGAATTGCTTCAGAACAAAATTTTGAGTTAGGTCTAGAATGGCTAATTAAGTCAGCAGAGCAAGGAAATATTGATGCTCAAAGTTATCTTGGGCATAGCTATTTAACAGGACAGGGAGTTGAAAAAAATTATGTTAAAGCTCTGAAATGGTTAACAGAAGCTGCCAATGGTGGACATTCAGATGCTCAATATCATTTAGGAATGATGTACTTTACTGGCACAGGTGTTCAAGAAAATAAGAAAATCGCCAAAGTATGGCTTAAAAAAGCAGTACAACAAGGAAATGAAATGGCGTTAATTTTTTATCCTAATAATGAATAAAGTTGTTTCAACTTTATTTCCGATAAGGCACTACTAACTAACAGTACTTGCAGGTAAATCCGTTTAAATAAAACTAATCACTGTCTCAGACATTTTATTTAACTTATGTTCACCTAAAATCTAGTTAAAAAAGTATTATTTAAATTTATGCTTTAAATTTAAATACTTAGTTGGAAAAAATTAAAAAAATGAAATCGTAGTTCATGAACCTAAAGGTTTTTCTAGTTCATTTTGGCAATAGACGGAATTTGTCTGGGAGAGAGTTAGTAATCCACATTAAGTAAAAAAAATGGTAAATCTATTATATTTTCTGTCCTTTTTATTATCTTTTTGGATTATAGACACATTGTATTATTTGATTAAGGTCATAGTTATACAAATTGTCGACTTGGATAACCGAAAATAATCAAAATGGAGAAAGCGAATAGCGAACTGTTCATTTGGAATACTTTATTTAACATAATATACATTATACGCAATTATTATAACATTAGTTAGATAGTCTATTTTCTTTATTTTGGTATTCTATAGTTACTTGGCGTCATATTTGTCCACTTTTTAAAAGCACGTGAAAATGAGAAATATCTGCATAGCCTAAAAGATTTGAAATCTCTTGAATGGATAAATTTATTTTCTTTTAAAAGAGCTTTTGCTTTTGCCTGACGGCTTTCACTAAGTAAGATTTGAAATGTTTTTTTTCATTTGCAAGTTGACGTTGTAAAGTTCTATCAGTTAAACCAAGATGCTTAGCGATTTGGTTCAACGACAAAAATTGCTGTAATTCTGCTTTAGAAGTTCTTTATTAAATATTAAATGATATTGATCAGCACCAAACTTTTATTGCCTACCATGTCCTATATATAAAGAACGAGAAAAAATTTTTATTCGTTTTGAAGAATACATAGTTAATCTAGACAACTTAACCCGCCACTGGAGTTCCCTAAATTAAAGAATTTCTACGATAAAATGAATTCAGTTTAAAAAATTAAATAAAACTGCTACTTAGTACTCCAACTAAATAGCAGTTTATTCAGTATTTTTAATTATTATTTTGTAACTTGTAACACTCATCTAAAGCCAGCTCATAATAAGCCAAGCCTTCTTTCGCTGCTAAAAAAGCTTTTCTCTGAGAAACTGGATCTTTGTCGCATAATCTCTTAATCAGCTCCATCGCCTCATAAGGATGTAGATCATCATAGTGTGCATGAGCTCTTAACCATGCCAATGATCTTTTATTAATATTTACTTCTGGTGTTTCTGTATAAGCTTGTATTCCTTTATAAACATGAATGGTCCAATCGCCTGTCGCCCACTCTATTGCTAAATTTGTTGCAGCAATACTCTCCGCTAAACTTCCCCTAAAATTTACATCCCATAAAAAATGATTGATTGCATTCATTGCTACTGGTGGTCTAACTTCATTCAACATTTCAGTCGTTATGCCAAAACCCTTCGCCCAATCTTGATACCAATGTAAATGTCTTTCTTCAACTTTGATATTTTGAATTAACCAATCTCTAGTCTCAGTTACACCATCTAAAGAAAAAGCCGTCGCTTTAGCCAAAGCACCTGCCATATATGATGGAAAATGAGCAACCAAAGGGTAAAAATTTAATAATGCTGACCGAAAGCATTCTAAATTTAGGCTACCGCTTGCCATATCTAAAAATAAAGGGTGTTTGCTTACTCGTTCTTTTGCAGGAACAAGTTCATCCCAAAATTGTTGTGCCCATTCTGAGTGAGGTGTTATTTCTAGTTTTGTTCCATATTGCTTCATAACAGTCATTTCGATCCATCCTATTTCGTATGACTTATTTCAATTATTTTCCACGATTGCTGCTTATTTTTATAGCTAGATTTAATCGTAATACAATTAATATACAATGATTGCTATTTAATTTGTAACATTTTTTATCTGTTCAGCATTTTATTAAGTTTAATCATTATATTCGTTGCTAATACATTCATATTACACCCGAAGAATATAGAATACTGGCAATAAAATCTGATTATCATAAAAAATGATTAATTTTATATAATCCAATACACATTTTATTTAATACAGTGTAACGTAGTTAACAATCCCTATTTACATTTATAAGAACATTGGGGGCGATGAGAATTAAGATGAAGTTAAAAGCATCCAACTTACTCGGGCAAGAACAGATTGACTTGTTAATCTCTCGCGGACTAAATTTAGTTTGGTTTCCTAAAGAATTAGAAGTCATTTATAAAGATCAGTATAAAAATGAAGCTGCACATGAATTCCGTTACCGTGCACCAATCATTCTATTCTTCTATTTATATTTAAGTTTTGGTACTTATCAAGTTCTACCTACAGAGCTACGCACTGCATGGGTCGCGTACTACGGTTGGGTCGGCATGATAATTGTTTTTGCATGGTTACTTGCTTTCATTCCATCAATGAATAGATGGTTTGATTACTATGTTTGCTTAGGCTCTATAGGTGCCGTCGCTCTTACTTTCACGTTAATTAATGTATTTGAACATGGCCAGAATAACGTTCTTTTTCATGCTGCCATGATGTATGCCGTGGTCATTATATATGGCTTCGTTGGTATGCGATTTTATACAGCGATGTTTGCTGGTTGGTCTGGTGGTTTAATTGGTATTGCCATTAGTGTTTGGCTTAATGGATCAATTGATTGGACTTACTTAAATCGAACTTATACTTTTAGTAGCTTTCTAGGAATGGCTTTAGCTTATGCAATAGATCGGCAACATAGAGAGAATTATCTACAAGACTGTATGATCGAACTAAATCGATTAGAGCTTATGCGTCAGGCGCAACAACTTTCAATTTTATCTCAACAAGATGCTTTAACTGGTTTAGCGAACCGTAGATACCTCGATGAAGTGCTTGAAAATGAGTGGAAACGCTCAATCCGTCATGAAGTTCCTATCACAATCATGATGATCGATATCGATTTTTTTAAACTATACAATGATACATTAGGCCATATTCAGGGGGATCAATGTCTTAGACGAATTGCCATTTTGCTGGGTTCAATCTCATCGCGAAGTGGAGATCTTGCGGCACGTTATGGCGGTGAAGAGTTCTTACTTTTATTTTCCATGACGGATAAAGATCAAGCACTGATACAAGTTCAACGTTTAATGGGATTAATGCAAAATATAGGGATTGCACATCCTAGAAGTAATGTCTCTAAATATGTAACGATCAGTGTGGGTGTTGCAACAACAACTCCTCATCTTAATGACAGCCTATCAGAGTTTATCTCTCAAGCAGATCATGCTTTGTATGTAGCAAAAAATAATGGTAGAAATCAATATCATGTTGCAACGAGTGAAAATGTAATTTCTGAGACTTTATAAGATTAATTTTTTATTATTAAACAACATACTTGCGCGCAAAGTGTCGCAAGTATGTGAAAAATTAAAATTATGGCTCAATTGGTTGGAATGGAACTACAACATCAGCATTTTGAGCACGGTGTCTTAAAAAATGATCCATTAGAACAATTGCTAACATTGCTTCAGCAATTGGAGTCGCTCGAACGCCCACACAAGGATCATGACGACCCTTGGTTAACACATCCGTGTTTTCTCGATCAATTGTAATGGTTTTACCAGGAGTGGTAATACTTGCGGTTGGTTTTAAAGCAATCGCGACACGAATCGTTTGACCACTTGAAATACCACCAAGTATTCCACCAGCATGATTTGCAAGGAAACCATCTGTGGTTAATTCATCACGAGTTTCGTGACCAAACTGTCCAGCAACTGCAAAACCATCACCTATCTCAACGCCTTTAACCGCATTGATACTCATCATAGCGTGAGCAATATCTGCATCCAGACGATCAAATACAGGTTCACCCCAACCGACGGGTACTTTTTCAGCAATAATTTCGAGTTTTGCACCACAACTAGTGCCTTGCTCACGCAATGCTGTGACTAATTGCTCGAAGCGAGGAACTGCATCAACATCACCACAAAAAAATGGATTATTTGGCACTTCAGCCCAATCTAACTTTTCTGCAATTTCATTCCCGATCTGTGTTACATGTCCGCGGATATCAATACCAAATTTTTCTGCCAAATACTTTTTAGCAATCGCACCTGCCGCAACACGCATTGCTGTCTCACGTGCACTTGAGCGACCACCACCACGATAATCACGGAAACCATATTTTTGAGTATAGGTATAATCAGCATGACCAGGACGGAATGTTTGGGCAATATTACCGTAGTCTTTTGATTTTTGATCTGTATTACGAATCAATAAACCAATTGATGTACCCGTAGTTTTGCCTTCAAAAACACCAGAAATAATTTCAACTTGATCAGGCTCTTTACGTTGCGTTGCAAACTTAGAAGTACCCGGCTTGCGGCGATCCAAATCTTTTTGCAAGTCTGCTTCGCAAAGTTCTAGTCCCGGTGGTACGCCATCTACAATTGCCATCAAGCCAGCACCATGTGATTCACCACATGTGGTCACACGGAATAACTGACCAATACTATTTCCTGCCATTTTCACCCCCTTAATTTTGAATAGATTGCTGGAATATATCTTTATAACGGCGGCATTGTTCCGCAGTTAATGCAAAAATACCAGAACCACCTTTTTGGAATGTAAGCCAATGGAAATCAACAGTATTAAAGTTTTGACGCATCGCCCATTCTGAATTACCGACTTCAATGACGATTAAACCATCTTCTGTCAAATAGTCAGCAGCTTGCGCTAACATTTTACGAACCAAATCCAAACCATCTTGACCAGCAGCAAGTGCAAGCTCAGGCTCGTATAAGAATTCTTCTGGTAAATCTGCCATATCCTCTGCGTCTACATATGGAGGATTACTTACGATTAAATCATATTGATTTTCAGCAGGAATTTTTGCAAACAAATCAGACTCAAGTAATGCGACTTGATATTGCTTATCATGGTGTTCAGCATTAATTGATGCAACTTCCAAAGCTTCTTTGGAAATATCAGTTGCATCGACTTCAGAATCTGGGAATGCATAAGCTAAAGCGATTGCAATACAGCCAGAACCCGTACACATGTCTAAAATACGTTGTGGCGTTTTCGGATTCGTGTTTTCTGGTAAATTATTCAATGCTTCGAGCATTTGACCATTTTCATTCAAACAATATGGTGCAAATCGTTGTTCGATCAATTCAGCAATTGGCGAACGCGGAATGAGTACACGTTCATCTACATAATAAGGTTTATTACAGAAATATGCCAAATTTAATAAATATGAGGTTGGAATACGATCATTGATGCGACGTTCTAATAGACTTAAAAATTCTGCTTTTTCAGTTGGTAGTAATTTTGCATCTAATATTTCTGCATCAGCTTTCCATTCTAGGGACAGTGTTTGCAAAACAAGTGCAGAGCTTTCCGCAAAATAATCTTCAGTACCTTGACCTAAGTGTGCATCATATTGACGAAGTGCGGTTACACCAAAACGAATAAAATCTCGAATGGTTACTAAGTTTTCAGCCGCTTCTTGTAAATGTTCAGGGCTGATTGTAGGTCGCTCCACTTAGGCGTCTCCAAAAGTGCTAATTGCAAAAACGCTTTATTCTAACGGGATTAGCATCTATTTAACAGAAAAAAAACCGCCTCTATACAGAAGCGGTCATTATATCGAATGCACTGGAAGTGGCTCACCATTTTCATCCTCAAGTACGTAACACGCCATCCCATGAATTTGACCGGGTTTGCCTAAGGTTAACGTTGCCGAATGCTTATCTGTATCTAAACCATGACCTGCGGGTTCAACACCTGTTCCATGATTCCTCCTGTTTTTATAAAGTATTCATATGAATTTTTAACGTGACAAATAACGCGTCATATCTTCAATGCCTTTTAGTGTCATTGGGTACATATGATTTTCAAAAATTTCTTTGATCCAGTTAATGGTCTGGGTGTAATGCCAGTAACCTTCCATTTCAGGGTTTAACCAAGCGGTTTTGTCAAAATGCTGACGTAAACGTCTAAGCCATACTTCGCCCGACTCATCATTCATGTATTCAACTGAACCACCTGCCGACTTGAGTTCGTATGGTGCCATACTGGCATCACCGACAACAATTACACGATAGTCGCGACCGTAAGTATGGAATAAATCCCATGTATTCATACGAGTTGAACTACGGCGATGGTTGTCTTTCCAAACATAATCATAGAGACAATTATGGAAATAGAAATATTCTAAGGTTTTGAACTCAGACTTCGCCGCACTAAATAATTTTTCACACTCAGCGATATAGGCATCCATTGAACCACCGACATCAAACAGCATCAGTACCTTGATACGGTTACGGCGCTCAGGCACGAGCTGTACATCCAGAATACCCTGCTTTGCAGTCTCACGGATGGTACCGTCAACATCGAGTTCTTCAGCTGCACCCTGACGGGCAAACTTACGTAATCGGCGTAATGCAATTTGCATCTGACGTGTTCCCAAAACTTGATCATCATCAAGATTTTGGTATTTACGCTGCTCCCATACTTTTACCGCTGAACGTTTACGCCCTGGACCACCTATTCGGACACCTTCAGGATGATCGCCAAAAGCACCAAAAGGTGAAGTTCCGCCAGTGCCAATCATACGATTACCACCCTGATGTTTTTTATGCTGTTCACGTAAACGTTCTTCCAACATTTTCATCAGTTCTTCCAAAGAACCTGCTTTTTGTAGCTCAGCACGTTGCTCTGGTGTCAGATGTTTTTCTAAGAGTTCTAGGTCAAACCAGTCTTTAGGTAACTTGTGAACTTGTTTAAGTAGTTCATCTAAATCAAAAGTTTCAATGCCATCAAAATAATCTTTCATGGCACGATCGAATTTATCAAAGAAACGTTCATCTTTGACTAAAACTGTTTTAGCCAACTGATAGAATTCTTCCTGATCTGCAAATACCAGACCTGATGCAACCGCTTGGTTGAGATCAATCAACTCACGAGTTGTAACAGGTACACCATATTTACGTAAGGTGTAAAACAATCGCACAAACATGTGATTACACTCTTAGCGGCGTGACATAAAAGCTAAACGTTCAAGTAATTGTACATCTTGTTCATTTTTAATCAGCGCACCATACAATGGTGGAATTGCTTTAGATTTATCATGATTACGCAATACGTCTTCAGGCATATCATCTGCCATAAGCAAGCTTAACCAGTCAATTAACTCTGACGTTGATGGTGGTTTTTTTAAATTCGTGACTTCACGTAACTTAAAGAATATTTGCAATGCTTCACCGACCAAAGTATTCGAAATATTTGGAAAATGCACTGCAATAATTTCACGCATCGTTGCTTCATCAGGAAATTCAATATAATGAAAGAAGCAGCGACGCAAGAATGCATCTGGTAATTCTTTTTCATTATTCGAAGTAATAATCACAATTGGGCGTTGTGTTGCGGTAATGGTTTCACCAGTCTCGTAAACATAAAACGACATTTTGTCGAGTTCATGCAATAAGTCATTCGGGAACTCGATATCTGCTTTGTCAATTTCATCAATTAACAATACACAACGTTCTTCACTCGTAAATGCTTCCCACAATTTACCCGGTTTAATATAGTTTTTAATGTCATAGACTCGGTCATCACCTAACTGGCTATCACGCAAGCGAGAAACTGCGTCATATTCATACAAACCTTGCTGAGCTTTGGTTGTTGATTTGATATGCCAAGTAATTAGTTTTAGACCTAAACTTTCTGCAACTTGTTCTGCAAGTAATGTTTTACCTGTACCTGGCTCACCTTTCACCAATAATGGTTTTTGTAAAGCACGCGCGGCTTTTACCGCAAGTTTCAGGCTGTCAGTTGCAATATATTGATCTGTACCAGTGAAGTGTTGTGTATCAGCAGACATTTGAAAACCTTATTTTTCTTTAACTTTATGTGAATATCTAAACCGAACGTGCAAGTTTATTTGCACTGTATTTTGACCAGCAGAAGCCGATCAATAATCCTGTACCAATGACAAAGAGAATCAAAGATAAATTTGACCAGATTAAAACATGCTCTTTTGTGAGCACACCAAAAATCAAACCAAAAATAGCGGGTGCTAACTCTGAATTAGGACCTTCAGAGATTGTTGGTGTAGCAAGGATTGCAAAAACGATAATCCAAAGAATCCCTCCTATTGGATTAGGCATACGTGACATCAAACGATACCAACACCATAATGCAATCATTGCACCTGTAACATACACAATAATCGCAACATTCTCTTCAGGGAATTGATCCAGTACCGATAGAATGTGAGACCACATTGCAGTTATAGTTTCAAGCACCACGCAAACCCTCTGGTTCTACCGCATTTGGATTAATAAGTCCTTCTGGCGGCATTTGAATAAAAAAGCCTTTAGTCTGTAATGAGTCTAAGACATGCAATACGTTTACACGTGCAAGTTTCCGATCATCATGAAGTTCCAAATGCATTACAAAAGTAGCTTTTCCAAAAGCTTGTAAGACACTCTCAGGAACAGACTCAAATGGATTTTCTGATTCCTGATCTGCAGAATAATTTGGACGAGCAATATACATATACATTTCGTCTTTTTTGCTTGATCTATAAATATCGCAGCGCATGTTTACTCACAACTCTTATCAATCTTAGAGACTATTGGTCATTTAGATTCCAACAGACTTTAAATAGCATACATGAAAAAAAAACTAGGTACATTAACGAATATTAACGCAACAGTCGTATTTCACAGCTGAACTATTTTACCTAGCTAACTTCATTTGGGCCGCCAAATACTCAATATCTTGTCGCAGTAATGCAACCAATGGCTTAGTCAAGATATCGTAGCGCCAACCTAACAAATAACTCGGCAACTCTTGCTCTTCTAAATGGAATACAACATATTCATAAATTGCATTCAGCCATTTCTTACGTAGTAAGACTTCTTTAGGAATGCCAGTTTCAAACACGACTCGATCGATTAAAGCATCAATTTGAGGCGCGGCTTCTTTAGAATTATTCTTCACTGGTCTTGCCATTCTTAATGGCCATTCATCTTCAGGCGGTAAAAATTTTAATAAATCTAATATGGTTTTGCCATGTTCACGTACAACGTTTGGACGAATATCTTTAACTTGTGCAAGTTGGAAATTATTACGTGGATTTTTTTCCACTAAATCTAGCATTGTTGTATTTTTGAGAACAAAACTACGCGGTTGATTCATTGCTTTAGTAATTTGCTCACGCCAAATACTGAGCTGTTGTAATTGCATTAACTCGCGACGTGAATGGCGATAATTACCAATATCGGTATATAGCTCTGTCAATGGAGTTTCTATCGCAATTTCTTTCGTTAAATTCTGACAATCTTCCAAAACATATTGATAAAGCCCTTTACGCTGTAAATCATGTTTTAATGTATCAGCGAGCTTTGTCAAATATAAGACATCATTTGCGGCATAATTAATTTGCTCTTGGCTTAAAGGGCGTGCCAACCAATCTGAGCGAGTTTGATCCTTATCAATATCAATATTTAGGCAGGTTTTTAATGCATTTTGATAGCTTACTTGAAGCCCATGACCAAGAAATGCCATTGCGATCTGCGTATCAAATACATTTTTTAATGGTTTTTGATCTGCATAATGATAAATTAAATCAATATCTTCGCCACACGCATGAAAGATATTCTGCTGTGCAGTAAAAACCTTCTGCCAAAACTGCTCTAAATCAAGTGCTACTCCATCTAGTAAAGCAATTTGACCATTACAATTAATCTGGCATACCCCAAGTTTTGGATATAAGGTATCAACCTTAATAAACTCAGTATCAAGTGCGTAGGTAGAACATTGTTCCATTTGACTGAGGAGAACAGCAAGGTCTTTTTGCTGTTGAATGAACTGAAACATATTTGCTCAAGTAAAATAATAAAAAACACTAGCAATACAACTGTAAAAATACAGTTTTTGCTGAAACGAAACTAAATTAAATCTACAAAGAATAATTTAATCACTATTCCACATGAAAAACATGAAATTACTCCTATTCTATTCATCAAAAACGAAAATCCTTTTCGTTTGCTTATACTGCCATAAATTAAAGCAAATATACCTAAAATAATGTTAGACAAAATGTAAAAGTGAATTATTTGTTTAAATTAATAGCATGAATTTACAATGAATATAAAATTATTTCATCTTCATACGATTATGTACCGCTTGACTTAACGTATGACTATCGACATATTCTAATTCGCCACCTTGTGGCACGCCTTGTGCGATTCTGGTCATGTGAATTGGTAAATGTTTCGTTGCCTCAACTAAGTAATGTGCTGTCGCTTGACCTTCCACGGTGGCATTAGTTGCTAAAATTACTTCTTCAATCTGTCCTTGGCTTAATCGTTGAATCAAATATGGAATACCAATTTCTTCAGGACCTATTCCATCCAATGGAGACAAATGACCACCAAGTACATGATATTTTCCTCTAAAGCTTCCACTTTGTTCGATTGCCATGACATCAGCTGGAGATTCAACCACACAAAGCAATTGCTCATCTCTTTCTACAGACGCACAAATGTCACAGATTTCGTTTTCAGTTAATGAATGACAAATATGGCATTCGTGAATATGGCTCGAAGCCTCGTGTAATGCATAAGATAATGCAAAAGCACCTTCACGATTTTTCATCAACAAATGTAATGCCATCCGTTGTGCAGATTTTGGACCAACGCTTGGTAAAATACGCAATGCTTGAACTAGCTGTTCAAATCGTTCACTAAACACAGATCAACTCTATTATTTATAAAAAAGATTCTCTAAGCCTCACTAAAAGACTTAGAGACTTTTGGCTTAGAATAAACCAGATAAACCTGGTGGTAAGCCCATACCTGAATTTGCACCTTGAAGTTTTTCTTCAGAAATGACTTCGGCTTGACGTGCTGCATCATTCATCGCAGCAGCAATCAGATCTTCAATCATATCAGCTTCATCTTGTAATAAGTCTGGGCTAATTTCGATACGCTTAACGACATTACGGCAAGTCATAGTTACTTTAACCAAACCACCGCCCGCCTCAGCGTGAACTTCTGTTTTTGCAAGCTCTTCTTTGGCTTTTTTAATATTGGATTCCATATCCTTTTGCATGCGCTGAGCTTGCTGCATGAGCATATTAATGTTCATAAATTTCTCTCTTAAATTAAATCTAAACCGCATGATAAGTCGCGAATAATATCATTAATATCTTCCAAGCCAACAGATACACGGATCAATCCTTCTTCAATCCCTGCGGCTTGTTTGGCTTCAGGCGACATTCTACCATGTGAGGTCGTTGCTGGATGGGTAATTGTTGATTTTACATCGCCCAGATTACTGGTAATCGACAGAAAACGCGTATTATCAATAACCGTCCACGCACCTTCACGTTCGCCTCTTACGACAAAAGATACAACACCGCCAAAACCTTTTTGCTGTTTTTTAGCAAGCTCATGACCAGGATGGTCAGGCAAACCTGCGTAATAGACTTTTTCAACCTTGTCATGTTGATGCAGCCATTCAGCCAGTTTTTGTGCATTTTCACAGTGCGCTTTCATACGGATACTGAGCGTTTCCAAGCCCTTGAGGAAAATCCATGCGTTAAATGGGCTCATTGAATTACCCAAAGTACGGATTACACCATTAATTTCTTCAAGTAAATCGTTTTTGCCAACAACTGCACCACCTAATGCACGCCCCTGACCATCAATATATTTTGTTGCTGAATAAAGAACCAAATCGGCACCAAACTTAATCGGTTGTTGCAATACCGGTGTACAAAAACAGTTATCTACAGCAAATAATGCGCCATTGGCATGGGCAATATCTGCAATTGCTTGCATATCACCAACCTGTGCCAAAGGATTCGAGGGTGTTTCAATAAAGAGAATACGTGTATTTGGACGAATCGCTTGTTTCCAGCCTTCAAGATCATCCAAATCGACAAAAGTCACTTCTACAGCAAATTTAGCAACATATTTTTCAAATAAAGCAATGATTGAACCAAATACTGCGCGAGAACAAATCACATGATCGCCAGCTTTCAAATATGCCATACACATCGCATGTACAGCAGCCATACCAGAACTGGTCGCAACTGCACGCTCTGCGCCATCTAATATTGCTAAACGTTTTTCAAAGGCTTGCACTGTTGGATTGGTATAACGTGAGTATGTATTTCCTGCGATTTGCCCAGAAAATTTTGCAGCAGCATCTGCGGCACTTTCGCAAACAAACGAAGATGTTAAAAAGATAGGTTCACTATGTTCCCCTTCAAAGGTACGATCATGCCCTGTGCGAATAGCCAGTGTTTCAAGTTGGTATTCTAAATCATCGCTTGGATTCATCGTTTTGTATGCCTTATGATCAGGTGTTTAAATATGCCAACATTTTGAGCGCCTAACGTATTTAAGGTCAAGGCATAAGATGAAATTATCGCTTAGACTTCGTGCAATCTTGACTCATGATGAGACTTTCAAAGATGAAATCACTTGTAGAACAGCAAAAAATAAATTTTAAACATCTGGCTATGCGTGTCTTCGATGCAGATAGGCTTGTATTGTCACAATCGACAGCTTATCAAGTGATTGCTGAATTTAAACAAACTCGTGTTCGTTTTTATGCTTCTGAAAACAAACGTTACAAAGAGCCATTGGTATTTACAGCTCCTCTTGCCATCAACATGGATATTTATGATCTATATCCATACCGCTCTTTGATTAAACATTTTCAGGACAGTGGTTTTGATGTTTATCTAATTGACTGGGGTAAGTTGACTTACAAGAACTACCAAGTGAATTTTTTATCATTTATCGATAAATTTATTCCACGTTGTATTGAGGCGATTCAAAAGCATTCTAAATCTGAAAAAATCTCTTTGCATGGTTGGAGTATGGCTGGAATTTTTGTCACACTTTATACAGCACGGCATAAACCCAATGCTGTTAAGAATTTAATCGTTCTAGGTAGCCCAATTGATAGTTATGCATCAGGTTATATTGGCAGACTTTATAAAACCTTAGCTTATGTCACCACACGTAATCCAATGATCAAGGACTATATTTATAATCGCCTACCAAAGTTAATGATCCATTCACCAGGTTTTTTAAACTCATTAGGTTTTAAATTGTTAGATCCTAAGGGTTGGATTGATGGCAATATTCAATTACTCAAAAATCTTGATAACCTCAAACTGGTACAAGAAGACGCCACACTCAGCCATTTCCTGAATAACATGATTGACTATCCAGGTGGTATCAATCAGGACATGCTGTTTAATGTATGGCTACAAAATCCATTAAAGCATGGTGCAATCAAACTCAAGAATGAGACGATTGAACTGAAGGATATCAATTGTTCGCTCTTGGTAGGTGCTGGTAAAGGTGACCAACTGGTTACATCTGATGCCGCTTTTCCACTGACCCAGTTGACAAATAGTCAAGATGTCACGTTTACTTTGATACCTGGCGGGCACTTAGGTTTAATGTCTAGTCAAAACAGTTCAATTGAGTTCTGGCCAACACTGACAACTTGGTTATCAGAACGTTCAACTCCAATAAAAAGGTAAACTATGACTCAATCTGTTGCATTCATCGGTTTAGGTGCTATGGGCTATCGCATGGCTGCGCATTTACCCAAGTATTTCGAAAAAGTTTATGTTTGGAATCGTAACTTTGATAAAGCTAAGCAACATGCAACAGAATTTGGCACTTTGGCGGTTAAACTTGCTGAAGCGGTTCAGGCAGATGTTATCTTTTCGTGTTTACCGACTAGTGATGACGTTGAAACATTAATTGATGGTGTGAATGTTAAATCAGGTGCAATCTGGATTGATTGCACCAGTGGTGTTCCTGAGGCAGCGCGCCGTCTAGCAGAACGATTGAAAACACAAAATATTGATTTTCTCGATGCGCCTGTCAGCGGACAAACCATTGGTGCAGAAAATGCAACACTTACGGTTATGGTGGGTGGCGACATTAATGCTTTTGAACGTGCTTATCCTGCGATGGCAGCAGTCGGAAAGCTCATTCAACACGTAGGTGATTCGGGTGCAGGATTTGCCGTTAAAGCAATTAATAACATGTTACTGGCTGTCAATTTATGGTCGGTTGCAGAGGGATTTAGTACACTCAAAGCGCATGGTGTAAACCTAGATGCAGCTTTGAATTGTATTAATGCTTCTAGTGGAAAAAGCATGGTCACAGAAACTGTTTTTCCACAACGCGTTCTCAGCCGTGAATTCCCTGTAACTTTTGCATTACCTTTGCTCGCAAAAGATACAGGGATTGCGTTGAATTTAGTGCATGAGGCAAAGCTTCCAGCGCCTATACTTGCCTTAACCCAAAGCTTGATTCAGGCTGCAAGTTTAACTGCCGAAGCGAATAGTGACTTTTCTTCTGCTGTCAAAATGTATGAAGAGTGGACAAAAATTATACTAAAGTAAAAAGCTCAAGGTGATAAAAATTACACTCCAATAATACAGTTTCATTGAAATTTCATTCATAAGCCGTATATTAGTAATTGAACTTAAGTCAAATCGTGAAAATAGACATATTTTCTTAATTTATTTGAGTTCATGCCTTTTAACTAGAGGAATACCTCATGAATAAGTTTGCTGTTGCAGTTTTTGCTGGATTGATAAGCCTTACAGGTTTTAACCTTCAAGCAGCTACACCAGAACAAGAATGTAAAAAGTTGCAAGATGACTATAATCTCATCTATGCATCGAAAGGATTTTGTTTTAAAGATGCAGATGCCAAGGCTAAATATGGTAATGAAAACTGCCATACAACAAAGCCTAAATTTTCTGACAGAGAGCAACAACGCTTAGATGAAATTAAAGAGCGTCAAAAAGAATTAAATTGCAAATAAAAGCCTTATTTTTAAGTCTTAGCAGTTTATTTTCTATTTTTGTCTGAAAAGCAAAACTTCTCAGCTCATTATATTAAAGGACTAATCATGGCGTACGATGACCAAAATATTTTTGCAAGAATCTTAAGAGGCGAACTACCTGCAATCAAAATCTATGAAGATGATCAGGTCCTCGCTTTTATGGATATTATGCCTCAAGCAGATGGTCATGCTTTAGTTATTCCTAAAACACCTGCTGTTACTTTGATGGATTTACCTGCTGATGCAGCAGCCTATACGATTCAAATTGTTCAAAAGATAGCTAAAGCAATTGAAACCGCTTTAGATGCTAAAGGGATCGTACTAATGCAACTTTCAGGAGTTGCTGCTGGGCAAACAGTTCCACATGTGCACTTCCATTTGATTCCTAGTTCAGTTCATGAACTTGGTCGTCATGCAGCACAAATGGGTGATCAGGAAAAGATTAAAGCCTTTGCTGAAAAGATTAAAGCAATGCTGTAAGTAAAAAATTATCTATACGATGGGGCTTTTCGCCCCATTTTTATTTATTAAATATATAAAAATCAATAACAAATATAATTATTGCTAAATATGAATCGTCATCAAACTGTCATTTTTCTTTCACTTATCTGTCACAAAGTTTGCCGATACTGCATACAAGTCAGTGAGCTGTGTAACTTTTTGTACATAAGCAAGCTTATTACAGTAACTAAGGCAACTGCCATTTACAAAAAAGTGTTCTGGAGAAATCTCAATGAAAAAATTGCTTCTTGCTGCTACTGTAGCAACTTTAGCCATGAATGCAGCGCAAGCAGCACCAACTTTGTATGGTAAGCTGAGTGTAACTTTAGACAATATTGATAACAATGATTTTAAAGACGAAAGCGTAGTGAAAGTAAACTCAAACGCTTCACGTTTGGGTGTGAAAGGTGAAGAAAAATTGACTGATAACTTATCAGCAGTTTATTTAGCCGAATGGGAAATTTGGGCAGATGGCGATGGTGATGCTTTTAAAAACCGTAACCGTTTTGTAGGTGTTAAATCTGCTGGTGTTGCAACATTAAAAGTAGGTCAATACGATTCTTACTTCAAAAGTGCTGCGGGTAATAACCAAGATATTTTTAACGATAACAATGAACTGGATATGACTAAAGTTCTTGTTGGTGAAGATCGCTTAACTAACGTAATTGGTTTTGAAACTGATAAAAAATTGCTTGGCGGTTTAGCGTTTAACATTATGTTCCAACAAGGTGAACAGAATGAAACTACTAAGGATAAAAACGGTCAAACAATACCTCTAGATAACTCTGCAAGTGGTCAAAAAGGTAGTCGTAATGGATTTGGTGATGGTGTTTCAACGTCTCTAACTTACGAAAATAAAGATATTGGTTTAAATGCAGCTGTTGCAGGTAACTTTGCAGTTGCATCAAAGTATAATGCTTATGGCTTATCTGGTGTATATACAGATGCAGTACGTGTAACTGGCTCACTTGATTTATCTCAAGTAGGTGCTGAAGGTTTAGTATTCGGTGGTTTATGGCAAACTGCGAAACCTACAGATGATACACTTGTAGGATACAAAGGCTTAAAAGAAAACGCTTTCGGTGTAACTGCTGCATATATCATTCCTTCTACACCAATCAAATTAAAAGCAGAGTATATTTCTGCTAAAAGTGAAACAGATGCAGCGATCATCGCAGGTAAAAAAGACCTTAGACAAGACCTTTATGGTGTAGGTGCTGACTATCAGATCAATAAACAAGCACGTTTTTATGGCGTAGTTGGTCAGCAAAAACGTGACTGGTTGACTAAAGATGATAAGAAAACCACAATCGGTTTAGGCATGGAATATAACTTCTAATAAATTGAAGTAATCCGCTAAAACCAAAAACAAAAGGGCGATCTGCCCTTTTGTTTTTATTGATTTTATTTCTTTAAGAAACCACTGACCAAGTTTAAAACTTGTTGAATATCATTGTTGGCTTCCTGTGGATTAGTGTTTCCACCTTGTGGAGTCAAAGAATCAATCACTTGAGGTAGTACAGACGCAATCGCACTGTAAATTTCTTGCTTTGGCGCTTGTGCTTGTTGAGCAACCTGTTCGATATCTTGATCATCAAATAAGCTTTGAATATTTTGGGTTGGAACATCTTGAGCATTTACTTGTTGAGGATCGATCCAGCTTTGTACCTGATTTGCCAAACCTGTATTTTTCAGTTTATCCAATGCACCTTGCAAACCGCCCTGTTTTTGAATCCATGCAAGAATTAAAGGCAAAACGGCGATTAACAATGTTTGTGCTGTGTTACCACCTGCTGCATTACTGTGTGTTGAAGTATTACCACCACCTAATTGACCCAGTACAGAACCCAGAATTCCGCCTAGACCACCTTGTTGCTGGTTTTGGGTATTTTGTTGCTGTTGTCCCCCAAGCTGTCCCAATACCGAACCTAAAATTCCGCCTAAACCACCACCCTGACCTGATTGTTGCTGACCGCCTAAGGCCTGTTTCGCTAAAATCTCAACGATATTTGTCAAATCTGTCATGATTTTTATATTCCAGTTAGAATTATTTATTCGAAAAGCATACGCTGCTTTTCAACATGAAAACAAAGTTAAAGTGTTAAAATTTGCAAGAGCATTTAATCAGTTTATTATTATTTTATAACTGCGACTTATTCAGAGCCGCAGTACAGTCTAAGAAATTACCAACGAAATTTATTCCAATTTTCTGGATTTGCCCAAAATTTAGAGTTAAACCAATCAGGTACATGTTTGTAAGTTAAAATATTGAATTGCCATAGAGCAAAATCACTATCATGAGTAGTCTTATCAATAAGTTGAGTAAAACCTAGTGAACGCAATAGCTTTTCATCGTTTCGTTTACTAACAACAACAATCCTTTTAGCCATTAAGTCGCGTAACTTCACTAAAAGCTGCGCTTTATGTGTTTCAGTGATGTTTTGCATTTGCTCTGTATCAAATAATACAAAACCTAAATCATAACGTTGTGTAAATGGCAGATTTAAAAAGTCAGTTACGTTAAAATGATGCCATTGAATTTCAGCATTTTGATCAATTTGCTGACCGATACAAAGTGCAGTATGAATGGGCTGTTCTTTAGATAAATCGTCTAGCATAGAAATGATGACATTTTGTTCAGCCATAACTGCAACCCTTGATTGAGAAAGATGAGAGTTTATTGATGGAACTACAAGGCATTTGTCACAAAATGCACGCAGCGCTCAAAACGCATAGTGTAACTGATCAACCAACCAGCAAGGCAAATGTTGAATATAAATTTATATTAGATCGTTCAGAAACTGATCTACCCTTCGTATTAGGTCAAGAATTAGAAATTGAATGGACTGGAAATATTTTTTGTACTTCGTGTGGTGCAAAGACTCCAAAATCATATTCCCAAGGTCACTGTTTCAAGTGCTTCAAGACCAAAGCTGAATGTGATCTTTGTATTATGAAACCTGAGACTTGCCATTATCATCTTGGAACTTGTCGTGAAGATGAATTTGCACACAAGGTTTGTTTCCAACCCCATATTGTGTATCTAGCCAATTCAAGTGCACTAAAAATTGGAATTACTCGTATCGTTAATATGCCAACTCGATGGTTAGATCAAGGTGCAACCCAAGCTTTACCCATTTTAAAAGTTGGTTCACGCCGCTTATCTGGTCATTTAGAAACTTTATTTGGTACACAAATTGCCGATAAGACGGATTGGCGTAAGCTCCTTAAAGGTGAAGCTGAACCATTGAATTTAATTGAGCAACGTGACCATATTTTGGAAGAATTTGCACCAAAAATTCAAACGATTCGAGATGAATTTAGCCGAAACTTAGAATTCAATGAAGAACTTGAATTTTTAGAACATGAATTGCCTAAAGAATTTATTTACCCAGTTGAACAATATCCAGAAAAAATTAAGTCCTTAAATTTGGATAAAACACCCAAAATTCGTGGTGTTTTACATGGCATTAAGGGGCAATATTTATTACTCGATATTGGTGTCATCAATATTCGCAAATACACAGGCTATGAAATGATTCTAAGAGCGTAAAAGATAAGGTGGCATTTGAAATGCCACCTTTTTTTAACTTAATTTTTTTTTAAACAATTCAGAATTGCATCAACAGGATTTTCAGTATCTCCTGAGATTAATTGTTTGTGCATGCTTAGATGTTGCATCATCTGAATATGTGCTGTTTCATTATCCATTAATTTTTCAATTTCAGAAGCAAGGTGTTCTGGTGTTGCATCAGCTTGAATTAATTCTTGGATGACTTTTTTACCTGCAATGATATTAGGTAAAGAGTAGTATGGAATCTTAACGAGAAACTTAGCAATCATATAAGTTAACCAATGTAACTTATAAAAAGTCACCATTGGGCGATGTAATAACATTGCTTCAAGCGTCGCAGTTCCCGATGCTAGTGCGACAATATCACTCGCATTCATGACCATACGACCTATTTTAGATTCAGCATCGGTATTTTCTAAAATATAAATTTTTGATTTTAAAGTGATATTTAAATTTTGAATACCATGTTCAATTTGTTGTTTTCGAGCATCATTAATTGCTGGAATCAGAAACTCTAGTTCAGGATATTTCTTATGTAGTATTTCCGCAGCCCCAATTAACAAAGGCAATAGTCTGTCAATTTCACCTCTTCGACTTCCTGGTAATAAAGCAACGTGCATTTCATGTGCAGATAAGCCAAGCTGATGTTTTGCTTCTACAATTGGATTTTTTAAAGGTAATTGTTTGGCTAGTGGATGCCCAACAAAAGCTGCTGGAACATCGTAATTTTCATAAAATGTTTTTTCAAATGGGAATAAACACAACACTAAATCTATACTACGTTTAATACCATGTACCCGCCCTTGACGCCATGCCCAAACAGATGGACTTACGTATTGAACTGTTTTAATTGGTAAATTCTTTTCTTTTATTGTTTTAGAAAGACGTAAATTGAAATCAGGTGCATCAATTCCAATAAAAATATCCACTGGATGTTCAGTCCAACGTTCAACTAGACCATCACGTACAGCAAATAACTTCTTTATATCTTTCAAAACCTCCACAATGCCCATTACTGATAAAATTTCCATTGGATAATAACTATGGAAACCCTCAGCAATCATTTGTGGACCACCAATACCTTCAAATTCAGCATCAATTCCTTGTTCGCGAAAACTGCGCATGAGTTTCACTCCTAGAGTATCTCCAGAAACTTCTCCCACCACGATACCAATTTTTAGTTTTTGCTTTAACAAGACCAATGCCCCACTGAAATATTTGAATGATTCTAACAAAATGATTTTACATCGAATCATAATAAGCTATCCAAATTGTTCAAGATTGGTGAATATAATGTTTGATCTAAAATTCCATTCATTACTTTAAAAATTATCTTGATTAACGATAGTTAAATGATTGCGAGTTTATTTTCAATTTATTATTAACAATAATCATTTTCATTTAATATTTATTCTCCTATTAGAAGATCATTCCATTACCTTAAATCAAACACAAATTACCTTAAATGGTGCTGGAAAAATTTTAGGCAACACAAGAAATAATAGTCCAGTAGCAACCTTAAATGCAGGCGTTTATGGTCTACATATGGCTACATTTGCGCAACCACTACTACGATTTGCTTTGTCTTGAATATGGAAGCGCTATAGGATTTGTAAGTTGGTGGCTATTTGCGACACCGATTACATTTCTACTGGTGTTATGGGTTAATGAATTAAAACCTAACAAAAATAAAATTTTAGCAAAATAGAGAATGTTTAAATCGCTCTACTTTTCAATTAATTATTTTACGTCACTTTGATCAAACTAAGATTTACTCAACGAATTCATAAGTGCAAATTAATGAAACATGGCTGTGTAATTCAGTCAGTTTTTATACCGTCATCGACATTCTTTAGCTTTTTTTTGCATAAGTAAATCACTATTCATCACAACGAGTTATCTAAAAAAAGCATAAGATATGCTGGTTTTTGCATATTTAGGCATATTGATTATGTTTGGTCCTGTTGAATTTATTCTAGCTGGGGTTTTGGTTGGTTTCTGTGTAGGAATTACTGGTGTTGGTGGTGGCTCATTAATGACCCCCATTTTGATTAGTTTATTCAAAATTGAACCTCATATTGCAATCGGTACAGACCTGTTATATGCCTCTATTTCTAAATTTTGCGGTTCAATGGTACATGCTAAAAAACTAAATATTGTATGGCCAATTGTACTTTGGCTTGCACTTGGAAGTATTCCTGCATCTTTTGCCACCTCTTGGATTTTAGAACATTATTTAAGTCAATCAACGCATTATAAAGCTGTGCTGACCATGGTCTTAGGCTTTATGTTGACCTTGACAGGTATCTCTATTGTATTTCGTAGCCAAGTTGAAAAGTTCTTTGATCGTTTCCGTAATCGTGAACAAGCAAATATGGAAAGTGAGCAGCATGCTCTCCAGCATAAACGCTTATATATCGTCATCATGGGCATGGTTTTAGGTATTTTCGTCACCCTGTCTTCTGTAGGCGCTGGTGCTTTCGGGATTATGGCGCTCGTAATTATGTTTCCTAACTTACCGATGATCCGTATTATTGGTTCAGATGTCGTACATGCTGTCTTATTAACCGCTGTTGCTGGTTTAAGTCATATGTCTTCAGGTAATGTCGACTTTCATTTATTAATGTGGTTACTTGTTGGTTCTATTCCTGCAATTATTGTCGGAACTTTAATTAGTTCGCGTATGCCAGAAAGACTTATTCGTAGAATCTTAGGTATTACATTATTTGCCCTTGGTGTTAACTTTATGGTTAATCCAGTTAAGGCAAAACCTAAACCAGTTGAAATCCATAAAGTTGCTGTTGTTCAACAAACAAGCCATTCATCTAGTATGGTTTAATTCTGAAAAAAGCCGATTGTTTTCCGCAATTTTTGCGAATCGATAGTTAATCAATCGGCTTTTCATGCTATATTCGTAGACAAAATAACCTCTTCTTTCGATTGAATTTGTGACAGCAATGAATACTCTACAGTCAAATCCAGTTTCTCAGCCAGATATCGACGACGTTAATATTAAAAGCATTCAAACCTTAATTACCCCTGCGGAACTGAAAGCTGATCTTCCTTTATCTGAAGCTGCATCTCAAACTGTGTTACAAGGACGTGCAACTGTACGTAATATTTTAGACGGCAATGACAAACGTTTGTTTGTGGTGATTGGACCTTGTTCAATCCATGATGTTAAAGCTGCAAATGAATATGCTGATCGCTTAAAAGAATTAAGTGAAAAAGTAAAAGATACTTTATACCTTGTGATGCGTGTATATTTTGAAAAACCACGTACGACAGTCGGTTGGAAAGGTCTAATCAACGATCCAGATATGAATGACTCTTTCAATATTGAAAAAGGTTTACATATTGGTCGTGGTCTTTTGCTTGAATTAAATGAAAAAGGTTTGCCATGTGCGACTGAAGCACTTGATCCAAACTCACCGCAATATTATCAAGATTTAATTTCTTGGTCTGCGATTGGCGCACGTACTACAGAAAGCCAAACACATCGTGAAATGTCTTCTGGTTTATCATCTCCTGTTGGGTTTAAAAACGGTACAGATGGCGGCTTGACTGTTGCAACCAATGCAATGCAATCGGTTAAGCACGGTCATAGCTTCCTCGGCTTAAATGAAAATGGTCAGGTGGCAATTATCAATACCAAAGGCAATCCTTATGCTCATGTGGTATTACGTGGTGGTAATGGCAAGCCAAACTACGATGCTTCTTCTGTTGCGGAAGCAGAAGCAGCTTTGGCAAAAGCCAAAGTCAGCAACAAGATTATGATTGATACCAGTCATGCCAACTCAAACAAAGACCCGTACCTGCAACCTTTGGTTTTAAAGAACATCACAGAGCAAATTCTGGATGGTAATAAATCAATCGTAGGTATCATGGTTGAAAGTCACCTTAAAGGCGGTCGTCAGGATATTCCTGAAAACCTATGTGATCTAGTATATGGTCAATCTGTGACTGATGGTTGTATCGATTGGGATACAACAGAAAAAGCATTGTTAGAAATGCATGAAGCACTTAAAGATGTTTTACCAAATCGTTAATCTTTAAGTAGATGTAAAGCAGGCTCTCATGAGCCTGTTTTTATTTTTAAATTTTCCATTAAAGTTTCATGACTCACTAGATCTAAAACTACTTTTTCAATATTTGCCCTATTTACGTTTGGGATTACAATTAAATTTTGTTCTATAAAACATTGACTGGAATGCAAATCATCATTTATGGTTTGCATCAAACGAACAGGGTCGTAGAAAACTAATTCATAATTCTTATTTCTATACGTTAATACTAAAATAATCCATCCTTTAGATTCAAATACCCATTGTTCGTCATCGAAAAAACTGGAAAATTTATACGGTAATCTGCCATATATTTGTGTTCTTAAATATTGGATTTGTTTTGAACTGTAACATTTTTTTAATTATACTGCTGCCACATTTCCCCTACGACGTATCGCTGATATGAAGTCCAGTTTTCGTCAACACTTGCTAAAGTGGCGTGCCTCATTCGGTGCGATTACTTTGCTTTGTTTGCTCTGGCATATCTTCTTACCAACGATGGTACATACTGGCGTCGTACCTGCACTCTATGCAATGCCTACACATTGCCAAGTCACAGATATTAAAAATAGTTTGATGTTGTCTGAATCTCATTCAAGTCACCATCACGCTATGCATGAAATGGATCATCAACAGCATTTACAATCGACTGCGCATGATCAACTGAGTGACTATGCCAAAGAGGTTTTTGCTCTTGCTAGTCAAATCATGAAGCATTGTCCTTTATGTACACATGGTTTAGATGCTGTTGCAATTATTCCTTTAATTGCATTTATTTTAATCTTTGTACTGGCTTGGTTTAGTCGTGTACGATGCCTATGTTATACGTGGTCAGAAGATCTGCAAATTCCACGTATCTTCTATATCTTTCCAATTAAGCAAGCACCACCGCTCGCTCTATAAAAATGCTTTTTTAACATTCCGTATCCAGTGTCTCACTGCGGTACAGCCTCGTTTATTGCTTTTATAGAGTTAAATATGAATACTCAATTTCGTTTGTCCGTATTAACGACAGCATGTTTATCGATTACCTATAGCTCAATCGCTCTGGCTGAAACAGCTTCTGAAAATGAAACAAAAACCCTAGCTACAATCGTAGTCACGGCAAGTCGTGAAGGAGAATCTATAAATAATACTCCTGCTGCGATTAGCAAAATTAGTAGCCAAGATATAGATGATAAACATGCCACATTCATTGGTCAGTTAGTTAATCAAACCCCAGGTGTGTTAATGAATGACTTGGGCAACGAACAACATATGATGTCGATTCGTCAACCCATCACCACTTCTGCTGTTTATCAATATTTGGAAGATGGCATTTCAATCCGTCCAGTTGGTGTGTTTAACCACAATGCGTTATATGAAGTAAATTTAGCTGGAATTGATAGCATTGAAATTTTGCGTGGCCCAGCAAGTAGCTTGTATGGAAGTAATGCAATTGGTGGTACGATTAATTTCCTCACCAAAGCACCGAGTTTAACCCCAACTGCTGATTTAGGTGTGAGTGCAAGCTCTGAAGGTTATCGCCGTTTAGATTTAGGTGCATCCAATACGTTTGATACCGAATTTGGAGAGCATGGCTTAAGACTGTCTGCCTATGCCAGTGATCGTGGTGATAGCTGGCAAGATCATGCTGAAAGTAATAAGCAAAGTGTGACCTTAAGACATGATTGGCGTATATCAGATGCCACTCAAATCAAAAATATTTTCAGCTACAACCATTTAAAAACCGATATGACGGGTAGCCTAAATGCAAATGATTTTAGCGCACGTCCAGGTTATAGTTATCAAACATTTACGTATCGAGAAGTAGACTCAACCCGCCTTTCATCACAGATTAACCATCAGTGGGATGATCAGCAACAAAGTCAATTGACTGTATATTATCGCGATAATACAACCGATCAAAATCCGAGCTACAATATTCGCACTGATGTAAAAGATAAAAAGCCTACAGGAACTTATAGCGGGCAAACTACCTATAACGCTTTTCAATCTTATGGCTTAAATTTACAGCATTCCATTAATTTGGATCAGGTGAAATTGATCATTGGGGCAATGGCAGATCATTCGCCGAACCAAGCTCAAACCAATGATATTCAAGTCTTTCGTGATCCAAACACGCTAGTTTATACGGGTTTCAAGCAACGTCAGTTGTTACGTGATTTCAAAGTTGATGTCAATAACCAAGCATTGTACACACAAGCAAATTGGCAAGCTTTGCCGAATCTAAATTTGGTTGGTGGTGCACGCTATGATTGGATCGGTTATGACTTTGATAACAAGCTTGTTCCCTCTAAAGTTACAGGTGCGCCAGACGAAAAACGTAGTTTTCACAAGGCAAGCCCTCAACTTGGTTTTGTATGGAATATCTCACCTGAATTAGATCTGTATAGCAATTGGTCACAAGGTTTTGTGCCACCAGAAGTTAGTAGTTTATATGGCGCAAATCTGGTCACACCAGATTTAAAAGAAGCCACATTTAATAATATTGATGCCGGTTTACGTTTCAAAGTTTTAGATGACCGATTGGATGGAGAAATTACCTTATATCGTTTACAAGGTAAGGATGAAGTTCTAAGTTATACAAAACCTGATAATACCCGTGAACCACGAAATGCAGGCAAAACCTTACATCAAGGTATCGAAATTGGTGGAACTTGGAATATTACTGAACAGTATGATCAACGTTTAAAGTTATCTGGAAGTATCGCTAAACACGAATATAAAGAATTTCAGCCCTCATCAATACTCAACTATAGCGGCAATACAATGCCAAACTCTCCAAAAAGTTTTGGCACAATTGAATATCAAATCAAACCTATTCCAGCATTATTACTTTCGGCTGAAGGTGTTTATGTCGGTTCATATTGGATCGATGATGCTAATACTGAAAAATATGATGGGCATACCATTCTAAATTTACGTGCAAATTATCGTAAAAATGCTTATGAGATTTATGGGCAAATTCTGAATGTAGCTGATGTCCATTATGCTGACAGCACTTCATATAGCAGTAATCAAGCTAGTTATACGCCTTCAGCGCCACGAACCTACTTATTAGGTTTGCGTTATCATTTTGGAAAATAAACAATGAATGCCAATCAACTCAAGAAGTTACTGAAATTTCATCGTAGCTTTGGAATGGTGCTTGGCATTCTGATTTTGATGTGGTCTTTAACAGGTGTGTTGCATCCAATTATGAGTGCAACACAACCTCAACCCGTCAAACGAATGCCTCCACCTCAGCAACTGAATTTAACAAATGCTTTGCCTGCACCTTTGGTTTTACAGCAGCATAAAATTGAAGAATTTTCAGGATTACAAACCATTCAGCTACAACCTGAACTTGTAGCTTATCGAGTTTTACAACCAAATCAAAACATTGCGGAGTATTTTGATAGTCGATCGGGTCAACTCATCACCGATGGAGAGCAACAAGATGCAAAACGTCTTGCAATTTGGTATACAGGTTTAGCCAAACAACAGATCGTTTCGACCGAACTGATCACTGAGTTTAGTGATGATTATCCAAGTGTGAATCGTTTATTGCCTGTTTGGCGTGTAAGTTTTGACAATGGTTTAAGAGCTTATGTCGATCCATCACAATCTCGATTAGCCACACTCTCCAATGACCAAAAAATGTGGATGGCGAAAATATTTCGTTTAGGTCATACATGGACTTGGGGTGATCAACCGTGGACAGGACAAAGTATACTGATGCAAATTGCTTTAATTGGCATTTTGGTACTGACTTGTATGGGAATTGGATTGTTTTTTAGGATTCGTAATCGCCAGAACCATCGTTTAGCTCACAAGCCAATTCGCTTTTTACATCGCTATTTGGGCATCAGTCTAAGTATATTTATCTTGCTATGGGTATTCAGTGGTTTCTATCATGTTTGGCATAAAAAATCTGAGATTGCGAACATTCAGCCGATGTTTTATACACAGGATTTAAGTGCTATCTCATGGAAAACGGCTGTTCAACACCCCATACAACGCCTTAATCTTGTACCGATCTCCTTTGCTCAAGATCACGCTCAAGCAGGTTGGATGGTTCAATTGACAGGTAATCCACAGTTACAAGGCAGCATGACCGCAGCCAAAGAATATGATCATAATCATCATGCTCAAAGTGCTGCCCCTACAATTGAATTGATCAATGCGAATACAGCGACAAAATTAAATACCCTTGAGCAAAGTAAACAGTTGGCTGCCGACTATTTACATTTACCAGTCGATCGCTTTACACAAAGCTCATGGGTCACCAGTTTTAGTGGTGAATATGGTTTTATCAACAAACGTTTACCCGTAGTTAAAGTTGAAAGCAATTTAAGTGATCAACTCAGGCTGTATATTGAGCCAAGTAGCGGTGTGATTGCAGCACAAGTCACTCAACAAGATGCTTTAGAAGGTTTTAGTTTTGCATATCTACATAAATGGACATGGCTACCACTAGATAAAACGCTCAGAGATATCTTGTTAGGAAGTATCGCTGGACTCATCGCTTTATTGGTGATTTTAGGTTGTACATTAGCAGCCCGAAAAGCGTCCTAAGTTCTGTGTTGATCCTTCTTAATTTAAGGAGGATCAATTTTTTAGAATTAAACCTGTTAAATATAAAATGAAGCCATCACAAAACTTAGTATTAAACCTGTCTCAACCAGCTCAATTGCAGCGCCAACAGTATCACCAGTAATCCCACCAATTCTCTTAATAAATAAAGCTCTTAAATAAAACAATACAGCAATAAAGCAGATAAAAGTCACCAATCCTAACCATTTAAACACACAAAGTAATGCAATTGTAATGACAAAAATAGTCCATGTAAGTTTCTTTGGGATAAAATCAGTAATTGAACGTCCTAGCCCTTTATCACGAACATAAGTTGTAGTTAGAAATAAAAATAATGGAACACTACGCCCAAGCATTGGAACGAGAATCAAAAAAGCATTGAGATGCTGCTCAAGCAGTACATACAGCGCAGCAAACTTGAGTAAACAAACAACAACAAGACTCAGTACACCGATTGGACCACAGTTTGGGTCTTTCATAATCTTGAGTGTACGTTCAGAATCACCAAAACCACCCACCCAAGCATCGGCTGTATCGGCTAAACCATCAAGGTGAAGCCCACCTGTTAGCCATATCCATAACACTAAAATGATGCTGGCAATCAATAAAATTGGCAGCTTGACTAAAATCAGGGATACACCAAACAGAATGAGTCCGATCAATAAGCCTATAAATGGATAAAATAAAATCGCTTGACCATTTTGTTTTGCATTAGGCATTGTTTTTAAGTTAATCGGCAAAACTGTCAAAAATTGCAAGGCAATCCAAAAAGCTGTCATGCAAAAAATCTCTATCAAACAATATTGATGATTTACAGATTATGAAGAAACAAAAATGGGAATAGAACCCTATTCCCAAATTAAAATGATGAATCAACTAGATTATTGAATTTGATAACATTGTTTGAGTTTCAAATAATCATAATAGAAACTGTTGGTACTATATTGTGCATATTTACATGATGATTTAAACAAGGTCTCTTTTTCATTGTAGAGCATTTTTACCAAAGTTGTGCCTTGAGCATTTTGGTAAATATCCCACTGTAAATTCGCAGCCATTGGCGATACTACTTCACCTCTCCACGTACTATTGCTGTAGTTATAGGTTTGACGTAAAGGCAAAGGCTGCATCATGTCATGTAACTCCAAACTAGTCGCCAGTGGAATAATGATTTCTGCATGTGCGAAGCGTAATACCGCGCGGTGGGACTGTTGTTTATCGACAATTGCATCTACTTGCTTAAACAAATCTTGTTTTAGACCTTGAGCAATGTTACTGGTGACAGCATTTGATTCTTGAAAGCTTGGCCCTTTCTCATAAAAATCATTTGCATCGTTAAATTCAGCATAGAATTTTGCAGCATCTACAGGCATATATTGATCAAAATTTACATTTTTTAATTCAAGCTGCATACCACCAGAAATTGAATACAGCTCATAAAGATAAGCAGCGGCATCCACAGCACTTGCAATGGTATTTTTCCCTTTACCTTTTTCTGTAATGGTTTCACCTTTTGGCGATGTCACGGTATAAGTGCCACTATTACTGAAAGTATAACCAGTCGTACCTAATTTTTTGATAAATTCAGGCTTAAAAATTGGGTTAAGTACATTCATTGCAATTTGCTGTGCGCGTGTATCTTTTGCCAAATCATTTAACTTATTTTTTAGATATACATCTTCAGCTTCAAATTTTTGATAGGCTTGACTTGCATCATAGATTGCTTGTTGTTGTGTTGATAATGGTTTAAGCAAATCTTGATCTTTATTCAAGCTATGGAAATAAAGTTTAAAACGATCTACGCCACCATCTTCAATAGATGGAATACTGGTACTGACCAAACTTGTATATGACGTAGGTGTAATTTGATTCTTCAATTGCGGTTGTTGTTGAATCAATTCAGCAGTAAAAAACTTGGCGCTATCAACCGCACGATCTACGCCTGAGCTTTGAACTAAAATAGATTCAGGTTGTGTCGCTGCTGTTTTAAATAGCTCAGGTAGACGCTGTAAAAGACGGTCTGCGATACCTCGATGTTCTTGAATACCAAGCATCGTTTCATTGCCATATCCATACTGGCGAATCCCATCTACGCCGTAACCCAGCAAAATATTTGCTTTCATCATATTTTCTAAATCAGCACCTAGTTTTTCACCTAAAGGTGTTAAAGCATTCTCAGCCTTGGCTTGTTTCCATAAATTATAAAGTGCCAAATCATATTTAATGCTCGATAATCCTCGAGAACCATGACGTGCCACTAACTCAGTGAAAACAGGTTTAAAACCTTGTGGAATCGCTTCGTATTTTTTTAGATCTTGTTGTGGTTGGTATGGTGTTTTGGTTTGATAATATTTTGATGATGTATTTTGTTCCGGGCTAGACTGTGATTGTTGCTCATTATTATCACATGCTGCCAGTAAGATACTTGCACATAACAGACTGCTTTTCAATAATATATTCATAATGAATTTGCTTATCGTTTAAGAAATGCCATGTATCATAGGCAGTGACAATGACAGTACGATTACAATTTTATGGCAGTGTGTGATGATCGAAAAATCTCTTATTACTTATTTATCAATGTTTTTCTTCAAAATACATCTCATCTAATCTTTTAGAGCATTCAAGTTGATAGAGCTTGCCCAGTTCAGCAGGCATTTTTAATAAATCATCTAAGTTTTGTTGGCGTGCTAAACAGGTAAGTAATTTGATGACGCCACCATGTGTAATCACTAAAGCCTTTTGCCCATTTTGTTCTTGTATTTGAGTATAAATCTGCTCAAAACCAATGAAAATTCTTTGTTGAAACTGGGTTAAAGATTCACCATTCGGCGCATGATATTGAGTCGGAAATTGCCAAAAATTTGCTAATCGCTCAGGTTCAGCTTCATAAATTACTTGGGTGGAAATACCCTCCCAATCACCAAAATACATTTCTTTGATATGCTCATTGACCCGCATTGGCAATCCGAGCTGATCTGCCAAATGCTCTGCAAAGCGACGACAACGCCGCAAAGGTGAACTGATAATCACATCCCAATCCATTGGAGTAGTGATGTACTGCTGAATGGTTGATTGCATTTGCAACCAACCCTGTTCAGTCAAATCATCATCCAAGTGCCCACGTAGCGTATGGCTTAAAGTCGTTTCACCATGTCGCAGTAAATCAATCTGCAACTTTATCACCTGTTACAGCAGCTTCAGCAAATGTTGCCATTTGATTATGTAAGACACATGCAAGCTGAATCATAGATAATGCCGCACCAGCACCACTGCCTTCCCCTAAACGTAAATTCATTGCTAAGATTGGTTGGGCATCCAATTCTTTTAGAACACGCTGATGACCATATTCCGCTGATTGATGTCCAAAAAGCATCCACTCACGGCTTTGTGGTTGAATACGTACTGCACATAAAGCTGCGACCGAACTAATAAAGCCATCGACGATAATGGGTAAACCAATTTGCGCACATCGTAAATAAGCCCCTGTGATTGCAGCGATTTCCAAACCACCTACAGCAGCCAAAATTTTTAATGCATCATTGGCCACATTTGCTCTATGAAGCTTTACTGCTTGATCAATCACTTTTATTTTATGTTGTAATTGCTCAATATTAATTCCTGTTCCTAAACCTGTAACTTGCTGGGCTGATTCACTCAGCAACAAACAAGCAAGTGCTGAAGCTGAACAGGTATTGCCAATTCCCATTTCACCTGCAATAAAAATATCCGCATCTTTCGCCTTAGCAAGATCGGCGCTATTTTTACCCAGCTCTAACGCTGCTAAACACTCTCGGTTGGTCATCGCAGCTTGCTCTACAAAATTAGCAGTGCCAGCACGAATACTATGGCATTCAACTCCAACATAATTGTAACTATCGCCTACTGTCCCACAATCAATCACTTGTAAATAGGCATGATGATGTTTAGCAATTACACTAATTGCTGCACCACCCGAAGCAAAGTTTTGCAACATTTGACGAGTTACTGCTTGAGGATAGGCTGAAACATTTTCTGCTACAACACCATGATCACCAGCAAAAATAGTAATCCAAGGTTTGTTAATTTTAGGGAAAACTGTTCTTTGTAAAGCAGATAAATTAATCGCAATTTGCTCTAAATCACCTAATGCGCCTGTTGGTTTGGTCAATTGAAGTTGACGTTGCTCAGCTTGTTGTTTTACATCTAGATCAGGTTGCTGTACTTCGGCTAAAAACCATTGCGCTTGTTCAGTCATATTATTTCTCATCTTTTAAAATCATTGGGAAACCTGCCACACAGAACACCACTTTATTTGCTAATTGCCCTAAAGCTTGATGTAAACGTCCCGCTTCATCCACAAATCGACGGCTAATTTCACCCATAGGAACGACACCCAGTCCAGTTTCGTTACTCACTAAAATAATATGTGATTTGAGTTGGGGTAATAGGTTTAAAAATTTGTCTGTTTGCTGCTGTTGTAATTCAGCATGATCGGATAACAATAAATTGGTGAGCCATAAGGTCAAACAATCCACCAAGATCACTTGATTATCTTGATCTAATTGCAACAGTTGATCCGCAAGAAAAATAGGTTCTTCACACAATTGCCAATCATCAGGACGTTGTTGTTGATGATGCGCAATACGCTGCTGCATTTCAGTATCTAAGGCCTGCGCCGTTGCAATATAAATGACCGATAAACCTGTCTCTTTGGCTGTTTGTTCTGCCAAACGACTTTTACCTGAGCGCGCCCCACCTAAAATTAGTTGCAACATGTCTAACCTAGTTCAATTTGCCGATAAGAATATAGGAATCCTTGTAAAATCTGTGCTTTATAATAACCAAAAGTCAGTTTTTTGACCTCAATATTTATAGTTTTTACCGAAAGTTGTTGCATCCGCTCAAGTATAATATCACTCAGCCAAGCTTCACGATACAAGCCTAAAGTAATATGCGGACAATATTCGAGTGCTGCAATTTCCCCAGATACTTGAGCAAATTGTTGACGAATTAGTTCTAGTACGCCCTGATGATCTTTAATCTGTAGAAACAAAGCACTACTAAAGCTATCGATCTGTATGATTTCAAGCTCAAAAGATTTGAGCTGTAATGCTTCAATCAGCTTGATCTGCTGCTGTAATTGTTGAATCTGAAAATCGTCATCGTACTGATGAGCTGAAGGTTGTAAGAAACCACAAACAAATAGTGTAATGTGGTATTGGCGTTGCTGTGTAGCAAGTAATAGATCAGAAAACTGTGTTTGAATTTCATCTAAATATTGAATCAATTCAGGTTGATCAATCTCAATATACCAAAGCCCATAATCTGAACGGCCCTTGTGCCATTCGGGATAATCACGTATTTCGGTCGCAATCAGCTGGGTGTCTGCTTGTAATAACACAACTTTAGCATTCTGTTTAAAGTCGTGTTATTCAAACATAAACCTAGATCGAAGTTAAGCTGCTTTACACTATAATCACTAATGCCTAAGCGGTTAGAGGTTTCAATTCCTCAGATTGTTGTGACAGGAATACTTCGTCCTTGAGCTCTGTCTGAATCCCTTGATAGAGCTGGTTTAATAAGGCTTTTTTCTGATTTTCAGTGATGTCCATATGTTCGATATTGCTCTGGACATGCTTTGCAATCTTAATCTCGTCCAGCCCAAGCATTTTTAGTGCATAGGCATAGCCATAAATTGCACCTTGCATTAACTTCTGATAAGGAAGTTGTTGCTGTACATGAGATTCTAAACTACCTAAAACACGCTCATTCAAATTGAGTTTTCTAAGCGGATCACGAGCTACACGTTCACATGGATATTTATAAGCAGATCGACATGAGTTTAAAAAACTCTCAGCCATTCGATCCAATTGCTTTTTTTGATTTGGGATTAAATTAGCTAAACCTAATTTAACCTCATCAACCAGTCTTTCAGCATATTGTCGAACTGCTAAATCAGCCATCGCAATACCAATCGTCTCATACCCATTTAAACTGGCATACCAAGCAAGCATCGCATGACAGCCATTCCACAAACGATTTTTAATGATTTGAATCTCAGAAATCTGATCCACCAAAATCATTTGACGCATTTTGCTCAACAATGGGCTGCGATTTTCCACATAAATCGGCATATCCATTTCACTATGGAATAGGATCAAATCCATATTTTGTAGAAATTGCCCTGTTTGAAACTGCCCACGCATGTCTTCTAAACAATGGGTAATCTGCTGTTCTTGCTTTACAGTCAGAGCGGTTTCCTCTGAAAGTTCAATCGTTTCTGGATTGAGATCATTTTGATATTGTTTGAACAGATTATGCTTAATATTGAGCTGACGAAATAGGGCTTGATCGGTAAGCTTGGATACCATTCGATTGACCACGGTATCGCAAAAATAATGTTCACTTAAAATATGTTCTGCAATATCTTCATTCGTCATGGAAAGTAAGGCTTCACGGATATGTTTTAAGACCAAATACTTTGCACAGACTTTATTGAGAATAATCAAAAAGGTAATTGGCTCATTATTATCTGCATCTGCTGACATAAAACGGGCGAATAGTCCCTTCGCAATCGTTTTCGCCTCGGACTCAATCGCTTGTTCTGGTAAACACAGTGCAATCAGGCTAGATTGCATATACATCTCTAACATCTGCTGTTCATTGTCAGCATCAATCACAGTTAGATTATCAATACGCTCATCATAACAAGACTGACCATATCGAATACTATAGCTACCAAAACTGTTCACTGATTCTAAATATAAGCGATTTCGGGTTGATGTCAGAATGCGTTTTGGGCGTGTGTAACCATCCCAATAGGACAAAATCTGTGCCACATATCCCCCACCAATAGCACCAAAGCCATGAATCCCAACAGTCAATTGATTGACACTTTGCGGAAATAATTCTTGTAATTGTGGCATACCCATTTCAGGGATATATTGATCCAAAGCATTCAGGCACTCATACATGTCCTGATAGTAAAAATTTGCTTTAGAGAGCATATGATCATTGGGTTCTTTAATGTCTTTAAATAGCAGCGTAATACCACCTGCATCACAGGCTGAGCAAATTCCATTTTCGGAGTCTTCAAACATAAGGCATTGTTCAGGCTGTAAATTTAGCTTTTGGGCAGCCTGTAAAAAAATTTCAGGATGTGGCTTGCCCCGTTCAACTTCATCACCACAGACCAGTAAATCAAAAAATTTGTAGACATTGGCGTTAATTAAATATTCTTCCGCAATTGCCCGACGGCTTGAAGTCGCCACAGCCATTCTTAAACCAGATTTTCTTAAGCGTTCCAGAACCTGCATCAGCCCTTTCTTGACTGGAACACCATTTTGACGAATCAATTCAAGTTCCAAGGTATCGGCACGTTGACGAATCTCTTGATAGGAGATGTTGTCTCCATAATATTTTTTTGCAAGTTGTTCAGCAGTTTTGGCACTTAAACCCAGACACTGCATCAAATAATCATCTGAAAATTCCTGTCCAATGAGTTCCTGAGAGGCCTGTTTTAATGTCTGAAAGCGTAGTCGCTCTGTATCAAACATTGTTCCATCCATATCAAAAATTGCCCCCTGAACAGGATAATCATGAAAAATCAGCATTGTTACTCCTTTGTTTTGTTATACGCTTTATAGGGTAACTAAAAAATAAGCTTAAAATTCAAATAGTAAACAAATGAAATAAATTTGATTAAAAAATAAACATAAAGGCGCCTCATCATAGCAATATATGACTGAAACAGTCGGAATACTTGCATTATGAGAAAAAAGATGAGTTGTTTTTAACCAAAACTCCTTTTATTCATCAAGTAGCAATGCAGTTTCAGCTTCTTTTCGAATCAACATCCAACTAAAATAAAGGCCAATCGATAGGGTTAAGAACAGTAATAAATAGAATGGGAAATGGGTATTAAAACGGTACAGGAATGTACTGAGTAAGGGACCAACAATTAAACCTAATGCCTGTGTCGCCGTACAAAAACTTGCCATCTTAACCTGTGACTGTTGTGATACAGCCTGAGCAGCGCCTGTGGTAAATGCAGGTAATAAACATGCGACAGAAATACCATAAAAAATATAAGTGGCCTGAAATACAAAAATTGTAGGTGCGTAGAGTGAAAGTAATAGACCAAAACACATGGTGACTAAACCAATAATCACCAAACTATTTAATTTGAGTTTAAACACTTTCACGATGAAAAGCTGAGTTAGCACCAAACAGACCCCAACAACCAACATGCATTGAGAAAAATAAACTGCACTCTGTTGGCTACTGAGATAAAACTTATCCTGAATATAAAAACCTGCCGTCATATCTAAAGTCACAATTGCAACATAAGTGACAAAACCTAGAGTTAACCAGATCAGACTTTGCTTCAGAATTGGCTCATTCGCTCGTGCATTATCTTTATCTTGTTGCGGATTGAATGACTCAGCCTGAACTTGCGGACTTTTACTAAACAGGATGCCGAGTGCAATACTGACTAAGCCAAGTAAAGCCACAGCAATCCAGATCGGGAAAAGTAAACCAGCAAACAATAAAACTGAGGTTGCAAACGGGCCGATAATCATCCCAAAACTATTCATCGCACCAAACATAGCCATTTGCTTGCTACGATCAGCAGCTTCACTCGCATGTGTCATTACATAACTTTGCAGGCCAATTTGCGGTAAAGCCATAAAAATACCTGTAGAAGCACGACTCAATACCAGTAAGATAAAAATCAATAACGTGGGTAAAATCGCTTGTGTTCCAAAATACAGAATCAAGGTGAAAATAGCCCAAGTAAAGGTCATTCCCCAAAAACCATAATTGACGAGTTGGTTGGGAGATAGCTGACTTTTCTTTTTCGCAATCCAGATCGATGCAATCGCCATACAGATTGCCCCTGCTGAAACAATCACACCACCTTGGAATTCAGATAAATGTAATTGTCGTGTCAATGGAGCAAGTAAAGGGAGAATCATGGAAAAACAAGTTCCATTGATCAAAGCAGCTAGCGCTAAAAACTTTAAATTATTGTTCATCATGAAATTCATCAAAAGAAAAGGCATCTAACAGATGCCTTTTTGATTAGATTAGTATTTGAGGGTATAACTCAAACCATAAGTACGACCTTGTGCAGCTAGACTAGAAATATCGCCATACACGGTCGAAACTGCTTGGCTATATACAGACTTATAATCAGTATTCCAAACGTTATAAACACCAAATCCTAATGTACCCGGACCGGCTTTCGCATTGGCAATCACATCCATCACTGCAAAACCTTTAATTTCTGCTGGTGGTCGGCTTCCATACTCAATTGCATCTTTACGCGCTTTATCTGTACCGCCAACTGCAAGAGTTTGAACGCGTAAACCTAGACCATCATTAAATTGCCAATCTGAATAGAGAGTCCCTTTTAAGGGTGCAACACGAATCGCATCTAACTCTTGCCATTTACCACTGGTATTTTTAAATTGACCACGTGTATAAGCCAAAGTACCACCGACATTCCATGCATCGGTAACAGCATACTTCACATTACCTTCTAGGCCATAAACACGTTCATCGGTATCAATCACTTCGATTGCAAAGTTTGGTGGACCAAATTTCAAAGATTTATCCGACTTGTTATAGAACGCCGTAAGCCCTGTGGTTAACGCATTGTCTTGTAGACGCCAACCTAGCTCAAAACTATTCACTTTAATTGGATCAATGGTTTGATTGCTTACAACAAAGTTTGCTGGAACGTCTCTGAGCATACGTTGTACGTCTGGTAAGTTTGCACCTTGAGAGAAATTGGCAAAGACTTGTTGAGCATCTGTTAAATGATAAACTGCGCCTAAGTTAAATAAAGTTGCATCATGCTTGACCGAACTACCATTTAAAGTTTTAGGACTATATCCTGAGACGAAGTCTGCAACCATCGCTTCAGAATAAGGAACAGAATCCTGTACTTGGCTATCAATACTCTCATGACGAACACCCGCCTGTAAATTTAAGCGCTCAGTGACTTCAAATTGGCTCTGTAAGAAGAAACCGAGTTTCTCAGTATCTACATCTGGACCAAAACCATAATTATTTAATGGTTTGAATTTCAAACCATTACTACTAATAAATGTATTCAAATCATATAACTGGGCTGTTGCTTTTCCTTTTTCCTTATCAAAATCCATTCCATACGTTAAATGTAAAGCTCGCTCTGCAAGATCCAGTTTACTCTGTAACGCTAACCTTGCACCAAATACATCAATATCCGTCTCAGACTGGGTAACAATATATGTTCCTCCACCTGGAATGGATGCATGTGCCAAAGTATTTGCACTCGTATAGAATCTACCTTTTTCAGTTCGATAGTAAGCCTCCGCATTTAAAGTCTGACCAAAGAAATCTTGGTTTTCATATTGTGCATTGACTGCTGCACGTTTCGTTCTTGGCTGAGTATTAAGTTCCAAACCTTTGACTGCTTTCTGGCTTGGTTTTGCACCTTTAACCAATAAAACAGCTAAACCTGGTCCATAATCTGCACCATAGTCACTGTCTTGTTCATCATTATAATATTGCGCACCAACGCTAATACTTTGCTTGTCAGCAAACTGCCAACCTAAACGCCCATTAACATCGATAGTTTCCGTATCTTGACGATCCGTTTGTGCGACTTCAGGTCCAATTCGGTCACCGTGGCTGTCTTGAATCTCACCGCGTTTGGTATAGCTTGCTCCTAAGAAACCATTCCAATCGCCTTGTTTAAACGCAGCGGATTGATATGCTTCATAAGCCAAAGCATCACTTTTAAAGTTATCGCCTGACGTTACACCGAGTTTGGATTCAAAATGAACCCCATAGGTCGACCCTTTTTTAGTAATGATATTGATGATACCGCCTGTTGCACCAGAACCATAAATACTACTTGCACCAGAGACCACTTCAACACGCTCAATCATATCAGGGCTAATACTATTTAATTGACGTGAACTATCACGCGAACCCGTTTGTGGTACACCATCAATCATATATTGGACTGTACGGCCACGCATGGTCATTCCATAGTTACTGGTAGTACCAGAACTTGGTGTTAGCGATGGAACTAATAAACCTAAAATATCTGCTGTACTTTTACCCGCAGCGGCTTGTTTTGCAATATCTTCTTGTTCAATGCGATACACCGTACCTGCAATTTCAGCAATACTTTGTGCTGAACGCGATGCTGTCAGTACAATAGGTGCAAGTTGGGTTGGTTTCTGACTTGTTACAGCAGCAGTCGTTTGAACAGATGCATCTGTTTCAACTGTTTGAGCATATAGCTGATTACTGATTGCTAAGCTTAACAGCGTTAATGATGTCGAAAGTGAACGTACTTTCATAAATTACCCCTAGGTGAGTTGTTCCGTTTGTTTTGCTTTGTGGATTAACACTTGGCTGAGCAAGACGCTCAACACAGATGCTGCTGCGAGAATGAGGTAGAAATTTCCATAACCAAATGCTTTGGCCAAGAAACCAGACATTGCACCGCCAATGAAATAAACCAGAAGTTCAAAACAGACCAAAATGGTAAAGTCTGTTCCAGCTTGTTCCTGAGAGCTGGTATGCATGAAGTGCGCATATAAAGCAGTCATTGCGACGTAACGAATCGCCAAAATAACCACAACAAATAGCCCCAATAACATTTGCCACTGATTAAACCAGCTGAATAAGACCGCGATGCCCAGTAAGGCATACACCAAACTGCGTGCCCAACCAGCCCAAATCAGTAATTGTGTTGCTGCAATTTTTTTTAACAGGAATGCGGCTGTTACTGCTGCCAATAAACCAATGCCCGCGCCAATCACAGACATTAGTACACCAATCTCTGCCAATGACCATTTTTGATCAATCAACATCGGATTCAGCATGGCCATTGCTGGCGCTTCGACTACGCGATAATAGACAATCAAAGCCAAGGCCCAAAGCATCTCAGGGCGCTTAAAGGCTCGAATCAGACTCGGTGCTTGCTTTGCAATTTTTTCAGTATTGGTTTTTTCTTTGATTTGAAACACTGCAAGCATGGTCAGTGCTGTCATTGCAGCTAAACAAATCAGCGCGGTTTGCCAACCATACAATTGATACAGCCACAAAGTTGCAGCACCACCAATCATACTGCCCAGTGCCACACCAATACTTTGTGCCATACTGCCTAGGCGATATTCGGATTCAGAAAAGGTTTCAACGGTATAACCATCTATCGCAATATCTTGGGTTGCGGCAAAGGTTGAAATCCATAGACCGACAATGACAAAGATACTTAGACCGTAATCGAATTGTGTCAAAGCTAAGGCAACGACACCGAATACCAAGGCAATTTGAGTGAATAAAAGCCAAGTTTTACGTTTACCAAGTGCCTTAAAATAAAAACGATCAATTAAGGGCGCCCAAAAAAACTTAAAGGCCCATGGGATATACAGTAGCGACAACATGCCAATCCAACGCAGATCGACCCCTTGATGACGTAGAATCGCAGGTAAGGCAACATTGTAAAAGTACAGTGGCAATGCATGTGCAAGGTACAACACCACCACCACAGTTAAACTCAGTGCAGAAACTGTTTTGATTGGAAAATCTTGGTCAGGTTTTATGTGTTGATTCATAAGTACCTCTGCATCGCCCATTGCACGGCATCGGTCTTTTCTAAACTGACAAAATAAGGAACATGCCAGGCTTTTTGCAAAGCTGGCGTGTCTAATCGAATACGATCTGCCTCATCTTGGGCAATGCGAGCAAGGCCTAAACAATATTGATAAAAATCTTGTTTATATTGTTTGTACCATTTCCCCTGAATGACCCGATATTCTTCAGGAAATTCAGTATTTACATCGGTTTGTATGATCAACACGAAATTTTGCTTATGTTCGAAATAGTGCTGAATCCGTGCTAACCATTGTTCAAATTCTGCAACAGAGACATTCGCCGCAAAGCGCATGTCTAAGATATGCATTTCATTGATATATAAGCTCATGTAACACTCAGAAGTTTGGCTGGCTGATCTGCTAGCTGTTGTTGTGATGTTTGGTAATATTCACCAAACTTGTTATAGAAAGTTTCTCTAAAGCAGTGGTACAACATCGCTGTTTTTTCAGGCATCGGTATTAAACGTTGGCTTTCATAACAAAGCTCTACCACCACTGCTGCATAAGGTTTAACGGTATGATCTGGCTCACCCACAATTTTTTTCGCTTGTGAATGTTCAAAAATATAGAAGCTGAGCAAACGAATGGCTGGATGTAAAAGACCTTACTAAACAATGACTTACCACCAAAAAGTAAATGCCAACCTAAATCATTGTCATCACCTTCGTAATAACGACCTAAACGATCACGCTTACCTTCATAGATCTCGGTATAACCCACATCTTTGCTATCCACACCCACAATCAATAAACGTTGATGGTCATCTGCCAGCATCTTGTCGAAGTAAACCTGTAAATCCAGTTCTGACTTATTCAATTGCCACTGTGGAATAACATGTGGCTCATGCATCCATTGATGTAGCAAAGGAATATCTTGTGGGTATTGCACTTGGCGTAAGTAGTATTGTGTGCCATCTTCGTGGTATTCAAAATAATCTGGTAATTGCTGAGAAATAGTTTTCATATCGAACCTTAAACCTTGGCTAAACGCTTGTTGTTGCAGACTTTGCTGATTTTTATTAAGCAAGTGACCTTTGCCAGTTTCTTGCGTATATGCGTTGACGAAGTGTTGTATCGCCAACCGATTGGCAAGTGATTGCATCTGTCGGTATCCTCTTATAAAGAGAGAGTTAATTTTTTTCGAATGTTTTGAGCTCTAAACAAACCTTATTACAATGGCATTCATCGTAATTGCTATTATTAATGATAATAATTATCATTAATAATAGCAATTATAAAATAACTTAGCCTTTTGAACTTAATACTTTGTTTTTTATTGTGAAAAATTAATTTAGATCAAGAAAAATACAAAAGATAATAATTCTCATTATTAAATATTTTAATTATGATTCATTCTTTTATTGTTTTTATAAATCAAATAAAAAGGGCTTTATGTTTTAAAGCCCTTTTAAATATATTAACAATCTAAAACATCTGAAAATGTAGCTTCCAGTAACCTAGCTAGATCAATTGGGTTAAGACCAATGTCCAACCCCCTTTTTCCACCACTTACATAGATCTTATTTAATGATTTCGCTGTTTCATCTATTACAGTTTTGAGTCGTTTTTTCTGCCCTAGAGGACTAATTCCACCTACTAAATAACCAGTTAAACGTTCAGCATCTTTTGGATTGGCCATTTGTAACTTCTTACACCCTATTGCTGATGCAACTTTTTTTAAATTTAATTGATAATTCACTGGCAAAACTGCGATGAAATAATTTTTTTCATCGGTGACCATTAGCGTTTTGAATACTTCATCTACATTTAGATTGAGTTTTTCTGCGGCTTCTAAGCCAAAACTTTTTGCATTTACATCATGTTCATATTCATGAATTGTGAATGCTATTTTATTTTTTTCTAATAACTTACAAGCTGGAGTCATTTTTTTTCAGTTCTTTGCTTTAGTGATTAAAGTAGTATAAGTGTAGCATTTAAAAATTAAGGATTAAATTTACTTAGGCTATTTTTGAGATAAATCTATTCTTGATAAACACTCAATTAACCACATATATTTGCTAATAGTAAACAGAATGAGCTCAAGCAACGATGAGTTATAAACATAATAATTTGATGGCAATGCGTCAGAATTATTGGGATGATGAGTCATCTACTACTGTGCAAGAAGAGAAAATTTTTCTTCGGAATACTTTGATTGAAGAAGGTATTTTTAAAAATGCGACTTTAGACGACACCAAGTATTTTTTCTTTACATTACCCAGTATCATTATTGTGAAAGCTCATGCTTTAGGCTTTCATCATAGTCATGTAAAGCGTATGTTGATTGCTCATATTCATACTAATCGTGCTGCTTTAATGAGAAAATCTAATCTAAAAATTCAGTTTAGGATTTAGGACATCTGTATACGAAAGCCAAATTTGAAAGTTAAATTTTACTTAGGCTATTCTGATTTATTGACCTAATTCACAAATTTAGACTGACAATTCAAGAGATTGAACTATTTTAATACGTTCAAAAGCTGTAATATCCGCTACAATTTAAGTCTCGGCTTTCAACCCTCCGATTTCAGCATAGGATTTTTCTTTCATGTCAGATCAGAACGATAAGCTTAAGAATCTAAAAACCTCCTCTGTAGATCGTCGCTTATCTATTGCAAAAGCCTCTTTACTCGCTGGAACACGTTGGGCGACTGCTAGCGCTACTTCAATTTTTTCTAGTGAAGAAGAAAAAGAGAAAAAGCGTAAAAAAGCCATGGCTGAACAAGCTCATTATTTAGTTTCTGAAATAGGAAAACTAAAAGGATCAATCGTAAAGATTGGTCAAATGATGGCTTTATACGGCGAACATTTCTTACCTGAAGAAATTACACAAGCATTAAATACACTGAACAATCAAACTGTCGCACTAGCTTGGCCTGCAATCAAAGCGCATTTGCAAGAACAGTTAGGTTCAAAATTAGATGAACTCACGATTGATCATGAACCAATCGGTACAGCCTCACTTGCTCAAGTTCATCGTGCGACACGTAAATCAGATGGTTTGGAGCTAGTCTTAAAGATTCAATATCCAGGTGTCGCTGAAGCAATTGATTCAGACATGAACCTTTTCAGGAACATGTTAAAACTCACGCGTATGGTGCCGCAAACACGTGAATTTGATCAGTGGTTTGATGAAGTTCGTGAAATGATGCATCGAGAAGTCGACTATGACATCGAAGCCGCGACAACTCGCCGCTTTGCTGCACGCCTCAAAGATGATCCTCGTTATATCGTTCCTGAAATTGTCGATGAATTTTGCGCTAAAAAAGTGTTGTGCATGACCTTTGAACGTGGTGTGCCTGTAAATAGCCCTGTCATGCTCTCCCTCCCCCAAGAACGTCGTAACCAATTAGGCGAAGCTTCTTTGGAAATTGCAGTACGTGAGCTGTTTGAATGGGGCGAAATGCAAACCGATCCGAACTTCGGTAATTATCTTGTTCGTTTGGGTAACGGCGATGATGTAAAGGACAAAATCGTTCTCCTCGACTTTGGTGCAATTCGTCAGTTCGATGAGAATTTGCTCACTGTTGCACGTAACCTGATCCATGCTGGTTATAACCATAACAAAGATGAAATGGTTAAAGCGATGACAGGCTACGAGTTCTTTGATGCAATGCCTGAAAGTATCAAACCAGGTATGGCAGATGTGTTCCTTATCGCCACAGAAGCATTTAGCTGTCCAGCTAACAATCCTGACATGCCAGCAGGTGTAATGGATGAGCAAGATCGCTACGATTGGAAGAAAAGCCAATTGCATAGCCGTGTCATGCAACAGGCAGCACAGTCTATGGCATCGCGCTATTTCTCGGTTCCACCAAAAGAATTTATGTTTATTAGCCGTAAGTTTATTGGTGCATATACGTTTATGACCGTGATCGAAGCAAAGACCAATGTACGAAAAATGATTCGTCAGTTTGCATAAGCACTATATCTAAAGTCATTTTGACCAATCTGATTTGTCAGTTTGGTCAATTTTTTTAAAAATTTATTTTTCTGATATTTTTTTTATTCATTTAAAAACAATAAGATAAAATCTATATACGAATCATTTTACCCTTTATCTTTCTTAATTTAGCACGTCAAACAAGACATAGTTTTTTTGACTAGAGCATGTCAGCATAATTTTACAACCATCCTCTAGGATAAAATCATGTCGAATATGATGAATAAAGCTCAAGGCTTTGGGCTATCTTTGATCACTAAAATCGCAGGAAGCGAAGTATTAGATCAACTCAAATTAAGAAAATTTGTAGAGAAATCATTATATCAAGGATCAAAAACAGGTTTTAAAGTACTGAATAAAACACAAAAAGCTTTTAAACCACAAGCAATTGATAAGCAACGCCTCCCGAATCAAGTTAATAAAAATTTGTTTGATCTCAGTCTGACTGAAGAACAGCAAATGACGGTTGATGCAATGTCTCAATTCGCTGAAGAAGTTTTATATGCTTTAGCGCATGACGCTGATCATCAAGCACAATTCCCAGAACAACTTTGGCAACATTTGGTCGACTTAGGTTTGAACTACTATGCGTTACCTGAAGCATCAGGTGGTGTTGCCGCTGAACAAAATATTGTCAGTAATATACTAATCGCTGAAAGTTTGGCAAAAGGTGATTTCAGTTTAACAGCAGGTCTGCTCAGCACATTTAGCGTTATTAATGCAATTACCCGTTGGGGTTCAACACAAGTTCAATCGATGTATTTGCCTGTGTTTGCTGAGGATAATGACGTTACCGCAACATTTGCATTTCAAGAAGCGACTCCTGCATTTAATCCATATCAGTTAAAAACAACTGCAACTGAAGCAAACGGTCAATTCTACATTACAGGTGAAAAAACCTTAGTTATTCTAGGCGGTACTGCCGATGTATTCCTTGTCAGTGCTGAGTTCAACGGTCAACCTGATATTTTTGTTGTGCAGTCAAATGAAACGATTGCAATCAAAGCTAATCCAGCAATGGGATTAAAAGCAACTGAAACAGCAACACTTCAATTCAATCAAACACCAGCTTTACGCTTAGGCGATGCTGATTTTGATTACACTGCATTTGTCGACCTTGGAAACTTAATGTGGTGCGCCATGGCGATTGGTACAGGAGAAGCAATCAAAGCTTACTGTATTAAATATGCAAATGAACGTACTGCTTTTGGCGAACCCATCTCGCATCGTCAAAGTGTTGCTTTCATGATTGCCGATATGGCCATTGAAATTGATGCTATGCGTATGTTGGTTTTAAATGCGGCAAGCTTGGCTGAAGCGGGTAAACCGTTCCATCGTGAAGCCTATCTGGCACGATTACTTTGTGCCGAAAAATCAATGAAAATCGGTACAGATGGTGTTCAAATCTTAGGTGGTCATGGTTTTACTAAGGAACATCCTGTTGAACGTTGGTATCGTGATCTACGCGCAACCGCTATCTTACATTCTGGCTTACATGCGTAATTTTGGAGAATAATAATGAACTTACAAAATCCGAAAAAATTTAAAATGTTGGTTGATCAGGCGCATGAAACTGCAATCAATGTTTTGCGTCCAATCTCACGCAAATATGATAAAGCTGAACATGCCTATCCAAAAGAATTGGACATGCTCGCTGCGCTATTAGATGGTATGAATGAAAGTGGCGAAGGTGTGGGTGCTGCCAATGCGAGTAAACGAGGGACAGCGAACCCATATGCCATTGTGAATGGCGGCAACATGTCTGCGGCACTTGGTATTATTGAAATGTGTTATGGTGATACAGGCTTACTGCTCAGTATGCCACGTCAAGGCTTGGGCAACTCTGCGATTGCAGCAGTTGCCAATGATGAACAACTTGAACGTTTCAAAGGAACTTGGGCTGCTATGGCGATTACTGAACCTGGTTGTGGTTCAGACTCCGCGGCTATTCGTACAACAGCAACCAAAGATGGTGATGATTACATCTTAAATGGAGAAAAAATCTTTGTCACTTCTGGTGAACGTGCTGACTCCGTTGTAGTTTGGGCAACCCTAGATAAAAAGCTCGGTCGTGCTGCGATTAAATCTTTCGTTGTACCTAAAGGTACAGTAGGTATGAAAGTTGAACGTCTGGAACACAAGCTCGGGATTAAAGCCTCAGATACGGCGGTGATTAGCTTTACGGACTGCCGTGTACCTGCTGCAAATTTATTGGGTAATCCAGAAATTGATGTTGCTAAAGGTTTTGCTGGTGTTATGGAAACTTTTGATAACACTCGTCCACTTGTTGCAGCAATGGCAATCGGTTGTGCAAAGGCATCATTAGAACGTATTAAAGAAATTTTTAAAGATCAGCTTGATCCTGACTACAAAACGCCTTATTTGCAAACCTCAAATTTGGCTGCTCAAATCTATCGTATGGAAGCTGAGTGGGAGGCTGCTCGCCTACTTATGATTAAAGCCACATGGATGGCTGACAATAAGAAGCCAAACTCAAAAGAAGCTTCGATTGCTAAAGCAAAAGCTGGGCGTGTTGGTAATGAAATTACTCTCAAATGCGTCGAATTAGCTGCAAGCTATGGTGAAGATGAGTTATTAGAAAAATGGGCACGTGACTCAAAAATCCTTGATATTTTTGAAGGTACACAACAGATTCAACAGCTCATTATTGCTCGTCGTGAATTGGGGAAATCTTCGAGTGAATTGAAATAAATACCCATTTAAACAAAAAATTTAAAAAGGACGTTATTTACGTCCTTTTTATTTGCATATAGCGCGCTATCGCATCGTCACAAACTCTTCCGCAGATGTTGGATGAATCGCAACGGTATTATCAAAATCTTTTTTAGTCGCTCCCATTTTTAAAGCAACCGCAAAACCTTGCAGAATCTCATCCATGCCAAAACCGATACCGTGAATACCGACAATTTTCTCATCGTCACCCACACAAACCAGTTTCATTTTAGTAGGCTGTCTATGTTGTGTCACCGCACTAAACATAGATGTAAATGATGAGTGATAAACTTTTACTGATTGCTGACCATATTGTTCAATGGCTTCTTTTTCGGTAATCCCAACCGTCCCTATAGGTGGATGGCTAAACACCACTGTCGGAATATTGTCATAATCTAAATATTCATCAGGCTTATGATTAAAAAGCCGTTCGGATAATCTTCGACCTGCTGCGACTGCTACAGGTGTCAGCTCCATTTTCCCTGTGATATCTCCCACCGCATAAATGCCTGTTTGGGATGTATTCTGGAATTGATCCACTTGAATATAACCTCGTTCATTAAGCTGAACATTGGCTTGGTCCAGATTTAGGCTTGCTGTATTCGGCTCTCGTCCAGTTGCCCAAATCAAGCAATCGACAGTATGACTTTCGCCACTTTCTAAATGTAATACGACAGAGCCATCGGCATTCTTAGTGATTTTTTTAGGAACAGCTTGTGTATGTATAGTAATTCCATCTGTTTGCATCACTTCAACCAAAGTTTCACTTAAGAAAGAGTCAAAACGTCGAACAGGTAGATCTTTACGGATAAATAATCCAACTTGTGAACCTAAAGAATTAAGTACCCCAGCCAATTCAACTGCAATATAACCCGAACCAATCACTGCAACTGTTTTAGGTAAAGCCGTTAGTTCAAAGAAACCATTCGAATCAATGCCATATTCAACACCATCAATATCAGGCAATGATGGCTGTGTCCCTGTTGCAATCAGGATATGATCTGCTGTGAATTTCTCACCGTTGACTTCGATAGTATTTTTATCAATAAAATGAGCGGCACCACGAATAAGATCAATCTTATTATTACTTAGGCTATTTTGATAAGATAAATGAATTCGTTCTATATAAGCTTGACGATTTTTGACCAGTGTCTGCCAATCGAAAGATTCAACTTTACTGTTAAAGCCATAATCAGGACCATATTTTTCAATTGATTCAGCAATATGTGCTGCATACCACATGACTTTTTTAGGCACACAGCCGACATTAACACAGGTTCCACCAATTTCAGCCTTTTCAATCAAGGCGCATTTCTTCCCATACATCGCAGCACGATTGACCGATGCAATCCCACCACTTCCACCACCAATCGCAATATAATCATAATGTTTTGTCATCATCGCCTCATGCTGTCATTACACAATTATTTTTAAGTACTCTTTATAGATATACAGCAACATGATGCAAAAACTTTTGTTTTTTAAATTTTTAATACAAGAAAAAAGCACTGACCATGAATGATCAATGCTTCTGCTTTGGGAAAGCTTTTGGATTATTCAGTTGTTACAGCTTCAACTGGTGCTTGTTGTAAAGATTGATCCACTACACCAAATTTCTTAAATAGTTTTGCACGACGTTTTGGATAGATATTGGCTTTATTCAAATCACCTTTGTAGTGATCAAATACACGCTTATCCATCATCTTTGACCATAGTGGTGGAATTAATGCTGGTAATAACATTGTTGCATAACCACTAGGTAATTCTGGTGCTTCATCAAAATGGCGCAGTGCTTGGAATGGACGTGTTGGATAAGCATGATGATCTGAATGACGCTGTAATTGATACAAGAATAAGTTGGTCACAATATTGTTATTGTTCCAGCTATGCTCTGGCATCGTACGTTCATATTTACCATTCTTATCTTTTTGACGTTTTAAACCATAATGTTCAATATAATTAATGATTTCAAACAAGCTAATACCGTAAAAAGCTTGAGTCGCTAAGTAAGGAATGACACCTTTACCGAATAATCCGATCATTGAACCATGAAAGGCAGCACTCATTCCCCAGCCTTGCAATAATTCATTTTCAGTTGACCAAAATTTTTTACCTTTACGTTTCAAACGATTAGTTTCAATCTCAACAGCAGATTTAAAAGAACCAATGACTGTACGGGGCCAAAACTCATAGAATGTTTCACCCATTTGTGAAGATGCTGGATCTTCAGGTGTCGCAGCGCGTTTATGGTGTCCATACGGATGTTCTACACGGAAGTGATTATATCCTGTTGGTAAAAGAGCAAGATGAGAAAGAATATGATCTATGCGATCATGTTTATGGCTAAGCTCATGTGCAGTATTGATTGCGATACCATTGATCGCACCCATTGAAATACCCAATAGGATTTTATCGATAAATGAAGTTTCTTTACGGCTAGATAAATAACACGCATAAAAATTAGCTGTATATTGTAATGGAAGAAAGCTTTTCACTAAGCGTGAATAATACGGATCTTTTTCAAGTAGTTTAATATCTTCATCAGTTGGGTTATTTGCATCTTTTCCAATCAATGCGTCAATTGCTGGAATAACGATGTGCAAAACAATTGGCCCGCCTAATGCAAAGATTTTTTTCAGTGGACGAGGTGCAAATTGATAACCTGCTAAAATGCCAATTCCAATTGCAGGTAAAGCTGGGCTAATTGCCCATAAATAACGTTTACGATCCAATTCAGTTTTCGATTTTGAAATGCTTACTGGCGTAAGTTCTTGCTCAACATTTACTGGTGCATTCATCATCTTATCCATGTCTTTGTATATATGTATATTTTGATGAATTATGAATTTCATGACAGTTGCAAGCGTCCAAAAAACCTATGTCAAAGTCTTTGGCATCATCACCCCTGTTTTTGTCCTATAAACACATATTGAGTTATTACAGTAGCTCTCTATAATTTAAAATGAATACATAATTTAAAAATCATATGGATGCTGCTTTAAGTAAAATATTTGCTGATATACATTTAAATCACACCGAATATATCTACTTGAAAACTCAGGGAGAATGGAGTTTTATCTGTCAGGATCAAACCGCCCTGATTGTTTATATTGTTTTAGTTGGTTCAGTTTTCATTCAAATTGATTCACAAAATAGTTTAACTGCTCATGCTGGTGAAATTATCCTAATTCCTTCTGGAACAGCACATACGGGTGCCGATAACTCCATCACAAAGCTTGTGAATGCAGTCGATATTTCAAAATTGTTTGATGGACATAAGAATGATGCTGTTGAATTTGGCACTGAATCAGCAGAAAAAAACCTGATTTTAGCGGTACGCTGCCAAATTGACACCATCATGGCACGTCCATTTATTCAAGCGTTACCTTCAATCATTCATATTCAACACGGAGAAAATACAGCACCTGAATGGTTACAAATAGGTTTACACTTTTTAGCATTAGAGACACAAAATATTCAGGCTGGACGGGACATCATCATTGACCATCTGGTGAATATCTTACTCATCAAGTGTATTCGGGATCATATCCAGCAAATCTCAACTCAACATGGCTGGCTGAGTGCCTTAAACCACCCCGAACTCAGCAACAGCCTTGCTGCAATTCATAACCATCCTGAAGATGCATGGACAGTTGAAACCCTTGCAGAACAATGCTGCATGTCGCGTTCAAAATTTGCAAGTTTATTTCATGAGGTGATCGGAGAATCTCCCTTGGCTTATCTACAACAACATCGTATGCGCTTAGCAAGCCAATATTTACGTAAAAGTAATTACTCCATTCATCTGATTGCAAACAAAGTGGGCTATTCTTCTGAAACAGCATTTAGCCAAGCATTCAAACGAACTTTTGAAGTATCACCCAAGCAATATCGACAACAATTCATCGAAGCAGAAAATTAGAATCTCTGTACACGACAAATTTCATAGAGCCCTTGTCCTATCAGGCTTTTTCTTTCTTAAAATTGCGAGCACTTTCTTAAATTCTTCTTTTTTTCCAAAACCAATCAAACGTAGAATAGCCATCTGAACATAGTCTAAACCGTATCGAAATAAACTGACTGAAAGTCGTCCATGCTTCTTTATTTTTATCGCTTTTTTTCGATCATGTTGCCATTCACCTGTTAAATAGCACCAACAGAAACCGATGGCTAGCACTGCTATCAATTTCTTGACTCGTCTAGGGTCTGTTAAACGAGTATTTTCAAGATTGAATCCACGTCCTTTGAGACAACTAAATAAGGTTTCGATTTCCCAGCGTAATGCATAATCACGAATAGCAGAAGCATTAAACCTAGGAGAAACAACAAGTAAAAGTTCTCCATCTTCTAATCGTAACGCACTAATATACAGTTTCACTCGACCAACCCAAATACGTCGTTTACGACATTCTGTTTGACCAACTTGAAGATGACGAAATAAATCACTAATTTTATGATTCTTAGCTAAGTGATTGGTCACAATAAAGTTTTTTTAACACGTATACAGAAGTTAATGTCATTTTCAATTAACCATGTAAACCATTTCTCACCGATAAATTCTCTATCTGCAAACACATTCACAATACGGTCTTTACCAAAAATGGAGATAAAGCGTTGAATCAAAGCAATACGCTCTTTTGTATCTGAATTTCCACGTTTATTGAGCAATGTCCAAACAATATAGTCAACACGTCAAAAAACCAATACAATACCAATATGAGTTATCCAATACATTTTAGAAAGAAAATATTAGCCAAGCTTGAAGAAGGTCAATCTATCCGAGCGGTTGCTCAGCACTTCGAAATTAATAAAAATACAATTGTCGAATGGAAAAAGCGAATCGAAATAAAAAGAACTCGACCAAGAAAACCATCTAAAGTTGATGATGATGCCTTACGTGCAGATGTTGAGCAATATCCTGATGATTATCAATATGAACGCGCTGCTCGTTTTGGTTGTGGTACTTCTACAATTGGAGATGCGCTCAAGCGTCTAAATATCACAGTTAAAAAAAGACCTTACGGCACCCGAAAGCAAAAACAGAACTCAGAGAACAGTATTTAAAAGATTTAAACCGATTAAGGTATCAACACCAGATTATCTATCTTGATGAAAGTGGATTTAAATCTCATGAACATAGACCTCATGGTTATTCAAAACAGGGAACTCCTTGTTATGGAACATATAATTGGCAATTAAAAAATCAAACTAATGCAATAGGAGCAATCCATGAGGGTAAGTTATTTGCAGTGGGTTTATTTGATAGCAAAGTAAATTCGGATGTATTTCATTTTTGGGTAGATAAGTTTTTATTACCAGAATTACCCTCGAATAGTGTAATTGTCATGGACAATGCAGCCTTCCATAAACGACAAGATATACAAGATCTATTAGCCCAACATGGGCATCAAATACTTTGGTTACCACCTTATAGTCCTGACCTTAATCCTATTGAAAAAATGTGGGCATGGGTTAAAGCAAAAAGGAAAAAATGGTTGGTTAACTCAATAGATAAGCTTTTTAGTCGTTTCTTTAACGAGTGTATGGGTAATTAAGCGGTTTTACTATAGGTATCGCTATTCCACGATAGACGATGGCTAACATCAAGATATTGATATCTCGTTTTCCCCATTTCCAGTTGGTTCTATCCAAAGTTAATTGGACTTTATCGAATGAAAATATATTGAAAATTAACTGAGAAATTTGACGATAATCGAAGTACTGATCTGCAAAGAAGCGTTGTATACGTCGATAAAATGATTGTGGTAAGCACTTGATGGGTAAGGCTTTAGATGCAGAAGAAAGATTACATGTCTGTTTTACAATTAATGCAAGCATAATCAGTGTAAAACATTTTACACGTGACTTGTTCCACTTTAGATATTTGTTTAAGATGAGATGTAACTCATTGAAATGTGTCATCATATTCGTCGTCAGAAAACAAGTATTATGCCATTATTTCAATGAGTTGTCTTTTTTTGTCGTGTACAAAGAATTAGAATATAAAAAAGACACCTCGGTGTCTTTTTTTATTTCTGTAAATTTTAACGGACAATCCCACGTGTCGATTTTTCTAAGGAATCAATCAACAGTTGGGCTTCTGGCACATTATGTAAAATTTCATTACGAATCTGTGCAATAGCCTGTTCAGTGGTCAAACCTGATTTATAAATCAGTTTATAAGCTGTTCTTAAGCCCTGAATCGTATCCCGTGACCAGCCCTTACGTCGCATTCCTTCAATATTCAGACCATGTGCATGTGCTGGATTACCAGAAGCCAGTACATAGGCTGGTACATCTTTAAGGATAAGCGCTGCACCACCAATCATGCTATATGAATCAATACGGCAAAATTGATGCACACCTGCATTTCCGCCAACAATGACATGGTTACCAACATGGACATGACCTGCAACGCCTACATTATTGGCAAAAATATTGTGATCACCAATTACACAGTCATGCGCAATATGGGTATTCACCATGAATAAGTTATGACTGCCAATTTTTGTTATTGCGTTATCCTGAACCGTACCTCTATGCAAAGTACAATGTTCACGAATAAAGTTATTATCCCCAATCTCTAGCCATGTCTCTTCACCTTGATACTTTAAATCTTGGCAAATTTCACCGACACTCGAAAACTGAAAAATATCATTATTTTTCCCAATTTTCGTAAAACCGCCAATTACCACATGTGAACGTAATTTAGTCCCAGTATCAATCGTTACATTTGGACCAACAATACAATACGGTCCAATTTGTACATCAGATGCAATTTCTGCAGATGGGTCAATAATTGCGGTTGGGTGAATTAGGTTTTGACTACTCATGTCTGCTCAATTTTTTGGTGGGAAATCATGATCTCGGCTGTTGCAGCGACAATACCGTCGACACTAGCCTTGCAATTGTACTTGTAAATGCCACGTTTTTGCATCACTAGTTCTGATTTTAAGACAAGCTGGTCACCAGCAACAACTTGTTTCTTAAATCTTACTTTTTCTGCGCCAGCAAATAAGAACAATGATCCTTCTTTTGGCTTTTGATTTGTCAAAACAAAACCCAATATACCTGAGACCTGGGCAAGCGCTTCAATAATCAACACACCCGGCATAATCGGGTATGTCGGGAAATGACCTTGCAAAAACTCTTCATTAATAGAGACATTTTTATAGCCGACAATACTATTCTCAGTTATTTCTGTAACTCTATCAACAAGCAAAAAAGGATAACGATGCGGTAAATATTCACGAATCGTAAGAATATCCATGGGTAATTCAGGCATTGTAAATGCTGGAGATGTAGACTCAGTCATAATAAATTATTTACGTAACTTAAAGGTTGATTCAAGGGACTCTAATTGAGCTTGCATATGATCAAGCCTTTTAGTGATTTGGGTCAATGGCACATCTGCTAATTGTCTAAGGCGTACAACAGTTCTTTTCCAGTGACTATTTTCAAATAGTCCAATTCCAGAAGAAAAGGTTCCCGACTCAGAAATACTTTTTGTGACCATTGACATTCCAGTAAGCGTCACATTATTCGCAATATTTAAATGCCCTGCAACTGCGCTGCCACCACCGATAATACAGTTTTTGCCAATTCGGACACTTCCAGCGATTGCCGTGTTTGCAGCGATGGCTGTATGTTGATCAATTTGAACATTGTGAGCAATTTGCACAAGGTTATCAATAATGACGCCATCTGCTAAAATTGTGTCATCTAATGCGCCACGATCAATACTACAATTTGAACCAATACGGACATCATTACCGATTCTTACCGAACCGAGTTGAGCAATACGGTGCCATTTTCCTTGATAAGGCGCAAAGCCAAAACCTTCTGATCCAATCACCGTATTCGCATGAATACGAACCCGATGTTTTAACTTTGCACCGCCAGTAATCGTGACATGTGCATCAATGAAACAGTCGTTACCAATTTCAACATCATCATCAATAAAAGCATGTGCTTGGATAATTGTATTATCTCCAATAACACAATGCTCACCAATGACAGCATAGTGTCCTATATAAGCATTATCAGCCACAATCGCAGAAGGATGAATTTGAGCAGTACTTTCGATACCTCTTTGAGAAGCTTTCTTCTCAAATAAATGTGTAAGAATTGCAAAAGCGAGATAAGGATTTTCTACAACGATAAAATTTTGCTTCGATGATAATTGTTGTTTTAATGCAGTTGTCACAATATAAACACCTGCTTCGCTTGCCTCAGCTTGTGCTAAATATTTTTCACCATTTACAAAACAAATGTGATGATTTTGTGCCTGTTCCAAACTAGACAAATTAGAAATTTTAAAATCTTTATCACCAAAAAGCTCACCTTTTACAAGATGAGCTATTTCTTCTAAACGATAAATACGTCTATTCATTGATTATTTCAGTGCGTTAACCTTTTGGATCATTTTATCAGTTAAATCATACTGAGCGTCAGAGGCAATTGTTGAATTTTTATTCAAAATAAGATCTAAATTATTTTCTTTTCTTAATTGCTCAGCGACTTGCTTCACTTTTCCTTCAAATGCAGTGTTCATTGACTGTAATGTAGACTGTACTTTAGTCTGTAAACCCTGTTGAGTTGTATTGAACTCATTTAACTTAGCTTGATACAGCGCAGTCATTTTTTGAATATCTGCTTGATTCATCTTAGGACCATCAGTTTGCGCTTTTTGCTGCATAGTTTCCAATTCTTTGCCTAATTGTTCTAATCGTGTCGATGTTGGTTTAACTGATTGGCCAAGAGCAGCATTTTGTTGTTTAAGATACGTGCTACTTTCAACTACGCGAGCTAGATCAACAACACCTATACCAGCAGCATTCGTCATAGCAGAAACCGTTAAACCTAAGCCTAACATCAACATCGTTAATTTTTTCATTATTTCGTCCTTTTATATTTTAAGAGCTTAAAGGCCGTACTTAGAAAGTACGACCAATTTCGAATTGAATAGATTTGGTATTATCACCACTCTTATCATTAAGTGGATAAGCATAACTTAATGATAATGGGCCTATCATCGTAATCCATGTGAAACCAGCACCAACACTATAACGCATATTACTAAAATCAAATTTATAGTTGTCATTACAGTATTGTTTGATATCAACAGCACTACTACCTACCAGAATATTGCCCTTTGGTACACTACATTGTGTATCGAATACTTGTGCACCTTCGGCAAACAATACTGGTCGAACCTGACGTGCCCAGTCACCTTTAAATGGTAATGGCAATGCTAATTCTGTTCCGAATTGAATCAAAGCATTACCGCCGACCTTTTCACGAGCTGGGTCATTTTTACCAGTTTCCTGGAAAATTACACTTGGGTACTTTGGACCCAATGAACTATTGTCATAACCACGTACCGAACCATAACCACCTGCATAGAAGTTTTTATAGAATGGCAGATCATTACCATAACCTAACTTGCCATAACCTCTAAGCACAAAACCCATAGGTAATGATTTGAATGCCTGAGCATCATAAGTCATTTTTTGATAGTCAACATCACTACCTGGAAGGCCTACTTCTAGACCAACACGGTGCGACATACCTGACGTCGGAAAAAGTGGTCTGTTCAAGGTGTTATAAGACCAACCTAAATTCAAAGTATAAGTTAGGAAACTACCCTCGAAAGCACTATTATAAGTAATCTCACCACCTGGTTTACATTTACCTGTATAGTTACCATCTAAATCTTTATCTAATTGGTCTTCAGGACAATAAGTGTTCTGTGCAGTTGCTTTACCACCATTTGCCAACAAATAATCACGAATGTATGTAGATACTCTTGGACCTGTTCTTACTTTAGTTTCATCGATACCTAAAGACGCACTAATACTCTGATTTTCATCAATTGGGTATCCGAAACTTAAACTACCACCGACACTATCAGTAACATAGTTATTAACGTTATAGTTCTCACTTAACTTCGTTTTTCGATAATAAACGTTATAACCACGACTCACGCCATCAATAGTAAAATATGGATCCGTTACACTTAAGTTATAATAGTCTTGTGTTACAGAACGAGATAAATCAATCGCAACACGGTTTCCAGTACCCATAAAGTTGGTTTGGCTTAAACCTGCTTGGAAAGTAATACCACCATTTTGAGAATAACCAACCGCAAGTGTCGTTGTACCAGAGTGTTGCTCTTCGACATTAATATTTAAATCAACTTGGTCTGGTGAATTAGGTACACGAACAGGTTTTACATCAACAGTTTTAAAGAAACCTGTACGTTCCAGACGCACTTTGGACAAGTCAATTTTTTCATTGCTTGCTAAAGCACCTTCCATTTGGCGCATTTCACGACGTAATACTTCATCAGCTGTTTTACTATTTCCAGTAAAGTTAATACGACGAACAGTGACTTGCTGACCAGGGTTAATATAATAATTTAGATTCACAATCCCTGTTTGATTATTAATTTCAGGTACAACATTCACTTCTGCATAGTAATAACCTGCATTACCATATTTGCGAAGTAGCAACTGCTTAACGGCATTTACTTTTTCTTGTGAATAAGTTTCACCATCTTTATATAATTTTAGTGCTTTTAATTCTTCAGGTTTATAGAGTGCATCGCCTAAGAATTTGGTTTCACCAAACTTAAATTGACTACCTTCATCAACTGAAACCTCAATAAAGATGTGCTTTTTATCTTCGCTAATGTTGAGTTGTGAATTGATAATATTAAAGTTGATATAACCTTTATTCAGATATAGAGCTCGTAACGCTTCTAAGCTTGCTGCCATTTTTTCACGTGCATAGCGATCATTACGTGTAACAATAGAAGCCCAACCGCTTTCTTTAACTGCAAAAGCTTGCTTAATATCACTATCACTAAATACAGTATTACCAATGATATTAATATCAAATACTTTTGCAGCAGTACCTTCATTAAAATTAAGCTTAAGCTCAACACGGTTATTTGGTCTAGCAACAGTATCAATTGTTACATCTGCATCATAACGACCTTGCTGAGTATATTGTTGTTCAAGCTCAGTCTCAATAATCTGTAATGCAGATTTCTTGAACACTTCGCCTTCAGCAATACCCATCTTTTTTAAGCCCTGTTCTAAGGCTTCTTTAGGGATAAGTTTATTGCCTTTGAATTCCAATTTTGAAATGATTGGACGCTCTACAACTTTAAACACTAATACGTCTTTTTCTTTATAAGCTTTAATGTCATCAAATAAACCTGAAGCATATAAACTACGGATCGCCTCAGCAATTATTGGATCACTTACTCTATCGCCACTATTTATTGGTAACATAGAATAGATACTTGCAGGTGTTAAACGCACGAGGCCATCAATTCGTATATCTTGTGCAAGAAACTCATCTGCTGCGTATGCTTGTTGTACCACTGCCATCGCACTAACCAGTGCCAAAGGCATTAATAAATGTGTGTGACGCATGCCCATATATTTTCCAGTAAGTTAAATTCCGTTTGCGTTTTTTATAAACGCATGAAGTCGTTAAATAAAGCCAAAAGCATCATGCTACCGAGCAGTACCATACCAACTTTTAGACCAAACATCTGTATTTGTTCAGAAACAGGTTTACCACGAATTGCTTCAATAAAGTAATAAACTAAATGACCGCCATCAAGCATCGGTATTGGTAATAAATTTAAAATTCCTAAACTAACACTCATCAATGCCATAAAAGAAATAAAGGTTTGCCACCCCATTTCAGCACTCTGTCCTGCAACTTTAGCAATCGTAATAGGACCTGATAAGTTATCCAATCCAATTAGTCCACGTACCATTTTCGTAATCGAACTAAAAATCATACCTGACAATTGTGTTGTTTTTTCAACAGCAACCCCGAAAGCTTCTACAGGTGAATATTGAATAGTTTGTTTATAGTCATTCGGAATTGTGATTTTACCTGCATCACTTTTCACTCCGAGAACACCACTCATATTACCCATATTGTCACGTTGACCTTGAGGCATCACTTGTAAATGAACCAGTTTGCCTTGACGTAGCACATCAATATTTAAGAGTTTTTCAGGTGAATTTTGTACAACATCAACGACATCAAACCAATCTTTCATTGCAACGTTATTAATCGCAACAATTTTGTCTCCGACTTTCATACCTTGACGTATTGCAGCACCATCAGCACTCAGTTCTTTTACGATCGCTGGAATCACAGGACGATAAGGTAAAAACCCTAACTCATCCAAAGGCGATTGGCTCTGATCTTTTAGAAAATCTTTAATCGGTAAACTAAACTGTTTTTCAGTTCCAGTACGCTCAACGACAATTGAAACCTGACCTGTCTCTCCAACACGATTAACTAAAGCGTAGTTTAGTTTTTCCCATGTCGGTGTCGTTTGACCATCAACCATTACTACTTTATCGCCAACATGTAAATTAACTTGAGCAGCAGGTGTATTTGGTACAATCTTACCAATACGTGTATTTAATTGTTCCTGAGCTGGTAAAAACAAAATCCAAAACAATAAAACAGCAAAAATAAGATTAATCAGCGGTCCAGCAGCAACAATTGCAATACGTTTCCAAGGTGACTGACGATTAAACGCATAAGGTAAATCTTGCTCAGCAACATTACCTTCACGCTCATCTAACATTTTGACATAACCACCTAGCGGCAATGCAGAAAGCTGGTATTGTATACCTGATTTTTTCGATTGCCATTTAAGCAAAGTAGGTCCAAAGCCAATAGAATAGACTAAAACTTTAACACCTAATTTACGTGCGACCCAATAATGACCAAACTCATGAATCGCGATCAGTGGGCCTAATAATAAAATCGCCGCAACAATCATAAATAGTGCGCTCATACGATTTAACCCCCTATACCCACGATGTACTTCTCTGCATTACCTCTTGCGATCATATCAGTCTGCAAAATGATGTCTATGCTTTCTGCTTTAGCATTTTGTACAGCTTGTAAAGTATGCTCGACCACTTGCGTAATTTCAGTGAATCGAATTTGCCGATTTAAAAATGCAGCGACCGCGATTTCATTGGCAGCATTCAAAATTGTAGGAGCCAACCCACCCTCACGCATTGCTTGACGAGCTAAATTTAAAGCTGGAAACTTAATATTATCAGGTGCCTGAAAATTTAATTGAGCTGTTTCAAACAGATTTAAAGCAGGAACATCCGTCTTTAATCGTTGCGGCCATGCCAATGCGTGCGCAATTGGCGTACACATGTCTGGATTACCCATTTGTGCCAAAGTTGATCCATCCACATATTGCACCATGGAATGAATAATACTCTGTGGATGAACAACAACTGTAACAAAATGTTCTGATATTGAAAACAAATGACACGCTTCGATCAATTCCAAACCTTTATTCATTAAAGTCGCTGAATCTACCGAAATTTTTTGCCCCATCGACCAATTTGGATGCTTACAAGCCTGTTGAGGCGTTACATCATGTAATTGTTCTAAAGAATGATTAAGAAATGGACCACCAGAAGCTGTTAATAAAACCTGAGACACTCCAAGTTGTGGCTCACCTGTTCTCTCAATCTGTAAATAATTGTGTGGTAATGACTGAAAGATCGCATTATGCTCTGAATCGACAGGAAGCAATAAAGCATTATGATCACGTGCTGCCTGCATCATGATGTCACCTGACATCACTAAGGCTTCCTTGTTTGCAAGTAACACTCGTTTTCCCGCTTTGACTGCGGCAAGTGTTGGTAATAAACCAGCAGCACCGACAATTGCAGCCATAACAATATCAACTTCATCGTGTTCAGCAATCGCTATCAAACCCGCTTCATCTGTTAAAATTTCAATATTTTTTAGGTTTTCTTGATTTAAACGTTGCTCTAGTTCTAAAGCTTTTATTTTCGGAACAACCACTATTTTAGGACTGTATTTTTTACATATTTCTACCAGTTCATCTAAACGACTATATGCAGAAACCGCATAAACAGAGTATTGGTCTGGGTGTCGTGCCAATACTTTTAAGGTACTTTGCCCAATAGAGCCCGTAACACCCAATATACAAACAGCCTGTGTCATTTATAGATCTACACCAATAAGTTTTACCAATACATACATACCAGTTGCAAAAATAGGCGATGCAGCAAGAAGTGAATCAATTCGATCTAATACTCCACCATGCCCAGGAAGTACACGACCTGAGTCTTTAATGCCTGCACGACGTTTGATCATTGACTCAAACAAGTCACCTAATACTGATGCAAAAACGGTAATAATAGAAAGAATCAGGAATAAGATAAGCTGTATTACAGTTAAGTCTAAATAGAAATGTTGTACAACCAACATAATCACAACTGTTGTTGCAATACCACCATACAATCCCTCAACCGATTTATTTGGGCTTACTGTAGGAGCAAGTTTTCTTTTACCCAATTTACGACCAACAAAATATGCACCACTATCTGCCCCCCAAACCAACAAGAACAAATACATCAGCCACCAAGGTGAGCTATGCCAAACCGCATAAAGCGCAGTCACTGCTGCAGAAATTAGAATAAAACCAATTGCATATAATGATACATTGTACCAATTATCTGATTCTGGAAAGTTTTTAACCCAGTAAATACTACCTAGCCACGTAAGAATAGATGCTGCCCATAGCAACAATGCAACATCATCAAAAAACAACGCAAGAGTTGAAACTGCTGCTACGCATCCACCATAAATCCAAGCTTTAGGCTTTGAAACCAGTGCTTCGCCATGAGGCATAAGTTTAAACCACTCATATCCAGCCACCCCCGCAGCTAAGATCATAAGAATAAACATTGGATAATGTGATTGCGTTGCAAACATGCAACTTAAAACAACAGCAACTAATACCAATGCGGTTATAATCCGCTCTAACATTATTAATTCTCTATTTTCGCTTGTTGAATCTGTTCAGATGTTTTACCAAAACGTCTTTCTCGCCCTGAAAATACATCAAAAGCGTGGTCTAATTCTTTTACTGTAAACTCAGGCCATAATGTATCTGTAAAATACAATTCTGCATATGCCGCTTGCCAAAGTAAGAAGTTAGATAAACGATAATCTCCACCTGTACGTATTAATAAATCTACGGCAGGTAAGTCATTTAGACTGACATATTTATCGAATAAATCAACATTTATCTGATCTACTTGAACTTTTCCATCTACAACATCTTGAGCGATACACTTGGCTGCATGCGCCATATCCCACATTCCGCCATAACTGATTGCAATCGTTAAAGTCATAGAATTGAAAGATGCCGTTTTTTGTTCTGCATATAACATTAAATCTTTTAATTCATTTGATAATTTAGAACGATCACCAATGAAACGTAATGCTATATTGAATTTTTCCATTCGAGGTAGTTGTTCATGAATTGTGTCTTCTAACAATTTCATTAACAAATCAACTTCGAACTGAGGTCTATTCCAATTTTCACTTGAAAATGCAAAAACAGTTAAAGCTTGAACACCAACTCTTTTACAATGTTCAACGATCGGATCAAGGACATTCTTACCTTCTCGATGCCCATCACCTTTTTGCAATTTATTTTTTTTTGCAAAACGATTGTTGCCATCCATAATGATGGCAACATGTTTTGGAAGAAGCGGTTCTTCTTGTAAGGTCATAAAAATTAGACCTTCATTAATTCTGCTTCTTTTGCAGCTAGACGTTTATCTACTTCTGCAACATATTTATCTGTGATCTTTTGAATATCTTCACCAGCACGGCGTTCATCATCTTCAGAAATTTCTTTTTCTTTCAATAATGCTTTGATATCACCTAAAACATCACGACGAATGTTTCGAATAGCAACTTTTGCATTTTCAGCTTCATTACGAGCAACTTTTTGCATGTCACGACGAGTTTCTTCAGTCAACGCAGGTAAAGGTACACGAATTGAATCAGCTGTAATTGGATTTAAACCCAAATCGCTTTCACGAATTGCTTTATCAATTGCAGAAACCATTGTACGCTCAAATGGCTGAACAATAAGCGTACGAGAATCTTCAACACCTACGTTAGCAACTTGATTCAAAGGAACGTCAGAACCATAGTAAGGAACCATCACACCATTTAAAATTGATGGGTGAGCACGTCCAGTACGAACTTTAGCAAAACCTTGTTCTAAAGAATCAAGTGTTTTCTGCATGCGCTGTTCGCTATCTTTTTTGAGATCGTTAATCATATGATCTTCCTTACTTATTCATTAGGTATTACAAAATATTTAGACATTAGTATAAAGCGCTTTACGGCTCACGTACATTAATTCGTAACGTGAGTACCCTCTTTTTCACCCATAACAACAGAAAGTAAAGCACCCGATTTATTCATATCGAATACTTGTAATGGGACATTATGATCACGGCATAAGCAAATTGCTGTAAGATCCATTACACCCAACTTTTCATCAAGTACTTGATCGAAAGTTAAATTATCATACTTAACCGCATCATCATATTTACTTGGATCTTTATTATAAACACCATCAACTTTAGTTGCTTTTAAGATGAGGTTTGCTTCAATTTCAATACCACGTAAGCAAGCAGCTGTATCTGTGGTAAAGAATGGATTACCTGTACCCGCAACAAACACACAAACTTCACCTTGGCTTAAATGACGAATCGCATCACGACTTGAATAAGATTCAACAACTGTTCCGATCGGAAGAGCAGACATTAAACGTGTTTTAATGTTGCGACGCACTAATGCATCACGCATTGCCAAACCATTCATAACTGTAGCCAGCATCCCCATTTGGTCACCAGTTACACGCCCAACCAAACCGTCTTTTTGTAACTGACTCCCACGATATAAGTTACCGCCACCAACTACAATTCCGACTTGTACTCCCAAACCAACCAAGTGTGCAATTGAAAGTGACATCTGATCTAATACTTGGGCATCAATACCCATATCTTTATTGCCTGCTAAAGCTTCACCAGAAAGCTTTAGCAAGATTCGTGCATAACGTGGATTTTTAGAAGCTGACATACCTTTACTCCAAACCGACCAATCTCAAAATTTCTTCAATTTAATTCAATATCAAGCAGATTTAATCTGAATCAACTTAGCAAATAAATCATATTCATCTGCATCCGTGATTTCGACTTCGAGCAAATCACCCGCTTTAATCACACTCTTATCAATATCTTCAACAAATACGTTGCCATCGATTTCAGGTGCATCTGCATATGAACGCGCAACAGCAACTGGAAATTCTTCTTCCAAGCTATCAACCAATACCGTCATCGTCTGACCAATACGTTTTTGTAGTTTTGCAGCAGAAATTGCTTGCTGAACTTCCATGAAACGCTCATAACGATCTTGCTTGATCTCTTCTAGCACATGATCAGGAAGATCATTCGCTGTTGCACCCTCTACTGGCGAATAAGTAAAACAGCCCACGCGATCTAATTGAGCTTCTTTTAACCATTCTAATAGAATTTGGAAATCTTCTTCAGTTTCACCAGGGAAACCCACAACAAAAGTTGAGCGAATCACCAATTCAGGGCATTTTTCACGCCACAATTTCAGACGCTCTAATGTATTTTCGCTATGGGCTGGTCGCTTCATCAATTTTAAAATGCGCGGACTGGCATGCTGAAAAGGAATATCTAAATATGGCAGGATTTTCCCTTGTGCCATTAGGTCAATAACTGCATCGACATGTGGGTACGGATAAACATAATGTAAACGCACCCAAATACCAAGCTGACCAAGTGCTTCACACATATCATAGAACTTAGTTTTTACAGGTTGACCATTCCAAAAGTCCAACTTGTATTTGGTATCGACACCATAAGCAGAAGTATCTTGAGAAATAACCAATACTTCTTTTACACCAGCACGTTTTAATGCTGCTGCTTCATCTAACACACTACCCACAGGACGAGAAACTAAATCACCACGCATACTTGGGATAATGCAGAAAGTACAACGATGGTTACAGCCTTCTGATATTTTTAAATAAGCATAATGTTTTGGTGTTAGACGCACACCTTGTTCTGGGACTAGATCAATAAATGGGTTATGTTTTGGAGGAGCTGGTACATATTCATGTACAGCTTCCATTACATCTTGATAAGCTGCCGCCCCTGTAACTTTAAGCACATTTGGGTGCATTTGACGAATTTTATCTTCATCTTTACCTAAGCAACCAGTAACGATCACACGACCGTTTTCGCTCATGGCTTCGCCAATGGCATCTAAAGACTCTTGCACTGCAGATTCAATAAAACCACAGGTGTTAACAACAACCAAATCTGCACCGTCGTAATCTGATGCAACTTGATAACCTTCAGTCTTTAACTGAGTTAAAATTCGTTCAGAATCTACCAATGCCTTAGGACAACCTAAAGATACAAAACCGACTTTGGGGGTCTTCATGAATCTGCGCTCCACTTGAATCGGCGTATTGTATGACTTTTCTTTGCTGCCGCATAGCTACAAAGCCATCTCTTTGTGTAATGCACCAAAATACAACCAAAATTTTAAACAAACCCTAACAACGCACCATTTTAAAGCATGATAAAATATTGAAATAACTCAATCTATGTGAAAAATACAGCATAAACTCATTATTTATGAATTAAGTTATTGAAAATTAGCTAATACAAAGTTGGCTTGCATTTTGCATTAAATACATTTCAGAAGTTAATGGCTATTCATCTATATTGATATTTATTGCGCCATTTTAAAACAGGACGATTCACAAATGGATCAACATAACACTATCGACTATCGACTGCTCGTAGATAATCTGACCACTGCCATATTATTGGTCGATAGTAAACTTAATATTTTTTATTTAAATTCGGCTTGTGAAGCATTATTCGATGTTAGTTTACTTCGCGCATCAGGTCAGCCTGTGCTCAATCTACTTCATGCACATGACGATTCATTTAATACACATGAAGCTTTATTAAATACATTAAAAAGCGGACAACATTACACACGCCGCGAAGCTGTAATTAATGTGAATTTTAAACCAATCCATGTGGATTATACGGTCTCACAACTAAATGCAGGTAAAAGTTATCACCCACTTTTATTAATCGAACTCAATCCAATTGATCGAATGTTGAAAATTTCTAAAGAAGAAAATTTAGTACAACAACATCAAGTCGCACGCCAACTAGTCCGTGGTGTGGCACATGAAATTAAAAATCCTTTAGCGGGTATTCGTGGTGCAACACAATTACTTGCTCGTAGCTTAAATGATGAAAGCTATCGTGAGTTTACCGACATTATTATTAGTGAAGTCGATCGCCTAACCAATCTAGCAGATACCATGCTTGGTTCACGTCAATTACCAAGCTACGAACTGGTTAATGTACATGAACCTTTAGAGCGCGTTCGTTCACTTATTGTGAACCAAACGAAGAAAAAAATTAAGATTACTCGTGATTACGACCTGTCTTTACCTGATGTGATGGCTGACCGTGATCAACTGATTCAAGTCATGCTCAATATCAGCGTAAATGCTGTGCAAGCAATGACTGAAAATAAAGATTTTTTTGTCGATTCAGAACCAGAGCTAATTTTAAGAACGCGCATTCAACGCTTAGTCACAATTAACGGTGTTCTGAATCGCTCATCGATAAGAATTGATATTGAAGACAATGGACCAGGTGTTCCAGAAAGCATATTAGAGTCTGTATTTTACCCTCTTGTGACTGGGCGGGCAAAGGGAACAGGGCTTGGCCTCAGTATCGCGCAAAACATCATGCATCAACACAACGGAATGATCGAGTGTCAATCCGTTCCAGGAAAAACCATATTTAGCTTATATTTACCTTGGGAGTCAGACCGTGTCACGAAATAAAATTTGGGTAATTGATGATGATCGTGCCATGCGTTGGGTACTCGAAAAAACTTTTAAAGAAGAAGGTTTTGACGTCACCAACTTTGAAGAAGCACAAACAGCACTCGAACGCTTACATGATGCTGCACCCGATGTCATTTTGACAGATATTCGTATGCCTGGAATTGATGGTTTAACTTTCTTATCTAAAGTTAAAAACACACATCCAGATCTACCTGTCATTATCATGACAGCACATTCTGATTTAGAATCTGCTGTCTCAAGTTACCAAACTGGTGCATTTGAGTATTTACCAAAACCATTTGATATCGATGAAGCTTTAGCATTAGTAAATCGTGCTATTTTACATATCAATAAATTGCAACAACAAGAAGCAACCAAAGCAACGACACCTTTACAATCAACCGAAATTATTGGTGAATCACCTGCAATGCAGGAGGTGTTTCGTGCCATTGGACGTTTATCACAATCCCATATCACGGTTCTGATAAATGGTGAATCAGGTACAGGTAAAGAACTTGTCGCACATGCATTGCATAAGCATTCACCACGCCGTGCCAAACCATTTATTGCGCTGAATATGGCTGCCATTCCAAAAGACTTGATCGAAACTGAGTTATTTGGGCATGAAAAAGGTGCATTTACAGGTGCAAATACTCAGCATCAAGGTCGCTTTGAGCAAGCCAACGGCGGTACATTATTTCTTGATGAAATTGGTGATATGCCTTTTGAAACACAAACACGCTTACTCCGTGTGCTTGCAGATGGTGAGTTCTACCGTGTTGGTGGACATATTCCAGTAAAAGTCGATGTGCGTATTGTTGCGGCAACCCATCAGGATCTGGAAAAACTGGTCAATGAAGGTCGTTTCCGTGAGGACTTGTACCATCGCCTTAATGTGATTCGCATTCATATTCCGAAACTTGCTCATCGTAGTGAAGATATTCCTATGCTTGCACAACATTTCTTGGCGCGTGCAGGTAAAGAATTAGGTGTTAGTCCTAAAATCTTACGTACAGAAACAACTGACTATATGCAGCAACTCCCTTGGCCAGGTAACGTTCGTCAATTAGAAAATACTTGTCGTTGGTTAACAGTCATGATTACTGGACGTGAAGTCTATCCAGAAGATCTACCTGCTGAGCTCAAACAAGTTGCTATACAGAAGTCGACGAATGATGCATCAGTTACAAGCCCAGCTTTAGTTGAAAGAATTGCTGTACATCATTGGGATGAGCTACTAGCTCAATGGGCGATTCAAAAGTTAAAAAATGGTGAAATGAAAATTTTAGATATCGCAACACCAATGTTTGAGCGCACTTTGATTAATGCCGCCCTACAACAAACACGTGGTCGCAAACGCCATGCAGCAGAGCTTTTAGGTTGGGGCCGTAACACGCTGACTCGCAAACTTAAAGAGCTTGGCATGGATTCAACAGACGATGATGAAGACGATGAAATGCGTTCAGCATAAATCATAAACAGTCCATAAAAGCGAGTAATGATCACATTACTCGCTTTTTTATATTGAGATGTTTAGATACATGATCTAATGTCATAGCCATACAAGACATATGGTTTTTGCTATAATACAAACATTCCCTCAACGCTCATTGAATATAATGACTGATATTTGTTACCCAAGTTGCGAACAACCTCAAACTCGTCGTGGTCAAGAACGTCGCCTTGCATTATTACTATGTGCAACCGATTTATTTCTTGAAAAAGGTTATGATGCGGTTTCCTTGGATGATATTGTCAATCATGCAGGTGGCTCAAAAGCTTCTATTTATAAATATTTTGGCAACAAAGAAGGTCTTTTTACTGCGATTTGTGATTATCGTCGTGAAGTGTTTTTTAAAGGTGTTTGTTTTCCATACACTTCAGAACAAAATAATTTAAGAACATACCTTGTACAAACATTACAACGCTTTTATCAACATATTATTCAACCTGAAAATATTGCCTTTATGCGCATGTTCACAGAGCAAACTCAAAAAGATATACAATTAGCTCACTATTTTTATGACCAATGTGCTTTAAATATACAGAATACGATTGCATTTGCTTTAGGTCAGGCACACGACCTCAATGAAATATACTGCTCTAACCCTCATTTCTCTGCCATGATGTATTTCGGAATTTTACGTGATGTTGAGTGGCGACTTTTAATGGGTTTAGAAGTATCAGCAAATGACGCTGAAATAACTGATTATATTAATTATTCCGTTGATTTATTCTTAAAGGCTCATCAAAATCTAGGGCCTGTTGCCACTTTATAAATGAGTTGCGTTGTAGGCTAAAAATTCATCAGACAAGGCATGAAATGCAGGCAATGGCTATTCCCTTGCCAAGTTTCATAACGAAGTATGAGGGATTTTTAGCCACAACCCTTTGGGACAGGGACATTCTTTGCCGCTACTGCGTTATGTTTCTCTCATTTCGATCACTAAATTTCGCAAAACATGCCTTGTATCGTCTAAAAAACGTCCTCTGTCGCAATCATAGATAAAATGGCAACAGGCCCTTAATTCTTTTGCATTTTTTAGGTGGTGTAGTATAGTAGTCAATTCCTTTTTTTATCACCACCCATTAAATAACAATTAATTATTGTTTTTATTCAATAATTATTGTGGGAGTAACTATGGCGCTTCGGCATTTCCTGACTTTACGAGACCTTTCAACTTTAGAGTTGCAACGCATTTTAGACCGTGCACAAGAATTGAAACGCATGCAACATGCAAATACGGTTTTTCAACCATTTGTAGGTAAAGTCTTAGGAATGATTTTTGAGAAATCGAGTACACGTACACGTATTTCTTTTGAAGCAGGTATTTGCCAATTTGGTGGTAATGCAATTTTCCTTTCTCCACGAGATACTCAATTAGGTCGTGGTGAGCCAATTGAGGATTCAGCACGTGTCATTTCAAGCATGCTTGATATCGTGATGATTCGTACTTTTGGCCATGATATTGTTGAACGTTTTGCTTCTTATTCGAAAGTTCCTGTCATTAATGGATTAACGGATGACCACCATCCATGTCAATTACTTGCTGACTTGCAAACCTTTCAAGAACACCGTGGAAGCATTAAAGGTAAAACGGTTGCTTGGATTGGCGATGGCAATAACATGTGTAATTCATACATTGAAGCAGCACATATGATGGGTTTTAAACTCAAAATTGCTGCACCTGAAGGTTATGAACCAAAACCTGAGTTTTTGACTGAATTTGCCGATTGTGTGGAAGTATTCAATAAAGCTGAGGATGCTGCGGTTAATGCTGACCTGATCGTAACTGATGTATGGGCAAGCATGGGGCAAGAAGAAGAACAAAAGCTTCGTGAAAAAGCATTTGCTGATTTCCAAGTGAATGAAAAATTAATGGATCTGGCTCATCCAGATTGTTTATTTATGCATTGCTTACCCGCACACCGTGGCGAAGAAATTTCTGAGCACATGCTGGATCATAAAAATGCTGTTGTTTGGGATGAAGCAGAAAACCGTTTACATGCCCAAAAGGCATTGATGGAATTCTTATTAAATGAGAATTTGAAGAAAGACTAAATAACTAAAGAAAACAGCATCATCATGATGCTGTTTTTATTTTTGCGATCTAAATTGAACACTTAAATAAAAACACTTATAGTAGAAAAATCTTTTATTAGAAGAAGTTTCTCCTCTTGGTTGAAACTTTGATAACTACAAAGCGAACATTATGACTTCACTCGAACGAGCACTTTCTGAAATTCCTAGTTTTTCTTTGGTGCACGAGCATTTATTTAGTTCTGCTCAGCCAAGCGCTGAACAATTACAGCAAATTAAAGAATATGGCTGTAGTACAGTAATCAATCTTGCGACGAGCAAATCAGAAAACCATTTAGCTAAACAAGACCAAATCTGCTTGGATTTAGGCTTAAACTACATTCATATCCCTATTGATTGGGATCTTCCTTGTGCAGAACAATGCTTGTTCGTTTTAGATTTAATTGCTCATCTTGTTCAAAATGAAATTGTTTGGTTGCATTGTGCCAAAAACATGCGTGTAAGTAGCTTGATGTATTTATATCGTCAATTTTATATGGATATGGATATGCCCACAGCCCAAGCATTACTTCACGAAATTTGGGAACCGAATGAGACTTGGACAGGTTTAATTCATAGTATTACTTTACAACTGCAAGGTCGTAAAGCAACACTTGAACTTGAACAATCATTAATGGATGTAGATCATCTTGCCTGATGTGAAATTAAGACAGTTGCTGTTGCTAAAATACCTTCTTGGCGACCTGTAAATCCTAGTTGTTCCGTTGTCGTTGCTTTGATACTAATTTGAGCGATATCGACTTCAAGTACATCAGCAATACTTTGGCGCATTTCTAAATTATGTTTGGCAAGTTTTGGCCGTTCGCAGGCCACGGTAATGTCAGCATTGTTGAGATGATAACCACGATCCAGAATCAACTGATACACATGCTTAAGCAATACACGACTATCTGCACCCTTATATTCTGGGTCAGTGTCAGGAAAATGTTGTCCAATATCGCCTAAAGCCAATGCACCCAACAATGCATCACACAGCGCATGCAGCACCACATCACCATCAGAATGGGCTTTTAAACCATGCGTATGCGGAATTTTAATCCCAGCTAAAGTAACGAAATTGCCTTCTTCAAAAGCATGTACATCAATTCCTTGTCCAATACGAATTTGAGCAACCATATGATTTTCCTTTTACAATATACTGAACAAATCTTGTATTCAGGCTTTCTATTTCGCTATAGTACAGTGAGCAAATTAGGCTGAACATATAAGTGATTATGCTGTTGAACACCTTAATAAATCAATTAAAGAAATCTGGTTATATCATCACATTGAGTTGTTTTTGCTCATCATTTGTATTTGCCGCATCGATTAATTGTACAACACAGAATGCTGAGCAAAAAAAAATTTGTTCTAAGCAATATCAAGACCAACGAACTAAGCTGAATAATAAGTTTTTAACCGCTTATCTTGTGACTGATGCTCCAATTCAACTACTACATGACACACAAAAACTTTGGCTTAATCAAATCCAACAATGCAAATCTAAAAATTGTTATCAGCAACAATTTGATGTTCGTTTAGATGATTTAAACTTTTATACTTCAATGAATCAGACGCTTACACAACACTATTTAAAATTTGAACATGGTGATTTAGCCAAACAACCTGTTCACATTCAGATTCATCAACTGGATAAAGATAAGTTAAAAATCGAAGGAATTGCTTATCGTAATCCCAATAATCGTGTGGAGACTCAAACTTTATCTTTACTTGCCTACACCACTCCCGAACAAAAGAATCTCATTATTGATAATGAAAAAAAGTGCCAGTACCAATTTGATTTTCAAAAAGCCTTATTAATTATAAAAAGTGAGCAAAAAGGTTGTGAACGCTTTACAGGAATTTATCGTTTGTATGATTAATCAACAAATGCAATATAAGCCGATGTTTTCACATCGGCTTTTTATATTTAGCTTGGGAATTTTTGTGCAATTTCTTCGCTAATCAATACCGCTGTTGCGGCAGATAAAGTCCAGCCTAAATGCCCATGCCCAGTATTGTAAAATACTCGCGCATGTTTCCCCTGTTTCACTACAGGCAACATATTTGGCATCATCGGACGTAAGCCCGCCCATGGTACAGCGTGCTCAGTTGAAATATCAAAATTTTGGTTAACCCAATTAATTAAAGGTTGGATTCGATCTGTTCGAATATCCCGATTGTAACCATTAAACTCCGCTGTACCAGCTACACGGAAACGATCCACGCCTAATCTTGAGGTTACAATCTTTGCACTTTCATCTAGCAAGCTGACCCAAGGCGCATTTTTTACACTTCGCTCATCTTTAAGCTGAACTGTAATTGAATATCCTTTTACGGGATAGACATTGACAGTATCACCAAGCATATCGGCTAATTGGTAACTTCCAACGCCACCGCACACAACGATTAAGTCTGCTTCCATTATGGTCTGCTCATCTGCTTTTGAGTTCATATTCTCAGAACTCTTTTTACAGCTAACAATCACTTTATCTTGCAAACATTTAACATCAACAACATCCAAACCAAAGCGATATTTCACGCCATACGCTTGCGTTCTTTCCGCCAAACCAACAGAGTACTTATGAATATCACCTGTTGCATCGCCTGCTGTGTAATATCCACCATAATAATCACCAGTTAAATTTGGCTCAATTGCCTTCATTTCTTCAGGTGTAATTGCATGACGTTCAAGTTTACCTTCCACTAAAACATCATTCACTTTTTTTGCGACATCAAAGTCTTCTTTGCTGTGGTACATATGCAAAATACCACGCTTTTCTAAATCAAAAGCAATATTCTCTTTTTCTGCAATTTCAAATAATCGTTGTCTTGCTAACAACGCCAAACGAACTGTTTCAATTGTATTTACTTTATAGTCCTTGATGTGAGTCAAAAACTCGACTAGCCAGCGATACTTATGCACACTAAAAGACGGATTGAGCAATAAAGGTGCATCTTTCTTACTCATCCATTTAATGCCTTTCAACACCGTTGCCTTCTGATTCCAGACCTCAGCGTTACAAGCAGACAACTGCCCACCATTGGCAAATGAAGTTTCCATGGCTGGAAATAAATGACGATCAATCACTGTGACTTCATAACCCAATTTAATTAATTCATAAGCAGACGTTACACCCGTAATCCCCGCACCAATAACAACAACATGTGGCATAGCAAACTCCTTGAAATGCATAACATTTCATAATGCTTAGCCCCATCTGTCATGGTACCTGAGAGTTTTGGCAGATGATTACCAATTAATCATGAAGCCTTCCCCTTCGGTGAGTGTTAATCGTAGAAGAAAAATTATCGTATATTTCTACAAGTTGAGCACTGCTCTCCAGATTGTATTTCTATTATTACAGTCCTTCTGCCTGAGAGTTTCCGGGGTCGTTGCTCCTTCGGCGAGTTCATTGAAGAACTTCTCTCCCGCAATAATATTTATATCCATATAAGCAATATATATGCCGTTTAAAAATACAGACACTAAATTCTTGTAATTGTTTGTAGATTAAGATTTAAGCAATTTAAAATAAATCGAAGTATAAAAAAGCAGACTCGAAGTCTGCTTTTGAAAATTAAAATTTACATTGCAAAACTTGATCTGAAAACTGCCCTTTCCAGAGTTCTCGTAATGTTGGTAAATAGAATTTTTCACCAATCATCACTAATTCAGCATCAATCAGTGCATGAATCTCATGCATCAACACATAATCCAATGCAATCAAGGAAAGCTGTGCGTGTTTCTGAGAAATCTGCTTACGTTTAACCTGCGCTTTTTTGACTAACGCGTTGGCAAAATTTTTATCTTTATAAGCGGTAATAGCACTTAAACGCAATTCAATAATGCCCCAACCTTCCAATAATTTCTTAAATACTTCGAAATCTTTAGACGTTGCTTCCCATGTGACATTTTCCAAATTATTGTCTTCTGGTAATACTGGTAACAATAAATCAGCAGTGCTCGGAAAAATTTTCTTTAAATTCAACAGAAACTTAACAGGATTTTCATTTGGAAGATCAGAAAACTGGATATTGGTTTTGGTATCTGTCAAATAAATATTGAGCATAATGAAGCAACAATCAGGTAAATCAAAAGCATATTGTACGCAGATCGATTTATAAAAACTACTCATAAAAAAATCCCCCTAGGTTAAAGAAGGATTTTTTAAACTACCAATACGATTTACCTACTATTCGGAGAAACCATATTTTCAGGTCTAACCACTTCATCAAATTGCTCAGCAGTCACTAAACCGAGTTCAACTGCAACTTGCTTTAAAGTTTTGTTTTCCTTATAAGCTGTTTTGGCAACTTTGGCAGAATTTTCGTAGCCAATCACTGGATTGAGTGCTGTGACTAACATTAAAGAGTTATGCAAGAAATAATCAATTTTCTCACGATTTGGTTCAATACCTACCGCACAATGATCATTAAAACTATTACAAGCATCGCCTAATAACTGAATTGATTGCAACAAGTTATAAGCAATCACAGGCATAAATACATTCAACTCAAAGTTACTAGACGCACCAGCAACGTTAATAGTAGTGTCATTGCCCAACACTTGAGCCACCACCATGGTCATGGCTTCACTTTGGGTCGGATTCACCTTGCCTGGCATAATACTTGAACCTGGTTCGTTCTCAGGAATACGGATTTCACCGAAACCACAACGTGGGCCACTTGCCAACCAGCGAATGTCATTGGCAATTTTATTTAAGCTCACCGCCAAAGTTTTTAACGCACCAGAAGCAAATACTGCCGCATCACGTCCTGCTAAAGCCTCGAACTTATTCGGTGCAGTGACGAACGGTAAACCTGTTAACTCGGCTAACTGCTCTGCAGCTTTCACCGCATAATCTGGATGTGCGTTTAAGCCAGTACCTACCGCCGTTCCCCCTAAAGGCAACTCATAAAGACCTGCAAGTGCTTGCTGCAAACGTTTTAGACCATGCTCTAGTTGCGAAACATAACCACTGAACTCTTGTCCCAAGGTTAAAGGAGTCGCATCTTGCAAATGGGTACGACCAATTTTGACAATATCGCCAAATTCTTTGGATTTAAGCTCTAAAGTCGCTTTTAACTTTTCCACTGCAGGAATGAGTAATTCATTGATTTGAATACTTGCAGCCACATGGATTGCAGTTGGGAAAGAATCATTGGTTGATTGTGCACGATTGACATGATCATTTGGATGCACTGGTTTTTGTGCACCTAGTACTTGTCCTAATTTCTGATTGGCAATGTTTGCAATCACTTCATTACAATTCATATTACTTTGCGTACCAGAACCTGTTTGCCAAACGACAAGCGGAAATTGTGCGTCCCATTGACCCGCAATCACTTCTTCAGCAGCATCAACGATATATTGACTTAAATCTTCAGGTAATTGTTTTAACTCAGCGTTGGTGATTGCAGCTGCTTTTTTCACCAAACCCATGGCACGAATCATGGCACGCGGTAAACGTTCTTGACCGATTTTAAAGTTCTGTAAACTTCGTTGCGTTTGTGCACCCCATAAGGCGTCATTTGGAACTTCAACTTCGCCCATAGTGTCATGTTCAATTCGCATTTGCATAAACAACCTCTGCTTTATTTGGTTAAAATGTTCACGGGCTGAAGCAAACTGATGCTTTTGGCTAGCGAAGACTCAGTTCATATTGATGTATATTTGATAAGTCTTAATTATCCTAAACAAAGCCACTAAAATTGTAAATAAGAATCATTATCCTAATTACCTGTTAAGGTATTGCGATAAAAACGCCACTCATCTTCAATCATTTGTGATAGAGAACGTTTAGGAACCCAATTTAATATTTTTTTTGCTTTATCAATATTTGCACCCAATTGCGCTAACTCTTGGTTTTGATATACAGCAGGTTGCACTTGAATTTCGGTCTGAGTGACTCTCGCAACTTCATCAATCAAATTTTGTATAGATGTGAGTTGATGATGTGCAATGTTGAATGCTTCCAAACAACTAGTTTGTGTTTTTAACCAATTTAATGCGATCAAAACTGCATCACAAGCATCCAAAACATGTAAAAAGCTTCTTTCAACCGTTCCATCTTCTGTCTGTGCTTGATTCTGCAATTCGATACAATCTCGCTGCATCGCTGCAACTTGTAAAGCTAAAGGCACAATATTTTTAGGGAGTTGAGTTACGTATTCTCCTAAAACTCCATGTTCAAAAGCACCAACAATATTGGATAATCTGAGATTGATAATTTTCCATTCATGATCGACTTTATAAGTATCTGCAATAATATCTTCAACCATTTGCTGAGATCGAATGTATGGATTTGGGTAGCGATAATTAAACTCAGTCTCTTCAACTACACTTGGATTAGATTGCCCATATACGGCCAAACTAGAAATATTGATTAATTCTCTAACTCCCATCCGCTGCATTGCTCTCAATAAGCTCATAATACTGCTGACATTATCATTGTAATATTCAAGTGGCTTTAGAACAGATTCTTCAAGCGATTTAAAACTGGCTGTATGGATAACAGTATGAATTGAATATTGTTCAAATACTTTATTTAAGGCAGGTGTATTTCTCACATCTACTTTAACAAATGGAATATACATTCCTGAGATGTATTCTAAGCGCTCCAAGGTTTGTAAAGTCGAATTGGCTAAATTATCAACAATAACAACTTCTTGCCCACGTGCTAATAAACTCAAAGCAATATGTGAACCGATAAAGCCTAAACCACCTGTCACCAAAATCATTGTATACTTACCTTCTTTTTAATCTGTCCATCATTTTGCTTACGTGACCATAGTGAATGTTCAATGAGTACACTACTGTTAATAACTTCTGCACCTACTTCAATTATGGCTTGGCATGCTTTTGGTTTAGCTCAAGCATTAGGAAATAAGTCCGAAGATTTTCGTGTCTTCTTTTACCAAGATGGTGTTCAGGTTGCGAATGATTTACAGTGGTTTCCTGATGATCAACGCAATCTAAAACAAGAATGGCAAAAGCTTGGCATTCGACTCCCTGTCTGTGTCAGTGCTGCCCTTGCTCGGGGAATCACTGATGCAAGCAATGCCCAACGTCATTCACTTCAACAACACAACTTAGCGCAAGGTTTTGAGCTAGTTGGGCTTGGAGAGCTAGCTGATGCTGTGCAAAGCTGTTCTCGTTTAATTCAATTTTAGTTTAAGTTCATTAATAGAGTGTTGCTTTTAAAAGGTAAATTGTGTGAAATCTGTACTCGTCATCCTAACGCAATCCAATTTAACTAGTTTGCAGATCAACGAAAGCGTGTCTGCAACAATGGTTTTAGCAACCTTTGGTATTTCTGTCAAAGTTTTATTAAAAGATGCTGCACTGAGCTTATTGAACAATAAATTAGAGTTCGATCAATTCAAACAAGCTTTCAAAGTTGCTGCCAATATGGTGGACAGTTTTGAGTTCTATGATCTAACCCCGATTTTAGTTGAAACTAAAAATCAACATTTGGCGATTGCGCAAGATAGTGATCAAGAAATCGAGTTTGTTGAGATTCAGCCTGAATTTATTCAATCCTTCGATCATATTTTGTATTGGTAGAGCTCAGAAAGATGGAAAATTCAACTTTATTTTTGATTCAATCCCCTTACTACAACACAGATAAAATCTGGATTGAGTTAGCTCAAATGGCACATGTGCATGATACGATTGTAGTCATGGGGGATGGGCTTTTACTGCTAACTAAAAAGATTGTAGATCTTTATCCAAATCTTTACTGCTTAAGTAATGAGCAAAACTTACTTGGAGATGAAATCAAATCTGAGGTCAAAATTATAGAATACGCTGAATTCGCTGATTTAGTTTTGCAATTCAAACGCTGTATTTCTTTAAAATAAATTATTTTTAGTTAATTAGGCTATTTCATGCAATTAGAGTTAGATCAAGACGGTCATTTGGTCGATTATACAATTTGGAATACTGAAGTTGCCCAGCAACTTGCTCAATCACTTGATCTAGAACTGACCGCTTGGCATTTGGAAATTCTCCACGCCGTACGTCAATTCTATCAACAATTTGGGCATTCCCCAGCAACTCGTCCACTGATTAAATTTTTGATGAAGACGGTTAGTCCTGAAATCAATAATGCTGAATTACAACAAAGATTTAATACAGGGTTGGTTGCACGACATTTAAGCCGTTTGGCTGGCGTGCCTAAACCTGCCAATTGTTTATAGATCATTGAAAATGATCTATCAGGCGCTATTTTGTTTTTGTTCAATAAAGGCAAAATATCCTGGACCAGCTGATACACGGACATCTTTTACATTCAGCGGTTCATCACATTCCGAGCAAACCACTCTTGGATTTATTTTCTTACCACAACCTTTGTGTGTAAACTCAATCGGTTTTCCAAGTCCCATATCCATCCACTTATCAGCCCACTGCACCATCGCTAAAATAAGAGGATAAAGATCCAAACCTTTATCAGTAAGTTGGTATTCAAATCGTTCTTGACGTTCTACATAAGGCACTTTGGTTAAAATACCATGCTCGACTAAACGCTTAAGACGCTCTGAAAGTACGTGGCGGGTCAGTCCCAAACTACGTTGGAAGTCATCAAAACGACGTATTCCCATGAAAGCGTTACGTAAAATTAGCATTGTCCAACGATCACCGAGTACAGAAAGCGTTCTCGCAACTGAACATGGCTGATCGCCAATTTCTTCCCATTTCATTATTATCACCTGATCATTTTTTAGAACTTTAAAGACATCTCATCGATGCCTTGAACCGTCATGTTTAGAAACTAAACACTATAAAATATACACTAAACCACCTGATCAATCAGATGCAATATTGGCACTCAGTTAAATGTCAAAAAAACAGATCATTTCATCTAAATTCATTCGATAACTTAGCGATTAATAAAAACACCTGAAAGTTCTTGTCCAGCATCCAACTGAATATTTGCAGGAATACGCACTAAACAATTGGCCTGCATTAAATTACTCAACATATGTGATTGTTGTTTCGCAAGGCTTTGTAACTTGAGCTGCCCCTGATCAAAATAAGCATGCATTCTTAAAAATCGCTCACGTGCATCAGATTTCAGTCCATGGGTGAGTACTCCACTAAACCATTGCATAGGCTCACGTTGATTTTGCAAAGTATCTAATAAAGCGTTGCCATAAATCTGCATACACACATAAACAGCCGCTGGATTACCCGGTAAACCTAATAAATAGCAATGATGGTCAGGATTTTCATATTTTGCAAAAAATAATGGCTTACCCGGTTTTTGTTTAACTTTCCAAAAGATCTGTTCAAATCCAGTCTCAAAAGCACATGGACGAACAAAGTCATAATCACCCACAGAGACACCACCCGTGGTAATAATGACGTCATATAAAGATTTTAATCGCTCGAAACATGCTGTGACTTGTTGCGCCGCATCTGCAATATGTAGAATCTCGACATCGATACCATAAGCTTTGAACCAAGCCTTCAGTAACGGCCCATTGGCATCAAAAACTTTACCAACATGTAAATCTTCAGGGTGCTCAGCAACCTCATCACCAGTAATAACCACAGCAACCTTAGGCTGTTGAAATACCTCGACAGTTTGCACACCTGCCATACTTAAAGCAGCAAGTGCACCGATATTGATATTCTGACCAACGTCCGCAAACAGTTGACCTTGTTGTACTTCTTCGCCTGTAAATCGAATATCAGCCTGTGGTTTTAGCTGTTCAATCAGTCGAATTGTCTCCGACTCAACTTTAACAATTTCTTGTCGAGCAACATGTGTGGTGCCTTCAGGAATTTTGCCGCCTGTAAAAATACGAATAGCTTGCCCATCAAGCAATTGATATTCGAGTTCACTACCCGCTTTAATCTCACCGATTACATCAAAACAAACATTTTGAAGCTGTGTAAGTGAGCTATTAATCGCATAACCATCTACCGCACTTTGAGAAAAGCTAGGTAGATTGACCTCAGAATAGATTGCTTTAGCGAGATAACGATTCAAACCTTGGGCTAAAGCCAAGACCTCAGTCGTCAATGTTTTGGGCTGAGTTCGAATGAGTTCAAGTGCCTCATCAATACTGATTAAACCCTTTTCAGCACCACATCCTGACATTATTCATATCCTCCCGGATGTGGTAAATCTCGGCAAACATCAAAAATATGAACCAGAGCTGGCAGAATAGCTGCCATTGATTCACTCGCACCACCACGGCTACCTGGCAGCGTTACCACTAAGGAACGATCAATAAAACCTGCTACGCCACGAGACATAGCTGCATATGGTGTACGTTTTTGGCCAAAAGAACGTGCCGCTTCCATCAGACCATCTAATTTACGTTCTAAAAGTGGTTCAAGTGTATCAACCGTAATATCTCGTTTACCAATACCTGTACCACCAACGGTCATGATACATGCATAAGACTTTGTCAATTCTAGTACCAATTCTTTCAATTGATCCGATTCATCTGGCAAAATTTGATAATGAATTGGATCAAAACCTGCGTCGGTTAAGGTCTCAACCACTGATTTCCCTGCGGTATCAGGTTTACGTCCTGCTGCAACAGTATCAGAAAGCACAATCACTGCCGCTGAAACAGGTTGACGTAAAGTGCGCTTAAAGTGCGACTTACCGCCTTTTTTCTTAAGCAATTTACATTGGTCTAAACACAATTCATCAGGTTCACAATGTGGCTTCAACATGTCATAAATGGTTAACCCTGCCAAACTCGCAGCAGTCAAGGCTTCCATCTCAACCCCTGTAGGCCCAATGGTTTCTACAGTCGTCAGAATTACAACATGATCATGTTGTAAATCATATTCAACATCAGCACGATAAATCGGTAAAGGATGGCAAAGAGGAATCAGTTCATCAGTCCGTTTTGCCGCCAAGATTCCTGCGATACGAGCTGTTTTTAAAGCATCGCCTTTTTCAGTATTTCCATCACGCAATAGCTGAATACAATGCGGTGGAGCGTATAAAATCGCTTGTGCTTCTGCAACACGATAACTTTCGGGTTTCATCCCAACATTTTTCATTTTTACTTCCTAACGCTTTATTCGTGTGTATGCTCATGCGCACAATTTTCATGTTCTTGACGGTGGTGATGCTCATGTTTATGGACATGAGCATCAGTTTCGACCGTATCTTTACGAATACAGCAACCTTCTACATATTGACTTGTACCATCCATAAAGAACTCTTCTTTCCAAATTGGTACTTCGTGTTTTACACGTTCAACGGCTTCTTCACAGGCTTGAAATGCTTCACGGCGGTGAGCAGCATATGCAATTGCAATGATTGCTGTTTCACTGACATCTAAATAACCAATTCGATGAATCACACGCACATAAGAAACCTGATGCTTCTCTTTGATTTGTTGTTCGATTTCACGAATCATTTTTTCAGCAACAGGTGTATACGAGGTATATTTTAAAGCTTTAACTGCTTTACCTTCATGATGATTACGTACAGTTCCAATAAAAATATCAATACCACCACATTCAGAAAATGATTGTATAGGATCAAAACTGTCTAAGCTTAGAGCCTGATCTTGAACTCTTGAAAATTCGCGCATTTCATCCTCCTGCAACAGGTGATAACAATACCAAAGTACATGAAGTATTTAATGCTGTTTGACGTAGCACAATATCTTCACCTATCGCACACGCACATTTATCCATCGCTTTTGTTGATTCCGGGTAAAGCATTACAATATGACTTAGCACTTCTTCAACCGTTTGATTTTCTGCAAACTCAAATGTAAGCTCTTTTGGCAATAACCGTTCAATAGCACCAAAAGCTTCTATTTTTATGTCAATGGTTTGCATATTCTCTCCAGACCACTTTTTTCCAAACTAACCACCCAACATATGCATACTAATTTTGCGTACTTGTTGGTGTTTTATCGCATGATAACCTTTCGCTTTATGCCAAATATAAGGTTTAATTTGCTGATCAAGCTCTTGATCATTGATATCTTGAGCTAGTTGTTTCTGTTTAATCACAGCTTGTAAATACGGCTTTATATTCAGACCCTGTTGTGCAAATAAACAATTATATAATTCACCTTGTGCTGTTAATCGAATTCGATCACAATCACCGCAAAATGAATGAGTTATCGTTGAAATAATACCAATACAATATTGCCCATCTAACTGATACTGACGTGCAGGTTCATGCTGCTGTTGCAAAACTTGAATCTGATAAAAAGGCTGAAGTTGCGCTAAAATTTCTGCTTCACTGACCACTGCCTGATCAGTCCAATGCTGATCACCATCCAGAGGCATAAACTCAATAAAGCGTAAGGGAATGTTATGCTGCTTTGCCCATTTCACCATCGGAATAATTTGGTCATCGTTTTGGCCTTTCATCAACACACAATTGATTTTGAAAGCAAGCCCCGCTTTTTTTGCCGCCTCTATGCCATTTAATACGGGCGTGAGTTCTTTTTTAGTCAGTTGCTTGAATTGATCTGGGTCTAAACTATCTAGGCTGATATTAAGATCATCTAACCCAGCTTGTTTTAGTGGTTCCGCATATTTAGCTAAATAATGTGCATTGGTAGTGATCGAGATTCGTTTTAAACCCAATACTCGTAAACTCTGTAAATCACGAATAAAATGAACAACACCCTGACGCATTAAAGGTTCTCCCCCAGTAATGCGAATATTTTCAATCCCTTGCTTCACCATATATTGGCAAAATAGCAGCAATGCTTCAAAACTGAGTAAATCTTGTTTTTTCATCCATTCTGGATGTTCAGGCATACAATAAATGCATTTAAAATTGCACCGATCTGTCACGGAAATCCGTAACTTACGCTTAATACGACCGTACTGATCTTGCAAGATCGGTAAAGTCGTTTCAGGGCTATCATGCTTCATCTTTTGCACTCATATTGTGAATTCGCTGAACACTTAAGCACAAGTTATGTGCGACGCGGCTTGTATATGTGCAGCATACTGCTCTACTTAAGCAATATTTATTCCAATATTTTACTCTAATCCACCTTGAGAGCATTTATTTATCTAACAAAACAATTTATCGCTTCACAACACACAACTGTTATAAATTTCAACTTTGTACACGACAAAAAAGACAACTCATTGAAATAATGGCATAATACTTGTTTTCTGACGACGAATATGATGACACATTTCAATGAGTTACATCTCATCTTAAACAAATATCTAAAGTGGAACAAGTCACGTGTAAAATGTTTTACACTGATTATGCTTGCATTAATTGTAAAACAGACATGTAATCTTTCTTCTGCATCTAAAGCCTTACCCATCAAGTGCTTACCACAATCATTTTATCGACGTATACAACGCTTCTTTGCAGATCAGTACTTCGATTATCGTCAAATTTCTCAGTTAATTTTCAATATATTTTCATTCGATAAAGTCCAATTAACTTTGGATAGAACCAACTGGAAATGGGGAAAACGAGA
>NZ_KB850011.1:498747-547472 GCF_000369425.1 Acinetobacter sp. NIPH 284
CAATTAACTTTGGATAGAACCAACTGGAAATGGGGAAAACGAGATATCAATATCTTGATGTTAGCCATCGTCTATCGTGGAATAGCGATACCTATTGTTTGGACATTGCTCAATAAACGTGGAAATTCAGATACAAAAGAGCGTATTGCTTTGATTCAACGCTTTATCTCCATTTTTGGTAAAGACCGTATTGTGAATGTGTTCGCAGACAGAGAATTTATCGGTGAGAAATGGTTTACATGGTTAATTGAAAATGACATTAACTTCTGTATACGTGTTAAAAAAACTTTATTGTGACCAATCACTTAGCTAAGAATCATAAAATTAGTGATTTATTTCGTCATCTTCAAGTTGGTCAAACAGAATGTCGTAAACGACGTATTTGGGTTGGTCGAGTGAAACTGTATATTAGTGCGTTACGATTAGAAGATGGAGAACTTTTACTTGTTGTTTCTCCTAGGTTTAATGCTTCTGCTATTCGTGATTATGCATTACGCTGGGAAATCGAAACCTTATTTAGTTGTCTCAAAGGACGTGGATTCAATCTTGAAAATACTCGTTTAACAGACCCTAGACGAGTCAAGAAATTGATAGCAGTGCTAGCCATCGGTTTCTGTTGGTGCTATTTAACAGGTGAATGGCAACATGATCGAAAAAAAGCGATAAAAATAAAGAAGCATGGACGACTTTCAGTCAGTTTATTTCGATACGGTTTAGACTATGTTCAGATGGCTATTCTACGTTTGATTGGTTTTGGAAAAAAAGAAGAATTTAAGAAAGTGCTCGCAATTTTAAGAAAGAAAAAGCCTGATAGGACAAGGGCTCTATGAAATTTGTCGTGTACAGAGAAATTTCAATATACAACCGAAAACCATTCGCACCAATTAAAAGCAATTTTGTATTTTTTGAAATATTTTGGTGCGATTAACTTAAAGCTAAAATTTTAAATAAACAATTGTTTAAAAAATTTCATCTGCTGGTACTGCTGCAATTCATCTAGCGAATTGATGCTATGACAAAACAGACTTTGCTTTTGCAAAATAACTTGCTGAGAATTTAGCTGTTTAAAACATTCACGCAAGCTCAATTTACCAGCGGAAATTTGTTGTTTTAAAATGGGTAAACTCTCTCTTTTTAATAAACAAAATGGATATAAAGCATCTCCATTAATTGCAACATAAGCCACTAGTGCTTGTGGATTTTTTTGTAGTGCGCGATGCAACTTAATTAAAACTTGATTGGGTATATACGTAACATCGCACGGAATAAACAAAGCATAGTCTGATTGCAGATGGGACCACGCACTTTTCATCCCCATTAATGGACCTAAAAAACCTGTTTGATCATCTGAATAACAATAGATATTCGGTTCAATCTGCTTGTAAATCGAACTATCTCGATGACTGTTTACCCAAATGCTTTGCACTTCTGATTTAAATTTCTGACAAATTTTAGATAGTTGAATTTGATCATCAAATTGTTGAAGTAATTTATTCATGCCATTCATACGGCGTGCTTGTCCTCCCGCCAAGATCACGAGATCTGTAGCGGGAATTTGCATAGTCATGCTTCTGCCTCCAACTGACAAGTCTTAATCAAACCACGAATTTCTGGTAAACATGAACCACAGTTACCACCCGCTTTTAAACATGCTGTGACTTGCTTTTCATGTGTGATATTTTGACTTTTGATCGCTTCAATAATCTTGTTTTTTCCTACTTTGAAACAACTACACACCAATGGACCATCGTTATTAGCAGCAGACATTGGCATACCTGCCAACAATGCTTTACGGTGCAAGGCACTTAATCGCTCACGCTTAAATAAACTTGCAACCCAATCACGATCAGGTAATAACTCAGCAGGTGCAATATAAAGACTTGCGATTAAAATCCCATCTTTGAGTACAATACTATGACTCAATTGTGATGAAATATCTTCAATACTTAACCATTCATATGTTTCATCGACAAAAGGCAAAAAGGTTTTTAAGTTTTTTTGAGTTTGATCAATACTGTGTCGATCGGCAAGCTCATAACGCATTGCTTTTGCAGTTTTGATTTTTGTCCACCAAGCACAAGTCTGTAAAGATGGTTTAATTTGATGTTCGAACCCTTCTCGAACATATAAAACACCCTGCCAAGTTGTATGGAAAGGCTGTATTGATACTGGCGTATGCTTAAACTCAGGTTCACCTGAAATTGCATCCACAACAGGGTTAACTACTTTACCAATCCGAGCATCTGAGGCAACTTGTTCTGTCCAATGAATCGGCGCAAAGATTTGTCCACGACGAACACCTTGAGCCAATGTCACGCGTAATACACAACTTCCCCATGCCGAACGAATCTCGACCAATCCTTTATCGCGAATACCAAATTTAAGCGCATCGTTTGGATGAATCTCACAAAATGGTTCAGCACGATGTGTGGTCAAATTTGCTGATAAACCTGTACGTGTCATGGTATGCCATTGATCCCGAATACGCCCCGTATTCAGAATTAACGGATAATCTTCAGAAACTGAGTGTACGGGATCGATTGCGATCGTTGGAATAAGTTTTGCTTTACGAGAAGCATAACTAAACTCGCCTTGACCAAAAAGTTGCTTAACCGATGTCGTCTGACCTTTTTCCCACACAGGCCATTGCGTTGGTTTTAGCTCGTTATATTCTTCAAGGCTTAGATTGGTTAAACCTTTTAAATTAAAATAACGAAAATTTTCTACCTGATCACGTTCAGCTAAACTTGCATTTTGATATGCAGACAATGCAGCATGCTCATTAAAGATGTCACACGCATTGCTAAAATCAAAACCAGAAAAACCAAGTTTTTTTGCAACTTCAGCAACAGCCCACCAATCTGCTTTGGCTTGTTTTGGTGAAGCTAAAAATGCGCGTTGACGTGAAATTCGACGTTCTGAGTTAGTTACCGTTCCATCTTTTTCACCCCAACCTAATGCTGGTAGCAAAATATCAGCATAAGCCGTGGTATCGGTATCGGAACAAATATCTGAAACAACGACAAATTCACATTTATCCAATGCTCGTTTCACTTGATCAGCATCAGGCAGACTTACCACAGGATTGGTCGCCATAATCCAGATTGCTTTAATTTTTCCACTTTCAACCGCTTTAAACAAATCAACTGCTTTAAGTCCAGCTTGTGTCGCAATGGTCGGGCTATTCCAAAAACTTTGCACCAAATTTTGATGCGTTGCATTATCAATGTCTAAGTGTGCTGCCAACATATTGGCCAGTCCACCAACCTCACGACCACCCATCGCGTTGGGTTGTCCAGTCATTGAAAATGGAGCAGCACCCAGTTTACCAATTTTACCCGTCAGCAAATGACAGTTGATAATACTATTGGCTTTATTCACCCCTTGAGATGATTGATTAACTCCCATTGAAAAAAGAGTCACTACTTTTTCAGTTGTGGCAAATTTATCAAAAAACAATTGTAATTTTTCTTCTGAAATACCTGTGCGCTTCACCAATGCATTGAAGTCGGCTTCTGTTTTACTCGCATCTAAAAGTGCGGCCAAACCTTCGGTATAGCTTTTAACAAAGTGATGATCTACACAATTATTTTTATATAAATACTGAAATAAGCCGTTAAACAAAGCCACATCTTGACCTGGCAAGATTGGCAAATGTAAATCTGCTTGCTCACAAGTGCTCGTAAATCGTGGATCAACAACGACAACAAACAAATCTGGATTTTGACTCTTCGCTTGCATAATCCGTTGATACAAAACTGGATGACACCATGCTGTATTTGAACCAACCAATACCACCATATCAGCATGTTCAAAGTCTTCATAACTTGCAGGTACAATATCTTCACCAAAGCTACGTTTATGTGCGGCAACTGCTGAAGACATGCACAGACGTGAATTGGTATCAATATTGGCTGTGCCTAAATAACCCTTTACGAATTTATTCACCACATAATAATCTTCAGTTAATAACTGGCCCGAAACATAAAATGCCACACTTTCGGGTCCATATTGCTCAATACATGCCTGAAATTGAGTTGCAATTTTGTCAATTGCAACATCCCATGTTGTCACATTACGGTGATTTTTGCGTCCCAACATCGGATTTAAAACACGGGTTTCCAACCCTAAGGTATCTGCTAAATTGCTCCCTTTAATACAGAGTCGCCCAAAATTTGCAGGGTGTTCTGTATCTCCTGAAACTTTAATATTTGAACCTTGTGTTTTATGTTGAACTTCAACATTAACACCACATCCAACGCCACAATATGGACAAGTTGTTTTTGTAATGAGTGTTTGTGCATGATCGGAGCGACTGTGTTCTAAATTTTGAATACTGTTCATGACTGCTCCTTTACCTATTCCATCTTTGCCCTAACTAAAGTTTCGATCGCTTTAAATTGTATGATCCGTGATCAATAGCCAATTTATAATCTACGCCTTAACTTTTATTGTGAATCTTTGGTTGACTACCATAAAGTAGTTAAATGACTGAGTTTTTGGTTTAGGAGAAATTTCTCCTAAACCAAAGTAAGATTAACCTGCTTTTTTCAATGCAAAATCTTTACCAAATAACAATTTATTTCTAAATGTCGAAACAGGTGTTTGATCCGCAATTAACTCGGCATACCACATACCATCTTCGGTATCACCGAATAAAACAGCGCCAATCACTTTATCTTTTTGGATAATAATACGCTTGTAAATATGGCGTTTTTCATCATTTAGAATGATGTCTTCATAATCTTCTTTAGGCTCAAAAATACCTGCTGAAAAGACATCGACACCACTCACTTTAAGCTGAGTTGGTACCGTTGGAGACTTAAACGTTAAGCTACCATGTTCAGCCAAATGGGTTGCGCAAATAAATGCTTGTCCCCACAATGGCTCTACAAGACCAAAAGTCTGATTACGATGCTCAATACATTCACCTACTGCATAAATACTTGGGTCAAATGTTTGCATCGTATCATTGACCAAAATACCACGATTACAACGTAAACCAGCACTTTGAGCCAAAGCAATATTTGGACGAATACCTACAGCAAAGACCACCAAATCAGCATCTAATAAAGTACCATCTTTTAAACGGATCTGACTGACATGACCATTTTTACCAATTAAAGCTTCAGTATTGGCTTCAGTGATAATCTTGATGCCTTTCTCTTCAATGCTATGACGTAGCATACGGCTTGCTCGACCATCTAATTGACGCTCCATGATACGATCCATTAGATGCAGCACTGTTACATTCATGCCACGTTGCTTCAGACCATACGCTGCTTCTAGGCCAAGTAAACCACCGCCAATCACAACTGCATTTTTCTTCGTTTCGCAATATTTAATCATGCTATTCACATCATAAATATCACGGAAACTAATCACACCTTTCAAATCTACACCTTGTACTGGTGGAATAAACGGCTTAGAACCTGTGGCAATAATTAAACGGTCATAATCAACAGTTTCACCTTTTTCTGTACGGACTGTCTTGCGAGTACGATCAATTTTTATCGCAGGATCATCAGCAATAAACTTAATCCCTTTATCGCGATACCAAGCATGAGGATGCAACATAATATCTTCGATCGTTTTCTCACCCGAAAGCACTGGTGACAGCATGATACGGTTATAGTTACCCCAAGGTTCTTCACCAATGACTGTCACTTCATAACGATCTGGCGCCATATCAAGCAAATCTTCTAGGCAACGCATCCCAGCCAAACCATTACCAATCAGAACAAGCTTTAACTTCTCTTGTGAAATTCCATTATTGGTAATATAAGTTTTTTGTGGTACGGCTCCGACCCAGACACGACCATTTTCAATTTTAGTCGGGAAAACCAATAGTTTTTGATCTTTATCTTCTAAGCAGCGTCCAGTCGCCAAACTAAAATGTTGTTTGTAAATCGGTGATGCAATCACGCGTTCACCTTGCAAATCACCAATAATACCGCGCGCCATAACATTCGCTTGGCTGAATGGATCTTTATTGCTTAATGCATAAATACGTTTTTCGCTCCCTACGCGGAATAAAGCAACGGATTGACCCGCAATAAGTGCTCCTACACCTGTATTTGGCGTGATGTCATCAAGGTTACATACATCGACCCATTGATTTTCTGGAAGCATACTCATGTCTTTTAAATTTGTCATTTTCATTCTCCTTATGCTTCTACCATCGGGATACGATCAACTGAACGTTCAGCTTCATTTAATGGACGGATCTGATCACGCACTTCAGTAAATTGAATATATGGATCAGCTTGCTCTTCAGCGCTTGCATTAATGTAAGTTTGGAAGCGTTTACGAATCTCAGGATTCTCTACCGCAGTACGCCATTCGTCTTGATAAGTTCCAATGACATGTGCCATGCGATTTTCAAGTTCTTCTGCAAGACCAAGCGAATCATCGACAATTACAGCTTTGAGATAATCTAAACCACCTTCCATGTTGTCACGCCATACACTCGTACGTTGTAAACGATCAGCAGTTTGGATATAGAACATAAAGAAGCGATCGATATAACGAATCAAAGTTTCAGTATCTAGATCAGAAGCTAAAAGCTCTGCATGGCGTGGTTTCATTCCACCATTACCACACACATATAGGTTCCAGCCTTTTTCTGTCGCAATTACACCAACATCTTTGCCTTGTGCTTCAGCACACTCACGCGTACAACCCGACACAGCCATTTTTAGTTTGTGCGGTGAGCGTAAGCCTTTGTAGCGATTTTCTAATTCAATCGCTAAACCAACAGAATCATCTACGCCATAACGGCACCACGTGCTACCTACACATGATTTCACTGTACGCAATGATTTACCATAAGCATGACCTGACTCGAAGCCTGCTGCATTCAACTCTTCCCAAATAAATGGTAGCTCGTGCAGTTGCGCACCAAATAAGTCAACACGTTGACCACCTGTAATTTTGGTATACAGGTTATATTTTTTAGCAATTTGACCTACAGCAATCAAACCATCTGGCGTGACTTCACCACCTGCCATTCGTGGTACAACTGAGTATGAACCATCCTTTTGGATATTTCCTAAGTAATAGTCATTACTGTCTTGTAAACCTGCGTGCGTTGGTTCCAATACAAAGTCATTCCAGCACGATGCCAAAATGTTTGCTGTCATTGGTTTACAGATATCACAACCTAAACCATGACCATGTTGTTGAATCAAATCATCAAATGTTTTGATTTCATTGACACGCACCAAGTGATAGATCTCTTGACGTGAGTATGGGAAGTGTTCACAGACGTGGTTATTGACCGTTACACCTTGACGTTGTAACTCAGACTTTAAAACTTGAGTGACTAATGGTGCACAACCGCCACAAGCCGTTGCTGCTTTGGTACATTTCTTTAAAGCACCTAATGAAGTAGAACCATCACAGATCGCTTGGCAAATATCTGCTTTTGACACGTTATTACATGAACAGATGGTTGCGCTATCAGGCAGTAAATCAACACCACTACCACCAACCTTCGCACCTGAGTCAGCAAATCCTGGCATGATTAAACTTTCAGGTGTTTCTGGCAATGCGATACCATTTAACATCATTTGTAAAAGATCGTTATATTCTTTTGCATCACCAACGAGTACAGCACCCAGTAATTTGGTTTTATCTGCATCGACAACGATTTTCTTATAAACCAATGCATCTTCATCAGCATAGAAATAGCTAAGTGAGTTCGGTGTCATACCATGTGCATCACCAACCGATGCCACATCTACACCCATCAATTTCAACTTAGTGCTCATATCAGCACCAGCGAAACAATGTGTTTCTTCAGCTAAGATATGCTTGGCTGCAATACGTGCCATGTCATAGCCCGGTGCAACGAGACCATAGATCTTATTGTCCCAAAGTGCACACTCACCGATCGCATAAATATCTTCATTTGAGGTTTGGCAATAATCATTAATCTTGATACCCCCACGCTCACCAAGTGCCAACCCGCTGCTGCGTGCAAGTTCATCACGTGGGCGAATACCTGCTGAGAATAGAATAATGTCTGTTTCAAGCTCGCTCCCATCCGCAAACTTCATCACATGCGTTGCACTTTCTCCCGCTTCAATAGATGAAGTTGCTTTTTGAGTATGAACTTTTACACCCAGATTCTCGATTTTACGGCGTAAAACTTTACCACCTAAGTCATCAATTTGAACCGCCATTAAGCGTGGTGCAAACTCAACAACGTGCGTTTCTAGGTTTAAATCACGTAAAGCTTTTGCAGCCTCTAAGCCTAATAAACCACCACCAATCACTACACCTGACTTTGACTTTAAGCTTGCAGCACGAATCGCATCTAAATCTTCAATGGTTCGATAAACAAAACAGTTCTCACGGTCATTGCCTGAAATTGGTGGAACAAATGCATATGAACCTGTTGCCAAAACCAATTTGTCGTAGCGAATCACATCACCAAAACTTGTTGTCACTGTTTTTTCGACAGCATCGATTGCAATGGCTTTGGTATTCAAGCGTAAGTCAATACCATGAGCATCGGCAAAATCAAAACGTGCAAGTGATAAGTCTTTTGCTGTTTTTCCTGAGAAGTATTCAGTCAAATGTACACGATCGTATGCAATGCGTGGTTCTTCAGCAAGAATCGTAATTTCTAATTCATCATCAGCTTTCTCTAAGATGGCTTCGATGAATTTATGACCCACCATACCGTGACCAATCATCACTAATTTCATTGTGTTTCTCCTAAAATCTAATCTGGGATTAAGCTGCGCTGTTTTGTTCTGAGCTACGTTCTAAAATTGCTTGTTCAAATAAGCGTTGTTCTTTTTCTTTATGCTCTACCGAGAACCGGATCAACATAACTGAACTTGCTGCAATGACGACCAAACCACCTAAAACCATTAAACAAGTTTGAATATCAACCATACCTTTAAGTAAGAAACCTGCTGCAACTGCACCCACGTTTCCACCTGCTCCAATAATGCCAGCCACACCACCAAGCGCTTCACGATCAATAAATGGAACTAATGCATAAGTTGCGCCACATGCCATATGGGTAAACAGTGCAAAGATTGTCATGCTAAGAATTGCGAGTGCTGCGCTATTCATATGCGAGAACACCATTAAGAAAAGCCCTTCGCCAAGAATTAAAGCAAATAGCACTTTAGTACGACCGTCTAAACCTTTTTTGAGTGCAACTTTGTCTGAAATAATCCCACCCAATGCACGGGCAAATAATGCAAGCAAACCAAAGATACCTGCTGCTAAACCAGCTTCTTTTAATCCAAAACTGAAGTGCTCGACGTAGTACATCGCAATGATGTTATGCATGAAGATTTCGATACCAAAACATGCAGCGTAAGAGCAGAATAAAATCCAAACACGGTAGTTACGTGCAGCATGCATTAAAATTGCAATACCGCCTTTTTTATCACTACCCGCAGCAAAACCTTGTGCACGCAATTCTTTAAAATCACCTTGCGGACAATCTTGTGTGAATTTCCAATAAAGAAGACCAACAATCACCATCATGACACCAGGTACAATCAGCGCAATTCTCCATCCCATTGCTTGCTCTACACCAAACATTACCAATGCAGATAGAAGTAGCGGCATAAGGGCTTGCGTTGCTCCACCTCCTGCATTTCCCCAACCTGCTGAGGTCGCATTTGCTGTACCTACAACGTTAGGAGCAAACATAATGCTAGTGTGATATTGAGTAATTACAAAACTTGCACCTATTGCACCAATCAGTAATCGAAAGAAAAGGAACGATTCATAACTATTTGCTGATGCAACACCAAATACAGGAATACTTCCTAATAACAACAAAGTGGTATACGTCTTACGTGGACCGTATTTGTCGCACAATGGCCCTACAATCAGTCGAACCAGAATCGTGATGGCAACTGCGGCAATGTTAATATTTGCGATTTGATCTTTGGTTAAATGAAACTCACCTGCAATGACAGGCATCAATGGTGCGCAGGCAAACCAAGCAAAGAAGCAAACAAAGAAAGCAAGCCAACTCATGTGGAATGCTCGCATCGCTGGCGCTGAGAAGTTAAATAACTTAATTGATGTGGCTTTTTTCGCCGATAAATCTAAAGACATTGCCATCTCCTATACTGAACGTATACTGCTTTGTTGACACATGTCGCTGTGTAAACAAACCGATCAGATCGGACATCGTTGGCCGTCTTACAATTTTTTAAAAAGTCTTCATTGACTCAATAAAGACAAAGCAAATGTTATGCCAATAAATAAAATAAAAATCACAAAACAATATTAATCATTGTTTAATAATGATTTTTTATCTAACAAATAGCGTTTTAAATATCTTTTAATTGATTGAATAAATGCCGAATACATCAATGAACTGTTTTAAAGCACAATTAAACATGCTTCAAAATAATTCTTTTTATGCACCAACAATGAACATTAATTATTTTTAACAAAGATCACATCCATTTTTTATTTGTTTCCCTTAGCTGCAACTATACAATAAAGCGCACAAAATCGAGGCTAAAGTAATGCCTGCACTGAATAGATCATTCCTCATGGCATTAATTTTGCTTCAAAAAAATACTTAAAGCGCATTATGCTAAATGTGCATTGACTTAGAATTTGACTTTATATTTATGCCGAAACTCAAAATCGCACTCATAGATGATGATCAGGCTCGAGCTGAATACATTAAAACATGTTTAATTCAACATGACTTTGATGTCGTTGCTAGTTTGACTTTAGATCACCTCAATGTTTTTAAATTAGAACATCTTCAAGCAGATGTTATTTTGCTTGATATGGATCACCCTCATCGTGATGTAATTGAGAGTTGCGTAAGCAATTTTGACTTACCAACGGTATTATTCACCAAGAATACTGACCGAGATATGATTAAACAGGCGATTGATGCAGGAATTACCGCTTATATCGTTGATGGTATCGATCCAAGTCGATTACATACCATTTTAGATATTTCGATTCAACAATATAAAAAACATAAAAAGTTAGAAGGTGATCTCAAAGATGCAAAAACCAAACTAGCAGATCGTAAGGATGTTGAGAAAGCTAAAGTCCTACTCATGCAATTACACGGATTAACCGAAGACAAAGCATTCCAGTTGCTTAGAAAAAATGCCATGAGCCATCGTATGACCATTGGTGAAATGTCACGTCGCTTGCTCGATGCACAACAGCTTTTGAACAACCAATTAAAGGATGAATAAATGAGCAGTTTAGAAAAAAGTGAATTGCAACTTGGCTACATCCCTTTGCTCGATTGTATTGCCTTATTATGGGCAAAACAGCGTGGTTTGTTTGAAACAGTAGGTCTAAACGTTACCTTAACCAAAGAAGCTTCTTGGGCAAGCCTACGTGATCGACTGGCTTTTGGTCTTTTAGATGCTGCACATTGCTTATCTGCCATGTTGCCTGCAGCTGCAATAGGTGCTGATCAAATTGGTATTCCATTACAAACACCGCTCGTTCTCAGTGAAAATCGAGCTTTTATAAGTTTAAGTCAAAAACTATGTTATCAGTTAGATATAAAGAAATATGAAGCTGTAGACCTATCAGCTAAAAAATTAGTAAAACACATGAAAAAAAATCATGTGGTTTCTTTAGGACATGTTTTCCAGCATTCCATCCATCATTATTGCTTAAGAGAATGGTTAGCATTAGCAGATTCTGAACTGGCACATTCAATACAAGTCAAAACCTTACCACCTCCATATATGGTAGAAGCGCTAAATAACCATTTAATTGATGGTTTTTGTGTTGGCGAGCCATGGAATACTCAGGCAGAGCTGGCGGGATTAGGGCAAATTGTCGGCTCGAGTCAAGACATCATTCCAAATGTTGCAGATAAAGTTCTAGCTGTAACACAAGAGTGGGCTCAACAGCATCCAAATACACTAATTGCCTTAACTCGCGCAATCTTGCAAGCTCAACAAGAGTTACGTGTGTTAGAAGATTTTAAACCTGTCTGGCAACTTTTAATTGATTTTGATGTCATCCAGTTTGAATGTTCGCCAAGCATTCATGTTGAAAAATACTACACGATCCAAGATATAATTCGGAACTTCGTTAAAAGTAGCGCTATACCTAAAAGTACAGATTTTGAATGGTTGTTTCAGCAAATGCAAAAATGGAACAATTTGCCTGTAGGTTCTGTAGATTACGAAAATAAAGCACAAAGTTTTCTACTATTAGATACTTATTTAGCAGCATCAAAATAAGAGAACTCGTGATAAAAAAAGCTGTCTTGTGAAAAAGACAGCTTTGAAAAGCCCCATAAGAGATTCTGCCAATCGAGAGCGATCTCTTATGTAATAGGTATACTATCTATATTCAATTTATCTTTTTCGGACATTTTCATGTCATTAGCAGCCATACAAAACTTCACAATTCATCTTTTTTGCCAATAAGCCACTTTCGTCGATTTAATCAACCCCCTACCCACGAGCTTGAACCGAATGTCAAATTGAAGCTAATGCTTATTATTAATCTAAACTAGCATATTTTTATAATTCAGTATCACGACGCTTCATCCACTGCTCTCTTTAGAAGTATGTTTATACTAATTTTAAAAAATCCATTAGAATTAAAACAAATATTTTTCAAAAGTTTAGAATAAAAAAATATTCATAGCTTGAAATAAACACATGAACTAATTGGAACTCAATCTAAGTTTCAAAAAAGCAAATCAATGAATTACATGACTTTCGAGTTACACAAATTACATGAACGAAATAAGGTAATTCAGTTTAAAATAGTGAAAAATAAATAAGCCTGAAATTTGTCATATTTTAACATTGCCATTTCCTTGCAAAGTTTTCATTATATGCAGCATGCTTGGTGTGCAACTTTCTTCATCCATTAAAAGAAATTATAAGAAAAAATGCAGAATTTTGTGCCATAATAAGCAAACTTTGCAGGCATCTTGCAAAAAACATTTGCAGATTTAGAACTGGAGCAGGCTGAATGAGCTCAACCATTTTGGTAATTCACGGACCGAATTTGAACTTGCTAGGAAAACGCGAACCAGAGGTTTATGGTTATCTCACCTTAGATGATATTAACCAGCAACTCACCACTCAAGCTCAACAAGCATCATTTACACTAGATACATTTCAAAGCAACTGGGAAGGTGCGATTGTCGATCGCATTCATCAAGCACAAACTGAAGGGGTTAAATTTATCATTATTAACCCTGCAGCCTTGACTCATACTTCAGTTGCTCTACGCGATGCCCTTCTTGGCGTTGCGATTCCATTTATTGAGGTTCATTTGTCAAATGTTCACGCCCGTGAATCATTCCGTCATCACTCATATTTATCAGACAAAGCCATTGGTGTTATTTGTGGCTTAGGTGCGAAGGGTTACTCCTTTGCTCTCGATTTTGCAATCGAAAAAATTCAATCTTCTAACTAATTTATACATTTCAGGAATGCTCACTCATGGATATCCGTAAAATCAAGAAACTCATCGATTTGATGATTGAATCTGACTTACAAGCGATTGAAGTTAAGGAAGGTGATCAATCCATCTCATTAACTCGCCCTACTCCAGTTTACGCAGCGGCACCTTTGGCAGCAGCACCTAGTGCTTCTGCTCCTGCGGCTCCAGCAGCAAAAACACCTCGTGGCGCCGTAGAAACGTCACCGATGGTTGGTGTGTTCTATTCTGCACCAAGCCCAGGCGAAGGCCCATTCGTAAATGTAGGTCAAACAGTTTCTGCAGGTGAAACACTGGGTATCATCGAAGCGATGAAAATCATGAACCCAATTGAGGCGACTAAAAGCGGCGTGATTGAAGAAATCTTGGTAAAAAATGGTGAAGTGATCCAATTTGGTCAACCACTTTTCCGCTACCGCGCCTAATTAATTTGGGGATTCTAATGTTGCAAAAAGTATTAATTGCAAATCGCGGTGAAATCGCCTTACGAATTACGCGAGCTTGTAAAACGCTTGGCATTAAAACAGTTGGTATTTATTCTGATGCTGACAAAGACTTAATGCATTTACGCTTCGTTGATGAAGCTGTCTGTATTGGGCCGGGTACCACAAGTGAAAGTTATTTAAATATTCCTGCAATTATTACTGCTGCAGAAATTACAGGTGCGGATGCCATCCATCCTGGATACGGCTTTTTGTCTGAAAATGCTGAATTTGCTGAAATTGTAGAAAGCTCAGGTTTTATTTTTATTGGTCCTCGCCCTGAACACATTCGTCTTATGGGTAACAAGGTATCCGCGATTATTGCCATGAAAAAGGCTGGCGTACCCACCGTCCCTGGATGTGACCATGCTGTAACGATTAACAATGCACTTGCTGAAGCAAAAGAAATTGGCTTCCCGTTGATCGTCAAAGCAGCATCAGGCGGCGGCGGTCGTGGTATGCGTATCGTTGAACGTGTCGACACATTACTTGAATCAGTTCAAGCTGCACAACGTGATGCTGAGATGTGGTTTGGTGATGATACTGTATACATGGAGCGCTTCTTACAGAAACCTCGACATGTAGAAGTTCAAGTGTTAGGTGATGGTAACGGTCATGCAATCCATTTATATGACCGAGACTGTTCTTTACAACGTCGTCATCAAAAGGTGTTAGAAGAAGCCCCTGCTCCAAATCTACCAGAACAAGCACGTGCTGATATTTTAGAAGCATGTGTCAATGCTTGTAAGTTGATGCAATACCGTGGTGCTGGAACTTTTGAGTTTTTATTTGAAGAAGGAGAATTCTTCTTTATCGAAATGAATACTCGTGTTCAAGTTGAGCATCCTGTAACTGAAATGGTTACTGGCATTGATATTATTGAACAACAACTGCGGATTGCGGCTGGTTTAGGTTTAAATATTGAACAGCATGAAGTCGAAGTAAAAGGTCATGCGATTGAATGCCGTATCAATGCTGAAGATCCGACCACCTTCTTACCTTCTCCTGGTAAAATAGAAAACTTCTATGCACCAGGCGGCGCAGGTATTCGTTTAGATTCTCATATTTATCAAGGCTATAGTATTCCGCCGTATTATGATTCGATGATTGCAAAACTCATTGCTCATGGTAAAGACCGTCAAACATCTTTAGCTCGTATGCGTCAAGCTTTAGATGAAATGATTCTGACTGGAATTAAAACCAACATTCCATTGCACAAAGATCTTATCTTGCAGGACAGAAACTTCTGTGAACAGGCTATGGATATTCACTATCTAGAAAAACATCTGCTAAAACAGCTTGAACCGAAAGCTGAAAAAGCATAAATAAAATAGCCTCTAAGTTAAGAGGCTTTTTTATTATTCAATCTTTCTAAGGTAGGACACGGCGTAATGTCGCAAAACATTTTTCGCCTTTTTCATTGGCGCAAAAATTAATGGTGTGATCATTTTCCCATTTCACAAAATATTGCGAAACTTCACCAGTTTGGTCTAGTGTTTGACCTGAGCAATCCATTTGATTATTGTCATACTTAATCTGTAAAACTAATGCAGGTAAACGCTCTTTATGATCTTCTGAAGGTTGATAATCATATAAACCATAAGACCATTCTTGGTTACTCTTAATTACGACCTCATTCATTCCACGAAAATTATAGTATTCGACACACTTCTTATTATTAGGAATTTCCATTCCCCATAGCCCCATGATTTCAGGACGAGTTATCACCCGAATCGCATTTGCTTTAGCCAATTGTTGTGCTGTTACTGCTTTTTCATTTACGACCGTGTCTGCCATAGTCCATGTTGAGCAAGCCCATAATAATCCAATAATATAAATATTTTTCATAGATTTAATTAAGTCGTAATTTAAACGGTGCAAGGCTTTAAATTAGCATATTTTTTGAGAAAAACATGCATTCATAACCATATAAACACAATATTTTTAGCTTGAATTTTATTTGATTGTTATGGCATTTTTTCAGGTATGCTAGTTCTAGATTTATAGTTTTTTTATTTACTTTATAAAGATTTAGCTTTAGGGATAAAAGCCATGAAATTTTCTGAATATGTGCAATATGATGGTTTAGGATTAGCAGAATTGGTCAAAAGCAAACAAGTTCATCCTTCAGAATTATTAAAAATTGCATTAGAACGAACAGATAAAGTCAATCCAAAGCTAAATGCCATTATTATTCCAATGTATGAGCAAGCGAAGCAGCGCACACAGCAAAAATCCTCTGGGTTATTTGCAGGCGTTCCTTTTCTAGTCAAAGACTTATTCCAAGAATATCAAGGTATTCCAACCTCTTATGGTAGCCAAGCGCTAAAAAAAATTAACTATACACCTGATTTTAATGCTGAAATCGTAAACCGCTGGGAACAAACAGGGATTATCACTTTTGGTCGTACGAACACGCCTGAGTTTGGTATCAAAGGAATTACAGAACCTGATGCTTGGGGAGCTTGCCACAATCCGTGGAATTTAAAACACAATAGCGGTGGTTCTTCTGGTGGATCAGGCTCTGCAGTTGCAGGTGGAATCGTCCCGATTGCTGGCGCAGGTGACGGTGGCGGTTCAATTCGTATCCCCGCTTCTTATTGTGGTTTATTTGGATTAAAGCCGAGTCGTGGTCGTACACCTTGGGGGCCACAATACAGTGAAGCAATGCATGGTGCTGCCATGCAACATGTTCTCTGCAAAACAGTTCGCGATAGTGCTGCCATGCTCGATGCAGTTCAAGGCCCAGAACAAACTTCACTTTTTAGAATAGAAGCACCTGAAAAGAAATATTTAGATATCATTCAACAGGCTCCAAGAAAACTCAAAATTGCTTTTAATACTCAATCACCGATTGGAACAAAAATTTCTAAAGACGCGATTCAAGCTGTTCAACAAACCGCTAAGTTACTGGAGTCTTTAGGGCATATTGTTGTAGAAGATCGTCCAAAAATAGATGGTTTAGCATTAGGAAAAGACTTTATAACGACTTGGTTCAGCCAGTTCTCGTATATGCAGGCACAAATTAAACAAATGGCAGGTGCAACTGATCATGATTTCGAATTAGATTCTATTGCTCTCGCTGCTTTTGGGGCTAAGACAACCGCAACAGAATATATTCATACGCTTAATAATTGGGGGCTTTATAGCACTCAAATGAACATTTTCTTTGAAAAATATGACCTTTATTTAACCCCAACAACAGCATCAGTCGCCCCAAAGAATGGGGAAGTTGCGACACCTAATTGGCAAAAACCAATCTTGAAAGGACTGTTAAAAGTAGGAAAAGCGCACTATCTTGCACAAGGTAAATTAGTTGAAAAAATGGTACAGGATAATTTAAGTTGGGTACCTTTTACGCAGTTAGCAAATGTTACAGGTCTACCTGCCATGTCAGTCCCATTATATTGGAACAAAAATGGCTTACCTTTAGGCAGCCAGTTTATTGCACCTTTTGGACGTGAAGATCGTTTATTGCAACTTGCAGCACAATTAGAACAGACACAACCATGGATGTCTCAATATCAGAATATTCAACTCTAACCTAAGTTTTAGTTGCCGTTTCCAATTGATTCGGCAGCCAAAATACTAAAAACAAACCGACGAGTACAATACCGCTTGCATATAAGAAAATTGTTGCGCCTGAAAATACTTGCCAATAATGCCCAGCTAATAGACTTCCAGATGCGACCCCTAACCCCCACATGGTGCTGTAAAGTGCTTGTCCCCGCCCTTGTTGCTCAGCTGAAAAATTTTGAAAAATCACTTTCATTGCAATTAAGTGAAATAATCCAAAACTAAAGGCATGTAAACATTGAGCAAATAACTGGCCCAAAAAATGTGTGTTTAATATACTAACCAAAAACCAGCGTAAACTTGTCAAAATCAAGCATACTGCAACTAGTGTCCGCCAAGAGAAACGAGTAAAGAAAACTTTTTGCGCTATGGCAAACATGATAATTTCTGCAATTACGCCTGTTGCCCACAGCGTTCCAATTTGTGTCGTACTAAACCCAATCTCTTTTAAAAAATTACTATAAAAACTATAAAATGGCGCTTGTGAGAATAATAAAACAAATTCAATCGCAAAAAATGCAGCCACAGTAGGTCGTTTAAAAATAGGTAATATAGATTCTAGTTTTTTTTGCGAGCTAGGCGCATGTTCAGGTTCTTTAATGCTAAATGACCACAAAAAAGCTAAAAAAGAAACAGCTAGAAGTAAAATGGGTAGCATTGAAATTTGAATAATTTCTAATAAAGCTCCGATAATGAATACGCCTAATATGAAGCCAACAGATCCCCACTTTCTAACTTTTCCATAAAGCTCTGCGCGTTTATCCCCCAACCAGAATAAAGTAACGCCTTCAAATTGCGCCAAAATTGCATTTTGAAAGAAACTAAAGATCAGCATAAGTAGTGCAACAGATTGAAAGCTATTCGGGATGACAAAGATGGCAAACCAGATGCAGGCTTCCATCCATGTTGCAATACGCACTAGCAACATTCGTTTGCCTGATTTATCAGCAATCCAGCCCCAAATCAGCGGTGCAAAAAAACGAGTAATAATCGCAATTGAAGACAAAATACCAATTTCTTGATAATTGAAACCTTGATCTTGTAGATACAAGTTCCAATAAGGCATGAATGTACCCACTATGGAATAGTAGAATAGGTAGAAACCACCCAAGCGGGTCTGGATATTCAGGGAATGCAACAAATTAAGAGCCTTATCAACAAATGTAGACTGAAAAAATCGGAAAATTTATCAAGATAGGTTGAAGTGAATTTTAGCTGATTTAAGAGAATAATTCTCAAGTCTAACAATTCATTACTTGTGGTAAATCACGGTTCTTGGCAAGGTTTCTCTATTGCTGAATAATAGGAATCTCCTGCCTATGGCTAGCCCTGCACAAGCTCATTGCCAGTAGATTATAAAAAATCACCACTAGTAATAGTGGTGATTTGGTTTTGCATGTAAAAATGCAGGAATCAATCCAGTCAAAGCAGCTCGAATATCTGCACGCTCATTAATCAATTGATGTGAACCCTCTTCCAACATCAACAAGGTCTGTAATCTAAATTTTCGGCGAATATATTCAATGTTATAACGCCAATCTACCGTTTGATCGAGTGCACCTTGAGCAAGCCATACGGGAATACGACATGCAGGTCGATGTTCCATTTCTAACATCCATTTGGACATTGCTAAAATCCAATCCATACCCATCATTCGAGGCTGTAACGGATCAGTTAGGCGAATAAATCTTAAAAACTCAGGATTATGATTATTACGACGGAAATGTCGTGGTACTTGGCTCTTTATACGACGAATAATTCCTAAGCCAACAGAATTATGCCACCAAGCTGTTTTTGCGGGTCGAATCAATGGCGATAAGAGCAACACTCGATTAACGATCGGATCCTCTCTACGCTCTGCAAATTCAAGTAAATGATGCATCCAAATCGCACCACCAGTACTTTGCCCTATTCCTAACCATGGTTTTGGTAGTTGTTTAGCACTACGAACAACATCATAAACTGCATGCAATACTTGCTGGTAATGGTCAAAATTCTGAATACTTGCTGGTGAACCATTACTTAATCCATGACCGGGCAAATCGTATGTAATAACACTGAATCCTTGATCAAGAATTTCTTTTATAATGGGTTGATAAATACCACTATGTTCTAAGTATCCATGTAATAAGCATACCGTACCTAAAATCTTTTCGCGTTGAGGTTGAAATACTTGTACATGTAAACGAAATAATGGCATTTCAACATAGCCTTGCCAGTGTTCGCATTCAAGTAAATCTAAACCATAAAGCTTTCTATAGGCTTGTAGTGCTTTTGAAGGTTCTATTATTTTTGATAAATCAAGCGGCTCTAAAAGCTGAGGCGTTGTTTCTCTATTAGGGATAGGTAAATCCAATTGTTTAAGTATTGTCGGATTTAAAAATGGAATATTGGACATATTATGGTATCTCTCGACAATCAATTGAACCAAAAAGCGTATCACGAATCGTTGCTAGCAATTCATAGTTAGCACGACGACTGTGATCATAGTTTTGTTCACTTGGTCGCCAGTCTGTCAATGTTGTTGGCATCGGTGCGATCACAGGAACAGTTTCAATTCCATTGAGTGCAAATAAACGTCTTGTTCGTGGCATATGATATTCATCTGTGATGAGAATGACTGTCGGTGCGCCACCTTTCTTTTGCAGTAATAATGAACTAAATCTGGAGTTTTCACAGGTATTCATACTTCTATTTTCTAGAAGTTTCGCTTCTATGCCGCGTTCTTTCAGCCAAGCTTGCATATAAGGTGCTTCAACACCACTTAAAACAATAGGAAGAGGATATTGCTTTTCGACTTGCAAAGTTTTTTCCAATCGAAGACGTGTATAGTTATTTACAACAATATCTTTACCATTTGCACCAAGTGTCAAGCCACCGCCTAAAACAACAATTGCATATGGCTGAGACAATCCTTGCGACTCGTTCATTCCATCCTTGTTCTTCTTCAGATCAACTAAATCTTTATTTGTCTCGTCTTTTTCATCTGAATAAACAGGTAACTCAACAGGATATGTTTCTAAAAAAGCAATATATTTTCCCATTAAAGCCTGATTATCAGGCGTATTCCACTGTAAAAAATCCATTGGCGTACTTGCTGCTACAGCAGAACTCTCTTGTTCCTGTTCTGATTTCTCCGCCATTAATGGAATATTGGTCTGCTGGTTTTCTTCTACATTTTCACGTTCTTGCTCTTCGGTAATCAGTTGTTGTAATAATTTATAACGTGCTTGAATTAATCTTAAATCTTCAGGTTTTTCAGACCGAAATGTTTTTTCCATTAACTTGAGATAAGCTTGGCGCGCAATCCACAAATTAGACCCCGGCTCCAAAGTTTCATGCTCGCTTAATGCAGCTGGTTTCTGACTTTGTGCAGCAACTTCATTCACATCAACAGGTACAAATCGGTTTAGCCCCTTTACAACCAATTGCGAATAAAATGGCGAATATAAAAAAAGTACATAGCAGCCTAATAGCACGAAAAATATAGTTATGATTCGTACTAAGCCAATCATCCAATGTACTTTACCCATAAAATTCCTTATACATGATGCGCTTCGATTAAGCCTTGCTCACTATACAGCACTGGTTCAGGTTCTAATTGAATATTAAATTTCTGTTTTACATCACTTTGTACAGTTTGATAGGTATTTTTAACATCAGCTAATGTCGCATCTGCATAATTCACTAACACCAATGCCTGTTTATCAAACATTCCAACAGAACCAAGTTGTTTACCTTTCCAACCTGCTTGATCAATCAACCAACCCGCTGCAACTTTAACATTGCTATGTGTTTGAGGATAATGGGGAATATTTGGAAAATGTTGAGCAATTTTGCCAAATTCAGCTTCAGTCAAGATTGGATTCTTAAAAAAGCTTCCAACATTTGGAAATTCTTTTGGATCAGGCAATTTACTTTGACGAATATGAATCACCTGATTTTGTAAATTTTCAGCTGTGAATTCCTCTCCAACAGCTTGTTTAAGATCACCATAACTCAACTTCAAATCAGCTTTTTTTAATAGTTTGAAAGTAACACTGACGATGATGTAGCGGTTTGGATAGTCTTTGAAAATACTATGGCGATAAGCAAAGTGACAGTCCGAACCTGAAATAGAATCAAATACTTTTAGTTGACGATCATAGACTTGAACAGAATCGATAAACTCACCAACTTCAACACCATAGGCACCAATATTCTGCACAGGTGATGCACCCACTAAGCCGGGAATGAGTGCGAGGTTTTGCAAACCAAACCATTGTTGTTGAGTGCTGTACAACACAAAGTCATGCCATACTTGCCCAGCACCCACTTTAACTGTGATGGTATTTTCATCTTCAGCGAGAACATTTATCCCTTGTATATTTAAATGCAACACCAAAGCTTGAATCTGTTGGGGTAATAACACATTACTTCCACCAGATAAAATCAAAGCATTCAAATTGTGTTGCTCAGCAAAGTTTAATGCCTCGATCACATCATCAGGATGATTGATTTGAACATAATGCGAAGCAATAGCACTCAAATTTAATGTATTTAAGTTTTTAAGCTGAACTTGTGCTTGTACCTGCATATTAAATTAAATCCTATTACCCTACTTTCATTTGCTTTTTAAAAACGTTAACCCATGCTTGGCTGCTAGATTCACATTGATCAAGTACTCGATCAAATCCATCCGATCCACCATAGTAAGGATCAGGCACTGCCTGCTGGTTAAAATGAGGATCATGCTCACTCATCAATGCGATTTTGGCGCGAATCTGTTCCGCACCAAACTGGCGTACCGCTTTCGACATGAGGGACTGAATATCTTCAAAATTCTCATGGTCCATCGCCAGAATCAGATCAAACTCAATAAAATCCTCAAGACGAATTTGTCTGGCACGTAAGCCCGATAAATCATAGCCACGCTGTAGCGCATGTTTCTGGCTTCGCGCATCAGGTGCCTTGTTTGGGTGGTAATTGCTCGTACCCGCCGAATCGACAGATACATTTAAACCATGCGCATCACAATAATGTCTGAGAATTGCTTCCGCTGTGGGTGAACGGCATATATTTCCTAAACAGACACATAATACCTTGTACGGTATTGGGGATGGCATAATCACCTCAAAACTACACTTTTTAGAACATCTTATGGTAATTTATTTGGGCAGTGAAACCTATAGTTGCCTTATATAAAAATGTTGTATTTATTAGAATTTGTTGGCATTTTGTCTATGATTGCGACATAGGTCAGGTATGGACGATGATTTGTCAAAAGATAGAAATAAGGATGTACGTATGAACCAGTTTCAGTTCCAGACCGTTCCCAACATTATTGCAGGTTTAGGTTCAATACAGGAACTTAGAACCATCTTGTCACAACATGATTATCGAAAAGCGCTTCTGGTCACTGATGCTGGCATGATTAAGCAGCAGCTTCATTTACCCATTCTAGACATTCTGGATCAGATAGGTCTTGAGACTATCATTTATTCTGATATTCAGGCCGACCCACCTGAACATATTGTTTTAGAAGCTGTTGATTTTGCGACACAAGAGCAAATTGATGTGATCATCGGTTTTGGTGGTGGTAGTTCCATGGACGTGGCTAAAATCATTGCCTTGCTCGCACACCCTAAACAACAGCAAAAACTGAGTGAAATCTATGGTGTAAACCAAGCCACATCCCCTCGTTTGCCACTCATTCTTATTCCAACAACAGCGGGAACAGGTTCAGAAGTCACACCAATCTCAATTGTTACAACAGGTGCAACCACTAAAATGGGTGTGGTAGCACCAATTTTATATGCCGATGTGGCCATTTTAGATGCAACTTTTACACAAGGCTTACCTGCGCATATCACGGCTGCAACAGGTATTGACGCGATGGTACATGCAATTGAAGCCTATACTTCAAATGTTAAAAAAAACTTCTATGCAGATATGTTAGCCCAAAATGCACTGAAATTATTAAATCATAATTTAACTAAAGTATTGAAAAATGGGGCTGATTTAGAAGCTCGCCAAAATATGCTGGTAGGTTCAATGCTGGCAGGTCAGGCTTTTGCCAATGCACCTGTCGGTGCGGTTCATGCACTAGCCTATCCACTGGGTGGACATTTCCATCTATCACATGGACATAGCAATGCACTGGTTTTGGTTGAAGTTCTAAAATTCAATGCACCAAAAGCCAAACAATATTATGCTGAACTGATGCAATGGCTGGACCCTCGTAGTACAGGCTGTATCGATGGACTATGTGATTTATTTATTGACCACATGCAAAACCATCTGGATCAAAGTGGTCTTACCCTGGAACTCAAGGAACTGGATATTGCCGAGGCAAAATTGCCGCAATTGGCAAAGGATGCCATGCTGCAAACCCGACTGTTGCAGAACAATCCAAGAGAAATGACCGAACAAGATGCTTTACAGATTTATCAGGCGATTTATGCATGAGTAAACCCACTTTAAAAACACGCGAACAGTTTAAGTTCTTTTTACCAATTCAGACCCGATGGGCAGACAATGATATTTACGGGCATATCAACAATGTAACCTACTACAGTTACTTTGATACCGCAGCCAATTCATTACTGATCCAAAAAACGGGATTTAACATTCACAACAGTGAGATCATTGGTTTGGTGGTAGATTCAGCCTGTAGTTTCTTACAGGAACTCTCCTTTCCTGAAATGGTTGAGGTGGGTGTCGCCATTGGAAAGATTGGTAACTCCTCACTGCGTTATGAGCTGGCAATTTTTAAGCAAGATCAAACACAAGCAGCAGCTCAAGGGCATTTTGTGCATGTGTTTGTAGATCGACAAACCAGAAAAAGTAGAGCAATTCCACAATATATGCGTGAAGTGTTACACGCCTATATGCTCATGGATTAAATCAAACCCACTTTTCCAGATTATGACTCGGAAAAGTGGGCTGCTTAATTATTAAACATACGGTAACACATGCGGAACAATATCCTGGAAAGTACGACCATGCACATTTTCACCAATCGCATGCATTTTCCAGGCGCCATTATGGCGGTAAATTTTGGCAATAATCAGGCCAGTATGTGCACCTTGCGAAGACAGTTTATAACTCGCGATCACCTGATTACTGTTTTGATCAACCAGACGGCAGAACGCATTTTCAACTTTTTCAAAAGTCTGTCCACGGAAGCTACTGACAGTAAAGGCCAATGACTTGACATGGCTTGGCACTTGATTCAAATTCACACGAATCAGTTCATCATCACCATCGCCTGCACCAGTCAGGTTATCACCTGAGTGTACGATACTGCCATCCTTACTGCGTAACTGCCCAAAATAAACCACATCTACAACCTGTTTATTTTCATCAAACAGAATGACGGACGCATCTAAATCAATATCTCCACTGCCACCACCAAAGCCAAATAAACCCTTGCTTTTGGCAACATCCCAGCCTACACCCAGAAAAATTTGTTGTAAGCTGCTTCCATCCGCTTTTTCAAGATTAATTTTCTGACCTTTTTCCAGATTAATCGCCATTGTTTTCTCCTCTTTGTGAAATAAACGTTTTCAATGATTTATCATTCATTATAAAAAATTACTGACCTGAACGTGATGGGCCTAGCTTGCTTTGTAACCATGCCAGAAAGTTCTGACGATTACGTGAACAGATAATGACTTTTCCCTTACCTGAAAAACGTAACACCATTCCCTCGCCACTCATGACGCTATTCATCAGGTTTCCCAACAGACCACTACTTTGTGAGGTTGAAACAGATAAGTTATAATTTAAGCGTGAGTCCCAACACACCACATGTCCATTATCAATCACAACCTCTTTATTTGGTTCCACTTCCAGTTCAAACAATGTACCGCAACCCGCAACCACCACCTGCCCGTGTCCGCTGGTTTCCATGACAAGAAATCCACCCGTGTTTCCGAAAAAGGCGCCGCCAATACTGCTGTTTAAACGTGCCTTGATTTCCACGGAATCATGTGCTGCGACAAATGCCCCATCACTTAAAATGTACTGGGTTGCACCTACATCTAAAATCTGCATATCTCCATCCAGTGCAGCAGAAAGTAAACAATCCCCATCACCACGTACAGCTTCGATATGTTGTTGAAATAAAGATTCTTCATTGGCAAAACGGCGCAACAATGACTGCATTAAGCCACCTTGTAAACGTCCTTTCAGCTCTAAAGGAGCTTCCATCATGACCATCGCATTACTTTCACAGTAAATTTTATCGCCACGGCGCATAGATACATGTAAAAATGGTTCAGGTGAACCAACCAGACTAAATTGTGCCATTTCTCTATTCCTTCAGTTCTGAACAATATTTTTTTGCTGAGCTACTTTGAGCCAATCGGGAAATTCTTCCAATAACAATTCATATAAACGCTCGTCAGAAACACTTTCAATTCGATCCAGACTAAAGAAATTGCAGTTGTCCACAATACGTCCAGACATTTCATCCAGTTTTTCCAAAGCTCCGTAGTCACGCCCATCCACTCCCACAAACTGCCAAAATATAGGCAATTCTGCGGCTTTGGTCAGTACTTTTTGCATTTGTCTGCGATTTCCCACGCCACCATCAGAAATAAATAATACATAAGTCGGAGTTTTATCCTTAAATCTTTGATAATAGTCAATGACGGCCTCAATGGCAGGAATTTCCTCATTATAACGGGCACCGACCTGCCAGTTTTTCCAGCCACGCTGGGTGGTGTTGATAAAGTCATTAACATTATTTAGGGTGACATCATCCAGTTGTGTGGTTTTTTGTGCAAATGCCCAACATTCAAAACTGCCATCATCATCAAAATGAATTGCCAGTGGCATTAAACGATTCACCACTTTTTGTACATCACCACGGCGATATTGTCCATCCATCGAACCTGATGCATCGAGTACCAACGCCACTCGTGCTGTCACACCCAATAAATTTTTCTTTTCTAATTGAACCAAGGATTTTTTGGTCAGGTCAACAATTGAGGCATTACCTGTTTTTTCGGCTTTTTCCAGCGAAAGTTTTTTCTTTAAATCAAGTCTTGATGCTACAGGTGTCACATTTAGGGAAGCTTGTGTTTGTGATATTGGCGCTGGAGCTGATTCCTCTGCAACTTCACCACCAAAATGTTGAATCAATGCCGCCAAACCTGCATTGAATCCTTGCCCAATGGCAGCCAAACGCCAAATATTATCTTTACGATAAATTTCAACCAACATCGTGGCTCGTTCCTGAGCAAAGAGCTGCCCCTCTAATTTCAATTCAGCAATCGGCTGTAATTGTAAATTTAAAATTTGAATCGTGGCATGTTGCAACTGTGACATCACTGCCTGACCATCAATCGCAGCAGTTAAAACGAGATATTGGATTGTGTTTGGTAACTGATCAAGATTGACCAAGAAACGACTCTGTTGTGGCTGATTATCGAGTAACTGAACGGCTTGGCATGGTGTTTTAGGCTGATTATAAAACGTCATATAACGTTCATCACTTAATTTATATTGTGCATCCAGTCCAAAGCTCGCCAAGTCGAGGGTAAAATTGGCTTGATATTGAATCTGGATATAAAAAGCGTTTTGCCCCTGTAAAACATCATTTAATTTTATTTTTTGTCCACGAATTAAATTCAACATTTCTTTTAATAGCCTATTTTATCATTATTTCTTCAAGTGAAGAAAAATAGTGCCTAAACACTATTTTTCCCAAGCTTGTTTGCTTACTTAAACCGCTACACCATAAGAGGCTGCCAAAGGCCCTAAACCGCCTGCAAAGCCTTGACCAATAGCACGGAATTTCCATTCGCTGCCATTTTTATACAGCTCACCAAAGATCATTGCCGTTTCTGTGCTGCTGTCTTCCGATAAGTCATAACGTGCAATTTCGCTACCGCCTGCGTCATTGATCACACGGATATAAGCATTACCAACCTGACCAAAGTTTTGGTTGCGTGTCTGACCATCATAAATCGTCACTGCAAAAATCACTTTGCTCACATCAGCAGGAACTTTGCTTAAATCAACGCTTAAAGTTTCATCATCGCCAGCACCTTCACCTGTGCGGTTGTCACCATTGTGTTTGACTGAACCATCAGATGAAGTCAAATTATTGAAGAAAATAAAGTCATTGTCTGCACGTACTTTACCGTTTTCTCCAACAAGGAATGCAATCGCATCAAGGTCAAAAGCCTGACCATCTGTCACACGAGGGTTCCAGCCTAAACCGACTGTTGTTTTAGTGATTCCCGGCGCTTCTTTGGTCAAGCTAACATTGCCACCTTTGGTTAAGCTAATTGCCATGAGTTATTCTCCTTATCTCATTGCTAAATTATATTTTATGGATATAACAGTTTTGTTATATCCCTGGATTTTATCAAGATTGTGATTGTCGTTTTTCATAGGCGATTGATGAGAAAATCGCCCATATAATGAACGCCACCCCAATCAGGCCTGTTACCACTTCTGGCACATGCCCACCTGTACCTGTGTATAGCATAATTGCTGCCAGCATTCCAATTGCATACATTGCACCATGCTCCAGATAAATAAATGCTTCCAATGTGCCTTTTTCCACCAGATAAATGGTCATGGAACGTACAAACATTGCACCAATCGCAAGACCAAGCATAATCACAACAACATCAGTTGTAATTGCAAAAGCACCAATCACACCATCAAAACTGAATGATGCATCCAGCACTTCCAGATAAAGGAAACCCCCAATACCTGCTTTCACAATTGTGCTTGATGCACCTTTGGTAACGCTTTCTGAAGCTTCGCTTTCTTCATCTTCTGACTGGCTGCTTTCAAGTAAATGACCCAGTGCCTGAACACCCACATAAACCACAATACCCCAGATGCCTGCAATCGCCACCACCAATTTCGTCTCTGGCGCAACAAAACCCACCATAATGAGAAGGGCGATCATTGCAACGAAAACTGACATGGCAGGAACATTCGCTAAATTTGCTAAACGTGATTCCAGCCAATGAAACCAATGCGTGTCCTTACCATCATCAAACAGGAAGTTAAGGAAAACCAAAAGTAGGAACATGCCCCCAAAGGCAGCAATTTCCGCGTGATGTGCCAATAACTTTTCAGAATACTGAACTGGATCGTTGAGTGCCATCCTGACAACTTCAACCATTCCCATATCTGCAGTTACAGCTACAATGACAATTGGGAAAATCAGGCGCATACCAAAAACGGCAATTAGAATCCCGACAGTTAAAAAGATTTTTTTCCAGAATTCGTCCCAGTGACGCAATATTGATGCGTTGACCACGGCATTATCAAAAGATAGCGACACTTCCATCACCGCCAGAATTGCAGTGATCAGCAATACACGAAGCATTGCCTGCACGCCTGCCTCTGGTCCATGACTGAAGCCCCACCATGCAGATAATGCCAGACAGATCACGGTAAAAATAATTGAGAAACGAAAATGTTTCATTGTTACCCTTTCAAAAAAATCTCAAAACATACATCTTGTCTGTTTTGAGAGATCGGTTTTAGCCAACTTGAATACCATATTGTTGACACATTGCAGCAAGTCCGCCCGCATAGCCCTGACCGACTGCTCTAAATTTCCATTCGCCATTATGACGATAGACCTCACCAAATACCATGGCGGTTTCGGTTGAATAATCCTCTGCTAAATCAAAACGCACAATTTCTATACCTGAATCCTGATTGACGACACGGATAAAAGCGTTGGCAATTTGTCCAAAATTCTGTCCACGACTTTGGGCATCATGAATGGTGACCGTAACGGCAACCTTTTCAATTTCAGGTGAAACCTTAGATAAATCCACCACTAAAGACTCATCATCACCATCGCCCTGACCTGAACGGTTGTCACCCGTATGCTCAACCGAGCCATCCTGTGATTTTAACTGGTTGTAGAAAATAAAATCATGGTCGCCACGCACCTTGCCTGAGGCGGTTAATAAAAACGCACTGGCATCCAAGTCAAAAGATGCGCCATCAGTTGCACGTTCGTCCCACCCCAAACCAATTAAAATACGAACTAAAGTTGGATCTGTTTTACTTAGGGAAAGATTTCCCCCTTTATTTAAGCTAATTGCCATGTTTGGATGACTCCTTTTTGTTAGATTGACATTAGTGTTTCAACTCAAAGTAAATATTAATTATTCAAGTTAAACAAAAATTATTTGAAAAATGGCTCACCATCGACCTTAACACTAAGTTGATGATCTTTCCATATTAAACGTGGTGTGCTTTCACTAAAACGGCTTGAGGTCATACCAGAATATTGTAACGTCACACCAGTTTCATCAATGATTGCAAGACCAATCACATAGGTGTAAATAAATCGACTTTTAGCGGCTGGTGAAACGGATGGATTGAAGATACATTCCACCACTTGTTCCCCATATTGCATCTTCATTCTAGGTTGTAATGAGGCAATAGAAACCACACCATTTGAGATTGCAGAATATACTGAAAATACCAATCCCACTTTACGCCCTATTTTCTTGGCAATATCAATATTAACTTCAACTCGCTCAGTAGCAGGCTGATTTATCGTTGCCGATGTGACATCGCCCAAATGTCGAATATATGGAAAATGATCTAATGATCCTTGCTGATGCGGTGCAAAAATATATTGCATTTCTTTTTCACCATAAATCAGTAAACCAACCCTTAAATCCAAGTCGTCATTATTGTCACAGTCATCACCATTATCCACCCATGTGGCTTCAACCGTTAATAATTGTGCTTCTTTTTTCGTTAAATCAATACGATGTGTCTGCCCAGCCTTGTCCAAACTAATTTTGGATAAATTTAACGGCTTAGGTTGAATAGGTGCAATCTCTATATTTGGAATAGGTTGCTCATCACTAATTTCTATACCAAAATATTCAGACAATGGTTTTAGTCCACCATTAAAGCCTTGATTGACAAAGCGGAATTTCCATTGATCCTTATAACGATATACTTCTGCCAAAATGAGGGCTTTTTCAGTCTTTTCAGCACTATTGACTATAGCCGTAGCACTTAACTGTCCATTTTGCCATAACTCAACCTCAATATTCTGAATCGCATTGATTGCACTCTGTCCATCAATGGTGGCACACAAAGCGATCTTATTCCGTTCCAGATCCAGCAATTGGGTATTTAAATTGAATTGCGCCAAATAAGGCGTTTTACCATTTGCCTCAATTAACTCAACACTACGGTTTAGAGTGTGTTTCTGTCCATAAAAAATCATGTCCGCATCACCACGAACTTTGTTTTGGGCATTGAGTAAATATGCACTTACATCTAAATCAATATGTGCAGGTAATGCAGTTTTGATTTTAATCTGACACTGAGGTTGTGCCAGTACCAAATTTGCACCCGCAGTCAATTGTTGCATTATTCATTATCCTCTTTTTTTAGTGTTATTGCTTCATGCCAAATATTTGTGATCGCTCTAATATACGTTCTGCCCAACGGCGATGTGTGGCAGGTTCCAACATACTTCCATGACAGGCGAATACAGCCTGACCAGAATCTCTTAAAATATCCTGAGCTTGTTTCAATTCAATATCATTGACTTGATAGGCCTGATGCACAATCGCAATCTGTGCAGGGTGAATAATGGTTTTTCCAGATAAACCATGTTGTAAATCCAGATATAACTCGTCCTGCAATAACTTCACCTGAGTAAAATGCTCACAGACAGGCGCACTCAGTGCAAAGCCATAAGGTAAAAACTGCCCCGCCAGATTTGCAATTAATGCCCCAATAGGCGTTTGATACAGGGTCAAATCACTTGGACGGCGCACAGCCAGACAGTTGAGTAAATCATTGCCGCCTATTCGCAGCACCAGAACCTGACGAAAGTCCTGTTGCAATGCCTGACGTAATTCACGCATAGCGCCCATATCAAAGGCTTCTGCATCTTCAAGTGTTGGCATCACCTGAATAAAGTCAGGTAATATCTGCTGCCATTGTCGTAATTGATTTAAGCAGAATTTAGGCAGCACCATGCCATCAACCGCAATCAGTTCCTGCCACTGCGCCAACTCTTCCGCCATTGCAATATGGCGAGGGCGTATGAAGATTTTAGGATGTTGTGCTTGACGTGGTTGATCCTGAACCTGTTGCAACAAATGCTTTAAATTGACTTTTGCCGCTTCCAGCTCATGCTCGGAAACTGCATCTTCCAGACAGATGACCAGAGAACGTAACTCAGGGTACTTTTCCCCATTCACCACTTGCCATAAATCAGGTCTGGTCGCTGGCATATAGAGTGTTGCACCTAAAGATAATGCCGATAACATCAACCTGCTCCCAATTTCTGAATGAGGGTAATTGCGCGATAAGGTGCGATCTGGTCACCCACTATCTGGACTGGTGTCTGGGTTATTTCGGTTAAATGACGTAACAATGCCGTGTCGGCATCATTCGCATCCCTGAGCAGAACCAGATCAGGCACACGCCTTAAAATTGCCCGTGTTGCTTCGGCAATGCTTGGCTTGATCCGATTGATATTGGTAATTTGATAATGTTCTGCTAATTGTTTAACCACAGCCTGACTTCGCTGTCTTTGTAATTGCTGTTGAGCGCTTGTCCAAACGGCATTTTTTTCTGACGGAAGTTCTCGGCGTATCTGATTGATTTGTTTAATAAATGACTGTGACATATCAAAAGCTTTTAAATGATTATATTCAACACAGCCATGCCACTGACCGAGATTGCTTTCCTCAATCTCGTTGAATTGCAAAGGCTCATTTTCGCAAATACTACGAGAAATTAATCCTGAAATGGTTGAGCCTAAAACACCTGATGGAATCAACCAATCCTCACCACTGGCTGCCAACCAAGCACAACCACCAATATCTGACAACACTACCAAGGGCAAAGGTCGATCAGCAAAACGGGGGTCATTGGCTAGACTCCGTTGCAATTCCTTTTGAATCGCGCCTTTACCAGTCCAGCCATCTACAAACACTAAAGATTGATGGCCATGTTTGGCAATAATTGTTTCCAGAGCAGCAAAATCAATACCACGATCCCTGATAATGCTGATGCCATAATGTACACAATCATGCCCCAAATCTTGCAATGCATGATAAAGCAACACCCCTAATGGCACACCAGCACGTACAAAACTGACCAATACAATCGGTTCAGCAAACTCTGTTGAGAGTGTTTGTGCCAGTTGTTGCACCTCTTTTGCCAAACGTTGCTGCCCGTGCTGCATTGCTTGTTCAAATAGCTGCAAATGACGCTCCGTGGGTGCCTGCTCCTGACTGATCATTTGTGAATAATGTTTTTCACCTGATTGAATGAGGCGTTCCTTTTCCAATGTGTCTGTTGGTTGAATCTGGATGCGATTTAACAGGAACGTCACTTGCCCAGCTTGATAACTTCCACTAAATCCCTGTGTTAAAATAAGTTCTGATGCTTTTTCTCTACTAATTTTTTGTTTACTGGTAATCGCCATAATATCCTTCTTGTTTGTACTGCTGCGTCAGATTGTGTTTTACCCAACGATTCAACTGGCTATGGTTTGGCATTCCCCACCAGTGACATAAATTCAAAAACTCAACATCCGACAAACTGTCGCCATAGCCTAAAATTGGGCGTTGTTGTGCGCTAAGTTGCTGCAAAAGAAATCTGGCCGCATTGGCCTTACTCACAGGCTGTGGAATCAGTGCCAGATTATTACCATTTAAATGGAAGTAAAAACCTGACAATAAATTCACATCAAGACTATTGAGCAACTGGGGCAAAAAATTCGGCGCATAAGGATTGTCATTTTCTGTATTTTGCTTTGCCACAACATACAAACCCAATCCCTGTTCTTCAACCACCCATGTCCGAATTGAACCAAAATGTCTGGAATGCTGCTGCACAGCTTCAATCAGGGCTTCCTGACGTGTCTGATAGGGTTGTAATGCCTGTTGCATCTGTCCATGCCATTCAGCATTGACACTAAGGTCCGCATTCAGCACCGTTCCACCATGAGAACAGACCGCCCCATACTGAAAGGGTAAATGAACTCGGGATAAAGCCTCGGCACAGCGTGCAGTCACTGGAATCACATGGGTACTATGCAATAACCACTGTACAAAATGCTGTTGTATCGGGTTCATATAGGCCAGAGCTTGTCCCTGCTTATCAGTGGTGACCATTTTAAAGTCAGCTTCAGGTGTAATGCGGCGATGGGTCTGGAACAACGTGTCATCCAGATCCACCAACATTAAGGGTGTACGAATTTCACTGGAGTCAAATAAAAAATCAGTCATTTACAACACACAAGTTAAAATTTTGATGAGGATAGTCCACAGCACTGATCACTTCAGCATTTGGCAACGCTTCAAGCAGGCTTTTCGCGACTGAATGTGTTGCGGTTTCGACAGTAATCAAGACTCGGTCATAATCCTGTGGATTGATGTTGTAGACAAAATTTTGAATACCTAGCCCATAGTTATCCGCAAATGCCAAGGCAGACTGAATGGCATGTCCAACAGCAATCGGTGAACGGGTAATTGCACTGAACCTCACATCTGCGCCTTGCTGCTGCAAATACTCTGCCAACAGGAAAGAAGACCAGACATACTCGCCACTGCCCAACACCAGAATACGTTCATCAGGTTGTACCGCCAACCGAATATGCGCACCACTGTCCTGAATGGGTAAACGCCCCCAGGTCGGCTGTGCTAAAGTATCAAACGCGCCAAAGGCGACTGTATCCACCTTTGGCATATTGATCTGGATTGGATTCTCAGCATCACGCCATTGCCATTTGCCTGTCATTAATGCTACAGACTGACAGTTTAGATCGGCAATATGAATGCCTGATGACCAATCTGCCAGCGTGGCAGTCACCACATGAGAAATTCGATTCAGCCCTGCCTGTTGTAAAGCATGGATTAAATTGACAAAGGTCTTGCCAGTTGATGCTTCATCGTCTACCAGTACAATGCTTTTGCTGTTTAGAATCTGTTGTTGAAGCTCTGCATCGGGTGAACCATATAACAATTGATCCTGTGCATGGCTATGTTCTTCTAAAAAACGTGCCAGTAATGGCGCACCATGTACTGGATGGCGTGTTGTTGTCACATAAATCGCTTCAGGATAACGTTGCTGCAACACCTGATGAACGCCTGCGCCCAGCCCAACCGCCGTTTCCGCCATGCCAATAACCAACACAGGTTCAGGTAAATCATCAGGAACCAGCTCAGCCAAATCAGTAAAGGCATGGCGCATAATGTGGGGACTGACGGGAATATGCCGCCCTAATACTTTCGATACAAATAAAAATGCACGCTTTGGATTAATGCGTTCGGCAAAACCCAATAAATCCTGCCATTTCCAGTGGCTATTGTCATTGGGTTGTAAGCTTAATACTCCCCTCTGTAATTCAATCTCAATCATATATATCTTAAATCTAACTTAAAAATTATATTTATACCGTTTTTTATACCACACAAACACTTTGGCTAATATGTCGAACCATAACAGTATTTTCAATTTTTTCAGGCTGATAATCCAATCCGAATGTTTCTGCAATAGCAGCGTGGACCAGATTGACACCACTATAAAATGTGTGCCCTATTCCACCCGAAGGGCGAGGATTAACTTCCAAAATAAATAATTGTCCATGATCATTATAACGGGCCTGCATATTCACCAAACCATCACAACCAAACAATTCAGCAACCTGTCTGGCCAGTTCAATGGCCTCACCTTCGAGTTTCAGTTGCTGGTAACCACCGCGCTGTTTACAACGGACAACCGCACATCGGACTTGCCCATGCACACAAAACATATCCACTGAACATTCCTGACCCGATAAAAATGGCATCACCAAATAGGCAGGCGGATTCGGCGATTGTCGATAACTTTCAATAAATGTTTGTGGATGTGCCCTAAAATTCTGACTATTGGCAAACATATCAAATGATGTCGCCTTTGTATCCAGATGCCAAAAACCTGATGCAAATACACCTGTCACGGGCTTTACACAGACTTCACCTTTCTTCGACCAGCTTTCATAGGCGGCTTGCAACTCTTCAGCATGATATACAGTGGTGGCAGGGACAACCGCAATCTGATGGTCTAAACAGGTTCGGGTAAATACTGATTTATCATGTAATTGGGCAATCTGCTCCATGTGATCGCAGCCAGCCATAATCCGAATGCCCAAAGCCTCAAAACGGTGTTTCTGTTCCAGATAAATTCGTCCAAAACGCCCTGCAATAATTAGCTTTACCTTTAGGCGCTGTGCCTGTTGTAGCACCCATTCCACTCGCTCAGCTAAAGCAGGTTCCTGTAACGCAATATCTGCAACAGACGTGATTTCAGGCCGCCAATCGGGATGGGAGGCCACCACATGAATAGGCAGATTAAAAGGTGTATGTTTTGCTGCCAAAATTAAATCTCGCTGACAGGAATGGGCCTGGGTAAACCAGATTCCAATAGAGTTTTCAACGATATTCATTTCTGTATTTGTTCCCATCACTTGTAAAGTTGCATTCATTCACATTCCACCATTTGTACAACCACTAAGCGTCCGCCATCTTGGCGTGACAATAAAATCTGCTTGCCATCGGTCAATTCAATTTTTCCACCTATCGGAATTACCTCTTTGCTTGCCACGTCCATCAGTTCAGGTAAATTTTCATTAACCAGCCACCATTGCTGTTGATGGAAAATAAAATAACCCACCCTTTTGGTTTGTTCTGCACTTAAACGTTCATTTGGCGCAATTAAGTTATTGGCATGCCATTGATAAATTGATTGCCCTGTCCAGACCATCAAACGATGATTATCAGGCCTAAAGTTACCCTCTCTGCGTGCCGAATATAGGTTTAATACAGGCAATTTGCCGTGAAATGCCGTGCCACAAAATGGGCATACAGGTTTGGTGCTGTTGTCAAATACATACCATTTTTGACCACAATCTGAATTTAGGCACGGCTGCATTAAATCAACCGTTTTCACCAACGCCGTTTCCCAGTCATTGGCAGATGGACGCTGCTGCGGTTGATGTAAACCTGTAACAAAACTCTGTAGAAAGAGTTCCTTTAAATACGGCCCTGTCACCGTAAATGGAATTTTTTCGGGATCTGCCCACGGTAATGCACTCGGACGAACCTGCGCCACTTTAACCCGATTACCTGCATCCGTTGGGTGTTCAATAAATAATGCTTTTTCACCCATTGCCAGATTTTCATCTTTTTGTGGGTCATTGAGATCATGTACTTTACCACCACGTAATGGATGGCGATAGAGCAAATACATATAAATCAGCACAGCCAAAGCATGACGATCCGTCATGATATTGGGCAAATGCCGTTGGGGATCATCTTTTTTAAGATGGTTGGTCATCACCACTTCAGGCGCAATAAAATCTGGTGTTCCCACCACATCAGGCGGATATTTGCCTGGCACAACCAAACCATCAACATCAATAACGCAAGCACGCCCCATGACAGGGTCAATCAAAATATTTTTATAGGACAAATCGGAGTGGGCCAAACCAGCCGCATGCATACGGCGCACTGCACGCGCAATTAAAATACAAATCTTGAGATAGTTTAGCCATGTGCCTTTTTCACGTTCATCCAGAAAACGGTTCTGGTTATTGGCACTGGCAAACCATTTTCCCTCTTTTTCTTTCCCTTTAATCCCCAAAAAATCATTATTTTTAGAACCAAACTCAAAGAAAAATGGTTTTTGATAGGTAGGTGCTGTAATCCCAAGCAAACCATTGTATTCCACCAAGCCATCAGGCCAGCAAAACACATTTTTCCAGTAATCACCACCCGCACCGTTAAAAATACCTTGCCATTTATTGCCCACAATTTCTTTTAACCGATCTTTCTGCTGTTCCAGTTCAGCCTGAGACTGATAAAAATGGTTTTTTTCCTTGCTAAAAAAACATATAACGTAAGATTTATCAGGCGAAAAATAGACATCTTTCATCGCACCCGAACCAATCACTTCATCTACAAAAGCGATTGGACGGCCATCGAGCGTTTGACATTGAATGACTTTACTCATCTACCACCCCTACTGAGTCATCTGGTACAGTCATATTACTTATTTGATCATCTTGTAGCATTTGCCATAAAATCGCCAATGTTCGATCATCATGATGTCCTGCACTAAAGAATTTTGACCATTCCAGTAAAGCCTGTTCAGGTTTTTCCTGTTGTAAGTGTGGTTCAATTTCTTGCCAAAGTGCCTGCCATTTTTGTTGATTTTCCAGCCCTGCATCCGTTTCAAAACGCGGATCAGAAATCCCATCAGTCATGAGAATTACTGCCTGAGCGTCATCAAAATAGCCAATATGGACTCGCTGTTTAAAATCTCGCAGCAAACAACCATAATCTAAAAAGCGGGTTTGTCCTGCAAATTCCCCCCCATCAGGTTTACCCATTAACCGCACGCGGTCCTTACCATAAACTGCAATCGCTCCATCACCGACCCAAAAACTACTTATAAAGGTTTTATTGTCTTGTTGCCGTACCACTGCAAACAATAATGTTGTAGCAAACAATTTAGAGGCAACGCCTTGTCGAGTGGCTTCATGTTCAATTTGGTCAATGGCTTGTGTTGCGGCTGAATAAAACGCATCACTAAATTGATTGCCTAACTGATGCGCTGCATTTTTGGTTTCAGGATCATCATTGGCTCCGATTTGCCACTGTGCCAGCAATCGGTCAGATTCACCTGATTGTTTTTGCATGAAAGCTTTTAAATACTCACCAACAGTATTCACCGCAACCCTCGACCCCTCACGGGAAAATTCGGCACTTCCTGCACCATCTGCCACAACCAATACCGACCAATTACTATCCGCGACCTGAGCAACAAAAAAATCATCATCACGGAATGTTCCTGCATGTTCATGTGAACGTCCTCGCTGACTACACGCAGCAATATTAAAATCTGCCGCCTTAATCAATTGACAACGATTATTTGCTTTCCAATACATCGCATTTGGATCAGGCTCATTCACCTGCCATAAACTACGCGGGTCAGCCGTGACAATAAACGTGACTTCCCCTGACAACCATCCTGCCTGCTCATTTGCCGTTTTATATTGAAAAATGAGTTTAAATTCACCTGCCTGTGTGGGTATGCCTGAAAGTTGCTGTGTCACTGCATCAAAACAAATACCCAGATTTTCAGGAATCCTGACACTTTCATGATGAATCTGCACATCCTGTTTCACGGGATATTGCATTTGAATGCTGGCTTGATAGTCCTGTCCCACTCTAGCGTTGGGAATCTGAAAGTGAGGCATCTTTTTCACCGTTTTTACCCCAGTTTGCAGGGGTGTTGAGGTATTGTCTGGAATAGGGCTGGATTGTTTTTCAATGATTGGAGTCGTTACAACCAACGGTAAATGTGTAGGCACAACCGAATTAGAGTCAGACAAATCTGTGATTTCGGATAATATGGATTGATTGTCATTATTTGGTGGTGTCAAAGGTTGTTTCTGTTCTGATTCAAGGTGCACAGATTCTGCTTGAACGGTCTCAGGCTGTGGATAAAAGCCCAGATATTCTACAGCATTTTTTGACACCCCATGCTTTTCACATAGGCTATTTTGCACAGGAGCATAAATCGCCAAGCGCCCCTGTTGCAATATCTGTTGTAACAAACATCCCTGAAAGTCTGGCAATTGTTCCAGTTGGAACCCCAGCACATCATAAAGCTGTTCTGCCAAATCATGGTAGGCATTATAAAGACGCTTATTTTGCACACATTTCTGCCACCACTCCTGATCTTGCATCTGAGTCGATGGCTGGGTTGTATTGCTTAAAAGTTGTGCCAATGTATCAGCAAAAGCCTGTTGTAATTCTGGTGTTAATGGCTGAAGCATAAACAAAATTTCCTTTTACCTTTAAGACAGATGTCTTAGCCTCGACCACGCTGCACATCAAACCCATCCGAACCGCCATAGCCAAAACTCACCTGACGGCGGCACCACGGACAACTAACTTCTTCACTAAAACCGTCATAACACATTAATTGACCACAGCCACACATGGCAAATGCCGTTTCTGCCAAACAATGTGGGCACTCAGGCGTGCCTTCAAGCAAAGTGGTATTGATTTGCTGTTGGTGTTGGCTTTGATCTGACCAGGTAAAATAATCCTCATCAATTTTGCAGCACTCTTTCAGTTGGTAGTGATACAAATTGAGGTTAATATCTAAGTCTTTAGGGGCCTGATACTGAATTTCACGTTCAAATTTCATCAAATAAGGGCGATTTAACTTTCCACAACGCCCAACAAAAGTTGCACACTGCTCATCCAGCAAAGTTCGTGGCTGAACATCTTTAATCAGCCGCATATAGCGTTCATCCAAAGGCGGTAGATGTTGCTGCTGTTCACCATCCCCCACACTTTTACTTTGTGCAACGACTGAGGCACTGATCCATTGGAAAAACCTTTGGAAATCCTTTTCATTCAACTCATCAAAGGCTATGCAGTGTTCTGTCAGTTGCTTTAGGGTGTGATAATCGACATTTTTCCCCATTCCCAGTGCAATCAGTGTACAACGGCGAGCATACTTTTTTTGCCAGCGATAAATGGCATCCTTGCATTCATCGGTTGGTCGCCCATCTGTAAATAAATATACGACTGGCTTCCAGTCACCTTTGGTTTCCGTTGTCGTCTTGATCAAATGACGATCAAACTCATTCATTAAATGTTCCAATGCCTTACCTAAATGTGTACCACCACCTAAAGGTAATTTCACTGGATAATAAGCAAACACTTCCACCAAAGGCACAAGGGTTCGGACAATTCCTGCAAAGGCAATCACTGATACATATACCGTTTCCAGCGCATAAGGGTCTTTGCGTAATTGCTGCATGATAAGCTGGATACCCTGCTGCATCTGCTCAATATTTTTCCCCACCATGGATTCAGAACAATCCAACACAAAAAAAACAGGTAAACGTCGCATCTAGCTGAATATCCTTAATAATTTATACCGTTATTTATAAAACCAGTTGCACTTCAGGCGGTGGTGGTGGCAATGAAATCGAGCTTGAAATGCCTGCACTGCTGCTGCCTGCCACCACACTTGCCGATACCCATTTAAAGAATCCTGAAAATGATGCAGCATCCATGGTATCCAATACCACAACTTTATCTGTCAGTTGCAATAAATGTTCAGTTTTGGCTTTGGGCCCTGCCGCACAGGCAACAATACTGGCAAAGTTTAATTGCTGAATCACAGAAACTGCTTGCTGATATGCATACACATCTGAGGGTGAGCCATCTGTCATGACAAATAATAAAGGTCTCCAGTCCCCTTTAATTTCATCGCTACTTTTTTGAATTTGATGGCTCACTTGTTCTGCCAACAACTCCAGAGCAGCGCCCATAAAGGTTGCCCCTGCACTTGGCACATCAATATTGTTCAATTGAACCTGATCGAGTGGGGTCAGTGGCAAATAGACCTTTGCCTCTAAATCAAAGGTAATGATACTTAAATGCACACTTTCCAGTGCATAAGGGTCTTGCCGTAATGCACTAAGCATCGACTGCAATCCAACATTCACGGAATGAATTGGCTCTCCTCGCATTGACCCCGAAGTATCCAATAAAATATAAACAGGCAAACGGCGCATTGTGTAAAAACCCTTATACAAATCATCAATTAAGCGTATTGTTTCAACCATTCCACAAATGAATCAGAACTTGATGGCTGCCCGACTGCATTAAACTTCCAGCCTGTAGGCTCCCGAACCAGCTCGGCAAAGAGCAACGAACGTTGCTGGTCATATTGTCCCATACCTGATAAATCGAAACGCACCATCTCTTTGCCTGTGGTATCCACCGCCCGAATAAAAGCATTTTTAACCTGACCAAAATGTTGCTGATTGCTGGCCCCATTATAGATTTGCACCACAAACACCACTTTATGGTATTGCTGCCCAAGATCATTCAGTTTAACCACAATCTGCTCATCATCCCCATCACCTGCACCAGTGCGGTTGTCACCTGTCAACCAGATATGTCCTGATGAATGACGCTGATTATTAAAAAAAACTACATCCCCATTCTGCAAAGTCACATTGCCTTGAGTATCACGCCCTAAATTATTGACCTTGCCATTTTGCCCCACTAAAAAAGCAACAACATCAAGATCATAATCGGCATTTTTTCCGCCAAACAAGCCTCCCAGAAAACCTTTTTTCTGCTCCTGAATATCCCACCCCAAGCCAATGGTCACCTGTGACAGATTATTTTCCGTTTTCTTTAGACTAATGCCCTGACCTTTTCCTAAACTTACAGCCATTTTGATCTCCTTTTGATTTTAATATTTGTTTTATAATACGATATTGACTTCGGGTGGTGGCGGTGGCAAATCACCCAAGCCTTTCACTTCTTTTTGGGCTGCATCTACTTTCTGACTACCTGTGGAAATACTTGCAGACACCCATTTGAAGAATGCCTTGATTGTGTTGGAATCTGCGGTTGCCAACTCAACAACCACTTCCGTGATTTGTTTTAAAATGGATGTATCTGCCCCATGCCCTGCGGCACATGCCACAATCACGCCTGTTTTGACTTGTTGTAAACGTTGTAAACCTTTACGCCAGTCATCAGTGGGTACGCCATCAGTCATTATAAAAATAAGCGGCTTCCAATCCCCTTTAATTTCAGCCGTTGTTTTCACCACCTCCTGTTCAATCTTCTCAGCCAACAAGGCTAAGGCCTCGCCTAAAGCAGTAGTTCCTGTTACCTGCAAATCAGGTACTTGAAATGCAGCCAATTCAGTTAAAGGAACCAGTTGTTTAGCGTGGCTATCAAAAGCGATTAAAGAAAGATAAGCTGTTTCCAGCGCATAGGGATCTTGACGCAAGGTTGAAAGTAAAATTTGCATCCCATTCTTGACCGCTTCAATCGGCTCTCCATGCATCGAACCTGAGGTGTCCAATAAAATATAAACAGGCAAACGGCGCATTATTATTTTTCCTTATTTTCAGTATATTATTCGCTTTCTTTTTTTAACATAATTTTTTTGGTTCTACTATGCACCAGCCCTTAATTACTTAAAATAAATAGACAATTCTGTATGTTTAATAAGTATTTGCAACAAGCAGTTAGATAGAAACCACAAGCCAAATATTAAATTTAGGGGGGACTCAAGCATCAGGACTTGAGTTGAATATTCTGTAACTCACCATCAAAGGTTTCAATTAAACTTTTAATGGCAGGTTCCTGCTGTAATAACTCAACAGCCCGATGAAACGCCTTTTCCTTACGCATGACCTGCATGGTAAAAGGTGTTATCGAATCAATATCTTGATATTGCACATTAAACTGCGTATTCGGCCACTGTGACTTAAGTGCATCTTCCAACGCCTGCCTTAATTGTGACAACATGCCCTCGTATTTCTGCGGAATATGAAACACAGATGAGCCATTAATATGCCCCTGCATGATGCCATGCTGTGCCAACTCCTGGACGGCTGGCGAAAGTTCACTATTTCTAAACCAGTATTCCCATTTATCCAGATTCCACTCACCCTCCAAAACCTGTTCACGAAGTTTAAGAATATCTTGAGGCATGAGATTAGCTTGGTCTGCCAAATGCATCGTTTCAACCTGTTGAACTACATCAACCACAGGCATGGCAAATTGGTTGTCAATTTGCTGTTCCGTAGCAATAAATGTTTCTTCAAACAATTCAGGTTCAGCCTTAACGTTTGGCTCAGGTGCTTGATTGATGATTTGTGTAACTTCAGTTTGTTCCTCTACGGGAAAAATCAATACCTCATCTGATTCTTTGAATTCACTGGAATGAGCATTTTGCTGATGGATAGCTGAATGATCCAACCCAATCAGTTGCCCATCCGCTGCATCAAAAACCATAACATTTTCATTCTGAATGATGCGTTCAGGTTCAGGTTCAGGTTCAGGTTCAGGTTCAGGTTCAGGTTCAGGTTCAGGTTCAGGTTCAGGTTCAGGTTCAGGTTCAGGTTCAGGTTCAGGTTCAACGCTAACCGCTTCTTGCTGAACTGCAAACTGATTTTCTGTACTTGAATCCTGTACAGGCTGATGCGCTTCAGGCGCTGTAATTTGCGTAACAGGTGTTGCAGTTACAGTAACTTCATTCAAAGTCAAAGGCCTAAACGCTAGTAAACGCAACACCGTCATTTCAAAGCCTTGCTCTTGCGTCACCGCAAGTTGCAACTCAGCTCGACCTTTACAGGCAATTTGATAATACAACTGCAAATCTTGGGCAGAAATGAGTTTCGACAATTGTAGAATCTTCTGGTTAATTTCTTCACTATATTTCAGTGCAAGATCAGGTAAATATTGCAACAATGCCAATTCATGCAAGGTAGAAACCAATTGGTCTAAAACCAAGGACACATCTAAAGCTTGCTGTCTAAATTGTAGAAGTAGCTGACTTACCCGTGCTTGCTGATTTTGATGAATTGCCAAAATCAAATCATAAATAATGGTTCGGTCAATCAAACCGAGCATATCTTTAACATCTTGATGATGGACTGCACCTTGACCATAAGCAATTGCTTGGTCTGTTAAAGACAAAGCATCACGTAATGAACCTTGTGCAGATTCTGCAATTTGCCAAATCGCATCTTGATCGGCTTCGATATGCTCTTTATTTAAAATTGCTGTCAAATGTTCCGTAATTTCATCAACAGCCAAAGGACGTAACGTAAATTGCAAACAGCGCGAGATGACGGTGATCGGCAATTTCTGTGGATCTGTCGTTGCAAAGAGGAACTTCACATGCTCTGGTGGTTCTTCCAGAGTTTTGAGCAAGGCATTAAATGAATGCGTTGAAAGCATATGCACTTCATCGATCAGATAGACCTTGAAGCGACCCTGCGTCGGCGCATAAGGCACATTGTCGAGTAACTCGCGGGTATCTTCAACCTTGGTCCGTGATGCCGCATCGATCTCAATTAAATCAATAAAACGACCTTCATTTACGGCCTTACAGGTTGCACAGACTTCACATGGGGTTGAGGTCACACCTGTCTCGCAGTTCAAACATTTGGCTAAAATACGGGCAATTGTGGTTTTACCGACACCGCGCGTTCCTGTAAACAAATAAGCATGATGCAAACGCCCACGTTCTAATGCGCTGGTTAAAGCACGAGAAACATGGTTTTGCCCAACTAACTCATTGAAATTACGAGGACGGTATTTTCTTGCCAGTACTTGATACATGTATGCTCCTTTCTGCATCTTAAGCATACTGTTTTTTTGAAAGGCTGTGAACGAGTCCACTTCTAATTGATCAAGATTAAATACTTTCTGAAGCTTTTAAACCGAATTTCTTATAGATTTACTTACAATCATCACAAGACTTGCACCGATATTCAACTCAATAGAGAATACACCATAATTTTTAAGTTGCTGGTCTCTTTGACATGTCTGAATCCTTAGCGGTACTCGGCGGTATTACCGCAGAACAATTCTTGAATGAATATTGGCAAAAAAAACCATTGTTAGTTCGCAATGCAATGCCTGAAATTATGGGTTTATTAGAACCCGAAGATGTCAAGGAACTAGCGCTAGAAGAAGATGTCAGTGCTCGCTTGATTCGTCAAAAAAATAAAAATCCAAATGAATGGCATGTAAAATCATCACCACTCACTAAAGGCGATTTCCAAAAGTTACCGAATCTTTGGACTATACTAGTTCAAGCAGTGGACCATTATTCTTTTGATATTGCTGAGCTCTGGAAAAAATTTCCATTTATTCCTCAATGGCGCCGCGATGACATCATGGTCTCTTATGCACCTAAAGGTGGCTCTGTTGGTAAGCACTTCGATTTCTATGATGTATTCCTTGTACAAGGGCATGGTCATCGCCGTTGGCAACTCGGTCAAATGTGTGATGAATCAACAGAGTTTGTTGCAGATCAACCATTAAAACTCCTTTCTCAAATGAGTGTAAATTTTGATGAGGTACTTGCACCTGGCGATCTATTATATGTACCGCCTGGTCTTGCTCATTATGGCGTTGCCGAGGATGATTGTTTAACTTTCTCATTTGGCTTCCGTATGCCAAATTTAGCTGAAATGACAGATCGACTCAGTGAACAATTCGCAAAAAACTCAGTCTTAACAAATCCTCTCGTGGATATTACTCGCATAAAAACAAATGCTATTGGAGAGATAAATAATTCCGAATTTTCTTATCTCAAGACTCAATTACTTGATTATCTCACTCAAGCACCAGAATTTGATGCTGCGATCATGGCATACATGAGTGAGTCTAAATATCCCAATAGCATTCCTGAGCCAGATGAAATTGTGGTAGATGATTTACTTGAAGTTATTAATAGCGGCTATCAACTTATTCTAGAACCTGCATCAAGATTGCTCTATAGACAACAAGATCAATTATTAGACTTTTGGGCAAATGGGGAAAATATCTGTATTTCTCAATCTTTCCAAGCACAACTGAAACAAATTGCAGATGGTGCAAGCTTAACATTTGATGAAGAATTTAATCATACAGATATTTTAGAAGATATCGTCTTGTTACTGAATCAAGCAGTTATTATGTTGCTACCACCTCATTAAGCCTGATACATCCTCTAATTAAAGTAGAAGTAGTTGCGACTATTTCTACTTTTATGATTTGACATAAATAATTAAAACTTTTTTATAATAGACTTCTTTCATAAATCATTTTTTACTCAGCTCCAAGTTATAGATTCCAGCAATTAAATTGAATCTCAAACCGAGTCTTTTGCCTCTATTTCGATAACATTCGGCAAGGATCTTGAAGGTTTTCAGGCTGCCAAATACATGCTCAATACCCATTCTTCTTTTATTGATTTACTGATTATAAGTTGTCATTAAAAAGTAAACATGTATTCTTTTCCGAATTGGTTTTATACTTTCTGCATTCATTGCTCTATTTTATCAGCTGTCATGACTTGAAAATCTCGCCAATCATATTTCATTTGCTTCCATACCATCTCGATTCGATTTAACTCAGGCCTATAAGCTGGAATAAAATACAGATTCGTCGAAAAATTAGTTTTAAGTAGTTCTCTGTAATCAGCCATCTTTTTACTTCTATGAATTGCCAAGGTATAGCCAAAAGGCTCTACGAAATCTGATAAATATGCACAATCAATACGATAAGCTTAAGATCTAAAGTATCTTGATGGTTATAATTTAGATCTCTCTATGTTCTGATTAAAACAGTTGTTAAATTTATCTCCTCAACCTAATTTCTCTCTTTTTCTAGTGATTTTCTCCTTGGCAGTTGGTAGTTTCTGTATTGGAACGACTGAATTTGTTGCTATGGGGTTGATTCAAGAAATCGCTACTGATTTAAATGTCAGTGTTCCACATGCAGGCTATTTCATTAGCGCCTATGCGCTTGGTGTTATGGTTGGCGCACCGATTATTGCAATTTTAGGAGCTAAAGTACCGCGTAAAACGCTATTACTCAGCTTGATGTTATTTTATGGTTTAGCCAATGCCGCCACTGCCTTCGCAACAACATCTGAAGCTATGCTGATATCGCGTTTTATTGCAGGCTTTCCTCATGGTGCTTATTTGGGTGTAGCCGCATTAGTTGCAGCCGAATTGGCAGGAAAACAACGTAGAGCAACTGCGATTGCACAAGTCATGATGGGACTCACCCTTGCAAATGTGATTGGGGTTCCTATTGCAACTTGGCTTGGTCAGCAATTTGGTTGGAAATCTGGTTTTGAGTTTTCTGCCGTGATTGCCTTTATTACTTTAATCGGTGTCAGCCTTTTCGTTCCCAATATTCCACTACAAAAGTCAGCCAGTATTAGAGCGGAATTGGCAGGTCTAAAAAACATCAATATGTGGCTAACGCTTGCAGTGGGTGCAGTTGGTTTTGGCGGCATGTTCTCTATTTATAGTTATGTATCTCCAATTTTAACTGAATATACACACGCCGATATTCGTATCGTCCCGATTGCGCTAGCCATTTGGGGTGTTGGTATGGTGATTGGAGGTCTCGTTTCAGGCTGGCTAGCAGATAAAAGCCTATTTAGAACGATGATTGGAATTTTGGTGAGTTCTGCACTCGCCTTTGTACTTGCAAGTTTTATGATGTCTAATCTCTATACTGCGATTACAGCCTTATTTCTGATTGGTTTCACTGTGATTGGATTAGGTGGCGCATTACAAACACATTTAATGGACATCGCAGGCGATGCACAAACATTAGCGGCATCATTAAATCATTCCGCATTTAATTTAGCCAATGCCTTAGGCGCATTTCTTGGAGGATGGGTACTTAGCCATAATATGGGTTGGTTAGCACCGATCTGGGTGGGTTTTGTTTTAAGCCTGGGTGGTTTGGCAATTCTGCTCATTGCACTGGCGTATGCAAAATACTCACAGAAAAATGAATCTGTCGTTTCTTAATGACAGATTCATGCATTGATTAAGATCAATTCATCAGCTTTGCAATTTGTCGGTCATGCCATTTGGACAGCAATAGCAAGGCAGTTATTACTCCAATTAAGGCAAAAAACATATCAGATTGAGTGTCCCATTCATATCCTTGTGTACCAAGAAACTCTTGCGCACCTTGTCCAAGCGCTAATGCAGCTGCCCATTCAATCAATTCATAAGTCGCACTAATGGCCAGTACAATACAGATCACAATAAAACTAAGCATTTTCCCTTTGGCTAAAATCTGATGTCGAATCAAAATTTCCCGTGCAGCAATGGCAGGCACAAAACCTTGCATAAAATGTCCAATCTTGTCATAAGGATTTCGATCTAAACTGAACCATTGAGCGATCTCAAAACCTAAAGGTACACGTGCATAGGTATATGCCCCACCGACGATTAATACCATTGCATGCAAAAAAATTAGGCTATACAAGAGATTAGTGAGTGGAAATGTTTTATAGGTGTAAATCAATAATGGAACAATAATTAAGACAGGCAAAACCTCCATCACCCATGTACCACGGTCAAATGGATGAATACCTGAAATGATTAAAATCAACCTCTGTACACGACAAATTTCATAGAGCCCTTGTCCTATCAGGCTTTTTCTTTCTTAAAATTGCGAGCACTTTCTTAAATTCTTCTTTTTTTCCAAAACCAATCAAACGTAGAATAGCCATCTGAACATAGTCTAAACCGTATCGAAATAAACTGACTGAAAGTCGTCCATGCTTCTTTATTTTTATCGCTTTTTTTCGATCATGTTGCCATTCACCTGTTAAATAGCACCAACAGAAACCGAT
>NZ_KB850011.1:548037-610278 GCF_000369425.1 Acinetobacter sp. NIPH 284
TCTCGTTTTCCCCATTTCCAGTTGGTTCTATCCAAAGTTAATTGGACTTTATCGAATGAAAATATATTGAAAATTAACTGAGAAATTTGACGATAATCGAAGTACTGATCTGCAAAGAAGCGTTGTATACGTCGATAAAATGATTGTGGTAAGCACTTGATGGGTAAGGCTTTAGATGCAGAAGAAAGATTACATGTCTGTTTTACAATTAATGCAAGCATAATCAGTGTAAAACATTTTACACGTGACTTGTTCCACTTTAGATATTTGTTTAAGATGAGATGTAACTCATTGAAATGTGTCATCATATTCGTCGTCAGAAAACAAGTATTATGCCATTATTTCAATGAGTTGTCTTTTTTTGTCGTGTACAAAGAAAATCAACATAAGAATAAATGCCGCACAACACAACATCAGTTTTTGACTCATATAATCTCCTCTAATTTTATTATTTTGTCTTAACATGACTCGATTCTTAAAATTGATCCTCAACTCTATTTTTCATTAAACTTGACAATAAACTTGAGGTTTATTCGGATAATTTTTCACCACAATGCGGACAGTAATGATATTTCTTTTTTTCCTGTTGTTGATCTTCAAGCAGCTTCTCCCTAACCAACTGGATGATAATTTCATGGGTCTGCTCTTTTGGTAAACCCACTTTTTTCCGAATTCGTTCAATTTCAACTTGGTCATGCAACAAGTCCAGCTCATCGGCTTGCAAGGCTTCACGAAACTCCTGTTCCAGTCTTTGATTGCGCTGGTTTAATTCATTTGCAAGACCTGAAGCCAAAATACCTGCGGGCAAAGCTGCAATACCAACACCCAGAATTGTAATGAATGCACCCAAGATACGACCCAAATTGGTTACAGGTGTTACATCACCATAACCCACTGTTGTCAATGTAACAACCGCCCACCACATTGCTTTTGGAATTGAGCTAAATGCTTCAGGCTGAGCTTTATTTTCCACCACATAAATTGCGGATGCCGTCATCACAATCATGATGACCAAAATGAAAATAACTGCTTGGAAAGAACCTTTTTCTCGTTGAATTACCCTTAATAATATCTGTAATGAAACAAAATATCGGGTCAGTTTGAGTAAGCGGAATAAACGTAGAACTCGTAAAAAACGCAAATCGATATGAACAAAGAAATTCAGATATGCAGGTAAAATCGCCATTAGGTCAATAATCGCCCCGCCACTTTTCATCCAGCGAAATCGTTGTTTCCATGCCGTTTCCTGTGGATTTTTCTCAACAATGCTCCATAGCCTTAATAAATACTCTCCACTAAAAATCAGGATTGAGATATTTTCAAACAAATCAAAATAAGGCTGATATAGCTTATACAAGTCATTTACTGACTCCAGTAGCACCGCTGCAACGTTGGCAATGATCAGGGAAATCAGTACATAGTTGACACAGGTACTTACTTTACTTTTATAGTCATCATCATGCAGATTGTTGTAAACAAACCGTCTTAGGCGTTGCCATGAAAATTGAGCCATACCATATTTATCGTTATATAAATCAGGCTAAAATGTATCATGTTGCCTGAGCGTTTGATAAGTGATTTGTATCATACTAAACCATTCTTAGCGCATGGTGGAAAGAGAACTTTGTCATGAGTGTCGTCAATATCATCATCTTTGTGGTGATTGGCGGACTGTGGTGGAAAGTGTTGGGTTATTGGTGATTAAATATAAGGAACATTACTGTACGAATAGAAATGTTCCTCTAAATTTAAATACCCAAATGTAGAACATACAAACTATTATTAGAATGAATGATCTTCTGCATAAGTTCTGCTAATATTTTAAATTGTCCTATCACGTCACTCTTTTGCATAATGATTTTTTCATAACCTGCTGTTTCTCGTAAAATACGATCAACATTTTCATTTGGGTCAATCACATCATCATATGCATGAACAAAAGTATATGCGCCTGTTAACGTTAAAACTTTTGGTGATAACTTTAAAACATTAACTAGACTAGAAAACAATTGAAATGCTTCTTTAGCCCCATCTCCATCAATCACTGTTACACCATAATAATTTAACCCAGTATGCCAAACTTTTAAACTTGGATTATAGGTAGGTATCCATTTTAAAAAATCATTAAAATAAACAATAAGATCATCATGGATTGAAACATCATAAGAAACCTTACCGACTAGCTCGCAGCAATCATCATAAGAGAATTCATTTTTATTCAATAAAACAAAATCATGTAGTAGTGGCATAAATAGAACCTCAGTTTAAATGGTAGTTTTCTCTATCAGTCAAAGCTTTCCACTCTTCATGGCTATAAAGCTTAAGATTCTTCAGTTGAGTACCTACTAATAAAAAGCGATCGTCCCATGTCAGTACTTCTCTACAGTCTTCTAAATTTTTGTTTGAAAAACAAGGAAATAAAGTCGGATTAAAATATATTAATCCAATTTCAAGTAAATGCTTAATCTCTTTAGGATTTTCAGGAATAGAGTGAAATACGGGTATATTTTCTATTAATTTGCGAGCAATTTCATGAGGTTCAGAATCTAAATCATCCAAATACCATTTTTGGTCATCACACCTCCATAAATAAGCAGTAAAACCATTTTGCTCAATCAGTAATGTCTCTGTAATTGCATTTGGTTCCTCATACCAAACAGAAAATGCTAAAGTTTTTGTCGGAATAATTGAAAATTTTGGCGGTTTTAAATAAGGATAATCCTTTAACATTAAAGAAACTAAATCTTTAATTGCTCTTTCTAGATCCTCAACCTTCTGATTTTTATGGATAATGTTAACTAGTTCAGAAATATTATCTCTTATCGTCAAAATACTTTTCATTTTATAAAAAATAAGGGCTGATTACTCAGCCCTTATTTTAGCTTTTTGCTCAAACAAAGCATAGCTTTGTTCTTGCGCTAGGGAAAAGCCTTTCGGCTTTTCTTGATCCTAGCTCATTAAGTCAATTGAGCAGCCTGAATCTTCTTGGTATCAACTTGATCAGCTTCTTTTGTATATTCACTCATCTTATCGAAGTTCAAGTATTTGTAGATGTCAGCAGAAGCGCTGTCAATTTGTGACGCGTACTGTTGATATTCTTCTGGGCTTGGTAATTTACCAAGAACAGCAGCGACAGATGCAAGCTCAGCAGAAGCCAAGTAAACGTTTGCACCTTGACCTAAACGGTTCGGGAAGTTACGCGTAGAAGTCGATACACAAGTCGTGTTCGGTGCTACGCGTGCTTGGTTACCCATACAGAGTGAACAGCCTGGCATTTCAGTACGTGCGCCTGATTTACCATAGATGTTATAGAAGCCTTCTTCCATCAACTGATGCTCATCCATACGCGTTGGTGGCGCAATCCAAAGACGAGTTGATAAAGAACCACCTGGTACTTGCTCAAGCAATTTACCTGCAGCACGGAAGTGACCGATGTTGGTCATACAAGAACCGATGAATACTTCATCAATTTTGTCGCCTTGAACTTCAGAAAGAAGTTTAGCATCATCTGGATCGTTCGGGCAGCAAAGAATTGGTTCTTTGATGTCAGCAAGATCGATTTCGTAAACTTTTAAGTATTCTGCATCAGCATCAGCTTTTAACAGGCTTGGGTTATCTAACCACTTCTGCATGTTTTCAGCACGGCGCGCTATTGTACGAGCATCGCCATAACCTTCTGCGATCATCCACTTCAACATGGTGATGTTAGAACGTAGGTATTCAGCAACTTTCTCTTCAGAAAGAGTGATTGAACAGCCCGCAGCAGAACGTTCAGCAGATGCATCAGAAAGCTCGAATGCTTGCTCAACAGTCAAGTCATTTTCCATTTCTGTTAAGTCGATCTCAAGGATACGACCAGAGAAGATGTTTTTCTTACCTTTCTTCTCTACAGTTAAGTCACCAGCTTTGATCGCATAGTAAGGAATCGCATGTACAAGGTCACGTAAAGTAATACCAGGCTGCATTTTACCTTTGAACTTAACAAGTACAGACTCAGGCATGTCAAGTGGCATAACACCAGTTGCAGCTGCGAACGCAACCAGACCAGAACCCGCTGGGAATGAAATACCGATTGGGAAACGAGTATGTGAGTCACCACCAGTACCTACTGTATCTGGAAGTAACATACGGTTTAACCAAGAGTGGATAATACCGTCACCTGGACGTAAAGATACACCACCACGGTTCATGATGAAGTCTGGTAATGTATGGTGAGTTGTTACGTCAACTGGTTTTGGATACGCAGCAGTGTGACAGAAAGACTGCATTACCAAGTCAGCTGAGAAGCCCAAGCACGCCAAGTCTTTTAACTCGTCACGAGTCATAGGACCAGTTGTATCTTGAGAACCAACAGTTGTCATCTTAGGTTCACAGTAAGTTCCTGGACGGATACCTTGACCTTCAGGAAGACCACATGCACGGCCAACCATCTTCTGAGCTTGTGTAAAGCCTTTACCAGTGTCAGCAGGTTGTACTGGAGTACGGAATAAAGTAGAAGGTGCAAGACCTAATTCTTCACGTGCTTTCGCAGTTAAACCACGACCAATGATCAAGTTAATACGACCACCAGCACGTACTTCGTCTAAAAGTACAGGCGTTTTAAGCTCAGCTTCTGCAATTTGTGCACCGTCTTTGAACGCAGTAACTTTTGCAGCAGTATGATCAATTTTCAATACAACTTCGTCGCCCATGTTCATGTTAGCAACGTCGATTTCAACAGGTAATGCACCTGCATCTTCCATTGTATTGAAGAAAATTGGAGCGATCTTAGAACCTAAGCACACACCACCATCTTTTTTATTTGGAATGTGTGGAAGTTCGTTACCGAAGAACCAAAGTACAGAGTTAGTTGCAGATTTACGGCTTGAACCCGTACCAACAACGTCACCCACGTAAGCAACTTGATTGCCTTTCGCGATCAATTCTTTGATTTGGCTTAATGGACCAACTTCACCTGGTTTTTCAGGGTTGATACCGTCACGCTCGTTTTTCAACATTGCATTTGCGTGTAATGGGATATCTGGACGGCTCCAAGCGTCTTGAGCTGGAGACAAGTCATCAGTATTCGTCTCACCTGTTACTTTAAACACAGTGATTTTGATTTCTTCTGGAACGTCAGCACGGCTTGTGAACCATTCTGCTTCAGCCCAAGATTGTAAAACAGCTTTAGCCGCAGCATTGCCAGCTTTTGCTTTGTCTGCTACGTCATGGAATGCATCAAATACAAGAAGAGTTTTCTTCAATGCTTCTGCAGCTAATTCAGCAAGCTCAGCATTGTCAAGAAGTTCAACTAAAGGAGCAACGTTATAACCACCAAGCATCGTACCTAGTAAGTAAACTGCACGCTCTTTAGTTACAAGTGGAGAAGTTGCTTCGCCTTTTGCTAGAGCAGCCAAGAAAGCAGCTTTAACATATGCAGCTTGGTCAACACCTGCTGGAACACGGTTTTCAAGCAAATCTACTAAAAATGCTTCTTCGCCTGCTGGTGGATTTTTTAATAAAGTTACAAGTTCAGCAGTTTGAGCATCATCAAGCGGCTTCGGTGGGACTCCGAGTGCGGCACGTTCTTCAACGTGTTGGCGGTAAGCTTCTAGCACAGTGTTATTCCTCTTTTTTAAAAAATTACTTGTAAGTTCCAGCTTGCTACAAGCTTTACAAGTAATATGGACAGCAAAATTTTACTAGACTTCGCGTTAAAAGTTAATGCAACTACCGTATTTCTACGTGATGCCCATTATTTTATAGCGAAATGTTCATCTCTTTTGAATACCGCTTTGGTCTTAGATCAAAGTTTAATAAAACAACAAATTACATGCATAAAAAAAGACAACTGATGTGTCTTTCAAATGAACCTATTAAAATGATTTATACTTTGGTAGCTGGTCATGTGGTGTTGCCAAGCATTGCTCAGTAAATTTCTGTTTCAACTGTTCACGTTCTGCATCAGGATTCGCCTTCAGTTGGTCGATTGGCATTGCATATACCGTTTCAATAATTTCAAAGATAAATTTACGTGTTGTTTCATCTTCAATTTTATCTGCATGTTCTTTTGCTTGCTTTTGTTCAATGCCATTTTGACGGTCCAAAGTAATTGAACGCGCTGCATTGCCCACACTGACACAATAACCATGCCACTGTTCTGCTGGAGTTAATTGCTTTTTATCTGCACAACCAACTAGCACCAAACCTATTGCAATCAAAAAAACTTTTTTCATCATCGTACTGCGATTAATTTGATGCACACATCATACTGAAAGTTGTTCATTTTGCAAAAAAGAAGCGTTTAAATCAGTATAAGCTGCAATAAAATAATACAAATCATTTACTGCATCGCATGCTATTACCCATTTTCTGACATTTACCGCCCGTAGAAGAAAGATAGGTTGTGCCAGCAACTAAATTATAAGGTTTACCTTTCGCATCCCAACATCTTACACCATTGCAATTCTTCACAGGGATCAGTGCTTCGCTAGCAACTGTAATGGTTGCATTTGAGGTTGCAGTAGTTGTACCTGTTGATTTCGCTGTTTGTGTTGTTACCGTTGGAACATTTTTTTGTTCTTTGTTATTGGTCACGGAAACATTTATCGCACTGGGAGTTGTCACTGTTGTATTTATATTTTTTTTAGTTGGATCAAGTTGAGGATCTTGCTTCTGAGTGGGTGGTGGTGTTGCAGAATAAGTCGTTACCCCTTTCGAATCGACCCATTTATAATACTCTTTTGCATGTGCTTGGAATGTAAAGCCGAGTAATATTAAGCCTATAGTTACCAAAAGTTGACTTAAAGTGACAGGTTTCATCCACTCTCTCTAAAAAATGTCATTAATCTATATATTTTTCAATATCTTATTTTTATTTTAGCATATTTTTAAAAATACCCAGCATAAAAAAACCTGCTTTATTTTCATAAAACAGGTTTTCTAAAAAAGTTTTAAAAACGCCAGTTGTAGAATACGTCAATGGCTCTCTCTAAAGATTGACTTGCTTCTAAGTATAAACGGCGATTCATTTGATAACGTAAGGTCAATTTATTTACAGGTGTAAACACGCCTATGCCATAACGAATAAACAGGTCTGGCGTGATATAGCCCGTTAAACTCACTTGAGTGTCATCACCTGTACCCTGTGCATCAAGTGCTAAACCACTGAGACCAAATGTTCGACCAATCTGATTCGTTAACGCCCGTGTTCCTCCTAAGCCCATACTGATGCCTGCGGCTGCAATGGTATTGTTTACATCAGATTTAAAGCCTTCTGTATTACTTAGGCCGCTACTTCCTTCATTGATACGACCTGTGACCAATGCATTCAATGCTTCTTGTTCAGATAAACCTGCATCATTATAAATTTGAACATTTGGAACGGTTGCTGTCCCAGTCACACGTAAACCAACAATACTACCTTGAACTGATTTATTCGCATCAATATCAAGTGTCGGATTCGCAAGTGGACCATTAAAACGTGCGATTGCTCGGTTCAAATCTAAGCTTTGACCATAAGCTTCAATCTTCACTTTCTGACTCACGCCAATTGCACCATTTGCTTGCATTGCAGTTTCTAAACCACGTTGTGATAAATGCAAGCGACCAACCAATGGAATATTACTTTCAAAACCTTGGAAGATCACTTGATTGCCTAATGTCAGTGTCATATCCGCGCGAATATCCCACGGTTTAGCTGCTTTTAATGTCGCAAGTAAATCTTGTCCTTGCTGTACGACTCGTACATCTGGTGAAATATTTACAACTGGTGCAGTAGTCTCTGGCATAGAAATACGAGCACGTGGTACATCAATCGTTCCTCTTAAACTAAATTGTTGTTTAAATGGGTAAACATCCAAATTTAAATCAGGTTGCACGATTGCCGTAATCATCGGCGCTTGGCGAATTAAAAGATTATCACCTTTCAAACTAAGCGCGAGATGAGGATCTTCTTTCCAATTGAAGCTCCCTTTTAATCGCCCAACCCCTTGTCCACTGTTGAACGCACCATCAATACTGGCTGAATCTTGTCGAATAGATGAATAAAGCTGAATGTTGTTTAAATTTACAGGCAGTGAAATCATACTAATTGCGCCATTTTTTAAGCGCATTTCACCTGTAAATTGTGGTTGAGTCAGTGTGCCATTAATTTTTCCAGCCAGTGCAAGCGTGCCCGCCATTGAACGCACATCTTTAATAAATGGCTTGAATACTTTGAGTTGTACATTATCAAAAGCAACTTCACCACGCATTGGCATTCCATTTTGAAATGGATTCACGATCACGTTAGCGTAACCTGTACCAATGTCGGGTGTTTTCATATCCACACGGAATAATAAGCCATCATTGACACTTTTCGCGATTAAACTCAATTCATCATAGGTGACTGTGGTCGCAATATCTTGAGGATCATCAGGTGCAAGGCCCAATGCTCCTTTACGAGTGACTAAACTTGCATCTAGTTTTGGGCGACTACCTTTAGCCCACGAAGCTCGAGCATAACCATTCAGTTGACCAGTAACTGCTAAACCTTCTGGCATAAATACCGCAAAATCATTTAAATCTAGATTTTTAGTAACAACTGAAAAATTACCTTTATTTTGGCTAATACGTGCCGATTGATCTAAACAAACCTGGCTATGCAGACTTTGCCAACAATGCTGTCCGATATAAAGTTCAGATTGGGCTGTAGAATAAATGATGGCTGCACTTTGATTTTGTACTAAATCAATACGGCGTGATTTAAAGTAACCTTTTTGTAATTGCCCTAACCATTCATTGTTCTGATTGAAACCACCTGCAAGCTGTACATAAAAATTAGATTGGCGATTATTACTTTCAACTTTTAATATATGTGCTTTGCGCGTGCCGCCTAAGTTAATCGTTGCATTTTCTATTTCACGATTACCACTTCGTAAATGATCAACTTTGGCAACTAATAATGTAGGTGTTGCTTCAGAAGTCGGCAATTCACCCTGAATACGCAGTGATTTAACGCTTGCCACATCCTTGAATGCGAAATTATCCACGGCAATATTTGCAGTTGCTTTTAAACGTGGTTGTGATTGAACGTTTAAAACGCCGTAGGCACGACCTTGCAAACCTGGATAAATCTCATACAAGGCTGGAGCATTTAGTTTCACTCTTAAACTTTGTGCATTGCCTGTGGCTTGTAACTGGTTCTGAGCATAGGCAAAAAATAAGTTATTGGCTTCAAACTGTTGCGGTAAAAAACCTTTCTGGTTGGAGTCTAACAACAAAGTAAGGTTACCACGACCACGAACAGGTTTATTATTCAGAAAACCTGCCGCGTTTAAATCCCGAATATCGATGCGCTTCAGCTTTTCAGACCAAACACCTTGTGTTTTAACATGCCCTGAGAGTTCACCTTTAAGTGTTGAAACAAAATACTGTGGTTTGAAGCGTACTAAAGATGCATTGATATCCCAACCAAGTTTATTTTTTAGGTTCACAGCACCTGTAGCAAAAATCTTACCTGCCACACCATCATGTTTTAACTCATTAATTTTTATATATTCTGGTGTTCCTGCCACGTTGATTTTCAACAGTCCATTGCCTTGATTTAATGCATTTAATGAACCGTTGTAATCAACTGCAAAACTTTTAAAACCTCCACCAGACTTCTGATCATTAAACATTAAAGCGGCTGTACTTTTGCCTTTTAATGCAACGGTTTCTATACGATCTGACTGAACAATTTGACCTTTTAAATCAATACGATCAAATTGAATGATCTGTTGATTCGGTTTTGCAAAACCAGTTGCTTTAATATCGCCATTTAATAAATTAACAGGTGCAGTAGCAACGACTGTTTGTGGATTAAAATTCTTGGCTTTAAGCTGAGCCTGCCAGGCTAACTGTTGCTTTTCAGTAGGTAGTTTAACTTTTGCTTGCCCAGATAAACTCCCTTTCGCAGCCTGATAACGAAAGTTTTCAACATTCAGTAGATTTGATTTTATATCAAGACGGGCATCATATTTACCCGTTGGTAGTAATGCTTTCTCATGAGGTTTCACTGTTGTAGAAACATAGATATCTTGTTGTCCTTGTTTTAAGGCGATGTCGGTATGACCGTCCTCGCTAGTCAACCAACCAATATAAGGAACTGCCCGATCTATATTTTTCCATGCCACATTTAATAGCATCGGCTGTGGTGTGTGATCTTTCGATGCAGCTTGATTGAGTTTAACCGCCCAAGTTTCATATTGATCAAAAGCAAGCTGTGCACTTAAAGCTAAACCTTTTTCCATAGACCCAGATGAACTTAAATGAGCATCTAAATTAGGCGGTAAAAAATCCTTTGCGATTTGCGGAACAGTTTTATCTTTAGGGTTTAAATGATCCAAACGACCTTGAATATCCCATGAAACATGCTCATGCCAATTGACTAAACCTTTGAGCGCAATAGATCCACCCATTAACTGACCATTAAAGTCTTGAATATTCAATTGATTCTTTAGATCTGTCTCCATTAAAGCATTGTATTTACCTTCGGGGATTTGCTCACCTGTCAAATCGGTATCTAGATTTAAAACCAATTTTCGAATATCGCCGCTAAATCTTGCAACACCATCTTTGGCAAATAATTTCTGTTCTTGCAACAAAGGTAAATGATAATTTTTAAAAAGCAGTTCGCCTTGCATCGGTACGTGATCACGCACTGGGTGTATAACAGCCCAACCTGTTAATAAATCTGGGGTCTGTGTTGCGACACCTGCTTTTAATGTATCTAAAGATCCGGCCGCAACAACTTTAATAGTATGAATATTTAAACTTTTTAACGATGGAATAATTAGATCTGCTTTCGCATGAATTGGATATTTACCACTAAAATCCATTTTCCCTGTGGCGTGTTGGACTGCCAAATATCCCATATCCATTTTAGAATCCTTAAACTCTAATTTGGTTCCAGACCATAGGGCATCTTTCAAGTAAATATCATTAAAACCAACTTTCGATGTTTGAGTTTTAATCTCAAGATGATCAAGAGTTGCTTCATCTACACGCAATACGAATGGAAGTTTGATTGCATCAAAGGCAAATGGCTTACCTGAAGGCGATTTTTTGTTGATCACCTTCAGATTACGTACATCAGCATGACTTAAATGTATTTCTTTATTTAAGATTGCGCGCCAACCAAGAGAAACATCAGCACGATCCAAAGTAACATCTACAGCTTTTAATTGAACTAAAACATTCTTAAGGATGATTCCTCTGAGTAAATTTCCACCCTCATATTCATAACGAATCATTTTTTGGCTTTGCAGTACCCGATCTAATAAAAAACGACTACCTTTGTCGGTAGAAATCATAACGATTAAAGAGCTAACCAATAACAAAAGTATGATCGACAAAATTAAAGCAACACTTCTCACGATGCGTCGTTCTGGTCTTGGTCCAACTGGTGGCGTTAGTTGTGGTTCTACTTCCGTCATAATCAACCTAAAATTGTTTGAGCTTTTCTAAAGGATGTTTTTAAATTATTAAAGCTGTGAGCCGATGAAAAAATGTAATCGGATCGGGTTATTGTCATTGGAAATACCAGATGCCACATCAAGCCGTATTGGTCCTATTGGTGATCTCCAACGGATACCAACACCAATACTATATTCGGTTGGGTTACTAAACTGTTTGTCATATGAATTACCAAAATCAGAGAAAATTGCTGCTCGCCAACCATCTTTAAACTGATAATTGTACTCTAAAGATCCTACGCCTAAAGCTTGTCCACCGATTTTAAAACCGTTCTCCTCTGGCGAAAGACTTTTGTAATCGAAACCGCGTAAGGACTGGTCTCCACCTGTAAAGAAACGGAGGTTATAAGGCACTTTTTTAAAATCATCTGTGAAAATATAACTGGTGTCCGCTCGACCTACAAATTGGTGATTTTCATTTTCACCCAATGAATAAATAAAACGCCATCCACCTGTCAAAATTGCCATATTTGCATTTGATAATAATGACTCTGTCCCTAATTCAAGCTTGTATGTTTGCTTAAAACCTTTGGTTGGATTCAAGAGGGAATTACTATTGGTCTTAGAAAGTTCATATCCAAATAACAAGGATTCTTGTTCCGAATCAATCCCTGATACTTTAAAAGCGTCAGGTAATTGATTGATATCAATATCACCTTTTTTAGTTAGGCGATCTAAACGGTAACGTAAACCAATGATGTGTTGCCAATCACCCAAAGGATTTTTAATAACACGTTCACCACCTAAAACAGCGGACTCAACCAATAAATTAATATCTGGGCCAATGTCATTGCGCTCTTCACGCTCGTAACCACCGACAACATTAAAATAATCATTTAACGGATGTTTATAAGGAATGCTATATCGCCCATCTATAGATTGACGAATTTGTGACACCTCAATGTTGGCATCAAATGCATGACCATACTTATTTACAATTGCTCGTCTGTATTGACTACGCAAACGAGCACCCGTGTCTGTACCGTAACCAATACCAGTTTCTAAACTATTCAAACGGTCGGCATTAAGCGTTACTACGACTGGAATTTTTTTCTCAATTCTCGTTTGCTCTTCTAATTTCTGGCGTTCATCTTCTTCATCATCATGTTCATGTGATAAGGGCATAGAGCGTGCTAGAGCATAGGCTTGAGGGGGTTGACCTCCAGAGAATTGTGTTTCATCAACGACATTTTGCGTCACTTGTTGTGCAGAAGTTACTTTTTGTCTTGCCAATTCTGCTTTCTGTTGACTATTTAGCAATTGAGATTGTTGGATTTTCTGTTGATCGACTAAAGCTTGAAGATCTGGCGCTAACTCTAAAGTAGGCTGAACTGGATCAGGTTTAATCGTATCTACCAATGTGTAATTAAAGTAACGTGTATTCGTTAAGTTATTTGCTAAGGCATTTACACGCCAAAATGCATAGTCATCACCCTCTTTCCAAGGTGCCAAACTATCTAAAACTTTTTGAGTTAAAGGCAATGGCTTAGTTGGATCGCTCATACGATACTCAACTTGTTTAAGTTTATATCGCTCGCCCGTCTCATATTTTAGATTAATTTCAGCTACTTTTTCTGGCTGGGTAATTTTGACATCATGCAAACGCCAATAACTATCAAAAAAACCGTTATCCGATGCAGCATTCACTATCTTTGTTTTTGTTGTTTCATATTTACCGTGATTAAAGATATCCCCTTTTTCTTGTTCTGGGATCAAGCGTAAAACTTGGAAGTGAGGCAGGTTTTCACCCGCACCAGAAAATTCAATATTTTGCTCTTTAATACGGACGGGTTCATTCGGTGTGACGATGACTTTAACTTTATTATCACTTACCCTTTCAAATTTATACGTGGCATTATAGTAGCCTACAGCTTGTGCAGCCTGATTGGTCAACACTCTTAACTGAGGTAAAGCGGTGTTAAAGTCTTCAAAAGATTCTTGAGTAAAACTTGATAGTTTTGCTTTTATATTTGCAGCCAACGCAGGAGGCGCGCCAGCGACATCAGCAGTAATACGCGGAATTTTCTCTGCACCCATCAAACTATCTGGGTGAAAACGATTCCATATTTTTCGGAAGAAACCGACTTTTTCTTTAGGCTGATCACTTTGTGTTTGAAACTCTGGTAGTGTTCTACCCGTTTCATTTGCTTCAACGACAATCTTACTGTCGGTTTGAATATCTTGCATCAGCCGATTAATATCCACTGGAGCCTTAGTAATTTCTATCAGTTCAGGCGGTGAAATGTCTTTAACAACTGTTGGTGGATTTTTTGACGTACTTTCTCGATAAGCTTGGGCCTCATTTTTTGCATTCTCAGCCTCACGAAAAATTTCATTCGCCATTGTTTGGTCAACAGGGATAACTGGCAAATTTTCTAAATTATCATCAAGCTGAATCGGTTTTAATTCATTAATCTGATTATTAGACTGCTCTTGCTGTTTCAATGCCAACAAGCTGTCTTGTTCGGCTTGATTAGCAAGAGACTGATTTGTACTGCTTGATAAAACAGTTGATGTATCCTCAGTACTTTGATCAGATTTAACTTGATTCAAAGACTGTTGGTCTAGGGTTTTATTATTTGATGTATCTGTTAATTGTTCTTGCGCACAAGCAGCTGATATACAAGAAGTAATTAAAAAAGTGCTACAAATAAGTTTAGGAAAGCTCTGCATTTTAAATATTAAATGCATAGAATGAACCAACGTTAACTGTTTAAAATTAGCTTTAGATGACATGTAGAACTCTAAACTTATTTTTAATTTATCATTTGTGACTGGTGAAAATACTTCAAATCTTTGATTTTCATCCAATCAAATATCAAAGTATCATACATGCATTTTGTAGCATTTTTACAGTACGTCACATTTTTTTATAAAACACAATGAAGTGAACACACAATGAAACAAGATGAGCGCTTAATGACATCACGTCGGTTTGCACCGATGTTTTTCACTCAGTTTTTTGGAGCCTTAAATGATAATGTTTTTAAGCAAGCTCTACTTTTAGTGATCACTTATGGTTGGATTCAGCAACAAAGTGCTCCCGTCAGTACACTCAATAATCTAGCTGCCTTATTATTTATCTTGCCTTACTTTTTCTTTTCTGCAACTGCTGGGCAAATTGCTGATAAATATGAAAGATCTCAACTCATTCGCTTTATAAAAATATTAGAAATTATCATTATGTTGATTGGAACCGCGGGGTTCTTGCTTGGAAATTTATGGTTACTACTTTTTGCATTATTTCTGATGGGAACGCACTCAACTTGTTTTGGTCCAATCAAATATGCAATTTTACCAGAAATTCTAAAACAAGAAGAATTGATGTCGGGTAATGCACTTTTCCAATCAGGTACATCGATCGCAATATTATTAGGAATGATTCTTGGAGGTGCAGTCATTGCATCATCGGAAGGAAATTTATTGTGGATTAGTGTCACTGTTGTCATCATAGCTTGCTTAGGCTATTTATGTAGCCGATTTATTTTACCTCAAAAGGTTGCAGCGCCAGATTTACAAATTGACTGGAATTTTTTTCGTACAAGTTTTCAAACTTTAAAATATGCTAGAAGCCTTCCGATCATATTTATTGTTTTGCTCGGTAATTCTTGGTATTGGTTTTATGGCGCAACCTATTTAACTCAAATTCCTCAATTGACCCAACAAAACCTGCATGCTTCTGAAAACGTTGTCAGCCTACTTCTCACCTTTTTCTCTGTTGGCATTGGTGTAGGTTCATTACTGTGCAGACGTATCGGTGGTACAGAGATCAATATTAAAATGGTACCTTACGGTGCGATTGGGTTAACGATCTTTGCTTTGTATTTAGCAGCGAGCCTATCTTTTGTTCCTGAACGAACTGGCGATTTACTGAGTTTAAAAGATATTTTTACCCAAGGTGCCGTGTACTATCATGTCATGCTTGCCGTGACTTTATTAGGTATTAGTGGTGGATTTTATATTGTGCCGCTATATGCAATGATGCAAGCTTACTCACCACGTTCTCACCGTGCACGTGTGGTTGCCGCAAATAATATTCTAAATGCTGTATTTATGGTTTCTTCTGCAGTTTTCTCAATTTTAATCTTAAGCATTTTAAAAATTGATATTAAAATATTATTTACGATTACTGCAGTTTTAAGTGCTATTTTCTCATTTTGGTTATTAAAGCGTTTAAAACCATTGTTGGAAAATGCACCCAATACTTTAGAGGATTAATATATGCGTCATTTTACAGGTATCGATAAACTTATTAATTCTTTTGATCAGGCTTTGCGTAGCTTAGTGCCAGGGGCAACTGCTGCTCAACGATCCAATCCAGCAAATTCAGAACCTTCACAATTATGTGTTAGCGATGCTCGTCATGTAGCAGGTTTAATGCGTGTCAATCATAGTGGCGAAGTCTGTGCGCAAGCGCTTTATCACGGTCAGGCGCTCACTGCAAAGCTGCCTCATGTTCGAGAAGAAATGCAACAAGCTGCGATAGAAGAACAAGATCATCTGGCTTGGTGTGAAGATCGTTTAAAAGAATTAGACAGTCATACGAGCTTACTCAATCCAATTTGGTATGGTCTATCTTATGGTATGGGCGCAATAGCAGGTATTGCAGGTGACAAATATAGCTTAGGTTTTGTCGCTGAAACGGAACGTCAAGTCAGCCAACATCTACAGGAACATATTCAACAACTTCCATCTCATGATGATCGTTCACGTAAAATTTTAGAACAAATGAATGAAGATGAATTACACCACCGCGATACAGCCTTAAAGGCTGGAGGTGTTGATCTACCTGTACCTGTGCGTATTACCATGACAGCTATATCAAAATTAATGACTAAAACCAGTTATTATTTATAAATAAAAAAGGGGAAATTGTAACTTCATCATTCCCCTTTTTTTATTACTTCAATCAATTTAAATAATTCTATTTAAAAATTAGCGCAAACCACGTTCAGCTTTAAAACGTTCCAAATTTCGAACTGCATCTTGATAACGTGATTGAACTCTGCTGCTATTGATGCGCAAATCATATAAACGTTTTCTATAATCATCACGATCCTTAACAGATAAGTCTTTACGCTCTAACTCTTTTAAATAATAGTTAATATCATTTTGTGAGCGATCAAATTCCGCGTTTGCTTGGTAGTAGCCATTTGCAACTTGATAATATATTCGCAAAGACTCACGTTTGTCTAAAGGACAAATACGAAAATCACCACGCCCTTCTAACGCTTCATTAAAAATAGTTTCTGGTCGACAGTAATAGCCCAAACCTTTTTGGTAACCTTGTTCATAAAGCTTTTGATTCGGCACAATATTGGCTTTTTGACAAGAAGAATAATATTTATCTAATCGAGATTCCCGTCCTGCTGCACCATCTTTTTCTCCAACATTAAACCAATTTGCAGTTTTACATTGTTCAACACTCATGGCAGCACAGCCTGAAAGTAAAATTGTAAAACCTACTAACAACGAAATTTTATTCATGGAATATTGTTCCTATTATTATAGTGTTAGATAGAAATAACGGGATAAGAATTTTTCCTATCGTAATCTAAATCTGGAACCTGCCACAAATCATAAAGTGGAATTTTAACATCTAAGGCTAATGGTAACTTTTTTGGATTAAATTGCATATCTTCTAAAGTCTCCCCCCAAGCAATCACATCAATATCCAAGCTAATATTATGTGATGGACGAACTCGACCAGATTGTGCTTCTAAGTTTTTCAGGGTTTCAGTGATCTCATCAACATTCAGTCGACTTTTTAATAAACAAGCTGAATTCCAATAATCGGCACCAACACGATCCCGACATGGGATTCTATAAATTGAAGAAAATTCCACTATACCTAAGCTTAATATCTGTTGATAAGCAAAAGTGAAATTTTGTTTTTGTTTGAGGTTACTCGCCAATGCGAGCGCAAAAATTGTTTCTGTTGCGTTCAAGGCGAATTCCTACTGCATTGGCTTGTGCAATGATGGCGGGTTTGCGAATGGTGATACTAATCGATTCGATCGTGGGGAAAGTCGTAAATAAACATTCAAGTACCAATTGTGCGGCGTGCTCAATCAGTTTCGGTTTAGCCTCTTGTATAACTTGGGCTGCAAGCTCACATATTTGCGCATAGTTGAGCGTATCTTCCAACTCATCCGAGTATGCAGCTTGTGATAGATCATTATGAATGATGAGATCTAGCATCAAAGGTTGAATAATTTGGCGTTCCCAGTTGAAACAGCCAACCACAGTATCCACCTTCAACCCTTCAATTATAATGGCATCCATAATGACCTAATGAACCGATAAATAAATTAATGCTTTAAAAACGAAGCAGGTTCAATATTGTGAACCATTTTTAAACGTTGGTCAGCATAAATATCGGTATACGGTGCGAGAACACGCATGAAACGATCAAAATATAGCATTTGCTTGAATAACAAAGCGAAGTCACGCGGGAATTTGATACCATGACGTTCACCGACAGCCACCATATCCATCATAATGTCATTCAAATCTGCTGGATTGGAACTGAGAATTTCTTGCGGATCTGCCAGTAATACACCGCTAAATAAACGCTCTAAATCATCAGCCAAGACTTGAGTGTCAATTTTATGATGAGTCATGCCCATTTTCAGCATATTCTCAGCCATCGCAACATAATTGGTATGCTGTAATGCATCCATAAATGCCATACATGCTGTCCAAACTTCAGGGTTTAACTGACCAACAATACCAAAATCAATAAAACCAATACGACCATCTTCAAGTAACATCAGATTTCCAGCGTGTAAATCAGCATGGAAACTCTTACATAGCATGAGACTACCAAACCAAGTATTCATTGCAGTAATCAAAACTTGTGTTGGGTCTTTGGCATATTTTTTAACAACATCAAAATCAGTTAATGACACCCCATACAGGCGCTGCATAGTAAGTACACGACGCGTTGAAAATTGATGATAAACTTTTGGTGCAGTGGCAGCCTGATTGCCAGAAACATTCAAATATTGAATAAAGTCATCCAGATTCTGTGCTTCTTCAATAAAATCAACTTCACGTACCATACGTGTTTTGATCTCATCGACGATTTCAGAAAGTGAAGCAAACTTAATTTTAGGAACGGCTTTTTCTAATAGTTTTGTAGCCCAATGTACGACATTTAAATCAGTGTATAAAATGGTTTCAACACCAGGTTTTTGCACCTTTAATACCACATCTTCACCCGTAACCAGTCGAGCGGCATGGACTTGTGCAATTGAAGCTGAAGCTAGTGGCTTTTCATCGATAAAACTAAAAATTTCATTCAGATTACGGCCTTCAAATTCTTCAGCTAATACTTGTTGGATATAGCTAAATGGTAAGGTTGGCGTTTGATCTAAACAGCCTTGGAATTCCTGAACGTATTCACGAGGGAATAAAGACGGCGTACTGGCAATAAATTGACCCAATTTAATATATGTTGAACCAAGCGACTCAAAGGTCTCACGCATAAGCTTTGCATTACTTGGTTTTTCAGTTGCATATTTCACACCTGCTTGTGCCGCAACAATAACTGTTTCACCGATACGTGCAAAAGAACGTAATCCATCGAATAAAATATTTCTTTTCATAATCTTTCATTGCCTTACAGATGGTCTTAGTTTAGCAAATTTTGCTCAATTTACCGATCAAGTTGCCTGACAAACTGGACAATTTACATCTTTTTCAAATTTAAGAATGCGTTGCGATAGATTTAAACCATTCCAAAGCAACAATTTTTGCTTTAATGGTGTGAGACCAAGTCCTAAAAACAACAAAGTGTGATGCGCTTGTAATGACGCTATCATTACAGGAGTGGTAGCTAATACACCTGACTCCGCACAACGTAATCCTTCATTGGCATGATCTTCTTTCGGAAACAGACATTCATAACAAGCTGAATCAGCATCCACCATAAACAGTTGCCCTTCAAAACCAATGGCTGACGCACTGATAAGCGGTACTTGATGTTTTCTACACACCGCATTCACTAGATAACGAGTCGTAAAATTATCGCAACCATCCAAGACTACATCTTGATGCTGTACAAGTTCATCAGCATTCGTTTCATCGAATCGTATATTTTGATAGCTAACTTGTATATGCGGATTAATGTCTTTTAGATGCTTTGCCAGTATTTCGGCTTTGTATCGACCTAAATCTTTTGTCGTAAAGGCAATTTGTCTTTGCAGATTACTCATTTCAATCGTATCAGCATCGACAATGGTAATTTTACCTACACCTGCACGTGCCAACAGCTCAGCACTGGTACAACCGATACCACCTGCGCCGATTATTAGCACATTGGCGAGTTTTAGTTTTTCTTGTGCTTCGATATCCCAACCATCTAATAAAATCTGACGACTATAGAGATGCATTTCCTCATTACTTAGCTCAAATTCGTTTTCCAAATGGTCTGACACGGGACTTACTTCTTGATCATCAAAAGTGTTCATGATTTTAAGTCGATGCAGGTTCTGAGGAAAGTAATAAATTAGAACGAACACTGTTTTCTTTTGACAAAAAGCGATTTTACCCCAATATTTTTCTTACTCTTTAACTGAACCATACCGGGTTTGTCGGAGACTTTTTATTTAAGTTAGGCCACCTGACCTAACGGGTTAATCTTATCATATGACATTGCTTCAAACTCAAAAGGCGATACATAACCGAGTGCACTGTGTACACGCTTTTTGTTGAATCAATCAACCCAACTTAATGTCGCAAGTTGTACATCTGCTAGACCTTGCCAATCTGCTTTTAAATATTCAATCACCTCTGTTTTGTATAAACCATTCACCGTTTCAGCCAGAGCATTATCGTATGAATTACTGTTCGTATTAGCTGCAGTGTAAAAATAACCCTCTATTGGCATTTAAAAATGCCCCCTTTCTTAACACGCTAAACACCTTGTATACCTAGCTTTTGCATCAATCGAGCAACTGTACAGCGCGCAGCAACATAGCCTTGATGTTTCAGTTTTTGCCAAACTTTACGTACACCATATCGACCTGAACTTTCCTTCCAAATTCGTTTAATTTGTTCAGCATGGATGCAAGTCATGTAAATCTCGTTTCGCTTGATGTTCCCTTGCGAAGCAATGCTTCTCATCACAGAGGACTAGAGTTCGGTAATAGGTTGAAGCTGCGATAGGTAAAATTCTACAAATTGCCTCAACACCATATAACGCCTTATTATGGATAAAATCCATCACTATTTGTGTGGGCGGTCGAGCTCCGCCTGGCCGAAAAAAGCGGCTGCTTTACATAGAATGTCATTAGCACGATTCAGTTCTTTATTTTCATTTTCCAGTTGTTTGATACGTTCTTGATCTGAAAATTGTTGTACTTTGATTGGATTTTGTTGATCTAAGTATTTTTAATGCTCTCATATCAGGACAGTTAATTTCCAACAAATCCAGCACAGTTGCTGTTCCTTAAAGTTTCTTTCAGTTGTTAAAACAAGAAAGAATTAAGAAGAAAATATATAGCAAGAACTGAAGCCAAGTCTAATATCTTTGAATATATTGAGGTGTTCTGCAGTTCAAACGCGGCCTAGTTCCAACGGTCAACGTTCTTCATTAGATTATGAGAGGGTCTATCAAAAGATGGTTATGTGTGTCTAGAATTTTGGTGACTATTCACATTTCTGTTCCATGATTTATGGTTACTTATTACTTATGTTACTATGTCAGGAGCGATACAAGAATTAAGGTAACTTATGAAAATAGCGAATACGAAATTACTGGCTGGTGCTTTTATGGCCCTAACTTTAACTATGCTTAGCCCTGTCGTACTTGCAAATGATAACAATGATATACGAAAGACTGTTGTAGTTAAGTTTGCTAAAAAAGCTGACTCTGCAAATTATTACGGAAGGCTAGATGGATACAAGTATGATTCCTACAAATTTTATGCTAAAAAAGGGCAAAAGTTAAAAGTGAAGTTGACTGGAGGAAATGTTGAAACTTACTTATGGGGTAATCAATTAAAAGACTCCATCAATCTTGGAGAATATTCTTCAGAGCTTGATGATAATGGTATTTATATTTTACCTGCTTCAGGTGAGTATGAAATTAGAGTATTACAACCTAGATCACAGGCAAGAAAAAATAAAAAACCTCAATACTGGATGAGTATTAACATTAAATAAAGACTTGCTAGATTCGTTTAAACTTTTATACAAGGGTTCAAAAACTATTGCCAGTTAAGCAGGGCGTGATTTTTACGCATATATGTTTATGTTATTAAAATGATATAGATGACTTGTTTAATACCCTGAGGAATAATTTAATCTGTTTAATCTTGCTGTGCGTTAGTCACGTTTCTTTCGAAATTTGATTATATCTTTCAACATAACCATCATGATATTCAATCTCTTTTGATAAGAATTTACAGTGGAAGAACAGGCGAAAATTGTCTTAAACAATGGTAATTCCTTATCTTTAAAATAAAGAACGCCCGATGGAATTCATTAGGCGTTTACTTAAAATAAGTGTCAGCTTATTTTATAACCAGATGTACTTGTCAATCATGATTCTTTTTCTCAATTGCCTTAAAAAAACAATCTTGCTATTTTTGACTTTTCACACCATTTTGTTCAATTTGTACTGCGGCTTGCCAGCTAGGTAGTTGGCTTAAACCTGCTACATAACGTTGGATATGCGGATAATTTTCACCTTGTCCCATATGATAAACTAAAGCATGTAGTCCAAAGCCCATCATAAAGTCAGCACCGGTTAAACGGTCTGCGACTAGAAATTCTTTATCTTTTAAATATTCATTTAAATAGCTAAATACTTTATCGAACTCAACTTGAGTATAATTTTCTAGAAATACCAACTTCGTACCCTGCTTGGTTTCTATCGCATTAAACGTTTTTAACAAAAATGGCAGCATGGCAGAGCTTTCTGAGAAATGAATCCACTGTAGATAATCGACATAGGTAGGTTCATCCATATCTGGTGCTAAATGCGGCGCAAGTTGCTGAATTAATAACTCAACGATTGCGCCTGACTCTGCAATAACTTTGCCATCCCATTCCAATACTGGAGATTTCCCTAAAGGATGGATGGTTTTTAAAGAGTCAGGGGCCAAATGCGTGCGTGAGTCACGATAATAGCATTTCAGCTCATAGGGCTGCTTGATTTCTTCAAGTAACCACAAGATACGAAAAGAACGTGATTGATCTAAATGATGTAGTGTAATCATGATAATTCCTATTTTTTAAATCTTTACAACGACTTTGCCAAAGTTTTCGCCTTTCAACATACCATTGAAAGCATTGATCGTGTTATCTAAACCTTGCACCATATGCTCTTTATATTTGATTTTTCCGTCTTTCAACCATTCAGACATTTGCTGATAGAATTCCGGATACTGACTGCCATAATCATCAAAAATAATAAAGCCTTGCATGCGAATACGCTTTTTTAAAAGGGTGGAAATAAAGCCCGGTAAACGGTCTAGCCCTTGTGCTTGCTCGGTAGCGTTATACTGGGAAACCACACCACACACCGGTACACGTGCCGCAGAGTTAAGCAATGGCCATACCGCATCAAACACTTTACCCCCTACATTCTCATAATAAATATCAATACCGTTGGGAACTGCTTGTTGTAATTGTTCTGCAAAATTTTCATCATGATGATTGATACAAGCATCGAAGCCGAGTTCTTCTACTGCATAATGGCATTTTTCAGCCCCACCTGCGACGCCAACCACGCGACAACCTTTAAGTTTGCCAATTTGTCCAACCGTAGCACCAACAGGTCCCGTTGCAGCTGCAACGACTAAAGTTTCACCGGCTTTAGGCTGACCAATGTCCAACAACCCCATATAAGCAGTAAAGCCAGGCATCCCCAAAATACCCAATGCCCAAGATGGATGTTCGGGTTGCATACCTAAGCTTTGACAGGCAGTCCCATCAGAAATTGCGTAGCCCTGCCAGCCATTTCCTGAAAGAACCCACTCGCCTTCTTTGAATTTTGGGTTTTTAGAGGCCACCACTTGACTGACTGTTCCACCGACCATCACTTCACCAATTTCAACCGGTGCTGCATATGAAGGAGCATCACTCATACGACCACGCATATAAGGATCGAGTGACAAATAAATGGTTTTTAACAATATCTCGCCTTGTTTAAGTTCATTGAGTTCAACTTGTTCAATACGAAAATCGCTGTGTTTTGGCTCACCCACTGGCCGTTTAGCTAAAACGATGCGTTGATTAATAACTGTTTTCACACATATAACTCCATGTTTTATTTAGAAGTATTTCTCTTCACAATCAAAAATTATGATTAAAATTTCTTTACACCCATTGTAGATGAGTTATAATAAAAAACAATACGACTGGTCTATTTTTTACAATAGAGTAAATAATTAATATGAAGCCTACTCCTATTAAAAAGTCTGAAGCGAAGCGCTTACACATTCTTAACACCAGTTCAGACCTGATTTTGCATAAAGGTTTTACTGGCGTAGGATTACAGGAAATTTTACAGAGCTGTGAGATCCCTAAAGGCTCGTTTTATCATTATTTCCAATCCAAGGAAGCTTTCGGATGTGAATTGGTACAGCATTATGTGGATAATTACCAAGTCCGTTTAAATGATGTATGGCGTAGCGATAAATCCCCTTATCAAAAGCTGATTGAGTATTTTAATTTATGGATAGAAGATCCTGAAACACAGTGTGGTTGGGCGGATAGCTGTTTAATTGTGAAACTTGCCGCAGAAGTTGCCGATCTATCCGAAGATATGCGCTCCATTATGTCCGCTGGCGTTGATGATGTAATCCAACGTATTGCTGGTTTAATTGATTTGGGAAAACAGGATCAGTCTATCCAAGCAGATACTGAGGCCTCGACGTTGGCACAAGTACTTTACCAAATGTGGTTAGGTGCAGCATTACTGAGTAAGTTGCAAAAAGATAAAACACCATTACATCAAGCTCTGAGAGCAACTAAATTTCTATTAAAAAGTGAAGATTCATAAAAATTAAAGGGGCTTAGGAAGTTAAACATATTACAAAGTATGGTAACTTCCTAAGCCCCTAAAAAAATAACCTTCCTTCCTGTATATAGAAAAAGAAAGGAAGGAAGGAAAGCTATTCACTCAGGCCCTACACCATTAAGTGAGGGTTATTTTTCTTATTGCGCCAGTTGCACAGTGTCAGAAGTTTATTCACTGCTAAACACCACAACAGACACTCGCTACTCTTTATTTCAACAATTGAAGTAATGCTGTAGCGGTTGCAGCAGAAGAGGCTGGATTTTGTCCAGTAACCAGCAAGCCATCTACTTGAACATATACTTGCCAATCATCTACTTTAGAATAATGACCGCCGTTTTCTTTAAGCATGTCTTCGACTAAAAATGGTACAATTTCAGTCAAACCTACAGCAGCCTCCTCAGTATTGGTGAAACCCGTCACTAATTTACCGCTCACTAAAGGCGCTCCATTACTCGCTTTCACATGACGAAGAACACCTGGGGCGTGACACACTGCTGCAACAGGTTTGCCAGACTGAATCGCCTGTTCAATCAGAGAAATTGAAATCGGATCTTCTGCTAAATCCCACAATGGGCCATGCCCGCCTGGATAAAACACTGCATCATAATCAGCGACAGAGATTTCGCTAAGTTTATGCGTCTGTGCCAATGCTTGCATTGCAGTTGGATCAGCTTCAAAACGATGAGTGGTTTCAGTTTGCGCATCGGCCAAATTACTTTTCGGATCTAGTGGTGGCTGCCCACCTTGAGGTGACGCCAGCGTAACTTCAGCACCAGAGTCAATAAAGGTGTAATACGGTGCAGCAAGTTCTTCTAGCCAGAAACCTGTTTTCTTACCAGTATTGCCAAGTTGATCATGTGAGGTTAAAACGATTAAAATTTTCATGTTATTTCTCCGATAATTTTCAGGATTGAGGAGCATTGTTGCATGATCACTTGTCGTGTAGCGTGACCATGACAGATACGCTTATTTAGATGCTCGCCTCGAGAATTTGGCGACTGATCTCTAATGAAACATTTTTATGTTCGCCTAGCTGTGTAAGATTGTGTGATTTAAGTTGTGTAATGATGATCTCAATATCTGTCTCCCCCAGTCCATAATCGCTAAGACGGGTCGGCAATCCAAGTTGCTCAAAGAAGGCTCGAGTACGAGCAATAACAGTATCAATACGTTGTTCTTCATCACCTTCGACAATCTGCCAGACACGAGCTGCATACTGTAGTAATTTTTCTCGCTTCTCTTGACGACGCACTTGTAGATTGGCAGGCAACACAATGGCCAAGGTACGAGCATGATCAATACCATGTAAAGCCGTGAGCTCATGGCCAATCAAATGGGTTGACCAATCTTGTGGTACACCAGCTCCAATTAGCCCATTCAGTGCCATGCTAGCAGCCCACATCAAATTCGCACGCGTGTCATAATCTGCTGAATCTTCCAAGATTTTCGGTCCAATCTCAATCAGAGTTTGCAATAGACCTTCGGCAAAACGATCTTGTACTTGTGCATTGACAGGGTAAGTTAAGTACTGTTCCATGACATGAACAAATGCATCGACCACGCCATTTGCTAACTGGCGCTTCGGCAAGCTAAAAGTTTTATTCGGATCCAGTACGGAAAATTGCGGAAAAACATAGGGGCTGCTAAATGAAAATTTGGCTTGGGTCGATTTTCTGGTGACCACCCCACCGCTATTCATTTCTGAACCAGTTGCCGGAAGGGTAAGTACACTCGCAAAAGGCAAAGCTTGAGTAATTTTAGTACCATGGGTTTCTAAAATCTCCCATGCATCCCCTGTATAATTTACTGCTGCTGCAATAAATTTAGTACCATCAATTACCGATCCACCACCGACAGCCATCAAGAAATCAATCTTTTGTTCTCGAATCAGCTCTACAGCTTTCATGAGGGTTTCATAACTCGGATTCGGCTCAATTCCGCCAAATTCATGAATTTCTCTTGCACCTAATGCTTCACGCACCTCAGCTAAAGTACCATTCTTACGTGCACTTTCACCGCCAAACAACATTAATACTTTTGCTTCTGTAGGTACATAGTCATTGATTTTAGCTATTGTATCGCCACCAAAAATAATGCGGGTCGGATTATAAAAGTTAAAATTCAGCATATTTTTATCCTAGGATGATCAGTTAATTGATTTGAAAAACCACCGTTATTCATCAAATAAACTTTAAAAAATTGGACAACACTGCGGCTTTGACTGCACCATGTGCTAACTATACACAAAAATAGACCAGTCGTCTATTTTTTTAAAATTATTTCAGCTTGGCGACTTTAGTGATGGTTAAACACATTCAGGCTTGTTCTATACCACTTTTATTATTGATGTATTTTCACGAGCGATTGTTGGATGGAAGGTATCAACACGTATGACTACTGACATGGTCGTGAACGCACTGGCTAAAACAGTGAATGGCTCATACAAAATAGCGATGATTAAATATTTTAAAAGCAGATTGACACGGTTTAGCAGAGGTACAAATGTGACAGTAAATTAGATAGATTGGTTCAATATAAAGCATGTAAATAGTTATATTCGTTTATTTACCCTGTTTTGGATATTGACCCAAGTAAATGGTGAGATTAAGCCATTAAATAAAGTAGCCCAACTTGAATAAAAAGCCTCTGACAAACCTCACAGGGTTGAAGTGCTGCCTTTCATTCAAAATTTCAGGCAGCACACTCATACATTTAAGCGTCGGTTTAAGCTGGTAGTTTACTCGCCAAAACATCTACTTTTTCAATTGACGGTGGCTCTGAAAATAGCTCTTCGGCCTGAGCCATCAACGCAGCTGCAACCTTGCCAGATAAATGTGCTTGGCGACCTTCCTCATCAGGGAATGCATCAAAAATACCAAATGTTGTAGGTCCAAGACGTAGGCCAAACCAGGCAACTGTCGCAGGTTCTTCCATGACAATTGGTAAACCGCCTTTAAGGAAAGCTTCCACTTCGTCTTCTTTACCTGGTTTAGCTTCAAGACGGACATATAAAGCTGTTTTAAGCATGACTAAAACTCCACAATTGATTAGAATTAAAACGATTCTGATATTGCTAATGTATGCATGTCAGAAAGTTTTGTTGTACAAAGGTTAAAACAATTTTCCATAGCAGAGCCAAAATTTAGATGTGCATTTCGACATAATGCTATGAATTTATTCAAGTTAATATCATTAACATTTGAATCAGTACAATTAAGATATGAGATGATTAAATTCAATCTTAGTTATATAAGGATCAATTGACTCTACCTTATATTTATAAGCTGACCTCTTCATTTGGAAGTTATATTGCTCAAGAAGCATTTAAGAACAACATTGTACATCCTCATATCAAAGTTATTTAGCTAGGAATTTACTGTGAAACTCTATATGTTTCTCTATAAAGCTCGCAATGAAGTAATAGCTATGGTCATACCCTTCTCTTAGGTTAAGTGTAAGAGGATATTGTTGTTCCAAACAAATATTACTAAGAAGCTTAGGTCTTAACTGTTCTTCAAGAAAATCATCAGCTGTTCCCTGATCGACTAAAATAGGTAAATGAACTTCAGCGTTTTTGATTAATTCAATCGCATCATAGCTTTTCCATAAAGTTTCGGTTTCACCTAGGTAGTGTGTGAAAGCCTTTTTCCCCCAAGGTACTTGGCTAGGTGCAACAATCGGTGCAAAAGCAGAAATACTTTTATACAGCTCAGGATTTTTTAACCCAATGACTAATGCACCATGACCACCCATGCTATGCCCCATAATACTTTGGACTTGATTGGTCGGAAAATTTAGGTCAATCAGATTTCTGAGCTCCTCCACAATATAATCATACATTTTGAAATGCTGTGACCAGGGTGCTTGTGTTGCATTCACATAGAATCCTGCGCCTTGGCCTAAATCATAATCTGCATGATCTGGTACATCCTCTCCACGTGGGCTGGTATCTGGTGCAACAATAATGACTTTATGTTCAGCCGCATACTTTTGTGCTCCGGCTTTAGTAATAAAGTTCTGTTCGTTGCAAGTCAGCCCTGATAACCAATATAAAACTGGCAACCGTTCATCTTTGTCATGAGGTGGCAGATATATTGAGAATTTCATTGAACAGTTTAATGCTGTTGACTGATGGCGATACACTTCTTGCGATCCACCAAAAGAAGCATGTTTCTCAATTATTTCCATAATCAATTACCTATGTTGAGCAAGACTTCATGAGAAATCAAGTAAACAAAGAGTCTTACATTCTCCACAGAGAATAGTGATAAAGATTTAAAATGTAGGCAGGTTTATTGAACCTATACACGATGCCTACACAGATAAATCTGTTTTACAGATGATGTACCGTTTTAGAGGATTCCATGCATGTCATTCATGATGCACATGCATGGAAAACTATAAGGTCTGACGGAATTATTCGTAATGAATTACAGTACGAATTGACTTACCTTCATGCATTAGATCAAAGGCTTCATTGATCTGATCCAAGCCCATCGTATGTGTCACAAATGGTTCTAATTGAATTTTACCTTTCATGGCATCTTCAACCATTCCTGGAAGTTGCGTACGACCTTTTACGCCACCAAAGGCAGAACCTAGCCATTTACGACCAGTAACCAGTTGGAATGGACGAGTAGAGATTTCTTGACCTGCGCCAGCTACACCAATAATTACGGATTGTCCCCAGCCACGGTGTGCACTTTCAAGGGCTGCACGCATCACATTCACGTTACCAATACATTCAAATGAATGATCTACACCCCAACCAGTCATTTCGACAATGACTTGCTGGATTGGTTTATCGTAGTCTTTAGGGTTTAAGAAATCCGTTGCACCAAATTCTTTTGCCAGCGCAAATTTATCTGGATTCATGTCAACCACAATAATACGCCCTGCTTTAGCTTGACGTGCGGCTTGTACGACTGCCAGACCAATACCACCTAAACCAAAGACCGCAACACTATCACCTTCTTGTACTTTAGCCGTGTTATGTACTGCACCGATACCCGTTGTTACCCCACAACCCAGTAAGCAGACATGTTCGTGATTGGCTTCAGGATTGATTTTAGCCAATGATACTTCTGCCACTACCGTATATTCACTGAACGTTGAGCAGCCCATATAGTGGTAAATCGGTTGACCATTGTAAGAAAAACGAGTGGTGCCATCTGGCATTACGCCTCTACCTTGAGTTTCGCGAACGGAAATACACAAGTTCGATTTTCCAGATTTACAGAATAGGCACTCGCCACATTCAGCGGTGTAAAGTGGAATTACATGATCACCTGGTTTGACGCTAGTCACGCCTTCACCCACCTCAACGACAACACCAGCACCTTCATGCCCGAGAATAGCCGGAAAAACGCCTTCAGGATCATCGCCAGACAAAGTAAATGCGTCTGTATGACACACACCAGTATGGGAGATCTTGATTAATACTTCACCTTTCTTCGGTGGTGCAACATCAACTTCAACAATTTGAAGAGGTTGACCAGGACCAAACGCAACAGCAGCACGTGACTTCATGGAATAACTCCTTATACAGCTCTATTTTAAATATGATTTTAGAATCTTGGCGATTTCAGCCAGTTCTTCTTTTCGTTGTTGTTCTGTGGTTTCACCTGATACTAAAGTGTCCTTTAAATGAACCTCCAGCATTTCATTCATTAAACCATTAATAGCACCACGCACAGAGCATATTTGTTGCAGAATTGCACCACATTCCACATTGTCTTCTAACGCTTTTTCAATCGCTTGCGTCTGACCTTTGATCCTTCTGACGCGTAGAAGAATCTTTTTTTTGTCTTCAACCTGATTAGGCATCAGACCTCCTTATTTGCTAGCTTTTATACTATAGTACCCCATAGTATAAAAAAAGCAATATTTTTTATAAATCGAAAATCAAAAAGATCTTTAGCGTAAATTTTCTATCCCTGTTTTTAGTTTTTTTAAATTAACATCATAGAGCTTATGCGAAAGTCACAAAAAAAATGGGGCTTTTAGCTCCCATTTTTATTTTGGCTCATGTTCTTTGTAATGCTGGGACCTTTTAGAATTATGTTTCCAACTTTTAGCCACTTTGTAGATATTTTGAACATTTCAAGCCTTGAAAATACTACAGACAGTTTAGATAGGACTTACGCACTATTATTTATAGATTCTCTGTGGTAGGAGATGATTTTTATCGAGAATAAAGTCATCAATGAAGTCTTTGATGATTGGTCTAAATAATTTCTTCTGCCAACGATATACATTTTCAAAGATCCGCTCAAACTGGTTCTTTTGTATCTCGACGTAGGCCATCAAGGCTGCAAAAATATGATTCAAAATCAGTTTAGATCGTCTTACTTGAAACTTTTCAATATGACAAACCTGTTTAATCACTCGGTGATATTGCTCTATTTTCCAATGACTTGAATGTAATTCATGAAAACCCTCAAAGGACAATAAATCATCTTCATCTTGATGCACAATATAAAACCTCTGCTGTTCTTTTAACTGAGTCTTAAATAATTGTACAAAGCCAAAATCTTTGAGCCAGACCACTTGACCCTGATGAAAATCTGGCAATAAACGCAGTTGAAACCATTGTCCTTTTTCTGGGGAAACCTTACGGTTACAGTCGATACCAAACATAAATCGAATACCATATTTTCTTATGGTTTTTAGATTTCCAGTCGATGAATACCAACTATCACCTGTAATAAATTGAATCTTTGCACCCCAACTAAGTACTTCACTTAACATATCCATAAAGTAATCATTCTTGGTTTTACCCTCAGATTTGTCATAAATTCGGAAATTAATTGGAATATTTTGACCATTCTGATCTGTCGCATACAGGGTAATGAGATTAATCCCCTTGACGGATCGGTGGTGTTTGCCTGACCAAAAATAGCTAACCAAGTCCATATGTTGACTATATGGTTTATCTAAAACAGTATCATCAATACTGACTATAAGTTTATTATTATCAATATGTTGAATTGCTTCTTGATATAGGTCGTGAGGTGTGTAGTCTTCACGCTCCAGAAAGCGATTTACACTATCATGCGAGATATTATAAGTCTCGGCAAGTTGTGTGCAGCTAATAGAGTTCGGTTCTGTCATGAGAAAGCCCATATAAATGGGTAATGTACAAGTTGCTGTAGAAGCATGTTTAGTTCGTCTGATCACAGATACTTTATAAACTATTTTAATACTTTTTTGAATCCGTCAATGCGTAAGTCCTATTAGATTAAACTGCCTTTACAGACTGTACTAGAATATTTTTAGTGAGCAGATGATATTTATTATTCATTATTTAGGAATTATAAAATCCTATAAATATCATTTATTGGATTATTTGACTTTGGTACTGTGCATATCATCCCCCAGTTAAGAATAAGGAACAACTATGAATAAGATGATGAATGCTCTTATCCTAGAAAATTTTGGTGATCATGAATTTAAACGTGTAGAACTCCCTATACCTCAACCTGAGGCTGGGCAAGTTCTAGTACGTATTCATGCGAGTGGTGTAAACCCTATTGATTATAAAATTCGTCTTGGTGAAGCACCATATGCTATGCCAGAGCTTCCTGCCGTGTTGGGAACAGATATGGCTGGGGTTGTCACTGCTGTTGGTGAAGGTGTCACCGACTTCAACGTCGGAGATGAAGTTTACGGTCTGATTGGTGGCGTTCGTGGTCTTCAAGGATCTTTAGCAGAATATGTTGTAGCAGATGCTGATCTGATCGCATTAAAGCCACGCAATATCTCTATGCGCGAGGCAGCAGTACTACCATTGACGTTCCTCACCGCTTGGGAAGGTTTAGTGGATAATGCGAAAGTCCAACCAGGGCAAACTGTACTGGTTCAAGGTGGTGCTGGTGGCGTTGGTTATATGGTGGTTCAGCTTGCAAAAGCACTTGATGCAAATGTTTGGGCGACTGGTCGTACAGCTGATCAATCACTGATTTCAGAACTCGGTGCAACACCTCTCGATTACACAACAGCATCTTCCGATGACATTATTGCTGCAAGCCCTGAGGGTCAAGGTTTTAACATTGTTTACGACACTGTGGGTGGTCCAGTACTCGATGCTTCACTTTCCATGACAACTCACTATGGCCACATTACCAGCTGTGCTGCATTTGGTAATCATAATTTAGCGAGTTCATCTCTACGGTGTGCCACACTGTCTGGCGTATTCGTCCTAATGCCGATGTTAACAGGCAATCGTCGTGCTCATCATGGTGATATCCTTAAGATCGCGACTCGTCTCGTTGAGGAAGGTAAACTGCGTCCTATTGTTGATCCTCGTCATTTTACTCTAGACCAAGCGATTGAGGCTCATGATGCTGTTCAAGATCGCTCTGCCAATATTAAGGTCGTGATTGATGTCATTTAACGCACTTCAGGCCAAGACTTGGCGCTTCAATAGTATTGGAGATACAGATGTTCTGACATTAGAAACACTTCCTGTTGCTTTACCAGCAGCAGGAGAAGTTCTAATCCAGATGAAAACGATCGGACTCAACCGGGCTGATGTAATGTTTCGGCGTGGTACTTATATTCAAAAGGCAGTATTCCCTTCTCGTCTGGGATATGAGGGAGCAGGCATAGTTCTTGCGATAGGTGAAGGTGTACGCCAATTTTCTCCAGGAGATGCAGTATCAATTCTTCCGACTGACAATCTAGCCAAATATGGGACATATGCGGACAAGCTTCTGATTCCAGAAAATTTTTTAGTTCACAAACCCGATAGTTTAAGCTGGCAAGAAGCTTCTTCAATCTGGATGCAGTATTTGACGGCTTGGGGTGGTGTAATCCATGCTGGTGGACTTTCGAAAGGAAAAACGATCTTGATCACAGCAGCTTCAAGTAGCGTAGGACTAGCTGCGATACAGATAGCTGAAGCAGCGGGTGCTAAGGTCATTGCAAGTACACAGACGATAGAGAAAAAGCAACGTTTACTGGATCTCGGTGTTAAAAATGTTATAGCCACTGAAGATGAACCAGATTTGTATGAGGCGCTTGTTTTACGTTTAGGTGGAGAACATCTTGATGTCGCCTTCGATGCTGTAGGAGGGCCACATATTGAACAGATTGCAAAAGCGATGTCTGTAGGAGGAACTATGGTTATGCATGGTGCACTTAGCCCTGAGATCACACCATTTCCCCTTAAAGTTGCATTACGCAAGAGCTTAACCATGCGAGGTTTTTTGTTCCTTGAGGTTCTCCATGACCCTGTTTTAAGGGAGCAAGCCAGACGATTTATTCTTAGCAGTATAGGTGCAGGATATCTTCGTCCAGTGATCGACTGTTGCTTTAACTTTGAGGACATGCATGACGCTCAGCGCTATCTTGAATCAAATCAGCAAATAGGAAAAATTGTAGTTACTCTAGATACATGATGGTCTTATCTGATTCAGGTTTCTATATGGCCCAGCACTTCCACTAAGTAATCAAACAATGCTCGGATTCGCAAAGGTGTCGGGCCCCGCTGTGGACGATATAAATACAGGCGCCAAACAGGAGAGGTTTCCTCATGAAGTATCTGAATGAGCTTACCACTCCTAAGCCACGGCAAAACTAGAAATCCAGGCATGTGTCCGAATCCAACGCCAGCGAGAATAGCTTGAAATTCAGCTTCTAGATCATCTGTAATAAAACGGGGCTTTGATGGCGTGAAGCTTCGACTTTCGGTGAATGTCCATGGCCAGTAACGCCCTGTTTTATGATCGACTAGTGCTGTTAGAGGGTATTTATCTAGGTCAATAATTTTTTTAGGCATTCCTACCTTATCAATTAACTCTGGCGTACCCACAGAATAAAAGTTCACTTTCGCTAATTCCCTTGCCACATATCGATTGTCCGGCAAAAATCCAAATCTGATCCCGATATCTATCCGCTCATCGATCACATCCGAGTGTGAATCTGTGAGCACACAATCCACGACAATATCTGGATAACGTGTGGCAAATTCTGCTAGTGCAGGTATTACCAATTTACGCCCTAAGACAGACGACACAGTAAGACGGACAGTCCCACGCATTTCATCTCGTTTTTCCTTGGTGTCTTTTACAAGCAAAGCATCGATCGATTCCACCGCAAGACGTGCTTGCTTTGCCAGACGCTCACCATCAGCGGTAATTTTAATTTGTCGCGTACTTCTGTAAATTGGTTAATATTGAGCAGGTTGAACGTGGACTCGCATGCCAATGCACTTGCTTTGAATGTGGTGAAGCTGTGATCGCTCGTAAAGGGGAAATTAAAGAACATCATTTTGCCCACGCAAGCAATAAAGAAAGCTGTACGATTAACCCTGAATCTGTACTCCATAAATATGCCAAAGAAGTTATTCTTGAATCTATGGGACTTATGCTTCCTGCCCTACCTGATTCAGATAGTGAAGCTGCATGGTGGACCTTCGAAAAATTATTACCTGAATTTTCTCTCGGTTTAATTCGCCCTGACCTTATTGGTTATTTTGATGGCGAACCTATTTTAATTGAGATCGCAGTCACTCATTTTATTGATGCTGAAAAACTAAAACGCATTGAGGCATTTAAATCAAAATGTATTGAAATCGATTTATCACCACTTCTTAACAGTGATATTGCAATTCCAAGTACAGAAGCCACACAGCAAATCCTCGAGAACCTGGACAATAGAAAATGGATTTACCCATTTCCTCAAAAACAATCCACTGGGCAACAAATAACATCTACTTCCTACAAAGTCACAACCACTCTACCCGTAACGTCTGAACTACAGAACACCAGTCCGAATTGGCAGGACTATAAATTTAAAGTGAAAGGGATGCATCTTAATGTTCGCCATTTTGCGAGTGGTATGGTTTCAGTGAATAGCGCATATAACCCTGAAATCATTGCAATGCTCAAAGAATGGAAACGTGAAGGGATTGGCTCCTATAATCCTAAATATAAATCTTGGAACTATTGGCTACCATTTTCGGAACAGGTTTTACAAAGACTAAAAGAACTTAATGAATAAAACTACATTACCCATAAATACTTGCCTATTTCTGCCAAACGAAAAATACCTAAACTGGGACTGATCTAGCTAAAAAGTAGATTTTAGTCACAAATATGTGACTGACCTCACAAGATAAAAGACTAAATAATTTTGAAGTTTTTTGGATCATCTACATTGAAAGGTACTACACGTAGTTTTGCACTAGAGGGAAGCCTAAACTTAAAGTCATCCAATGGCTGCGTGAACTTGTCCTTCCGATATGGATAGACAAGTACAACATCACTGTCATGCTTGAGGTAATAGTGGCTATAAGCAAACATTTGCTGAATATCACTATCTTTCAAACCATAACGCCCAGCTCGATCACTTTGATCAATCAACTTCCACTTGGTATCCATCACAATCGGTTTTGCATTCAGACATTCAATGAAAATATCAGGCTTAAGCTTAAAAATACGACGTTCTTGATGCTGACAAATATGCTCCGTCGCATACTGTGTCTTCACAGTATATTCAGGTAAGTTACGGCGTAGATGATAAGCAACATAGTGCTCAAATAGCTTCTCCATTGGGAAGAGTAAACTCATGCCACGCCACTCCCCCTGAGTAGATACAGGCATATATTCACCTAAGATTAACTCCGTCCAAGGTTTAATCTCAGCATACAAAGCGAGTAAACGTCCTGACTGCCATTGTCTAAAATCCTGCTTAATCTTTTGGCTTCGAGGGATCTCATTGGTCATGAGTCTCAGCTCTTGCGCCAATTTCCAATTACTTGCGTCTTTGCTCTTTTTACACACCACTTCTAAGGCTGTACGTATCAATCTATTTTCAGGTCGATTCACCTCATAAACATCATGCTCAATCGGAAAGATATGTTTCTTTGTAAGTGGCTGACGCATATATTTCACATGCTGTAATTGTCCACGTAAAAAATTTTGTTCCTCTTGCACACGGTTATAATCAAAACGTAAACCACGTTGTACCAAACGCTCAAACGACGCAAGGAACTGCGTCATAATCCATTCATGCAAAGGTTGTTTAAAGCGGTTTAAATTGGCACTTCCTGCTTCTCTATATGGTAAATGTAGTGAAACACTCAGCATTTTCTGAAGCAGTTTACGTTCTTGCTGAATAATATCTTGATCATCAGTGCCATTAAGCTCCACATGTTTAGGGAGGATTTCAATCCGTGTACCACATGGGGTTTCTATCACTCCCACATATTGATCAAGCTTAAGCTTTTTTCGCCCTGCCAACTCAAATACTTTCGCACCGTGCTTTGAAAATGATGCTGAGAGCCCACATAGATGCTCAAATGCTTTCCCAGATATATAAGCATGGTCTAAAGTTGGATCAGGACAGCCTTCATAAGCAATGCTAATGAAGGCATATTCTCGGACGGTAAAATCAGGCATCACGATCCCCAATTAGTGCTTAATAATCTTAGTAAAGCTCTCTATTGAATTAAATACATCATCGACGACTTCCCATGTTTTCTGCTCCTCAAAATAGCTCTCCGATTCATGTGCTACATTTGGGAATAATACTGATTTATCTATACCATTCGATCGCAGCATGCCATTTGCATTGAGCACCATATTGATCTTAGACCAATCATCAAAGAAATACTCTTGAAGCTGAGGAATGATTTTTTGCTTAAATATTTGCGCTAAGTTAGTAAGAGATGGATCTTTCTGCAAAGTCATAAAGTTGGCATGCCCAATACAGTGATCTCGGTCTAATAACACCTCAATACGCTGATTGATGACTTCTAATAACTTTCTAATATCCAAACCCATAACCTCAACGCCAGTTAGAAACTCAGGCTTTGGTGGCATTTCGATAAAAGTAAAGCGACGGCGCAAGGCAATATCTAAACCTGTTAAAGATCTGTCAGACGAATTCATGGTACCAATAATGTAAACATTATCAGGTACAGAGAAGTCATCTTTAGAATATGGAAGTGTCACCGACAATGCATCGTCTGCGCCTTGGCGTTTTGAATCTTCAATTAGCGTAATCAATTCACCAAAGATACGGGAAATGTTACCTCGGTTAATTTCATCAATGATGAGTACATAAGGTTTTACCTTTTCAATAGACTTTGCATATTCAACTTCTGAACGTAATGAATTAGCGATAGCCCATTCATAACTTTTTTGATCAACAATAATGTCACTTTGTGTCTTCAAATAGTTACGAATATGCCTAATAGATAAAGTGATATTACTTCCTGTAGATGTAAGAGCGAATAACGTGCCTGCTGAATTACTTGATACTTTAATTTCCGCACCACGTTTAGTATGAAAAATCATTTCCTCTGTTTTAGCCTGAGTAATGAGTTGATCAATCGCACTATTGATGCTTGCTTCAATCGGTGCTGATACATTATTTTGCTTAGCATCAATTTCTATTTGGGCATCTTCACAAATCTCTTTAAATACGCCTGCTTTTACATCATAGCTTAACTGCCCATTATCATCCGTTTCAGCACGAATCCCTTCCACAAAATCTTCATAACTAAAACTTTGATGGAAAGTGACAAACTTAATTTGACCTTGTTCTTTGTACTGATCAAAACGTAATTTTTGCGCCGTGCGATCTTCTTGTTCTAAAATTTCGAGAGGTTTGTTTTCAATAATGGATAAGGCATGGTTAATCGTATGGTAAGTTTTACCTGTACCCGCTGCACCAAATAAAATACGGTTTAGGGGCTGTTTTATCTGTTCTGATGGATTCATGTTAGTCTCTATTATATCAATAATGTTATAGTTTTCCGGCCAATAACCCACAAAAGGATCTCGATCAGTTTCCATTTTGTTCAAGGACATGCTTTTGAGTTCTTCTAATTTGGAGGCCGTTAATCGAATTGTTCCTAACTCATCTATTGAAAACTCTGATTCATTTTCATTTGGAATATAGAATGTGCCATCTTGATCGAAACCAACAGCAGCCACATAGCTCACTGTACTATTTCGCCCATTGAATTTATTGTTTGTACCGAATCTAACCGGAGGCCGCTCTGAAGGTGCAACCCACCAATCCATAGGTGTTTCATGGATATATCTTGCCAACTCTAGAAAAAGCTTTCGATGCTCAGTATTTTGTTCAATGTGATTAAAATTCGGAACATTTTTAAACTGCTTTAGAATAAATTCATCCGTTAGCTTTTCTTTTCTACTCTCTGATCGTTTTTTATAGAGGTTTTCAAGTTCAGTTAAATCCTGAGTATGGCCTGAAAAGATACAGTCTTGGACATCTTTTCTTTTTATACGGGTGATTGTTTGACGATAAGTATAAAAGTAAATTATTTTTTCAGGTTCAAATTGTTGCTCCCATTCGACTTCTAAGGTGCGTCCATCATTTAAGTTTTTCTTTACGGTACCAATGGCTTTGACTTTCATGCAGCTTACAAGACAACCGTAATTATTAAACGGCATATTATATTTTTGGCCATAAATTGCTTTTATTGCAATTCGATCCCCTGCTTGAATAGCATTTACGCGATCCAGATATTTATCTGTATAGCCATTCTGCCAAATGCCTTTTTCAATAAACTCAGGTGTTTTATCTTCACCATCCCAATCAGCACCAGCAACCCAAAAATTCATCATTTCCCCCATACTCAAAATCTATTTCTTTACGCTTTAATAAATGATTTCACTCGGTTTTAACTTCCGCCCAGTCTTAGCAAGGCTACCCAAGCTTTACTTTCTTTTAATCAAGAATGCTCTCTCATTTTTTTGTATATACGACATAAATACACTTACAACTTCCCTATATTTCAATTTCACACCATCCACATCTACTCAAACTGACAAATAAGTATCTGCATTAAATTATCCGCTATTTTAGCGGTATTAATCATTAAAATTATTCTCTACATATACATAAAAATCATTTCCCACACGATCATATTTAAAGGCCATGGTGTTACGACTCATCCATCGCCTTAAAAGTTTTTCGTAGACATTGGCTTTTTAGTTGAGGTCGTACGAAAGGACCAGAGGTGGTCCCACTTGTTTGAACAACGGCTTTGTTGCACAAATATGTAAGCATCTGATTTAAATAAATTTAATTTTGGATCAAAAAATAATCAAAACTCTTAAAATCATATAGTTATGAAATCTTTGTGCAACAAAGCCAAGAGATATCTACAAAAGCTGAAGCAGATTTCCGTGTTCACTCCAAACTTCAAGACTTCAAGACTTCATTCCAAGCACAGATCAAAACCTAGTAGAACTATACAAAGAAACTGTTTGTTTAAGTTGATTTTATCTGCTTACCATTTGCTTACCAGAATCTAAAAACAAAAAAACCACTTACGATTAGTACACGTAAGTGGTTGATTTATATGGTGGGCCCAGACAGACTTGAACTGTCGACCAACGGATTATGAGTCCGCTGCTCTAACCAACTGAGCTATAGGCCCTAAACTTTAATCATATATTTGATATGAAAAATGCGACTTGATGTTAGTTAAATTTAACTTAAATTACAAGCAGATGATTTTATCAAATTACTAAAATAGTGTTAAAAATCATAAACTGAGCTGATTCTATATGATCTTTACAGCTTGAGTAAAGATGATATTGCACTATTTTGATCATTAATAAGACATCTAAATTTATTTTGATCTGGTCTTGTCGGATATGTGCTTTCCTAAAAAGTCGTATTACACTGCTGCGACTCAAAGCCTATGATGATAAACATGAAAAAATTTTTAGGAAAATCAATCTTTAAGGCAGCAGGCTGGACATATCAAGTTGATCCCGCAATTTTGGAACAGAAACAAGTAATTATTGGATTTAAACATACATCAAATCTAGACACTATTCTTTCACTCGCTTTGTTTGAAATCTTAGAACTTAAAGTTCATACATTGATTAAAAAGGAACTCTTCAAAGGTCCTCTTAAACCTATTTTAGAAAAGCTAGGTGGCATTCCTGTTGATCGTAAAGCAAATAAAGACATAGTGACGCAAATGGTCGACTTATTTAAGCGTAATGAGCGCTTTAATTTAGTCATAGCTCCAGAGGCAACACGCGCAAAAAATGGTGAAGATCGCAAACCAATTCGTACAGGATTTTGGCATATTGCTAAAGCAGCCAACGTACCTATTATTTTGATGTATGCCAATGCACGTACAAAACAAGGTGGGATTTTAGGAAAAATTTATCCTACAGATTTACAAAAAGATTTGGAACAAATCAAAGCTCTTTATGCTGAATACGATATTGACGTAAAGATTAACTAATTTTTGCATTCTTTCTGATCAATCTTTAATACATGATCAGGAATTTAAATTTTGAATGCTTAATGCGGTGGTTTTCAAGAAAACTATCGCTATGCTAATATTCACGCACTTTTTTGAGTTTTAATTTTTTGGAGTTACTTCCATGGCGGGTCATTCTAAATGGGCCAATATTAAGCATCGTAAAGCTAAACAAGATGCAAGTCGCGGTAAAGTTTTTACCAAATATATCCGTGAAATCGTAACCGCTTCCAGATTGGGCGGCCCAGATGCAGCGAGTAACCCTCGTTTACGTGCAGTTGTTGAAAAAGCACTTTCTGTGAATATGACACGTGACACCATCAACCGTGCGATCCAACGTGGTGCTGGTGGCGAAGATAATGATGATTTAAAAGAAGTAACCTATGAAGGTTATGGTGTTGGTGGTGTTGCAGTTATCGTTGAAACCATGACTGATAACTTAAACCGTACTGTCCCAGATGTTCGCCATTGTTTTTCTAAAACCAATGGTAACTTGGGAACCAACGGTTCGGTGGCTTACCTGTTCACAAAACGTGGCGAAATTTCTTTTGAAGATGTTTCTTTAGAAGACAAAATCATGGAAGTCGCTTTAGAAGCGGGTGCTGATGATATCGAGATCGATGAAGATAGTATCTTGGTAATCACCAGTCCAGAGAGCTTTGGTGATGTTCAGGATGCACTTACAGCAGCAGGTCTAAAATCTGATAATGCTGAAGTTGTGATGAGCCCATCAACTAAAGCTGAAATCAATGATATTGATCAAGCCAAACAAATCATGAAAATGATTGATATGCTTGAAGATCTTGATGATGTTCAAAACGTTTATACCAATGTTGAATTCTCTGAAGATGTATTAGCGCAACTTGATGCTTAATTCATTCAGATCAGTAAAAAATGCATCTTTTTAGATGCATTTTTTATAACTTATTTAACAGTTTATAGCAGTTAAATACGTTGTATTCTTTGATCACGAAACTAGAATGTAGCGCAACGACGCTGTCAATTTTACCAATACGGCGTAATAGAATTTCACTATAGTCATCCATATTACGAGCCACCAATTCCAAAATAAAATCGGCGCTCTGCCCTGTCACTAAAAAGGCATTGGTGACTTCAGGAATATCTTCAATTTCTTGTAGAAATTTATCAAAGGTTTCACTGTCATGTTTGCTCAAAGAAACCTGTAAAAGTATATGTAAACTAAAACCGAGCTTATTAAAATTAATTTCTCGTTTGAGCTGTCCCATCACTTGGGATTCAATCAGGTTTTTAATGCGTCGATGCACCGAACTCACCGAAAGATTAATACGCTCTGAAAGCTCATTTAGATTGACATCTTCATGGGTCAAAATTTCAAGAATTTGTTTATCAAAACGATCCAATTCCATTCTACAGTTCTCACTCTGAATTTATGCTTCTATCGGAACTGCTCACTCAGTAATTTTTAAGGGTCAAGGGAAAACATTCGTTTAACTTTTGACGATGCTGCATGGATAACGCAAACATGATTCCGATAAACTTTTGGTTTATCTTTGTCTCAAAGCCGAAACAAGACCTTTTGAGCAACTGTTCAACTCATCTCCCAATAGTGAACAACTCGTTTCGATCCCCATCACACCCTGAAACATAAGATAGCAAAGACTTTTTATAATTATTTCCCTCTTTTTAGTTTTTTTAAAGTAAATTTGGCAATAATTTCTAATATTTTCTATTTATAACGAATTTTCTTTTAATAATTAATTTTATTCACCGATAATTTTTTACTTTATTGACTATTTTGCTCTTTTCTTTCGCATAAAAAAGCCCCGATTATTTTCAATCAGGGCTTTATTCATCAACAAATCTTATAAACCGCGCCAATCAACCCGTGCATTACGTTCAGTCGCATAAATACGCTGTGCATATTGTCCAAGCGGTAAATCTAATAAATAGTCATGATATTCCTTCAATTCACCCGTGAATTGTTCAATATCATCATTTTCCAATTCCCACGGCGTACCCTTAATCACGAGTAACGGCGCAAGAATTGAACAAACTGCTATATCTGCTAAACCTAGACGATCGCCAACCAAATAACGCCCTTGATTATCAATCAAGCGTTGATTGAGGTCGGTAATCAGCTCAGTCATTCTCACTTTAGATTTTGCGACTTTCTGAGGATTTAACTTATAGTTTGAAGAAACTAAACTCTTTAAAATTGGTTTAGAAATTTTTTCAAACTGGCGTAAATAGCCTTGCTCACCCATCATAATTTCGAGTGGATGATCGCCAACAGATAACGCTTGCGCCAATGACCAACGTCGGACATGCACACCCAGCTCACCCGATAATTTATCAATTTCTAAAGCTTGCTCACGTAACTGTTCATCACGTCTCAATAATGCATGTTCAGGATAACTACTATCAAGATATAAAGCGATTTGTGTTGAATCAGCAACCCAGCGTTTATCATCTTTCAACATCGGCAATAGATATTGCCCAGATTTAAGATAGGTAAATGCTCGGTGAAAACCAGGAATTAAATTATGTGCCACATAGTCCAATTCCTTATGATCTAACAACCAGCGAGCTTTTTCACAATAATGAGACAAAGGAAATTGGTATAAAACCCGCATAAACTCTCCAAATTTATTTTTCTACTCGATCAAACCTAAGGTTTGCTCTACTTTAGAAGTAAAAATGAATGATTACAATGTCGTTTTTTTCCTATCTCCTGTAATTTGGGCAAGATCAAGTTTTCATTACAACCATGACCTGACTTTGTCATGGCTTTCATGTAAAATCATCAGCAATTTTTAAATAACACATTTGTGAGTGGTTTCATGGGTTTTAATTGCGGTATTGTTGGTCTGCCAAACGTAGGTAAATCTACATTGTTCAATGCATTAACAAAGGCAGCGATTGCAGCTGAAAACTTTCCGTTTTGTACCATTGAACCGAATACAGGCATTGTCCCTGTTCCAGATCCACGCCTAGATAAACTTACAGCGATTGTTAAACCTCAACGCGTTATTCCAACTACGATGGAATTTGTTGATATCGCAGGTTTAGTTGCTGGTGCATCTAAAGGTGAAGGCTTGGGTAACCAATTCCTTGCCAATATCCGTGAAACAGATGCCATTGCTCATGTAGTTCGTTGTTTTGAAGATGAAAACGTGATTCACGTAAATGGTAAAATTGACCCATTAGATGACATCGCAACCATCAATACTGAACTTGCGCTTGCTGACCTTGATACTGTTGCAAAAGCTTTGTTACGTTTAACTAAAGCGGCAAAAGGTGGCGATAAAGATGCGATTGCCACTAAAGCAGCATTAGAAAAAATTCAACCTTTACTCGATGAAGGCAAACCAGCACGTGCGGCTGACCTTTCGGATGATGAACGTAAAGCGGTACGCGGTTTCGGTTTAATGACGCTTAAACCAACTATGTACATTGCCAACGTGGCAGAAGACGGTTTTGAAAATAACCCACATCTTGATGCAGTAAAAAAACTGGCTGCTGAAGAAAATGCGATTGTTGTTCCCCTTTGCAACCAAATCGAAGCTGAAATTTCATTATTAGAAGATGAAGATCGCGCTGAATTCTTGGAAGCGATGGGTATGGAAGAACCAGGCTTAAACGTGGTGATTCGTGCAGGTTATAGCTTACTTGGCTTACAGACTTACTTCACTGCGGGCGTACAAGAAGTTCGCGCTTGGACGGTTAAAGTCGGTGCGACTGCGCCACAAGCAGCGGGTGTGATTCATACCGACTTCGAAAAAGGCTTTATCCGTGCTGAATGTGTTGCTTATGATGACTTCATTCAATACAACGGTGAAAGCGGTGCCAAAGAAGCAGGTAAATGGCGTTTAGAAGGTAAAACTTATGTCGTACAAGACGGCGATGTATTACACTTCCGTTTTAACGTGTAATTATTTCAACATAAAGACACTATGGAAAGAACATTAGAACGATTATTCGCACATAATCCAATGATACGGCGGTTGTTGATTCTGCTCATCACTGCTGTGCTTGGTATGATTGACTTGGCAACAGGTTATGAGTATTCGTTCTCGGTGTTCTATCTACTGCCTGTTTCAATTGCAGCATGGTACGACCAATATAAGATCACTGTGCTGACCATTATGCTGTCAGGCATGACTTGGTTGATTGCAGACATTCATGCTGGTCATCATTATTCCAATACATTTATCCCTCTTTGGAATGCTTTCGTTCGTTTAGGTTTCTTTTCAATTGTTGCATTTTTGCTGATCAATGTGCGTAAAAACTGGCAGGAAATGAAAAATCTGGCAATGAAAGATCAGCTCACCTCTCTCGATAATAGCCGCGCCTTTGATATTGAATACCGTATTCTGCGAAAGTTGAATTTCCGCAAACAAACGTGTTTTGCAGTTGGCATCATTGACCTTGATGGCTTCAAGGCAGTCAATGACACTCATGGACATCATGGTGGTGATGAGGTTCTGCTCCAGTTTTCACAGGTTCTCAAAAAATCATGTCGTTCTTCAGACATTGTTGCCCGTTTAGGTGGTGATGAATTCGCAATTATTTTATTAGATATTGATGAAACCCAAGCCTATCTTTGTGATCACCACTTGCGAACATTATTTGCAGAAAGTGGCTTAAATCAAAAATATGGCGTTGATTTTAGTATGGGTTTAGCCATTTTATCCGAATTACCAGAAAACCTTGAAGATGCAACCAAGACTGCAGATCAGCTCATGTATCAATCAAAATCTTTAGGTAAATCACAAACCACGATTCAATCATTTATTTGACCCATTGCGTCGGTGTACAAGCTGTGACCTTTTTAAATATTCGAATAAAAAAACTTACATTTTCATAGCCCACTTCATAAGCTATTTGCTGAATCTTCATATCTGTGGTTAATAATAACTTCTTGGCTTTATCAACTCTCACCTGTTGCAAATATTGATTGGGAGAAATCTGCGTCGCCAATTGAAAACGCCGTTTCAAATTCCGCTCACTAAAATTAAATTGCTGGGCCAGATCGGCAATCTTGTTTTCCTCAGCACAATGTTCATCTAGCCAATCTTGTACTTGCAATACGGCTTCATCACAATGATTACGATACATCGGTAATACAGGATTTAGTAATTGCGGTGAGGTCATCAATAAATGGCTTGCACACAATTGTGCAAAATAATCCCCTTTATGCTGTGCAACAATGCCCAGTAAAGCATCAAATGTACCCATTAATGTCCCTGTACTATAGATCGATCCTGCGTATAGATAATTTCGATTTTTAGTAAATGAACAGCTAGGAAATAAACCATTTAGCTCACGAATAAAAGCCCAATGGGTTGCTAACAGGATGTGATCAGCAAGTTTAGTTGCTGCAATAAAATAAACACCCGTTGTAACTGCTAAAATAGCAATCTGCTGTTGTATTAAACGTCTAATCCACAGCACTAAATCATGGCTTTGTAATGTTAATGTTGCTAACTGCTTCCCCTCAAAACTAGGAATAATCACCAAATCATAAATACGATCTAGCATGATATGCCCATTGACATCGATCTGTGTTCCACTTGCACTCTGTTTCGCTAATCCATCGATACTTAGAATTTCAACTTGGTATGTTGCAACCTGCCCCTGTCGCGCTTCCAACAAAGCCACGACATGAAAAAAATCCTTAACCATCATCAGGCTCATTGCCCAACATCCGTCATAAGCAACAATTGCAACTCTTTTCATTTCAATATGGCACGATCAGACTATTTATCGTCATGATTATATCTATATTACACAATGGTTTTTAACTATTCTGATATTCAATTTATACATTTGGATTATCTTGCCATGCGACACTGTGAAACCGTTGAAAAAAACATCTCATCACTTGAAGGCAATCTCTTTGTAAAGATATGGCAGCCACAACAGACTGAGCCAAGTAAACAAATTCCGATTCTATTATTCCATGACTCTTTAGGCTGCGTGCAACTATGGCGAGATTTTCCTGAACAACTTTGCATCGAAACCAATCGCATGATTATTGCCTATGATCGTCACGGCTTTGGACAATCTGATGCAAGCGACACACAACTCTCTACCGATTTTATCCAACAAGAAGCTCTTGTTGCTGCTGAACTTTTAGATCAGCTTGAAATCTCACAAGTGATTGCGCTAGGTCATAGTGTTGGTGGTGGCATGGCGGTCAGCTTTGCAGCACAATATCCATTCAAATGTGTTGCAGTGATTACGGAAGCGGCTCAGGCATATATTGAACAAAAGACCTTAGATGGCGTTTCTGATGCAAAACAGATGTTCCAACAGCCTGAACAATTGCAAAAACTCAAAAAATATCATGCAGAAAAAGCACAATGGGTTTTGGATGCTTGGACCGAAACATGGCTTTCACCTGCATTTCGCAATTGGACTCTGGACAATAACCTCAAAGCATTACAAACAAAATTGCTCGCCATTCATGGTCACAATGATGAATATGGCAGCTTAGCGCAACCTGAACGATTAGCTAAATATACGGATGCAGAATTACATTTGATTGAAGCGTGTGGGCATGTTCCCCATCGAGAAAAACCTCAACTGATTGTTCAAATCATCAAGGAATTTGTTGCACTCTACGCCTAAAATGACATTAAAAATCGGTCATCCCATCTTACTGATTCTTTAATAATTTCTGTAATTGTTTGGTCACATGCACTCTAGCCTTCTTCTGTTTAAAAATCGTCGGGATATGCAACAAAAAGAAAGAGTGGCGATATTTTTTATGATCGCGTAAATCTTCTTTTAAATAGTCATAGAGATCAATCGCCGCTTCACGATGAAATGCCCATAGCACTTGTTGTCTATACATCACCACATAATAAGCATCATTCGGCCAATTCAGTTCATGTTTTTGACGACAATCACAAGATTCACACACCACTCCGCCTTTATTCATTGAAGAGTAAGGCACAGACCATTTTTGTACATCATAAGTCTCAGGTAAATCGCGGATCTGCTGCAAATCAACCGATAAATTAGGATAGTAAAAAGCAGCATTCCAATAACCACCACAACTATCCTGAAAACGCTGATATTCAAAATCTGGATGCTGCTGAAAATAATCGATGTCTTTTTTGAGTTGAATCTTGGCAAATCGAGCAAATTCAAAATTCGCTTTGTGCTGACATGAGGGGCATTTAATGCTTAACTTGTGTGGTAATGACCAATATTCGTAAAGTCCTGTCATTTGCTTTTAAATATAGATCTTGAGTTAAAGACCAATCAGCATAACAAGCAGATGGCACATTTTAAATGATCTATTTATTGCAATAAATAAACCGAAATCTAAATGATCTCGGCTCTTTTAAAATTATCTGGGCTTAAGATGCAGTTTGGACTTTCATATCCATCGCGGCACGTTTGCTTTCAGCTTCTTTCAAAATACGTTGATGTAATGGTTTACGGAAACCTAGTAAGAATACAAACTCAGCTAAAACGAATAATGGACCAATTGCCAGACCAATCAGATCATCAACAAATGCAGGTTTTTTCTTTTCAAAATAATGTCCTACAAACTGAAAGACCCAGCCTACAACAAAAATACCAACACTCGCACCTAACCAACTCCACATGGATAAAGCCGCAACTTTTAAAGCTAAAGGATAAGCCAACACCAATAAGATCAGCATCAAGGCACCAAACAACTTATCAAGTGTAAGATAATAAATACTACTTAAAACAATGAGCAGCATTGCCAATGTCATAGGATAACCTGATATTTCGATCCCTGCTCGTGCGGTTAAACATAAGATAGAGAAAACGATTAAAGGAATGCCTACAAAATGAGTCATAATATTATTTCGATCTAAATGGTAAGCAGCATACTGACTGAGTTGTCGTTCCAAATTTGTCATTGCTCATTCCTCATATTATTTCTGTATGTTATTAATCTATTACAAATCAGCAAATAAAATTGTCATGTAGCTGACAAATGGATTTATATTTTTAAAAGGAAATAGAGTGTTAGATCCCATTCATATACACCATTTACAGCAAAATTCGTGGTTTAGTCATCTTGCAGAGCCTTTCAAGCAGTTCATTTTGGATCATGGTAAGAAACTTATAATTGAAAAAAATGCCGCTGTGTTTAATGCTCAAGATCAATTTGATGGTGTGTATGGTGTTCTCGATGGCTCAATTAGTTTGGGTTACATAGACGTTAACGGTAATGAAGCAATTGCTGCTATCGCTGAACCAATCATGTGGTTTGGCGAGATTTCTCTCATAGACAAACAACCACGCTCTCATGATGCTATTGCATTGAAAAAAAGTGTTGTGCTTCAAATCCCAGCTCAACCTCTGAACGAGTTTTTATCTAAAAATCCCTATTATTGGTATTTCTTTGCCCTACTGACCAGTCAAAAACTTCGCTATGTCTTTTTAGAGCAAATTGCAATTCAAACTCAAACGATCAGTCAGCGTCTTGCTCAACGCTTGTTATTTATATTAGAAGGTTACGGTAACCGCTCATCCATTCAAGATTTAAATATTCAAATCTCACAAGATCAACTTGCTAATATGCTAACAATCTCAAGACAAACCGTTAATCAAGAATTAAATCTATTTGAAAAACAAGGAATCATCCAACTTGGTTTTAAAAAAATTGAGGTGATTGATATTGAAAAGTTAAAGAAAGTCGCTGCTGTCGGTTATCTAAAGCAATAAAGTGTTACGGCGATCGTATGATCTTATTTAGAAAATTAGATCATATATTATGCAATATCCACTTAATCTTAAACATAAATTAAAAGATAAACTCTCGCTATAAAACACTACGCTTCAATTTAAATTATTCACAAAATCATTCTGCTTTGTTGTTAAAAACTCGTCTAAATTAATCATAAGCACTATCGCTTACCTGATTCAGATGACAATTATGAAAAAAGTCGCAACAATTCTAACAGCAGGCTTATTCACCGTATTAAGCGCAAGTGCATTTGCCTGCCCGAAAGGAACTCAATTACAGGGTGGCACAGGACCAAATCATAAAGGTGGCAAATGTGTAGCAACAAATGTTGTAAAAACCAAAAAAGAAACCACGAAAGCAAAAGAGACAATGAAACATGACACCATGAAAATGTCATCGGATACTAAAAAAGCAGCAACAACATCAACCACACAAATCAAGCAGGAAGCCACAAAAACAGGAAAAACGTCATAAACCCAAACGCATGATAGCTTTAACCAGCTGAAGCGAGATTCATCATCTCGCTTTTTTATTTAGGTGAGGTATTGCCTAAAGCTGGATTATCAATTGCATCTTTACACTGTGCCTTGTCTCGTTCGTAGTCAGCTTGCTTTTGTGTTGACGAACTCACATTCTCTTTAACATCTCTTGCCCAAGTATCCAGACTAGTCAATGCTTTACGGCATAGCGCATATTTTCCTTCAGTCACAGAATCCGTCATTTTGACATTAATTCGCCAATCGGTACTGAGTTGTCGTAATGGTTTTCTGACTTTATCCTCAATCTCAGTAGATTGTTTATTGTAGACAATTGGATCAATTTCATTAATGAGCTTCCAAGCAGCTTGTGCGTAACTTGTTGCATCATTATTAAGTTTGGGTGCTGCTTTAATTTCCACTTTTTTTTCTGGCTGATTGCTTGAATGATCACATGCAGTCAATAAAAGGCTGCTAAACAACATTATTGTCGCTACATGAGTTTTTGTATTAAACATATCAAATCGCCAATGGAACATTTGCGCATTATGCTAGTCAATTCAGCAACAATACTCAATCGTTGTTACTTATTTATCCCATAGAACAATCTACGTTCTAAAGAATTGATTTAATGCCAATATCATTTAAAGTGGTGAAATAAAAATATCATGTGAATCAAAATTTCTAATCTTAATTTTGGAATAACCTATTTATGTCTCAAATCAAAATTTATGCACTACATCAAACAATTCAACAATTTAGAAGTCAATTGTCAGGTGCTATTCACCAAGCACTGGTCACAAGCCTCGATTATCCTGTAGAAAAAAAATTTCAGCGCTTTATTGCTTTAGCCCCAGAAGATTTTATATATCCAAATGATCGCAGTGAACAATATTTGATTATTGAAATTTCAATGTTTGAAGGGCGAACAACTTCGGCAAAAAAACAATTTATTCAATCAATTTTTTCTAATATTCAGCAGCAATGCGGTATTTCCCCACAAGATATTGAAATTACAATTTTTGAAACCCCAAAATCAAATTGGGGAATCCGTGGTCAAAATGCAGATGAATTACGACTTAACTATCAAGTCAATGTCTAAACAGATCAACACGATGATAAGTCATATTTTTTGTCTAACAAAACCTTGTTTTTTTGTATCAGGCAAGCTTAATTCATCAAAAAGTTCTGCTATGCTTAACCACAAATTACTCAGGATAGGATTACACGCATGAGCGTCACTCTTGGAACTCCACTTCAATCTTCTGCATTTAAGGTTTTACTGTTAGGTTCTGGGGAGCTAGGTAAAGAGGTTGTGATTTCTTTACAACGCTTAGGTGTCGAAGTTCATGCCGCAGATCGTTATGATCATGCACCAGCCATGCAAGTTGCACATTTTTCTTATACATTGAATATGGCTGATCCAACCGAATTAAAACAACTAATTGAAAAAATTCAACCCAATTTGATTGTTCCTGAAATTGAGGCGATTGCGACTGAAGTGCTTGTAGAAATTGAACAAAGCCAAACAGCAACCGTTATTCCTTCAGCTAAAGCAGTCAATCTCACAATGAACCGCGAAGGAATTCGTCGTTTAGCTGCTGAAGAACTCGGTCTACCAACATCCGCTTATCGCTTTGCCAGTACTTTAGAAAGTTTCCGGGCAGCATGTGATGACATCGGTTATCCAAACTTTGTAAAGCCAGTGATGTCATCATCGGGTAAAGGTCAGTCTCGCGTTAAAAGCTTTGATGAAGTTGATGCCGCTTGGGAATATGCGATGCAAGGCGGTCGTGTGAATCAAGGTACCGTGATTATCGAATCACAAATTGATTTTGATTTTGAAATCACCTTATTAACAGTTCGTGCAAAAAATCCTAAGACTGGCGAAATCGAAACCCATTTCTGTGATCCGATTGGACACCGCCAAGATGCGGGTGACTATGTCGAAAGCTGGCAACCTCAACCAATGACTGCTGCTGCCTTACAAGAAGCTAAACGTATCGCACACAAAGCAACAACTGCATTAGGTGGCTGTGGTATCTTTGGTGTAGAGCTATTTATCAAAGGCGATAAAGTTTGGTTCAGCGAAGTTTCCCCTCGCCCACATGATACGGGTCTCGTAACTTTAGCTTCTCAATACCAAAGCGAATTTGAATTGCATGCGCGTGCTATTTTAGGTTTACCTGTTAATACAGCTCGCCATAGTACTGCGGCAAGTGCGGTGATTTATGCAGGTGTAGATGCGAATAACCTCAGCTTTGATGGCTTGAATCTTGCTTTAGCCAATCCGAATACTGACTTACGTTTATTTGGTAAACCTGAAGGTTTTAAACGTCGCCGTATGGGAGTTGCAACAGCACGCGCTGAAACAACAGACCAAGCACGTGAATTAGCGCAACAAGCTGCTGACCAAGTGAGCGTACACACAAACTCTTAACTTAAATTGAGTAGACCCATTTTCATGATCAATACATCTCCTTTGCTGAACTATGTCACCAGTCATCATGATATTAAAGCCATTAATCAATGGCGAACAGATGTAGAAAAGCAATTACAAGAGAGTTATGAAAATGGGCAAGCTATTCGTGAAGTGATTAAGGCTCGTTCCAACTCAATTGATGAGGCCTTAGTCTTTTTATGGAATCATGCTGAATTAAATAAAACTGAATTAGGTTTATTTGCGGTCGGAGGATATGGTCGTCGCGAAATGCTGCCATATTCCGATACTGACATCATGATTTTATCTGAAGATGAAATCAACGAAGAGCAAGAAAAACTGATCTCAACTTTTATTTCATCCTTATGGGATGTTGGTAATTTTAAACCTGGAATTAGCGTTCGTACGATTCAAAACTGTGTTGAACAAGCAGCAAATGATTTAACTGTTGCTTCAACTTTAATCGAGGCACGTTTAATTACAGGCAATGAACAACTGGCTAAATGGCCACGTCGTATTGTCGCCCAGACATGGACAGATAAAACCTTCTATGATGCCAAAATGGCGGAACAGACCAAGCGCTACGCTCAACACAATAATACTGAAAGCAATTTAGAACCAGATATCAAAAATGCACCTGGCGGTATTCGTGATATTAATCAAATTGGTTGGATTGCCAAACGTCACTTCCGTGTCAATCGTATTTATGATTTAGTTCACTTAGGCTTTATTACTGAATTTGAATTAGGCGTACTGGAAGAAGCTGAAAGTTTCTTATGGGAGATTAGAACCCATTTGCATCGTATCGCTAAACGAGATGAAAACCGCTTATTATTTGAATATCAAAGAGATATAGCAGCAAAATTTGGTTATGTTCGTGAAGAAGGTCAACCTGTGAACTTTGCAGTTGAACAATTCATGAAGCGTTATTATCGAACAGCGCAACAAGTTTCAACGCTGAATGAGATGTTACTTGCTTACTTCAATGAATCAGTCATTACCCCTCGTCTGCCTGATTATGAACGCCAAATTATCGACATTAATGAACGCTTTAAAATTGTAGACGGTAAACTCGCTGTTCAGCATCACAAAGTATTTTCTGAAGAACCGAGTGCAATTTTAGAACTATTCTATCTGTTAGCCAATCGACCAGAAATTACAGGCATTCGTGCTCGTACCTTGCGTCTTCTTGTGCTCGCAGCCAAACGAATTGATCAACGTTTCCGTGACAACCCAGAACATCAAGCATTATTCATGTCAATTATTCGCTCACCGCACTTATATGACACGATGGTGGCGATGAAACGTTATGGCGTATTAGGGAACTACATTCCTTCGTTTGGACAGATCACAGGATTAATGCAGTACGATCTGTTCCATATCTACACGGTAGATGCACACACCTTATTATTACTCAGAAACTTAAGTCGCTTTAAAGAACCTGAATTCGCTAAAGAATTCCCTGTGGTGAGTTCAGTATTCCAACGTATTGCGCGTCACGATATTGTCTATATGGCAGCAATTTTCCATGATATTGCGAAAGGTCGTGGCGGCGATCATAGTGAATTAGGGGCATTAGATGCCATCGAGTTCTGTCGCACGCATGGTTTTACTGAACGTGAATGTAAACTTGTAGCATGGTTGATTAACAATCATCTACTCATGTCTCTTACTGCACAGAAGAAAGATATTTCTGATCCAGATGAAGTGAAAGAGTTTGCCGAAAAAGTCGGTGATATGGAACATTTAGACTATCTATACACTTTAACGGTCGCTGATATTAATGCCACGAATCCTAAACTTTGGAATACATGGCGTGCTTCCCTTATGCGCCAGTTGTATACCTATGCGCGAGATGTGATTCGTTCAGGCTTAGGTCGTCCTGTTGACTATCAAATGTTGATTGAAGACACCAAATTTGCTGCCAGTGAATTATTGGTCAATAACTTCTCTCTCGCCGAAGTCGAAAAAGTTTGGCAAGAACTTGGTGATGAATACTTTGTAAAAGAATCTGCAAATGAAATCGCTTGGCATACTCAAGCCATATTACAGCACGGCGATAACCCTGCTCCGTTGGTATTGTTACGTGCTCACCGCAATGCTGCACAAGATGCAGTACAAATTTTTATTTATACCCGTGATCAACCAAACCTATTTGCCACAACCGTAGCCGTACTAGATCGTATGAACCTTGATGTTCAAGATGCCCGAATTATTACGGCAAGTACTGCTTTTAGTTTAGACACATATTTAGTCTTAGATCGTTTTGGTACCTTACTGACTGACCCAGAACGGGAACGAAAAGTGAAATTGGCATTGGTTGAAGCACTCAGCCATCCTGACCAATACCCTGGTATCATGCAACGTCGTATACCAAGACATTTGCGTCATTTCGATGTTCAGAACACTGTCGATATCGCTCTAAACCCTGCTTTACAACAACATATGGTTGAAATATCGACACTTGACCAACCTGGTTTACTTGCACGTATTGGCGCTCTCTTCATGCTACAAGGTTTGGATATCCACTCAGCGAGGATTGCTACCCTAGGTGAACGTGCTGAAGATATTTTCTTTGTAACCAAAAAAAATGGTGTGTTGTTAACTGATGAAGAGGTCAAACTCTTTGCTGAGACACTGAAAGCGGCTCTTGATGAAGCATCAAACCAAATTTGTAATCCACCCTCTTAATTTTTATTGTTCGGTAACTGTTTAAATGAACTCTAGCTTGTCTTTATTGCATCCGTATCCTTTTGAAAAGTTAAATCAACTTTTTAAAAATGTGCAACCAGCCAATTTACCTTTGATTCCATTGTCTATTGGTGAACCGAAACATCCTGCACCTGAGTTCGTTAAACAAGCAATTATTGATAACTTTGCACATTTATCAACCTATCCAAACAGTAAGGGCTTACCTGAGCTGCGCCAAAGTATTGCAAAATGGCTTACAAATCGCTTTTCACTGAATCAAATCAGTGCAGAAGAACATATTTTGCCTGTTTCTGGCACACGTGAAGGAATCTTTTCTTTTGTACAAGCTTTGATTAAAAGAGAAGATGCGCCTTATATTGTAATGCCAAACCCTTTTTATCAGATTTATGAAGGTGCTGCGTTACTTGCTGGTGCAAAACCATATTTCATTAACTGTACAGAAGAAAATGGTTATTTAGGCGATTTTGATGCTGTACCTGCAGAAGTTTGGGAAAAAACAGCTTTATTGTTTGTATGTACACCAGGAAATCCAACGGGAACCGTACTCTCAAAAGAACAATTTAAGAAGCTAATCGCACTGTCTGATCAATATGGTTTTGTTATTGCTTCTGATGAATGTTATTCAGAACTTTGGTTTGACCAAGCACCAATTGGCCTTTTAGAAGTCTGTGCTGCAATTGGACGTGATGACTATAAGAATTGCATCGTATTTCATTCACTTTCAAAACGTTCAAACCTTCCGGGTATGCGTTCTGGTTTCGTTGCAGGCGACGCAGCATTATTAAAACCTTATTTACAGTATCGTACCTATCATGGCGCAGCAATGCCTGTTCAACATCAGCTTGCATCTATTTCAGCGTGGAATGATGAAGCACATGTGGAAGAAAACCGCCAACAATATCGTGCGAAATTTGAATTATTCCAAAGCGAACTTGGTCATTTATTACCACTACAAAAGCCAGATGCTGGATTCTACTATTGGTTAAAAGTTGACAATGATGAAACTTTTGCTCAAATGCTTATGGAAAAAGCACATATCAAAGTTCTTCCAGGTCGCTATTTATCTCGTGATACTGAACAAGGCAATCCAGGCGAAGGTCACGTGCGCATGGCTCTAGTTGCTGATCTTGCTCAATGTGAAGAAGTTGTTAAACGCTTAAAAGCAATTCTTTAAATACAATGAGTTCGGAATCTGTAAGTGATTTCTATTACAGATTCCGAAATAAAACTTAAACCTGACCAATAATTAGAATTGTGGCTATCAAAACCATCAAGGTACCTGAAATTCGACTGACCACCCTTACCGCATGGGGTCTGGTACTTAATAGTTTCTTTGCTGCCAATCCAACCAATACATAAACAATTGCGCAGCTAATTAGATGAATAATACCTAAAGAAAGGATCTGAGCTGTAGCTGAAAACTGCAAGTTTGGGTGAATAAATGGCGGCAATAGTGCAAAAAAGAGCAATAAAACTTTCGGATTTAAACCACTAATTCCCACACCTTTAACGAACCAAGACTTTGCTGAATCAAACGCAGATGTCTGTTGTTCAGTACTTGAGATGATGGCTGGTCGAATCAACAAGCTTATACCCATCCACAGTAAATAACATGCGCCAACAATCGTTAAAGATGTCAATAAAATTGGATAATGACTAACTAAAGTGCCCACGCCAGCTGCAACACACAAAATCGCTAAAAAATGCCCCAGTACAAGCCCTGAAACTGCTGTAACAATAAACTTCCCTTTTATTCCCGCCAATATTGCATACGCCCAGTCAGCGCCAGGTGTTAAAACAAACAAGATTGAAACACACCAAAAGGCAATAATTACATTTAAATCCATATCCATAACTCTATTTATTTCAATATACTACGATTGAAATTATTTTTTATTTCAACCATGTGTTGAAAAATCTATTGGAGAGAATATGCTTAAATGGTTAAAATGTTTTCCTAATTAATTTCTTTTATTTCTATTTATTCAGGAGATTCTTCTAAATGGATCGCACAGATAAGAAAATTCTTGCTGAATTACAAAAAAATGGGCGACTATCTATCACAGAACTCGCTGAAAAAGTAGGTCTAAGCTTGTCTCCCTGCCACCGTAGAGTGAAAGCTTTGGAAGAATCTGGTGTGATTAAAGGCTATCATGCGGATTTGGAAGCATCTCAAATTGGATTTAATTTCTCAGCTATCATTTTTGTGACACTTAAAGATGGAGATAAAAGCGCACTATCTCAATTTGAAGAAAAAGTCAGTGAAATAGCTAACGTTATTCAAGCACAGCGTCTGTTTGGTAATCCTGATTATCTTCTCCATGTGGTTGCCAAAGATCTAGCTAGTTTTCAGAAACTCTATGATGATAGTTTATCGGCATTACCAAATGTGCAACGACTCACCTCAACGATTGTGATGAAAAATGTGGTGATCAACCGCTTATTACCTCTTTAAATATTCATAATATGTAGCCGCTTTCCATTCATTTGTCTCCCGACATATAGTGCATTTAAAAGCTATTCATCTGTCTATTAACTATTGACCATCTGTTGAAATGTTCGTCTATACTTAGGCATCAAAATTTGGTGACTATGGAAAGATGGCTCCTCAAACTTCACAAAATACAAAGAAAAAGGTTTGGTTGATTGCTGCAATCATTATTGTACTTATCACCGTTACATTTTTAATGTGGAAAACGAGTTCAAGTAAAAACTCATATACAGATGATAAGCAAAAAAATGCTCAAACAAACACTCAAAAAGCTGCACTGACCGTAACAGTAGTTTCACCAGAACAACAAAACTGGAAACAAGTTTTTACTGCGAATGGAAATATTGCAGCTTGGCAAGAAGTTGTAATTAGCAGTGAGCTATCTGGACAGCGATTAACACGTGTGAATGTAAATGTCGGTGATGAAGTAAAACGTGGTCAGATTTTAGCTGAAATCAATAGTGAAACTATTCGTGCTGATTTAGCGGCAGCGAAAGCAAGCTATGCAGAAGCTCAAGCTGTTTTGGCGGATGCAATTACCAATAATAAGCGCATTCAGCAGTTAAAAAATACTGGTGCTATTTCAGCTCAAGAATCAACACAATATCAAACATCACAAGCAACAGCTCAAGCACGTTTAGATGCAGCAAAAGCACAAATTGAAAGTAATCAACTGCGCTTAGCCCAAACACAAGTCGTTTCTCCTGACAACGGTGTCATTTCTGCTAGAACTGCAACAGTTGGCTCTTTAGCACAAACAGGTCAAGAATTATTCCGCTTGATTCGAGATCATCGCTTGGAGTGGAGAGCTGAAGTTACAACAACAGATTTATACAAACTTCAACAAGGCATGACTGCTCACGTTATTTCACCTGATCCTTCACAACCCAAAGTGACAGGTCAAGTTCGGATGATTGCACCAGTAATTGATCCTCAAACACGTTATGGTTTGGTATATGTTGATTTACCAACAACTCAAGCAATTCGTATGGGAATGTTTGTAAAGGGAGAGTTTGATCTAGGTGAAAAAACAGCATTAACCATTCCACAAACAGCATTATTGCTACGGGATGGTTTTTCTTATGTTTTTATTGTTGATCAAAATAATCGTGTAACACAGCAAAAAGTCACTATAGGTCGCCGTCTAGGTGATCGTGTAGAAATCATGGATTTACCAACACAAGTAAAATTGGTTTCTTCTGGAACAGGTTTCTTAACTGATGGAGATTTAGTTACTGTTGCCAAAGACATACCTGATACCCCACTGACCAAACAACTTGTGAATACACAGGAGAAATAAAATGAATTTCTCTGCTTGGTCAATCCGCAATCCAATTCCGGGCATTTTATTATTTATCATGCTCGGTTTGGCAGGATTGTTATGTTTTCACTGGATGAAAATACAACAATTCCCAGACATTGAACTTCCGATGGTCACCGTAACTGCGTCATTACCCGGCGCAGCCCCACCTCAACTTGAAACAGAAGTTGCACGTAAAATTGAAAACTCAATTGCAACGCTACAAGGTCTAAGAAATCAATACACCAACATTCAAGATGGTGTTGTGACTGTCACCGCAGAATTTCAGCTAGAAAAGCCACTACAAGAAGCTGTTGATGACGTGCGTAATGCTGTTTCACAAGTACGTTCAGACCTACCTGCTGATTTAAGAGACCCGATTGTTAGTAAAATTAATCTATCTGGTTCACCTATCCTCACCTATACCATCCAATCTCCTAAAATGGATGAAGAAGCTCTTTCGTGGTTCGTGGATTACGATATTGCTCGCGCTATGTTACAGGTTAAAGGTGTGGGTGCTGTTGCACGTGTTGGTGGTGTCACCCGCCAAGTTGAAGTCGAACTCGATCCTGAAAAATTACTGGCACTCAATGCGACTGCAACTGATATCACTCGCCAACTTCGATTGGTTCAACAAGATGCTTCAGGTGGACAAACCAAGATTGGTGGCAGTGAACAATCCATTCGTACGATTGCAACTGTAAAAACAGCTGCTGAAATTGGTGCCATGGATATTGCTTTAAGTGATGGTCGACATATCAGACTTGATCAAGTGGCTACAATTCGAGATGGAATAGCGGAACGACGTTCTGCAGCATTACTGAATGGACAGCCAGTAATCGGTTTTGAGATCACACGAAGTAAAGGTGCAAGTGAAGTTGATGTTGAAAAAGGCGTTATTGAAGCATTAGATAAGCTTAAGGCATCTCACCCAGATATCAAAATCACAGAAGCCTTTAACTTCGTTAAGCCTGTTGCTGACAACTATAAAGGTTCCATGTCACTACTTTATGAAGGTGCAATTCTTGCAATTTTAGTGGTTTGGCTATTTCTGCGCGATTGGAGAGCTACGATTATTGCAGCAACCGCTTTACCTCTTTCTATTTTGCCTGCCTTAATCGGCATGTACTATTTCGGGTTTACATTAAATACCGTAACACTCCTCGCTATGTCGCTCGTCGTGGGTATCTTGGTGGATGATGCTATTGTTGAAATTGAAAATATCATTCGGCATCTACGGATGGGTAAAACACCTTATGAAGCTGCTATGGAAGCAGCCGATGAGATTGGACTAGCTGTTATTGCAACCACATTTACATTGATTGCTGTATTCCTTCCCACCGCGTTCATGAGTGGAATCGCAGGAAAATTCTTTGTTCAATTTGGTTGGACAGCAGCGCTAGCAATATTTGCCTCGCTTTTAGTCGCTCGATTATTAACACCAATGATGTCAGCTTATATTTTGAAGCCTTGGATTGGTAAAGTTGAGAACACAGCAGAAAACTCAGATGCAGATAGATTAAATGATCAAGGAACATCCAAGCTTGCATGTGACCGAGAAAAAGATGGTCGTGTTATGCGTGGTTATATGCGTCTAGTCACGTGGTGTCTACATCACCGTTGGGTTACGCTTGGTGGTGCTATTCTGTTTTTCATCGGCTCCATTATGCTGATTCCACTTCTGCCTACAGGTTTTGTTCCACCACCTGACACAGGACAAACTCAAGTAAGATTAGAACTCACTCCAGGCTCACAATTCGCAGACACCTTAAAAACTGCCGAATACGCACGAAATCTTATTAAAGATCATCCAGAAATCAAAAGCATCTATACAACCATCGGCGGTGGTGCAGCAGGTTCAGATCCTTTTTCTGGTGGTGCATCCAGTGAGCCTCGAAAAGCAACTCTGACAATCCAAACCTCAGAGCGCTCAGATCGTAGTTTAAGTTTGCAAGAAATCGAAAGTGAAATACGTCAACGACTCGCTCCTTTACCCGGTGCTCGTATTCAAGTCGGTATAGCAGGGAACAATAGCCAATATCAACTCGCCTTATCAGGTGATGACCCTGAAGCTCTTATTTCAACAGCACGTAAGCTGGAACGCGAATTACGCACAATTCCAAACATCGGCAGTATTACTTCCAGTGCAGCACTCATTCGTCCAGAGTTGGTTATCCGCCCAGATTTTGCTAAAGCAGCTGATCTTGGGGTTACAACTTTTGATATCGCAGAAACACTGAGAATTGCCACTGCAGGTGATTTCGACCAAAACCTTGCAAAATTAAATTTATCGCAACGACAAGTTCCTGTCGTGATCAAACTTCCGCTTTCTGCACGTCAAGATCAGGAATTGATTAAACGCTTAATGATTAAAGGAAGTCATGGTCCAGTGATGTTAGGCACAATTGCTGATGTCAATATTGAAAGCGGTCCATCACAAATCGATCGTTTCAATCGCCTGCGCAATATTAATTTTAATATTGAGTTGAATAACCAACCGCTTGGTGATGTAGCAGCAAAAGTTGATCAATTACCAACGATGAAAAACTTACCACCTACCGTGAAACGTACCAATATTGGTGATGCTGAGGTAATGCAGGAGCTTTTCTCAAGCTTTGGATTGGCAATGCTCACAGGGGTGCTATGTATCTATGTCGTTTTAGTGCTCTTATTCAAAGACTTCTTACAACCTATTACCATTTTGGTCGCATTACCATTGTCTTTGGGCGGTGCATTTGTATTGTTGCTTTTGGCAAAAAGCAGCTTTTCAATGCCAAGTTTGATTGGACTAATTATGCTTATGGGGATTGCAAGTAAGAACTCTATTCTTTTAGTCGATTACGCGATCATCGCAAGAAAAGAGAAAGATTATTCACGATTTAATGCTTTGCTTGATGCCTGTCATAAACGTGCGCGCCCGATTATTATGACAACCCTTGCTATGGGTGCAGGTATGCTACCTATCGCTTTGGGTATCGGAACAGATCCAAGCTTCCGTGCACCAATGGCAATTTCAGTAATTGGTGGTTTAATCACGAGCACTTTCTTATCTTTATTGGTTATTCCAGTGGTGTATACCTTTATTGATGATATTAATCGCAAGCTGCATAGCTTTAGAAAAACCAAAGATCAAGCGGTTGAACAGCTTTGATCTGTATGTGAAAAAGACGGTCTTATGACCGTCTTTTTTTAATACTTATATTATTGTTCTCTGTACAAGACAAATTTCATAGAGCCCTTGTCCTATCAGGCTTTTTCTTTCTTAAAATTGCGAGCACTTTCTTAAATTCTTCTTTTTTTCCAAAACCAATCAAACGTAGAATAGCCAT
>NZ_KB850011.1:610988-755478 GCF_000369425.1 Acinetobacter sp. NIPH 284
TCTCGTTTTCCCCATTTCCAGTTGGTTCTATCCAAAGTTAATTGGACTTTATCGAATGAAAATATATTGAAAATTAACTGAGAAATTTGACGATAATCGAAGTACTGATCTGCAAAGAAGCGTTGTATACGTCGATAAAATGATTGTGGTAAGCACTTGATGGGTAAGGCTTTAGATGCAGAAGAAAGATTACATGTCTGTTTTACAATTAATGCAAGCATAATCAGTGTAAAACATTTTACACGTGACTTGTTCCACTTTAGATATTTGTTTAAGATGAGATGTAACTCATTGAAATGTGTCATCATATTCGTCGTCAGAAAACAAGTATTATGCCATTATTTCAATGAGTTGTCTTTTTTTGTCGTGTACAAAGATTATTGTTACTTTTTCGCTAAAGCTTTCTCTATATCAGCTTCTAAAGCTTCAGGTTTAGTGGTTGGTGCATATCGCCCCAAAACTTCACCATTACGACCAACCAAGAACTTTGTGAAGTTCCATTTGATATTTTGACTACCCAAAATACCTTTTGCCTCACGTGTCAAAAATCTAAAAATAACGTGTGCTTCCGGCCCTTTCACATCAACCTTTGCAAACATTGGAAAAGTTACACCATAGTTCCTTTGACAAAAATTCCCAATTTCCTTATTTGTCCCTGGATCTTGCCCTCCAAATTGATTGCAAGGAAACCCTAAAATTTCTAATCCTTGAGTTTTATATTTTTCGTAAAGCTTCTCGAGTCCTGCAAATTGCGGAGTGAAACCGCATTTACTTGCGGTGTTCACAATCAGCATGACCTTGCCTTTATAATCAGCGAGCGCCTTTGTTTCTCCCTCTAACAATTCAGCTTCAAACTGATAAATGTTACTCATGGATAGGTTTCCTCGTCATTCTTTTCTTCTGTTTTAAGTTGTAATGATGCCGAATTCACGCAATAACGCAGTCCTGTCGGCTGTGGACCATCCTCAAACACATGACCCAAATGTGCATCGCAATCATGGCAGACGATTTCCGTTCTGACCATACCATGCGATAAATCTTCATGTTCTTCTATTGCAACAGCATCAATTGGTCTATAAAAACTTGGCCATCCACAACCGCTATCGTATTTCGTTTCAGATGAAAAGAGTTCTGCACCACAACATCGACAGACATAAATACCATGCTGTTTGTTATTCCAATATTGCCCTGTAAATGCTGGTTCTGTGCCTTTCTGACGAGTAATACGATATTCTTCTGGTGATAGTTCTCTTTGCCATTCCCGCTCTGTTTTATTGACTTTTCCCATAACCTACACCTTTTATTCTGATGTTAAAAATATCTCGATGATCAGGTTTTATATTTACGCCATTCATAACAAAAACTCTAGTCTCATAACGTACAATTTAGTGAAATTTAAGCATTAATTTTTTAATAGCAAAAAGAAAGCAATTTTAAATTTAAAGGTAAGCAAATTTTAACAAAACTATCTTTCTCGTAAGCAAAGATAGTGTTATTCTTGTTTGGCACGGTTGTATAGGACAAAAAATGTCTCAGAAAAAAAGTGTGGTTTTTCAAAAACTCTTACCAACAATCAAACAATATCAACAATCAGGTTTTACCTATGAGAAAATTGTTGAATTACTTAGAGATCAACATGATCTAGATTTGGTAAGTGTCGAAACCTTTAAAAGTTATTTATACCGATATGCAAAAGTGAATCCAGCTATGTCTAAAAATACTGTTACATCCCACTCTGCTCAATCAAATCGTGAAATTAAGAAATCATCGAAACTTGAGCATGTTTGCTACGACATTCGTGGACCAGTATTACGCGCCGCCAATGAAATGGAGGAGCAAGGACACAAAATCATTAAGCTCAATATCGGCAACCCTGCACCTTTTGGTTTTGAAGCTCCACAAGAAATTATCAATGATGTTGCATTAAACCTACCGAATGCGATTGGTTATACAGACTCCAAAGGGATTTTCCCTGCGCGTAAAGCCATTTGCCAGTATTATCAGCAAAAAGGCGTTTTTGATATGCACGTTAATGATGTGTATGTCGGAAATGGCGTGTCTGAACTGATTGTGATGGCGATGCAAGGCTTATTAAACGATGGCGATGAAATGCTCGTTCCTATGCCTGACTATCCATTATGGACAGCAGCAGTTAATCTGTCTGGTGGTAAAGCTGTTCATTATAAATGTGATGAAGAAAACTATTGGTATCCTGATCTTGCGGATATGGAAAGCAAAATCACAGCAAATACGCGTGGTATTGTCATTATCAATCCAAACAACCCAACAGGTTCTGTTTACCCACGTCATGTATTGCAGCAAATTGTTGCTTTAGCTAAAAAGCATGACTTAATTTTGTTTGCAGATGAAATCTACGACAAAATCGTTTATGACGGCATTGAGCATGTTGCTGTTGCAGCTTTGGCTGGCAATCAACTTTGCATTTCATTTAATGGTTTATCAAAAGCCTATCGTATTGCTGGTTATCGTGCAGGTTGGATGGCGATCACAGGTGATAAATCACGTGCTGCAGACTATATTGAAGGTTTAGACATGCTTGCTTCAATGCGTTTGTGTGCGAATCATCAAGCACAATACGCAATTCAAACTGCACTCGGTGGCTATCAGTCTATCAATGATTTAATTCGTCCAGGCGGTCGTCTGTATGAACAACGTAATATTGCATGGGAAATGTTAAATGAGATTCCTGGCGTAAGCTGTGTTAAGCCTGACGGAGCAATGTACTGTTTCCCAAAACTAGACCCTGAGATCTATCCGATTGAAGACGATGAGAAATTGATGTTGGATTTATTAAAGGCTGAAAAAGTTTTGTTGGTTCAAGGTACAGGTTTTAATTGGCCAAGCCCAGATCATTTCCGAGTAGTGTTCTTACCTGCTGAAAATGAGCTACGTGAAGCAATTAATCGTTTAAGCCGTTTCTTGGCGAAAATGCGTTAAGCAAAATTGGCAATAAAAAGGAAGCAAATCGCTTCCTTTTTTTAAGATGAATAAGTTGAGTATTCAAAATAAACATGCGAAAAATTCTTTTAGAAAATTAGGCTTAGCTTGTTTATAGATGAAATTAAAACAGACGTACACATGGTTACTTTTTTATGGCAACTTCAATGACCTAATTCAGTTTGTGCAAGATCTAATCCCGCATCAGCAGATTTGGTCATCCATTCCAAGCCTTTTTAGTATTAATGCTAACACCGTCATCACCATAGAGGTATATAATACTGAGCGTATAATTGCCCTTTTTGTGCCGCCTGTGTATACCACTTTAACGCTGTGGGATTATCTTCTTCAGCCCCTTCGCAATAATCATACATATACCCTACAGAAAAAAGTGCATCAGCATTTCCCTTTGCAGCCGCCTTTTTGAACCACTCTAATGCTTTACCAAAATCTTGATCGACATCATTTCCATAATAATAAGCATCTCCAAGATTATTTTGGGCAATCACATCACCGCTTTTTGCTTGTTGAACGAGTTCTTGGCTAAAAGATACATCCTCAGCTTGAGCTAAAGAAATTGCGCTCATACTTAATAATATTGAAAATACGATATTCTTTAATTTCATTCTTGAACCCGCTTTGGTACATTTTTATGCAGATACATTCTAGCGGTCAAACAACTTAAGTAAATGTATATTTATATTTCCATATAAATCAAAAGTTAATTTTTATTAATTTATAAAAAGCACAGAACAAATAGACAGTTTGCCAAAATATTAAGCATGCCATTTTCGGTTTGCATGCTAAACTATGCGTTGCTTTGAAAAAGGATAGTCCTTCTATGCGGTTTGTTCATCTCGGTATCCATACAGAATTTTCGATTACGGAATCGATTGTTCGCATACCTGATTTGGTCAAAGCTGCCGTTAAAGATGACATGCCTGCGCTTGCATTAACAGACTTATCCAACTTGCACGCTGCGGTGAAATTTTATGAAGCTTGTTTAAAAAAAGGCATTAAACCTGTTTTAGGCAGTGTCATTCGACTGAATGACGCAGAGCACCGCGCAACCTTATTAGCTATGAGCAGTAAAGGTTGGCGAAATCTAACCGAAATCGTATCTCGGGGCTTTATTGAAGGACAACAACTTAGTATCCCATGCGTACAAAAAGAATGGATACTTGAACAATCAGAAGATTTAATTGTATTGCTTGGACAGCATAGTGATGTTGGCAAAATGCTTTGTTCATCCAATCCACAAAAAGCAGAACCTTTGTTAGAAGCATGGATTGAAAAGTTTGGTAATCGTGTTTATTTAGCTTTAACACGTACTGAACGTGTTGGTGAAGAAGATTTTATTCAACAAGCCGTTAAACTCGCTGCTAAATATCAAATTGGTGTCGTTGCACATAATGATGTTCACTTTGTTGAACAAGATGATTTTGAAGCACATGAAGCACGTGTGTGTATTGCCGATGGTTATGTCCTTGGTGACGATAAACGTCCTAAGAATTATAGCTCTGAACAGTATTTTAAAACTGGTGAGCAAATGTCTGAGCTGTTCTCAGACATTCCAAGCGCGATTGAAAACACTTATCAAATTGCAAAACGCTGTAATGTTGCCTTACAGCTCGGTACTTATTTCTTACCTGATTTCCCGATCCCAGATGGTTATACCATCGACACCTATTTCGAACATTTATCTCGTACAGGTTTAGAGGAACGCTTAAATCACCTTTACCCTATTGCTGAACGTGATGAAGATTGGGCTGAAATTCGTAAACCTTATGATGATCGTATCAAGTACGAAGTTGATATTATTTTAAAAATGGGTTTTCCGGGTTACTTCCTGATCGTCATGGACTTTATTCAATGGGCCAAAAATAATGGTGTGCCTGTAGGTCCTGGCCGTGGTTCGGGTGCTGGTTCATTAGTTGCCTACAGTTTAAAAATTACTGACCTTGATCCATTACGTTATGATTTGCTTTTCGAACGTTTCTTAAACCCTGAACGTGTCTCAATGCCCGATTTTGACGTCGATTTCTGTATTGCAGGTCGTGACCGAGTGATCGAATATGTCGCACAAAACTACGGTCGTGAAGCCGTTTCACAGATTGCGACTTTTGGTACGATGGCTGCAAAAGGCGCAATCCGAGATGTTGCACGTGTCTTAGGTAAGTCTTATGGTCTGGCTGACCGTATTTCCAAAATGATTCCGACCAAGCCGCTTGGCGTTGATCTAGTCACTGCGATTGACATGGAACCACAGCTCAAAGACATCGTGACCAACCCATCAAACCCTGATAATGACGATGCTGCTGAAATTTGGGAAATGGCACTTAAGCTCGAAGGCATTACACGAAACACAGGGAAACACGCAGGTGGTGTAGTCATTGCACCCGGAAAAATTACCGATTATTCAGCGGTACTGTGTGAAGCAGATGGAACAAGTCGTGTTGCGCAATACGATAAAGATGATGTTGAAGCTGCAGGTCTGGTTAAATTTGACTTCTTAGGTTTGCGTAACCTCACAGTTATTGAAGATGCCGTTCAAAATATTAATAAAAGAATCAAATCTGAAATTCCTCTCGAAATTGCAAATGTTCCATTAGATGACAAGGATGCTTATTTAGTCTTTGCGAACGCCAATACAACTGCGGTGTTCCAGTTTGAATCCGTCGGCATGAAAAAAATGCTCAAGGAAGCAAGACCGAGTAAATTTGAAGAAATTATTGCCTTCGTTTCTTTATACCGCCCCGGTCCAATGGATCTAATTCCAGACTTTATCCATCGTATGCATGGTGGTGAGTTCGAATATCTACATCCATTGCTAGAAAGCGTACTTGAACCTACCTACGGGATTATGGTTTACCAAGAACAGGTGATGCAGGCAGCACAGTTCTGCGCAGGCTATACACTTGGTGGTGCAGATTTACTTCGCCGTGCCATGGGTAAAAAGAAACCTGAAGAAATGGTTAAACAGCGCCAAATCTTTATTGAAGGTGCTGCAAAAAAAGAGATTGATGAAGCGACAGCAAACCATATCTTCGACTATATGGAAAAGTTCGCAGGTTATGGATTTAACAAATCACATGCTGCAGCCTATGCCCTTGTTGCCTATCACACTGCATGGTTAAAAGCACATTATCCTTCAGAATTTATGGCGGCGGTTTTATCATCAGAAATGCAGAATACTGACAGTATCGTATTTTTAATTGATGACTGCCGTAATAATAAATTAGAAGTGCTACCGCCTTCCGTAAATATGTCTTTGTATCATTTCCATGCCAGTGATGAGAAAACTATTGTTTATGGTCTCGGTGCAATTAAAGGTGTCGGCGAACAAGCGATGCAATCGGTCATCGACTCACGCATCAATGAAGGTCCATACAAGGATTTATTTGATTTCTGTCATCGAATCGACCTGAAAAAAATCAATAAACGTACCTTAGAAGCCTTAATTCGTGCAGGTGCATTGGATTGTTTAGGCATTGAACGCTCAAGCTTAATGGCTCAATTGCCTGAAGCTGTTCAAGCGGCTGAACAAGCACGAAGTAACCGTGAGACGGGTATCATGGATTTATTTGGTGAAGTTGAAGAAGTTCAACGCAAACCTGCTAAACCTGTGAAACCGTGGTCAGACGAAGTTCGCCTTAAAGGTGAAAAAGATACGCTTGGATTGTATCTCACTGGTCATCCGATTGATGTCTATCGTCCAGAATTAAAATCGTTTATTCCAGCAAAATTAAATGAACTAACACCTACTCGTCGTGGTGTCACGACCGTCTTTGCTGGTTTAGTCGTTGATATTGCCAACTTCCCGAACCGTATCATGATTACACTAGATGATGGTACTGCTCGTGTGGAAATCAGCTGTAATCATGAGCGTTTTCAACGTTATAAAGAAATCGTTCGTCTAGAACAAGTCATTGTTATCGAAGGCGAAATCTACGAACGTGAAGGCTTTGATCGCCCAATGGCGCGTTTAAGTAAAGCGTTTAATTTAAATGAAATCCGCCAAAAGCGAGCCCAAAGTATTCAAATTCGTCTCCCTCAAGATTTAATGACCAAATCTTTAGCCAAAGATTTACAGGCAATTTTATTACCTTATTGCAATGTCGATATGTGTCAGCATATTGCTTTACAAATCCAACTTGAACAAAGCTTTGCGACAGCAGAGTTGCATCTAGGTCCGCAATGGAAAGTCGCACCTTTAGATGAATTGCTAGGCAAGCTACGTGATTATTTTGGTAAGGACGCGATTTTTATTGAATATCAAGTGAAGTCAAAAGCTGCAAAAGTAGCAGAAGCGCCTAAAGTAACGACAGTTGCACCACCACCTGAAAACATGTCTATGGATGAAGCGCTTGATCTGTATCAAGCTGAAATCTCTCAATACTCTTAATTTTGGATGATATATGAATCTGTTTGACTCAAATAACGTGTCCAAACACTTGGATCATGTGCGTATTGTGATGGTCAATACCACCCTACCAGCCAATATTGGTAGTGCCTTACGCGCAATGAAAACGATGGGTTTATCTCAACTCGTTTTAGTTGCGCCTAAAACCTATCCACACCCAGATATTGATGCTTTAGCCGCAGGTGCACAGGATTTAATTGAAAAAATTGAGATCGTTGATACTTTAGAACAAGCTATTCAAGACTGTCATCTCGTGTTTGGAACCAGCGCACGTAGTCGTACCATTCCATGGCCGTTACTGGACGTACGTCCTGCTGCAAAAGAAGCGTTACAAGCTGCAACTCAACAACAAAATATCGCTATTGTTTTTGGTCGTGAAGACCGTGGTCTCACCAATGAAGAACTTGCTTTAGCCAATTATCACTTAACCATCCCAGTTAATCCTGAGTATGGTGTTTTAAATGTCGCACAAGCGATTCAAGTCATTTGTTATGAGTTGAGAATGGCTGCACTCGAACAAAATACGCAACAAATGACTGTTGTTCCAGATGATCACATGCAACTTAAACAACAACAGAGCATGGAATGGGATGAGCCATTAGTAACACAAAAACAAATGGAAGAATTCTATCCTCATCTAGAAAAAATGCTGACTGAAATCGAATTTTTAGATCCAAATAATCCTCGTTTACTTCCATTACGCTTGCGTCGACTGTTCGGAAGGATACAATTAGATCGTATGGAATATCATTTATTGCGCGGAATCTTCAGCCGCGTACAGGCTTTAGCCAAAGGCTCATGGAAACAAACCAATTCGGAGGATCATGCCCAATGATTAAACAGCTTAAAGAAGATATCGAGGCTGTATTTGCACGTGATCCTGCTGCTCGAAATACACTCGAAGTTCTAACCACCTATCCGGGTATTCATGCTTTGATCATGCATCGTATGGCACATGAGCTTTGGAAAAAAGAGTACAAAGGTACAGCACGTTTACTTTCTTCATTTAGCCGCTTTGCCACAGGAATTGAAATCCATCCTGGCGCAAAAATTGGTAAACGCTTTTTTATCGATCATGGTATGGGTGTGGTGATTGGTGAAACAGCTGAAATTGGTGATGATGTCACGCTTTATCATGGAGTAACGCTTGGCGGCACAACATGGAATAAAGGCAAGCGCCACCCCACGCTTGAAGATGGTGTGGTGGTGGGTGCAGGTGCTAAAATCCTCGGTCCCTTTACCGTCCATAAAGGTGCAAAAGTTGGCTCAAATGCAGTCATCACCAAAGAAGTTCCTGAGGGCGTAACCGCCGTTGGCAACCCTGCACGATACATTTTCAAGGATAAAACCCAGATTGAGCAGGATGAAGCACGCCGCCGTGATTATGCTGAAAGCATCGGTTTCCAACCTTATGCCACCACTCAGGATCAGTCAGACCCAATTTTAGAAGGTATTCGTGTTTTACTGGATCGGATGCAGCAAAATGAAAAGCGCATGAATACCCTTTGCCAGCGCCTCTCGCTACTAGACCCAACATTTAACGGTCAAAAACAGAAGACCCAGCCATTTAGTAAAGAAGAACTTAAAATTATTGAAGAAGTTAGACGTGAATGTGAAGCTCAGAGCAAAACTTCTTCGAACTAATCCAATTTATAAAAAATGTAACAAGCTTCTCGTTGCAAGTTGGTTTTGCTTTTCCTAGACTGGTAAAACCAACGATCGACCTAGTTAATTCACTAAAATTAATGGATGTAAAGCATGAATTTTAAGCCTTTGGCACTTCTTGTACTTTCAACTTCTTTTTTAACAGCTTGTGGTACTACGCCAGTAAAAAAAGAAAAAGCTGCTGAACCTTTTGTATTCAAAGAACCTGATCCAACTCCCCCATTTTACGCTTTAAATCCAGTTAAATATGATGCTCCACCAAGCTTTGAAGTTGCAATTAAATATGCATCGGCTCAACCTGTAACAAAAATGGTTGTTTCACTTCAAGGTGACCCATCAAAATCAACCACCCTTGAGGTGAATAAATTAATCGTCCCTACGATTGATCAGAAGCAACGTAATATGAAATATGCGGTGCTTGCTGGCGATAATGAAGTAGATGTCACTGAAATTGATGATTTTCTTCAATTGGTTGAAGGTAAAGCGCGTCACTACCCACCACGTTTTACTGAACGCCAAGAACGTAAAGGTTATGAGGCAAAACTTCGTGAAATTACGCAGAAACTTGATGCTTTAGCAGAAAAGCCGAATGCTTCTCTGGATGTACTTACTCGTGCATTTAAAGCAAGCGTTATGGCACGTAATATGGACTTAGGTACAGCCTATACAACCAAATCACTCAACTACGCACAGCGTATTCTTGCGATTAGCCCAAATGACCCTGAAACTAATTTCTGGTTTGGTTTTGGTCTATCTGAAGGTGGCGGTCAACGTGAAGCGATTCCATATCTAGATAAAGCGATTAAAGGCGGTGTACAAGAAGCCTATCTTTCTGCCGCAAATAACTATTTATGGTTAGAGCAAAAGAAAAATGCGATTCAAACACTCAAAAATTATAAAATTAATTATCCTGATGAAGCCGAAGTTGCAGATCAACTTATCAAAGAAGTTGAATCTGGAAAACGTTGGAATGTTTGGCAAGTCCTAAATTAAAGATTTGTGATTTTGTAAAAATAGACTGTTCAGAACAGTCTATTTTTTTAAGTTGATTGAAAAAACATCTTTTTTTCGTATTATAGCTAGAATCTTCCAGCTAAATTTGCTCCTTGATAATGCAAGCATCTAATTCAAACAAATATCTATTTGCCTTTACGCTGTTATCAACTATTGCTTTAAATGGCTGTCAGGTCGTTAGCCTCAAGCAACAAGCGGTTGATGTCACCCTAGCCAATGAACGTAATAGTATAGTAACTCAGAAAAAGTTAAGTGAAGCAAGCCTGAATGTCTTATCGATGTCAGGTAAAGAAGCAAAAATTTGTATGCAATCTCCGAATGAATGCATTGCAGATCTACACAAAATTCCTCAGATTCAAGACGAACAATTATTGTCGACAGCCAGTGAACTATATCTTGCTAAAGCCATGTCACTGTCGGACTCATCAGAATGTAAAATCAGTAAATTGTCTAAACACAAACCTGCTGATGAACAAAAGCTCATTCAGCAAAATTATGAACGTTGTTTAGATCAGCAGCTTGAAGCTTTGGATAAAAGTATTCGTTATAGTTATGCCTATTTATTCAAAACATCACGTCAGCCACAAGAACGACTTTTTGATAACCGCCAAGTACAAATTCGAGATTTCTACAATCAGGCACTTACTCAATTGGTGAATGGTCATCGTTTAAGGAATCCATCGACCAATCTTACCCCAACGATTAAAATTGGAAAAAGTACTTATACAATTGATATTCAAGCATATCAACGCCTACAAAATATGAAACTGGAAAAATTCATTTCCAGTTATAACATGAATTTTTCTGGATTAAGGGCGATTAACCGCCGTGATGGTTTCGGTTCTGATTTTGTCGCAGTTTTTCCATCGACCGACTCATCATCACAAGAAAATAAATATATTCTTAATCCTTTAACGCATGATTATCCTAAAGGGATAAATCCGAATATTCATAAAGCACGTTATTTAGCAGCAACAATTATTGCTCAACCTAAAAAATCGAATGCAACGATAGAAGATGTTTTAACAAACCCGAATTTTGAAATTAAGGTTTATGATCCTTATAGCGTTGAGAAAGTAGAGATTGCAGGTAAACCATATTCATTAGCAGCAAATTTTTCTGCACCCTATGGTTTATGGCTAGCAGAAAACAATTTAGGTGCGGCTGCATATTTGACCTTAATTGACCGCGATCAGCATTTGGCAATGCCGCATATATACATGCTGGAACCCTATAACCCGAATAAGAAAATCATTGTATTAGTACATGGTCTAGCAAGTAGCCCTGAAGCATGGATTGCGGTAACTAATGACATTATGGGTGATGCAATATTAAGAGAACATTATCAAGTTTGGCAAATTTTTTACTCTACCAATATGCCAATTTTGGAAAGCCGTTTTCAAATTTATGCTTTATTAAAACAAGCATTTGGTTCACTTAATCCCAAAGATGCAGCAGCCCAAGATGCAGTTTTAATTGGGCATAGCATGGGTGGAATTATTAGTCGACTTTTAGTGAGTGATGCAGATATTTCTAAACAAGCTTTAGAATTGATGAATAATCGCCAACAAACACGTCTAAGAAAACACCCTGTCATTGGTGAAAGACTCAAAATGAAACCAATTGAAAATTTTGATCGAGCTATTTTTCTCGCAGCACCACACCGAGGTACAGATTATGCAGACCGATGGTTTACTTTAGCAGCAAGAAAAATTATTAAAATTCCTGCAACTTTCTTAACGACCCTTGCAGATACGCTGACCAGTTATGATGTTGATTTAAAAGACTTTGTCAAAACACTAACGAATGATGTCATTCAAAATGGACCAAGTGATCTAAGTAAAAAATCTAAATTTATGGAACTGACAGCTAGTATCCCACCCGAAAAAGGCTTAGTTTTTCATTCTATTATGGGCAATATTACTAAAAGTGATGATCCAAATGTCATTACAGATGGGATTGTTCCTTATAAGAGTGCACATTTAGATGGTGCTGTTTCCGAGAAGATCTTCACGGGTGGTCACTCTATTCAAGAAACGCCCGAAGCTGTGTTAGAACTTCGTCGCATCTTACGCCAACATTTAGTTGATCATGGTTTATATAAACCGAAGAATTAAGCATAATAAAAAAGCCCCAAACAATTGGGGCTTTTTTAATCAAATCATTTACACATCAGAGCGAATCATATAATCAAAAGCGGATAGAGACGCTTTGGCACCTTCACCTGTCGCGATGATGATTTGCTTGTAAGGCACGGTGGTACAGTCACCCGCAGCAAATACACCTTTGACATTGGTTTCATTACGATCATTGATCACAATCTCACCACGATTGCTGAGTTCAACCGCACTGTTCTTCAAGAAATCTGTGTTTGGTAATAAACCAATCTGCACAAAGATTCCTGCAAGCTCAACTGTATGTTCAACATCAGTCGCGCGATCTTTGTATTTCAACGCCGTCACTTGAGCACCATCTCCGACCACTTCAGTACTGAGCGCATTCAAAATCACAGTGGTATTCGGCAAGCTGTTTAATTTGTCTTGCAACACTTGATCTGCACGAAGCTTGGTATCAAACTCAACCAACGTCACATGCTCCACAATTCCTGCAAGGTCAATCGCTGCTTCTACACCAGAGTTACCACCACCAATCACCGCAACACGTTTGCCTTTGAATAATGGGCCATCACAGTGTGGGCAGTACGCTACACCACGGGTACGGTATTCTGCTTCACCCGGTACATTCATTTCTCTCCAACGTGCGCCTGTTGAAAGAATAATGGTTTTCGATTCAAGCTTAGCCCCATTTTCCAATTCAACTTCAACCAGACCATTGGCTGTCTGATCTGCACCTGTGATCTTGCTGACACGTTGTAAATTCATGATATCCACACCGTACTCACGTACATGGGCTTCCATATCTTGAGCAAACTTTGGACCTACAGTTTTTTGAACCGTGGTGAAGTTTTCAATGTCCATAGTATCCATGACCTGACCACCAAAGCGTTCAGCCACGATACCTGTTTTGATCCCTTTACGTGCTGCATAGATCGCTGCTGTACCACCTGCAGGACCACCACCAATCACCAATACATCAAAAGCATCTTTGGCATTGAGTGCTGCGGCATCTTTTTCAGCTGAGTTGGTATCTAGCTTCGCCACGATTTCTTCCAAAGTCATACGACCTTGTCCAATATGTTCATTGTCTTGAAACACCATCGGTACAGCTAAGATTTTGCGTTCTTCAACTTCTTCTTGGAAGAAACCACCATCAATCATGGTCGCAGTTGCATCTGGGTTATAGATCGCAATTAAGTTCAAAGCCTGAACCACATCTGGACAGTTGTGACAACTCAAAGATACAAACACATCAAAGTTTGATTTTAAGTTCAAACCTTTAATCTGATTTAACACCTCATCAGATACCTTCGGTGCATAACCTGAAACTTGTAACAATGCCAAGATCAAAGAGGTGAACTCATGTCCCATTGGTAGACCAGCAAAGAACACGCGAGGTTGTTCACCTGCTTTAGCCACACCGAAACTAGGACGGCGAGCGTTTGAACCATCAAAACGCGCCGTAACTTGATCAGAAAGTTCAGCAATTTCGGTCACGAGTTCTTTGATTTTTGCAGCCTTATCGGATTCATCTAAAGCAGCCACTAACTCGATTGGACTTTCTAAACGTTCTAAGTAAGCTTTTAATTGAGTTTTAATATTTTGATCTAACATGTATTTCTCCAAATTCTAAGCAGTTCAAATCAGCTAAATTCATTCAATGAAGCTATAGTATGCAAAACTAATAAATAGGTAAAACAGTATGTTTTTATAAATTTAATCGGATAAACCGAATTAAGATTTAAGAGACATCAAGCTTTTGATTAATGCGCATATGACGATTTTTCAATTGCTTAGCGAGTACATACAAAATGGTGCTTAAAGCAACAACCAACATAATCAAGCCCCATAAAATTACATTCACAATCTGAGAAATACGTTCGGCTTGTTGTGCACGCAGATCTAAGGGCTGAGTAATTGAGGTGATACTCTTACCGTAGAGCTGCTGCTGCATAACCCATAACTGTTCAGGCTTAAAATCATATTGTTTAAACTGAATCGGGTTATTCTTCTCAGCGACAATCAATTGATTCACATAGACATTGGCAGTTTTACGATCGACAGGCTGATGCAATAAAGCCACTTGTGCCAACACATAGGCTTTTTCAGTCGATGAAATGTTGGCCTGCTGTAAATCTTGAGCAATTTGACTTTCAACAATATTATTTTGATAACTCATCCATTGTTGATACGCCTGTTTGGTTTCATCTTTCCAATCGTATTGAATGTAGCTCAGACTGGACCAAAGCAAAATAAAGGCAATAATCCAAGCTAGAATACGCTGTGTCCATGCTTGGAAACGTTGTTGAAAAAACTTAAATTTCTTCATCCAACTGAGCAATAAAAATGCCCCAATAAACGAAACCAAAATTTTTAGAAACAACCAACCAAACCATGATAATAAATTAAAAAAATAATCGACTGGTTGTTTAAATGGCACCAATTCTTGAACATGATAAGGCAAATCTAATGCCTGAACATGCGTGGAAAGATCAAAGAACCGATAGATAAATTCTTTTTGCAAAAATAACGATGCAACTGTAATAACGACCAATGTACAGGCTAAAACGAACCAGATCATTAAATGACGTTGACGTTTTTTTAATGCATCTAAACGTTGGTCAATCGGTTGTACACTAAAATCGTTTATGGGTGACAATGATTTTTCCTTCAAAAATTAACAATATCAAGATTTAGGTGGCTGGCTATGCTCAAGCACTAAATGATTTAAGTTCTCTTGCAAAGCACGTAAACGTGTTGTCGCTTCCGCACGCTTTTGCATCCCTTCTTTCTGGATCTGAATCACATCATTTACTGTTTTAATGAGGGTGTTTTGTACATGTTCAAGTGTTTCTACATCAATCACTGAACGTTGATTCGCTTTCGCAGTATCGACTGAGTTTTGATGCAATAATTCAGCATTACGGCGTAATAATTCATTCGTTGTGTCATCAATCGCTTTTGCTAACTGGACACTATTCTTTTGCTCTTGTAATGAAATCGCCAGACTAATCTGATTTTTCCATGCAGGTAGCGTAATGTTCTTAATGGCATAGAACTTATCTACCAACATTAAATTATTCGACTGGATGATCCGAATCATCGGCAAAGTCTGCATTGCAGATTGTTGCAAAACCTGCAAATCACTGACTCTTTTCTCAAGATTATTCGCCAAATGATTAAGATCATAAATCTGTTGCATCGTTTGTTGATCCTGCTCTTTTGATGTGAGCATTGAGATCTGTTGCTGAATATCCTGCTGTTTTAATTGTCCTGCAGCAATATAAACACCAAGCTGTTTATATTCATCCTGTACCGCATCAAACATTTTATCTAAGGTTCCAACCCGAGCTTTCAACCCCGATTGAGAACTTTCAATTTCTTTGACCAATACATCAATCTGCTCTTTAGTGGTATTAAAATGCTGATCAAAATTTTGTTTAGCATTTTTAAACTTACTCAGTAAACCGCCAAAAAACCCAGAGCTTTTTGATTTATTCAAAATACTTGAAGTATTCAATTGCTGTGCGACTTGCACGACCTCATTAAGTTTTTGTCCAGTCGTATCCAAATCTTTATTCTGAACCAGATTTAACAGTTCATCGGTATAAGTTGAAGTTTTACTGGCAATATTTTTGCCATATTCAGCTACCACTGTGGTACTGATATCTGCCAATTCTTTATGTGCATCCATTACTTCTGCAAGATCATGTGGTTGCAATCCTAAATCTTTTAAATTCAACTGTTCAAAACGTTGCTCAGGCTTTACTTCAAGCTCATGAGATAATTTGCTAAGTTCTGAATCTGACATCTTTTGTCCCTCTTATTTCTGTAATGATTTTTTCAAATTTTTAATTAAATCTTCTCGACTTTTATCAAGCTGATCAAGTGTATTTGTTGAAGTCGATGCTGTACTTTGTTTAACGTGATATTGCCATGCAGGAATCAAAACCTGTTGTGCTTCTTTAAATCGATCTAGCAAGCCAAAAGATAACTCTTGTGATAACTGCATTTGTTTCATCGCAATATCATTACTCGTTTGTAAGGTGTGTAAGGTGTTTATTTTTTTTGAGAGCCGTTCAACAAAATGGTCAAGCTTTTGCTGTTGAGTAAATTGAGGATATTCTCTTAAAAATTCATCAGCGGCGCGGATATAAGCGGCCATCTGTTCTCTCAAACCTAAAGCTTGCTGTAGTCGTGATTGCGATTTTTGGATTTCGATCTGTAAGCGCTGACTTAAATGATTTGCTTCATTGATTAAACGCTCAAGATCTTTGACAAACTTTACTTGACCAGCATCGTATTCAACATCTATACCTAACCATTTTTGCAACGCGTTAAAACGACGACCACCTAAATGTTTTTTGGAAATTGAAAGTTGCTGAATAATCTGGGTAATCACTTCACTCAATTGCTGATTCAATCTAGGGTCAACACCATTCAGTAATACACTTTGAGCTTGAACTAAATGATCGGCATAATGATTCAAACGATGTGGATCATTGAGTAGAGGAAGTAAATCATTACGTTTAATCGCTAAAATATGTTCTTGATTTGATTCAATTTGCGATAAAGGTATGAAGTCGAACGATTGCGTCATATTAGCCGAGTATAGTAAGAACAAATAAATTTGAACATAATTAGTTTTAGCATGTTCTTACTCTTTCGCATACTTAAATGTTGTTATGTTTTTTAAAATTTAACATTTTGGAATGAATAAAAAACCTCTTAATTACAATGAATAAAGAGGTTTTCAGAATTGTAAACGATGCTTTATTCATCATTCAGAGCGTATTCAAAACTATTTGGATTTTGCTTACAACGCACTTTTTTCAGAAAGTTCATCATTTTAGGATCATAAATACCTGCTTTGGTTAAAGAAATACGAGCTTCGTGCATCATTTTCATATAATTAAGCTGTTCTTCGGGGGGTGGGGGAATGTTCATTCAATATTTTTCAGGAATTTCTTTTTCATATTTTGCGATGATATTAAAAGTACCCTCAAGTTGACCCGCTACCCATTCACGAGACTTTTGCCCAAATCCTTCAGGAAACTTATCCTTTCGAATAATAAAATTTGCTGAAATTTGTGTTAATGGAAATTTTACGATTCCACCTTTATCCCAAAACCTTTATAGAGTTCAAAGGGTTCATAAGCAACAATCATTGATAGGCAAGTATTGCTGTTTTTAAGTCTATTCATGCACCAATTGCATCCAATGATGCTACATATTTATTGAATTGGCGACCACGCAAACCACTAATAATCGCACCATCACATTGTCTAAGTTTCAAATCTTAGGAATTTCCATTCAATTACTCTCTAAACAAGACCGTTTTAAACAATTCTAATTAATCAAATAATTACTGAGCTATTCGCGGTGGAAGCGCATATGTTCCAATCACATGCGCAACTGGTTCTTCATCATCCAAAGAATATAACCACACTTCACCTGTAACTAATGTTTTACCAACTTTGATTAATTTACACTCAGCTTTAATATCTTGATTTCCATTCGGTTTACGAAAAAAATTAATGGTCATGTTGGTTGTAACAGCCATAGCAATTAGACCTAAATGTCCCATAATCGCAACATAAAGCGCGAAATCAGCCACCAACATCAAGGTTGGACCTGATACAGTTTGACCTGGACGTAAATCGTTCTGATCGATTTTATAAAGTAACTGTGCCCCTTTAGGGCTAATCTCTTCAATACTAGTTTTTTCGAGTGCTTGAGGAAATTCCTGTGCCAAAAAACGAGTAATTTCATGCTTACTAAGTGCCATAACAATACATCCCAAATGACTTAGATTATTTTTAAATTATGACTAAAACTATAAACAAACATTTAATCAGCTTGATCTGAAAGTTCATTTAAGACTTGCCAGTAACTAGGAGGCTCAGGAACATGCCCACGCTCTAATAACATCTGGTGCATTTTAGGTAACTTAAAATATGGAACTGTTGCCATTAAGTGATGTTCTTTATGGAAATTGACATGGATAGGTGCAACTAAAGCACGAGCAATATAACCTGCTTTTGTAGACCGTGTATTGGTTAATGCACTATTACTGGTTGGCATACCTGCATGTTCTGCCATCGAACGAACACGTAAAAATAATGGAAATGGTGTTAAATATGCCAATATCCAAAGCGCATACAATTTAGGATGACCGGCTGCCCATAATATTGAAAACAAAGCAGCATTTGTTGCTATTGCACCACCACTATTTTTTAGAAATGCTTTTGGATAGTCGACCCAATGGCGTCCCTCTTGAGAAATCCAACGACGGTCGTTAGATACCGTCCACTCCATTTTCTCAACATCCATAAGCACTCGTCCAAGTGCGAATTTTAATCCTGTTATTCCAGAAACATCACGGAAAAACTTACGCATTAACGATTTCTTCGAAGTTGGAAAACCCTCTACCAAAGACAGATCAGGATCCTCTACGGTAGAAGTTTTACTGTGATGGCGTAAATGATGGGCACGATATTTCTTTAAATCATTCCAGATTGGGCGAGCACAAAGCCAATCAGTGGCAATATCATTCAGCCATTTGGTTTTAAACAAGCTTTGGTGTGAAGCATCGTGCATAATGATTGCAAGCGCAAGTTGACGACCCGCTAATATTACCAATGCAGCTATACACATCAGTAATTTGCCCCAGACAGGTAAATACTCCCATGTACTGGCAACCGCAGCGAAGGTTCCACCAATGACTGCCCAAGTTGATAAAACAGCCCAACTACCGTGTAAATCTGACTTTGTTGTCAATTCTGTGATTTCTTCTCTGGTGAACAAATCACTTATTGATGTACGTGTATTCATATCCCTACCCTACAATTTTTTATTTTCATAGATACATAAATATAATTTTTATTTTAGATTAAGTAATATTTCTGTCAATACATTAAAATTAATTTTTTAGTAATATTTATACTAAACTAATTTCATAGAATCGTTGCCACAATTCCAGTCCAGTCTGATCCAATTGCTGAACACTTAACGCAAATTGATCACGTAAATGAACATCAACAAAATCCTCAGGCAATAATGGATCATTCATCAGCAAAGAAATGGTCTGCCGACCAAGCAATAGCGATTCTTTAGCAGCAATATCTAAACTTAATTGCTCAACTGTCTCCAACCACTTTTGAATCATTTGACTATATTTTTTATAGTTTTGGTTAAGTGTTTGAGTGGGCCAAAGCTTCGGAATTTTATTTAATGTTGTGGTGTCGAAATGATTAATTTGGCAAATTTTGGCGCTTTTTTCTAAGCCAGAAGCTTGTAATCCCAAAAATACCTCTTTAAAAGAAATGGCTAAATTATCAGGGCGAATATAAATACCTTGTTCTAACTCTTTAAAACCGAAGTGCTTTAATGCGCGTTCTCGGCGGTTTAAAGCTGTACGATCAACCCGCCCTAATTCACCCGTAAAGACAGCTAAGTATTGGTGATCCCATTGTTTTGTTTGTTTAATTCCGTTTTTACGGTTCAACATTACATCGGCCCATTCGTGTGATTTAGCCGTAAATTGATATATACCCCGCTCAATCGCTTCAATCACCCCATCACTAGATAATCGGGTTACTGCGACACGAATACTATTTTCGCTAATCTCAAAAAGCTTCGCTGCGATAATAATTTGTTTAATCGAGATCTCACGACCTTGTAGCCCTAACAGTAAATCAATGATTAAATCTCGGGCATTCATTTTAGCTATTGTCATCTTACAATCGAACCAGTTCTAAACATGAAAAAAGAAATAAAGAATAAGAATTTTAACTTAGAATCTCTCCCTTTTAGTAATTTTTCTAAAAGGGAGATTTTATTTTTATAGAAAAACAAATAATAAAATTATACCCAGTACAATCCGATACCAAGCAAATACACGTAAAGTGTGGCGTTCAACAAATTTAACTAATGCGCTCACCACCAATAATGCCGAAATAAAAGCAGCAACAAAACCAACCCCGATATTCAACATATTATCTTGTGTCAATACATCCGCATTACGAATAAGATCAAAAGTTGCAGCCCCCAACATCGTTGGCATCGCAAGAAAGAAAGAAAATTCTGTTGCCGCTTTACGAGACAAGCCTGAGAACATTCCTCCAACAATGGTAGCACCAGAACGAGAAGTCCCTGGAATCATCGCAACACATTGTGCACAACCGACTAAAAAAGCTTGCTTGTAAGTAATTTTTGTCGCTTCAGTTGTTTTATGATCAAAATTCTTGGATTCAACCCAGAAAATAATCAGACCACCAACAATCAGTGCAATTGCGACCACAAGTGGACTAAATAGGACGCTTTTAATAAAATCGACTGCAAAAATACCAATCACGACAGCAGGAAAAAAAGCAATTAAAACGCTAAAAGCAAAATGACGCGCTTCTGAATCACCACTAAAAAAACCTTTAACCAAATCAAAAATCTTTTGTCGGTATAACCAACAGACAGCCAAAATTGCACCAAGCTGAATGACAACTTCAAATACACGCCCATCGTCAGAATGGAAGTCGATCATGTGACCAAATAAAATTAAATGACCCGTACTTGAAATCGGTAAAAACTCGGTCAAACCCTCAATAAACCCTAAAAATAAAGCCTTTAAAATTTCAATATGCTGCATAACTTACTCAAAAAATGGTAATTCAAGATTAAAATAAAAGGCAAGCTTACCTTGAAATTAAATCATTTTATGTGATTGTCACGTAACGTTTTAAGCTTGATCTTTTTAGCTCTAATACGAGTTTATTATTAAATAATCATCAAACTATTTTTCTTTTGCATTTGTTCAACAACTTCACGTGTATCGAATCCTAAACGCCAATAAAGCAACTCTAAAACATCTAATTCATCTTGCGTGATGATACGATCGCTCCATAAACATCGCTCTGCAATTGCTAAAATATTGAGGCGATCACGTAATAATAAGCCTGAAACATCATTTAAAATTTCTGCTAAATCAAGTGGTTCATCAGAAATATCTGCATAAATCTGCATTTCTTCAGGTGCTAAAATCTGCTGAAGAATTCGCTCACGCACCTCAAGCTGATTTGGACTATTAATTTGTTGTACATGCAATAAAGCATCAATTAAATGCACAATTTGTGCTTTCACATCTTCAAATGATGTTGGTAAATGTGCAGGCATAAGATTAAGTTCACGCTTTACTCTCTCCAACAATAAAGCATCAAGCAAACCCACTTCACCGTCTTCTTGAATAATACAAGCCAATTTAGTCAAAAATTGACGAGCAATACTTGTCGGCATGTGTCCAATATTCTTACAGGCATCATGGAAGATTTGAACATGAATACGACCATCTAAATTCAATAAAGAATCTACGATTGCATGACTTACAGCGGCTTCTTGAGGAATGAATTCACGATATTGACGAATCATCAAAATCGCAACCATCACTTCCCTTGAACCTGTCGCCGTTTGCATCGCTCTTTGTATCAATTCTGGGCGCTTTTTATTCTTCCGCATTTCAGAATTTAAAGGCTTAATTGCATCATTTAAGGCAAAACTGATCGGTGATAAACGTAATAAAGGTAAAGGCTGTGGAGAACTCCAAGGTAATGTCATATCTGTCATTTCTTCTTCCAAAGAACGAAACAGACTAAACAAAGGACGATTACGTAGCTTTTTTAAATTTTCTAATTGCAAATCCTGTAGCAAAGTAGGATTTAGTTCATAAATTCGATCTTTGATACTTGGATGAATATTCATCCAACTTTGCGGACTAAGAGAATTTGCGAAACACATATGTGAAATCGATTCTGAATACGCACTATGAATTTGCGACCCTGAATGGTGGACATAGATACGTAACAAGGTTTGAATATTGGCATTATTATTCATCAAACGCATAGTTTTCAGGTCATTACGAAAGGTTCGCCCACTTAAGGTCAAATATTTAATTAAACGCGTTATTAAGATGCCTAAACTACCAATCAGCCAAATCACTCCACCAATCGCAACAAAAATAGTTTCGAATTTGTTTCGATAAGAGGTTGCATAAGGATTGTAGCCTGCTTGAGCTAATTTACTCCCCCATTGACTAAAGGTGGTTAAACCACTGTATAAGATTTTTAATTTGGTATTTTCGACTGCTTCGCCTGATAAAATCTGGTTGAATTCATAACTTAATAAGCCATATAGCTCTAGCTCATCCAAATTTTGTAAAGCACCCCACGTTAAAATAATGACAATATCTTGAGATTTGAAGCCTGCTGTTAAAGCATTGACCCCCACTTCATCAGGAAGTACATAAACAGCGGGTGTATCTATTTTAAAACTTTGGGCAACCTGCTCTACGACTTTTAATGCGGTACTTTCTTCAGGCGTGCTTTCATCAAAAACAAGACGTCGTGCTTTTAATTGTTTTGCCAGTGAATGACCGCCCTCACGCAAAACATACAGCTCAGCACCAACCGACCAAATCATCACAAAGAATAAAAGAAAGATGAAATATGGACTAAGAACATGCCACCAAATGGGTTGAGTGTAGTCAAAGAAATGAACGACCAACCCCAAAATCAAATTGAGAATAAAAACTGTCGACAACATAGCGAGCAAGCAAAAACTTACCGACCATGCAATATTTTTATTTTCAATTAAATAATGGCTCATTTCTTTCAATGTAAATTTTCCCGATTACATTGTTGATCTTAGAGGCTTCGAAACCTTAAATATCATAAAATAAAAAAGCGGGAATTTCCCGCTTTTCTATAGATTTAAATGCTTACTCTTCTCTAATACCTGTTAAATCAACAGAAGAAGCATCGATATTTACATCAATATAACCATCTGCTTTCTTTTTTGCTGAATCATTACGTTTCTGCTCGAGATTAATCAGATAGTCATTATCAATCCCACCAGCCACATAGACTCCATCAAAAACAGAGCAATCAAACTCTCTCAGATCAGGCACTTTACTGGTACGAACCGCATTTTTCAAATCTTCAAGATCCTGAAAAATCAAACGGTCTGCACCAATAATTTCACGAATTTCTTCAACTGTACGATCTGAAGCAATTAATTCAGATTTTGCTGGCATATCGATACCATACACGTTTGGATATTTCACCATAGGTGCAGCCGAAGCAAAGAATACTTTCTTCGCGCCAGAATCACGTGCCATTTGAATAATCTCATTACACGTTGTACCACGTACAATCGAATCATCCACTAACAGTACATTTTTATCTTTAAATTCAAGCTCAACTGGGTTTAGCTTTTGACGAACTGATTTTTTGCGCTGCTGTTGACCTGGCATAATGAAGGTACGTCCGATGTAACGGTTTTTCATAAAACCTTCACGGAATTTCACGCCCAAAATATTAGCCAATTCTAATGCTGAAGTACGACTGGTATCTGGAATTGGAATGACCACATCAATATCGTGCTCTTCACCCCATTCCTTCAAAATTTTATACGCCAGCTTTTCACCCATTTTTAAACGAGCTTTATAAACTGAGATGCCATCAATTGTTGCATCTGGGCGAGCAAAGTACACATATTCAAAAATACATGGACGATATTCTGGATTTACTGCACATTGTTTGGTAAACAATTCACCATTTGAATTAATGAAAATTGCCTCACCTGGTGCAATATCACGCTCAACTTTAAAACCTAGCGCTGTAATCGCAACGGATTCAGAGGCAATGATATATTCAGTGCCTTGTTCAGTTTCACGAGAACCGTAAACTAAAGGACGAATCCCGTTTGGATCGCGGAAACCAACAAGCCCATGACCTGTGATCATCGCAACAACACCATAAGCACCTTTACAACGCTCATGAACACGAGATACGGTGTGGAAGATATTTTCTGGCGTTGGGTTGAGTGTACCGATCTTCTGTAACTCATGTGCAAATACGTTGAGTAAGACTTCAGAATCAGAATCAGTATTCATGTGACGTAAATCTGTTTTAAACAGATCATCATGAATTTCTGCGGCGTTGGTCAAGTTACCATTGTGTGCAAGGGTAATACCATATGGAGAGTTTACATAAAACGGCTGTGCTTCAGCACTACTTGACGAACCTGCTGTTGGATAACGAACATGTCCTATCCCATAGTTACCAAGCAAAGCACGCATGTGACGGGTATGGAATACATCACGCACCATACCATTATCTTTGCGGAGGAATAAACGCCCTTGATGGCAAGTTACAATCCCTGCTGCATCTTGTCCTCGATGTTGTAACATCGTCAAGGCATCAAATAACATTTGGTTTACTGGCGATTTACCGGCAATCCCAACAACTCCACACATAGCAACCTCGCGACAAGCTAGGAACGGGGTTTAACCCCAATTAATAAAAAGGATTTTTCGTTGAATGATCAGAACGTTGATCTACTGAAGCACGTTCTGACTCCTCCATTTCAGTCGAAGGGCGATGTAATAACGCACCTTCAGATGTCATTTGATATATCGCTTCATTTGCAGCATCTTTTGATATTTCAGTCGCTAATGGCGCGTATGGCAATAAGATCTGTACAAATTTTGATTGTTTCCAATGTGGTGAACTATTCACCCAAGGACCGACACCCTGCATCGCAATCAAGACAATTAATAAACCTTTTAGTGAACCAAATGCACCGCCTGCTAGACGATTTAATGGGCCCAATTTTAAACTTTTCAAGAGCCCATTCAGGAATGCGGTAATCACCCACGTGCAAATCACGATGACTAATACAATAAAAGCAAAAGCAGCAATTTTTTGCACAACTGGGTCTTGGCTTAGACTGCTCATCGCAGGTGCCCAAATGACCGCGTATTTAGCCCCAATGACCAATGCGAATATCCACCCGATCAAGTTCGCAAAGGCTTTAATAAATCCTTGACGCAAACCGTTCAGCCCTCCAATGAGCAAGATGATCAGGATGATGATATCAAGTGTGTTCATGTCACACAGTCATCGCGTTAACACAATCTTTTACTAGTGTTGGGCCTGTATAAATAAGGCCACTGTATACTTGAACGAGACTCGCGCCCGCCTCTTGTTTTTCTACGGCCTGCTCACCTGAAACAATTCCCCCGACACCAATTAAAGGAATTTTTCGATCTAAAACATCGGCGAACTGACGTAAACATTCGGTGCTTTTTTCAAAAACGGGTGCGCCCGACAAACCACCTGCCTCATTACCATTTGGCAAATTTTCAACGCCTTCTCGCCCTAATGTTGTATTGGTAACAATTAAGCCATCAATCTTAAATTTCAATAATTGTTTAGCGATAAATGTAATATCTTCAGGCGTTAAATCTGGCGCTACTTTGAGTACTAAAGGAACATAATGATTATTTTCTTTAGCAAGTTCTAGTTGACGTTGTTTCAAAGTTTGTAATAGCTCTGTAAGTGCATCACCACTTTGTAAACTACGTAAATTCTTTGTATTCGGTGAGGAAATATTAACTGTAATATATGATGCGTAATTATAAACTTTTTCTAAACAAATCAAATAATCAGAAACCGCATCTTCAACGGCAGTATCTGCATTTTTACCAATGTTAATTCCTAAAACGCCTTTAAACTTAGCAGCTTTAACATTTTCAATCAGTTGATCAACACCGTCATTATTGAATCCCATGCGATTGATGATTGCTTTCGCTTCTGGAATACGAAATAAACGTGGTTGAGGATTACCTGCTTGTGGACGTGGTGTAATAGTACCAATTTCAATAAAACCGAAACCCAAAGCAGCTAGAGCATCAATGTGCGCACCATTTTTATCTAAACCAGCAGCAAGACCAACAGGGTTTGGAAACTCGATACCCATACAGCTCACTGGTTTATGTGCAGTTTTCTGATGCATCAATCCAAATTTATGCGCTGTATCGAGCATAGAAAGTGTGAGTTCATGTGCACGCTCTGGTGCCAAAGTAAACAACAAAGGGCGAGCCAATGAATATAACATACCAATCACAGTCTACTGATTTTTCAAGTAGCCGTATTATAGGCATAGGCTCAACAAAACACCATGCTTGACATAGGCTTATTTTGTAGAGTCTTTGCTTTAGTGCTTCTTGATTAAACAATTTTCTGGTTTTATTCAGATTTTTAATCTTAGTCTCTGTTTGGGATTTTGCAGAACTTTGGCATTCACAACCTAGTGCATTGGAATGTTTGACATTATTGCGGATTACAGAAGAAGCACTTACCAACGTCATCAAACATAGCTACGCCAAAAAAGTCATTGTTCGTTTGTATTTTTCTGATCTTAAAAAAATTATTTTAGAGATTGAAGATGATGGTATCGGCTTTAATGTCGGTGAAATGAATAGTTCAAATGTCAATATTGGTTTGCGTAGCATGAGAATTCGTCTTGAGCAAATTCATTCTGTCATGGATGTTCAGTCCAAGCGTGGTCAAACCATCATTAGAGTCATTCAGAGTTAATCATGATGAGTCTATAACTATAAAGGAGCTTCAAGCTCCTATATAGTTATTGCACGGTCGCAGTTAACTTGATTTGATTGTTATTTGAGACCAAGTCCATTTTCTGGATACTTAAGCCCATTTGAGAGAGTTGCATTAAGAAGTTTGCAAGAACAGCATAATTTTGATGTTCAGCGACAATTTGAATTTGCTCACCATTCTGCTGTGAAGAAACCGATAAGCCTTGTTGTTGTGCCGTACGTTGAATTTTATCTGCTGCTGATAGCTCCAGATCATTTGCAGGTTTCATTGTTACTGCATTACTTTGCATCCAAACCATTAAATCTTTTAATTCATTTAAACGTTTTTGCTGTTGCTCGGCCAAAGCATGCATTTTCCATAATGCAAAACCAATAATCACAACAACTAAAAAAACTGTTGTGAAAATTACCATCACGCGTTCACGTACAGATAAGCTCTGTAAATATTGATTTAAGGTTTCAATTTTTTGATCGAAACTATTTTGTAGACTTGTTAATGCTTTCATTATTTTACTTTTACCACCCCAATCGCACCAATCGAATCTGCTTGCACATTACCCAATTCAGCTTGGAAACCTTGTTGGTTTAATTGTTGAGTTAATCCTTGTAAGTCATCTGCAGATTTAGCTTTTAATGACATTGCTAAAGTCGAAGCATCATAATTGACTTGCTGAGCAATGATCTGTTTCTGCATTAAAATCGGTCCTACTCGACTCAACAGCGAAAGTGCTTGTGTATCACCCAGCTGACTCATTCGTAATTGACTTTCGAACTGACTTTTAATGTTTTGCTCAGTAACGCGACTATTTTCACCAAACCACAATTTATATTGATCTATCGCCTGAGCCGATGTCTGATCAGCCACTTTTTTTAGTTTAGACCAACGTAAAGCGTCATAACCCAATTGAACAAAAATGACGGCAACCAAAACCAATGCTGAAGCTTTCCAATAACCTGACCACTGAACTTCTGCATTCTTGGATTTTGGCAAAACATTAAATGGATGCTGTTTTGCCTTTGCCAAGGGCTGAAATTGGTAACTAAATTCAGTGTATTGATCTTGGGTTGAAGCAGCCATAACTGTTTCTAATTCAGTTGAACTAAGATTTGCCAGCTTATAATTCGTTTCAGGTGTTTGAAACTCAAGGAATAATCCCAAGTCATCCAATGAATTACCAGACCATTCCGATTCTCTTACCAATAAGTGATCATAGAGGTTTGCAATCACCACTTGGTTTTCTTCTGGCGTTGGCAAAATTAGAAAATCAGGTAAGAACGCTGCAATTTGAATTGGCAAAAGACTAAGCGCATGTTGCCATGTCTCAACTGTGGAATGAGCCACGCCCATCACACTAAGCTGATCATTTTGAAAATGATGAACCACCTTCATTTGATCGATTGGCAAAGTTACATATTCTTCTAATAAGTATTTAAGCCCTTCTTGCCCTAACTGCTTGTAGTGCATTTTTGTCATAGGCTGTTGCAAGATTTGCGCATTACGGCTTGGAAAATAGACCACTGCCTCTTTTCCATTATGCACTTGTAAGTCCTGAATCAACTGCTCAAGACTATTTGCCTGCAACCAATTTTCCCCTGCCGACCAATACCATGTTCCATTGGTTTCGGGCATCCATATATACAGCATCGGTGTTCAGTACCCTTATCCTATCGCGGATATATAAATTATAGTGTTGGTATAAAACGATTCTTTTGTGTTGATAAACCATTAGCAATCACAGCTTGATCATAAATACGTGCTTCTGCTAATGCAAACGGATTAAAATTCTCATGGGTCAATTGCTCTGCGATATGTGCCACAACATTCATATGACAGACCACAGCAATAGATTCATAGGGTAATTTAGATAACCATTCAATTGCATCTTTAGCATCATCATCAGGTTTAATTTTATCGCAAATTAAAACAGGAATGCCGTAAAAATGAGCTTTGATGTGTGCCAAAGTTTCTTGGGCACGTAATAGCGGACTAACAATAAAAATTTCAGGCTGAATGACATCTTTTAAAAAATGTCCTGTTTGCTCAGCTTGTTGATGTCCACGCACTGTTAATGGGCGTTGAGTATCATTACCATTGATTGCTGGAGATGCTTGACCGTGACGTACTAAAGTTAACTGCATATAACGACCTTATTATTTATACCTATATATTAACAATGATTGATGACAGTTTTCTGATTAAACTTCATGATGTGGTAAAACAAATTCTACATCACTACGATGACCATTTTTCATCAATGATAAAGCGATCGTCATTGGTGGCGCATTTTCAAAAATAACTTCATATAAGGCATTGGTAATCGGCATATAAACATCCAGTTCTTGTGCTTTAGCACGTACTTGGACAATGGTATTAATCCCTTCGGCTGTTTGACCTAACTCTTTGGTTGCTTGATCAAGTGTTTTGCCTGAACCGAGTGCAAAACCAATTTGATAATTGCGACTTAATGGACTATTACAAGTTGCGAATAAATCACCTACACCAGAAAGCCCTAAGAAAGTCAAAGGATTCGCACCCTGCTTGACTGCAAAACGGCTCATCTCAGCCAAAGCACGGGTCAAAATCATACTCTTGGTATTTTCACCAATGTTATAAGCTGCGCCCATTCCCATGGCAACTGCATAGATATTTTTTAATGCACCACCAAGTTCCACACCGTGTACATCATCACTACCAAAAACACGGAACAATGCGCTATGCAAAGCATGTTGTACCGCATAGCGAACCAATTCCGATTCACTTGCAATCACTGTTCCTGATGGCATGCCTGCCATAATTTCTTTTGCTAGATTAGGACCTGATAAAACACCATAAGGAACTTCTGGTAATTCTGCGCGAATAATTTCACTCATAAAACTAAAGGTTTTTGCTTCAATGCCTTTGGTTAATGAAACTACTGCTTGGGCTGTAATAAACGGCGCAATTTGTTTTAAAACATCACGAAATGAATGACTAGGAATTGCGACCAAAATAATATCTCGATCTCTTACTGCTAATTCTAAATCAGCAACAGCGCGCAAAGCTGGCTCTAATGGATAATCAGGTAAATAACGTTTATTAATATGTGTTTGATTAATTTCTTCTGCTACAGCCGCATCTCGAATCCAAATCATGGTATCGCAACCATTGCGTACAGCTAAATTTGCCATTGCTGTACCAAAACTTCCACCACCTAATACCGTAATTCTTAATGCTGTTTTTTGATCTACAGCCACAGGCTCAACTAAATCACTAAATTTTAACTCTGTCATTTTTTTTCCTGAAACCAATTTCTTTCTTTAATCATTCATCAATAAGATTAAACTTGTTGCCATATTTTTAAAAAATCTTGACTCTCTATTTCTGCACGAGGTGCAATCGTTTTAGCAGCTGTTCCAATATAAATAATACCAGAAATCAAATCTTGCTCTTTTAAGCCCAACTGTTGTTTAAGCCAATTGGATTCTACAACTGCACCAGAACGCCACATACTCGCAAAACCTTGTACTTGCAAAGACAATAAAAAGTTCTGAATGGCTGCACCCGTACTTAAAATTTGTTCAAAATGCGGGACTTTCGGATGATCCTGAATTGTCGTAAGTGCTAAAACCAAAAGTGGCGCGCGAAATGGATGATGCTTCACTCTTTCTAATTGTGCAGGGTCATTTTCGCCCATATCAGCTAAAGCATTTGCTAAAAACTCACCAAAAGCCGCTCGTTGCTCAGGTGTTACAACCACAAAACGGGTTGGTTTTAAACGATGATGATCGGGTGCAGTTAATGCTGCTTGTACCGCTTTTTCGAGTTGTTTTGTATTCGGTGCTGGCTCAATTAATTGCCCAATAGATTGACGTTGATGAATATTTTGATGAATTGTCTCTATATTTGAGTCCGTCATTGACATGAATCTAACTAACACAAGGATTTGTTTAGATTAGCATAATCTAACTGATTTCTACCACGTTTAATCCTTGCTTAATCATCAATTTGAGAAATTTAACAGAGTGCTACTACAAACTGTACATAACCTGCAAAAGCAATTAAAAATAATATGTTCAAATAATCCAATGAGGTAACTACTTGAGAACAAGCAATGAAAAAAACGTTAATCATGAGTTTATTAGGTGGCTTGATACTCGTGCTCACCGCCTGTGCATCAACACCGACCAACACCTTAGCGATTCAAAAAGAAAATAATCAATATGAAGTGACGGGAATTGGTAAAACCAATTTGATCGCTAAAAATAATGCCATTAGTGCCGCTCAAAAAACTTGCACCCGAAATACATCACCAGTCGTGGTTGATGAGAAAACTGCATATCAAGGCGTTTTAAAAGGTGTAGTCGATGAACAAACAGGCAAATTGGTGGAAGCTGCTGCGGGTGTACTTGGAACGATTACAGGTAAAAATGCATCATTAGCCAAAGATGATGACTATCAAACAACGCTTACTTTCTATTGCAAAGCAAATTCATAAATATAAAAAAGCCGATATTAATATCGGCTTTTTTATTACATTCAGCTTAGTGAGCTTCGCTCGCAGCCTCTTCTGAAGCTGGGCTTACTGCTTCAGCATTCTTCTTATCTTGTAATTCTGGCTTATCAATTGCGTTGATCGCAGCTTGTTGCTCTGGCGTAGTCGGTGCTGATACTTCTGAAGCTACTGGTTCTTGCTGTTCAACATTTTTTGCTTCTTCTTTCTTTCCACATGCAGTCAACATGATTGGAGCAATAATTAAAGCGGCAAGGGTTAATTTCATTTTCATCACGGCTTTCCACAGTTACTTGGTTAAGTTGATGACGATTATATTGCAAATATATGACATTTTAATGACACAATAAAAAGAGCCGATTGATATCGACTCTTTTTTTAATCACTTGTTATATAACAGAAGCTAAACCTGACTTAAGCACGCTCAAGTAACACAGCCACCGCAGGTAATGTTTTGCCTTCTACAAATTCTAAGAATGCACCACCACCCGTTGAAATATAACCGATTTGATCAGCTACTTCATATTTATCAATAGCTGCTAATGTATCACCACCACCTGCAATTGAAAAACCAGTAGATTCAGCAATTGCCAATGAAAGTGTCTTAGTCCCTTCACCAAATTGATCAACTTCAAATACGCCTACTGGACCATTCCAAAGAATCGTTTTTGATGTTTTTAAGATTTCTGCAAAAGCTTGTGCAGTTTCAGGACCAACATCTAAAATCATGTCAGTATCTGCAACATCTTCTACTTTCTTAACAACTGCTTGAGCATTTGCCAAAGAACCTAAGAAATCACTAAAGTCGATTTGAGTTGCATCAGCAACAACGACATCAGTTGGTAATGGAACACTTACTTTTGCAGCAATTTGTTTTGCAGTGTCAATTAAATCAGCTTCATAGAGAGATTTACCAACATTGAAACCAGCAGCAGCAAGGAATGTATTAGCAATGCCACCACCCACAATCAATTGATCACAAATGCTAGAAAGTGAATTTAATACATCAAGTTTTGTTGATACTTTAGAACCCGCAACAATTGCTACCATTGGTTTTTCAGGTGTTTGCATTGCTCGACCTAGCGCATCTAATTCAGCGGCTAATAACGGACCAGCAGCAGCAACTTTAGCAAAACGTGCTACGCCTTCTGTTGACGCTTCTGCACGGTGAGCAGTACCAAATGCATCCATAACGAATACATCACAAAGTGCTGCATATTTTTGTGCAAGCTCTTCTTTATTTTTCTTTTCGCCATGATTGAAACGTACATTTTCAAGTAATACCACTTGACCCGCTTCAACCTCAACGCCATCTAAATAATCATTAAATAATTTAACATCCTGACCCAAAGCAGTGCTTAAATAAGCTGCAACTGGTGCAAGTGATTGCTCTGGCTTTGGCTCACCCTCTACAGGACGACCAAGATGAGAAAATACCATTACCGCAGCGCCTTTATCTAACGCAGCTTTGATTGTTGGTAATGCAGCACGTAAACGTGCATCGCTGGTAATTTCCCCATTTTTTACAGGAACGTTTAAGTCTTCACGAATAAGAACACGTTTACCTGCTAAATCAAGGTCAGTCATGCGCTGAAAATTCATGGATGGCTCTCTAGTTGATTTTAAAAACGGCACAATTTTAAATGATTCTCTAAAATAAAGGTGAGTTTTTTTGCAGAAAAGCTGTCTAAAATTTCACTTTTGATTATCATAATCATCGTCATTAAATCTTTGTATTCTTATGTCTATTCATCCTGATCCAAAAATTAATCGTTTAAATGTTCTTGGCGAACCTTTATCTAGTTGTTGCTTTGACCCAATCACGGGCTATTTCCGTAATGGTTTTTGTCATACAGCGGTCACGGACTTAGGTCAGCACACCATGTGCGCGCAAATGACGTCAGATTTTTTAAATTTTTCACAAAAAGTTGGGAATGATTTAATTACACCTTTACCAGAAGTGGGTTTCCCTGGATTAAAACCAGGTGATTTTTGGTGTATTTGTGTCACACGTTGGGTTGAAGCATACGAAGCAGGTCATGCTCCACCGATTAAGTTGAATGCCTGCCATAACGCAGTTTTGCATTATGTGCCACTGAATATTCTCGTGGAATATGCGGTCTAATGAATCAATTTGAATTGATTTTGGCATCGAGCAGCCAAACTCGTAAAGACTTGATGGATCGTTTACGATTGGACTATCGTTGTATTTCACCTGATATTGATGAATCTGCAATGGGTGAATTACATGCCGATGATTTGGCTAAACGTCTGGCTTTTCAGAAAGCACGGGTTATTGCTGAACATAATCCCAATGCGATTGTCATTGGTTCTGATCAAGTCGCTTGGCGTGAACACGCACCATATGACTTCATTGGTAAGCCTTTAAGTGTTGAAAATGCTATTCAACAATTACAAGAAAACTCAGGGAAAATCGTGTTTTTTAGCACCGCTCTCAGTGTTCAGCACTTGCAATCTGGCTTTGAAACAACACTGGTTGAGCATTACCAAGTGAAATTTCGCCAATTGACACTAACTGAGATTGAGCGTTATATCGAGATTGATCAACCGTTACATTGCGCAGGCAGTTTTAAGTGTGAAAGCTTAGGGATTAGCTTATTTGAGAAAATGGTTGGTGATGATCAAACTACGTTGATGGGTCTACCCATGATTCAGTTATGCAAGATTTTACGTGCTTTCGAACTTAAGATTCCTTAGAAAACCTTATCTAAGCTTATTGAGATAAGGTATTTTTTCAGGTCATTGGAGGCTATTATTTACTATATGCAGCCTCATTACACCAGATCAAATTAAAACCAGCCTTTCCGCCCATTTAAGATTGCATCGGCACAACGTAGAGTTTCTTGACTCAAGCCCCACAAACGATAATCGCCTGTTGCAGAAGTGGTACTAAAATTATGCGTATAAGCGAAACTGAGTTCACGGTCAGGATCACACCATGCACCTGAACCATTAAAACCAACATGACCAAAACCATGTGGCGCACGTTTGCCCATTGTTAAAATACGGTGATAGCCTAAACGCCAATGCATTGGAATTGGCATCACTCGATCACGTGCTTTAGATTGTACGGTGCTTAACTGTTTAAACACTTCTGGACGAATCAATTGTTGACCTTTCCACTGCCCTTGATTGGCAAGCATTGCATAAACTTTAGCAAGACTATCTGCTGTAAACACCCCATTGGCGGCGGGAATCACGGCTTGTAGGCCTGCATCACTATAGAAGCTAAAACTACGCATGCCTTTTGGAATCATCGCATCTTGGAAATCTTGAGGGCTTTGTCCTGAAAGTTCTAAGAACTTTTCTGATAATGAGGCTTTGCGTGGTGAATCAGTTTTTTTAACTTGTGGCTTTGGTGCAGATGGTTTTTTAGGTTTTTCCAGTAAACGAGCAACCCGATCCAGTTCAGAAGCAGGCACACCAAAATAAGCACCATTCAACTCAAGTGGTTGCACCAGATAACGCTGCATTAACCAACTTAAAGGCTGTTTCGCTGCTTTTTCAATGACCCCACCTACGAGCCAACCATAGGTCAGCGGTTGATAAGCAAAACTTTGTCCTGCTGCAAAACGAGGTGTAGCAGCAGCCATTAGCTCTAACATATGCGACCAATCCAACATTTCCGTTGCTGTATCAATCAAATTGCGAATATCAAACAAACCACTTTGATGGGACAACACATGACGCAAGGTAATATTGGCTTTGCCATTTTGGGAAAACTCAGGCCAATAATGTGCAATTGGCGTATCGTAATCCAGTAAGCCTTCACTTACTAAAATATGTGCAAGCGTTGCTAAAATTCCTTTACCTGTCGAATAACACATCGACAAAGTATCTGCTTGCCAATCTTGATCTTGAGATTTTTTACCCGTGAAAATATCGACAACTTTATGACCTTGGAAATAAACCACCAACGCAGCACCACCCTGATGGCTTCGTGCATCTTGCAAACGGCTGAATTGGATTGCTAGATCAATAAAACGATGATCAACCTTGCCATGATAGTTATGCGTATCGGCAAATAAAATCTCTTTAATCAATGCACATGTCCTTATGATATTTATATTTTTTAGAATAACCCTCTTGCGAACAAAAGGGCTGACTCAACCATACGATTCAGTATTAAAGTGCTTTCACTGTTCCCGCAACATGCGGCTTTTTAGATTTAACGTTACGAATCAAGAAATCAGTTTGTTTTGATTCAGCAGCTGTTAAAAACTCAACAGTTGATGGTAAATACATCGGCAACTTGAACCAAACATCTGCTTCATAAGCAACTGGTAATTCAATACTCGCCAAAGCTTTTGCCTTACTCCACATGCCATGTGCAATCGCTTGTTTAAAACCAAATGCTTTGGCTGTGACTGCATGAATATGAATCAAGTTAAAATCACCTGAAATCAATGCGTAGCGGCGACCCGTATTCTCAGAAATATTCCATTCTGCTTTTGGCTGATATGCAGGCTCTTTAGATTCTTTCGATTTTTCAGAAGCTTTTTTCTCAGTTTTTTGACGTGATAAATAAGTCGTTAAACTTTCCATCACCACTTCACCACCCACTTTGGCAGTTGTAATGAAATCGAATTGTAAGCCTTTATCATGTGGCTGAAGTTCGCCAAATTTACATGACAACGTAATTTGCTCATTCACACCGATTTTACGAGTTTGTTTGATTTGGTTACGGATATGCACCAATCCTAAAATCGCAAATGGAAACGCTTCACTGGTCATCATATGCATTTGCAGACTTTGCGACAGTACTGCTAGATAAATTGCTGGTACAAAACCATCATTTTTAAAACCACAAATTTCGTTATAGCTTTCTAAGTGTTTTGCATCAATGTTAAGCGTATCTACCACATATTCAACTTGTGGTAATACTTTTTCACCTTTTGGCTTTTTAAAAATTAAACCTTGAATAACTTTTGGATAAGCTAAGTAAGGCTTTGGTAATTGACTAAAATGGCGTGTATTCATAATGAACCTTTCTATATTTTTATAAAAAAGGGATGCACAAGCACCCCCTCTTCAAAACTTTTAACGCTTAAGCGCCCAACAAGCTTTGACCGCATACGCGAACAACGTTGCCTGTCACACCTGTTGAACCAGTAGAAGCATACCAAGCAATTGCTTCAGCAACATCTACAGGTAAACCACCTTGGTTCATTGAGTTCATACGGCGACCAGCTTCACGAATCGCAAATGGAATCGCAGCAGTCATTTGAGTTTCAATGAAGCCTGGTGCAACCGCGTTGATCGTAATACCATTCTTCAATGTTGGTGCAGTAAATTTAACCAAACCAATTACGCCTGCTTTAGACACTGCATAGTTGGTTTGACCCAAGTTACCCGCGATACCACTGATTGATGATACACAAACGATACGACCATTTGCATTTAAACCATCATTAGAAAGTAAGTAATCGTTAACACGTTCAATTGCAGACAAGTTAATGTTGATGACTAGATCCCAAAGCTCTGGCTTCATGTTTGCCAAAGTTTTGTCACGAGTAATACCTGCATTGTGAACGATGACATCCAAACCGCCTTGTTTAGCCGCAGCAGTTTTGATTTTCTCGCCAGCGTCAGCAGCAGTAATATCGATTGCCAATACTGAACCGCCAATTGAACCCGCAACACGCTCAAGATCAGCTTGTTGTTGAGGAACATCTAAGCAAATCACATGTGCGCCATCACGTGCCAATACTTGTGCAATTGCTTCACCGATACCACGGCTTGCACCTGTTACGATTGCAGTTTTACCCGCAAGTGGCTTAGCCCAATCTAATTTCACTGTTTCTGCTTTAGAAATACGGATCACTTGACCAGATACATAAGCAGAACGTGGTGAAATTAAGAAACGTAAAGTAGACTCTAAGTTTGCTTCAGCACCTTGATCTACATAAACCACTTGAGCAGTGATACCCTTTTTGAATTCTTTACCAACAGACTTTACAAAACCTTCAAGCGCACGTTGAGCAATCGCTTGTTTTACGGTTTTAGCTGTTTCAGGTGTTGTACCAATTACAATTACACGACCAGAACTTGAGATTTGACGTGCGATTGGATTAAAGAAGTTATACAACGCTTTTAACTGTTCAGAATCTTGAATACCTGAAGCATCAAATACGACTGCTTTAAACTTAGATTCTTTATCATCTGCATTTAAAGGGCGAAGGTTTAAACCTACTTTTGCAGCAGTTTGTTGTAATTCAACATTATTGCCTACGTAGCTATCTGCATGGATATTGCTAAGAACTTGAGCAATAGCAGCAGAAATTGTGCTTGAAGGTGCTGCGCCAAGCAATACGGCACCATTTACAACAGGTTGGGCACTTTCAAAACGATCTAAGCTAACTGGTGATGGTAAACCTAAATTTTTTACAACAAATTTACCCAAAGGTGATTGTGTAAATGCTTGGTATTGATCGGTCATGATTATTATCTCTCATACAAATGAATTTTTACAAACATCTAAACCATGTCAGCAAAATAACATGAAACCAATGTTTGATTGACTCACAATAAATCATACTTGACTTCATGTCTGGATGTCTTGACCTGAATGTGGTCTAAAGCGTCATTCTAGTCAATACAGCAGTACTGGAAATATGCTATGGTTATAGTAAGAATATCGCAATTATGCTTGGAAAAGCCTTATGAGCAAAACAACTCAAGAAAATCCAGCAGTCGAGAATTCTGCTCAAGAGACTGTGTCAAATACATCAAAAGCAACTTCTACTCCAAGTAAAAGTGCTGACGCAACTCCTAAAGCAGCAAGTACGACAACTAAAACGACTCGTCCTCGTTCTACCAGTCGTAGTACAAAAAGCACTGCTTCTTCTACATCTACAAAAGCAGCAACAGCTAAAACAACCAAACCTTCTGTTCAACAGGATAAAAGCATGAGCCAAAACACTGTTCGCCGTGTTGCCATTATTGGCGGTAACCGTATTCCATTCGCTCGTTCAAACGGCGCATATTTCACTGCCTCAAACATGGATATGTTCACCGCAGCATTAAACGGCTTAGTGGGGCGTTTTAACCTACAAGGCCAACGTTTAGGTGAAGTGGTTGCAGGTGCGGTATTAAAACACAGCCGTGACTTCAACATGACTCGTGAGTGTGTTTTAAATACTCAGCTTGCACCAGAAACTCCAGCTTATGACATTCAACAGGCATGTGGTACTGGCTTACAGGCAGCTTTCCTTGTTGCAAACAAAATTGCTTTGGGTCAAATCGAAGTGGGTATTGCAGGTGGTGTTGATACCACATCTGATGCACCGATTGCATTGGGTGACGGTTTACGTAAAGCTTTGCTTGAGCTGAACATCGCTAAAACAGGTAAAGACCGCCTGAAAGCATTGAAAAAAATCAATGTTAAAGATTTGATGGATGCACCGAAAAATGGTGAGCCACGTACAGGTCTTTCAATGGGGGATCACCAAGCAATCACTGCTCTTGAATGGGGTATTACTCGTGAAGATCAAGATGCTTTAGCTGCTTCTTCTCACCAAAAAATGGCGAAAGCATACGAAGAAGGTTTCTTCGATGACTTAATCACACCGTTCTTAGGTTTAAGCCGTGACAACAACTTACGTGCTGACTCAACTGCTGAGAAATTAGCAAAATTAAAACCAGTATTTGGTAAAGGCGAAGCTGCAACAATGACAGCGGGTAACTCTACTCCACTTACTGACGGTGCTTCATGCGTACTTTTAGCTTCTGAAGAGTGGGCTAAAGCAAATGGTCACGAAGTTCTTGCTTACTTGACGTTCACTGAAACTGCTGCGGTTGATTTCGTTGGTAAAAAAGAAGGCTTATTGATGGCTCCTGCTTATGCAGTTCCACGTATGCTTGAGCGTGCTGGCCTTAAACTTCAAGACTTCGACTACTACGAAATCCATGAAGCGTTTGCATCACAAGTACTTTCTACTTTGAAAGCTTGGGAAGATGAGAAGTTCTGTAAAGAGCGTTTAGGCTTAGATGCACCTTTAGGTTCAATTGATCGTAGCAAGTTAAACGTTAAAGGTTCTTCTTTAGCTGCTGGTCACCCATTCGCTGCTACTGGTGGTCGTATCATCGCGACTGCTGCGAAAATCTTAAACCAAAAAGGTTCAGGTCGTATCTTAGTTTCGATCTGTGCTGCTGGTGGTCAAGGTGTAACTGCTATTATTGAAAAATAATTGCTAGATTACCCACAAAAAAGCTGAATCATCTGATTCAGCTTTTTTTATACTACTATTCATAAGGACATATTGGCTTATCTTGGTCTTTGAAATTTCACATAATAATCATTCAAAATTTTGATCATTTCTTTGAACTCTTTGAGATTTTCTTCTGTATTCCCCAAACGTTCTACAAAACGTTGCGAATGAATTTCTAAATCAATTTTTTCATTAATTTGTGGTGCAATCCTAAACAGTTTCTCTAGATCATCAAATCGATCTAATTTTCGATTTGAGAAATATTCCAGACGAAATCCTAACTCATTCAAAACGATGCCCCTATAAATTGCACCGCGACTATCAAAAACCAAGTCATTTTCTTTGAGGAATAACTGTTCAGGTGTTTCCTTTGAACTTTTGAATAGGTTCGTTAGTTGGCTTAACATTTTGGAATTGATCATATGGCTATTTCGAGCCTATTAAACCGCTAAACCAATCATTAAAGCAACTGCTAGACTCCATATATAAAAAAAGCATCTTCTAAAAGATGCTTTTTTACAATTTATTCTATTATCCGTACTGCTTCTTGAGGTACTCAACAATTTTAGCTGACTCAAACATTTTCACGCCTGTGTTCGGATCAACCAAATACGGAACCTGAATATCTCGTCCCATCACTTCAACAGTCTTTTCACGCTTACCATTTGGTAGTGGAATATATTTTCCTGGTTTTAAACGCAAAATCGCAGGACCCATATCTTGCCAACGTTCTTTCGCAACATTATGCAAAATATACGGAATTTCCAATTCAGTCAGAACTTCACGAACCAATCGTGTATAGGGACTTCCTTCAAAACTCCACAATTCAAGTAATTGTTCTGGTGCTGCTCGATTAACAATTTTCTTGTTAATCCATACACCACGTGCTGCATTTGCAACAGTAGCCAAAGTCGATACATACGGCAATTTAGGATAATGACTATATTTCTTTGGAGTTTGTCCCGTTTTTCCATAATGCTTAAATAAATGATGAATAATGTCTTGTGATTCGTATAACTGATCACCTGTATTTTCATCAATTAAAAATGGAAACTGCTTTTTCCCACCTTTTTGCTTTACGATTTGACGGTATTTTTCACCACCTTTCGGACATGGATAGATTTCAACATCCAAATTCAGAAGCGTAATAACTTCACGAACACGTCGGCAAAATGGTGAACCTTCAAATTCATATAGCTTGATTGGTTTTTCAGGCTGATTCGGAAATGGTGTTCCTGACACACCACGCCCACCTTCGATAAGTGTTGCAGCTACTGATTGTAAAACTTTAAACTGATGGCTCACCATTTTAAGCATACTGTTATCCTTTTAGCAGTCGACTAGTTTTTCTTTGGCAATCACAATTCCGTTATTATCTGCATAGATATAATCGCCAGAATTAATGGTCACACCACCAAAATACAATGTGATGTCTACTTCACCTATGCCTTTACGATTACTTTTTTGCGGCATTGCAGCCAATGCATGCACACCCAAGTCTAATTCCGCAATTGCATCCACATCACGTACACAGCCATAAATCACCACGCCATTCCATTGGTTCTTCACCGCTGATTCAGCAATCAAGTCACCCATCAGGGCGCAACGCATAGAAGCGCCACCATCTACAACCAGCACCTTACCTGCACCATCAGTTGCCAATAGCTCTTTTACTCGTGAGTTATCTTCAAAACACTTGACTGTTACAACCTGCCCACCAAAGGTTTTACGCGCACCATAACTTTTAAAAAATTTACCGTCCAATGATGGTGTTACGACCTGTAAATCTTTCTCAGGATTATCATCTAACAAGTCGCAAGTTACAAAAGGAATCGTAGTCACTGAAAAATCTCCATTATTGGGTTTGTTGTATACTCAAATTATCGTACAGCTTGAATGCTGCTGTCTGAGTTTGAGCTGCATTTAGCATAGTATGCGCCAATTGTTCTGCGGTTACAGGCTTATATTTAAACGGCTTGGTCCAAGTTTTTTCGACCAATTTAAATAACGTTTGTGCCACATCTTCTAAAACTCGTACTTCACTACGCTTACCAATTAAGAGTGAAGGTTGAAAAATTGAGAGCTTATACATCGACAAGCTTTTTAAGTAGTTTTCCAACTCACCTTTAACTTTATTCTTTGTACACGACAAAAAAAGACAACTCATTGAAATAATGGCATAATACTTGTTTTCTGACGACGAATATGATGACACATTTCAATGAGTTACATCTCATCTTAAACAAATATCTAAAGTGGAACAAGTCACGTGTAAAATGTTTTACACTGATTATGCTTGCATTAATTGTAAAACAGACATGTAATCTTTCTTCTGCATCTAAAGCCTTACCCATCAAGTGCTTACCACAATCATTTTATCGACGTATACAACGCTTCTTTGCAGATCAGTACTTCGATTATCGTCAAATTTCTCAGTTAATTTTCAATATATTTTCATTCGATAAAGTCCAATTAACTTTGGATAGAACCAACTGGAAATGGGGAAAACGAGATATCAATATCTTGATGTTAGCCATCGTCTATCGTGGAATAGCGATACCTATAGTAAAACCGCTTAATTACCCATACACTCGTTAAAGAAACGACTAAAAAGCTTATCTATTGAGTTAACCAACCATTTTTTCCTTTTTGCTTTAACCCATGCCCACATTTTTTCAATAGGATTAAGGTCAGGACTATAAGGTGGTAACCAAAGTATTTGATGCCCATGTTGGGCTAATAGATCTTGTATATCTTGTCGTTTATGGAAGGCTGCATTGTCCATGACAATTACACTATTCGAGGGTAATTCTGGTAATAAAAACTTATCTACCCAAAAATGAAATACATCCGAATTTACTTTGCTATCAAATAAACCCACTGCAAATAACTTACCCTCATGGATTGCTCCTATTGCATTAGTTTGATTTTTTAATTGCCAATTATATGTTCCATAACAAGGAGTTCCCTGTTTTGAATAACCATGAGGTCTATGTTCATGAGATTTAAATCCACTTTCATCAAGATAGATAATCTGGTGTTGATACCTTAATCGGTTTAAATCTTTTAAATACTGTTCTCTGAGTTCTGTTTTTGCTTTCGGGTGCCGTAAGGTCTTTTTTTAACTGTGATATTTAGACGCTTGAGCGCATCTCCAATTGTAGAAGTACCACAACCAAAACGAGCAGCGCGTTCATATTGATAATCATCAGGATATTGCTCAACATCTGCACGTAAGGCATCATCATCAACTTTAGATGGTTTTCTTGGTCGAGTTCTTTTTATTTCGATTCGCTTTTTCCATTCGACAATTGTATTTTTATTAATTTCGAAGTGCTGAGCAACCGCTCGGATAGATTGACCTTCTTCAAGCTTGGCTAATATTTTCTTTCTAAAATGTATTGGATAACTCATATTGGTATTGTATTGGTTTTTTGACGTGTTGACTATATTGTTTGGACATTGCTCAATAAACGTGGAAATTCAGATACAAAAGAGCGTATTGCTTTGATTCAACGCTTTATCTCCATTTTTGGTAAAGACCGTATTGTGAATGTGTTTGCAGATAGAGAATTTATCGGTGAGAAATGGTTTACATGGTTAATTGAAAATGACATTAACTTCTGTATACGTGTTAAAAAAACTTTATTGTGACCAATCACTTAGCTAAGAATCATAAAATTAGTGATTTATTTCGTCATCTTCAAGTTGGTCAAACAGAATGTCGTAAACGACGTATTTGGGTTGGTCGAGTGAAACTGTATATTAGTGCGTTACGATTAGAAGATGGAGAACTTTTACTTGTTGTTTCTCCTAGGTTTAATGCTTCTGCTATTCGTGATTATGCATTACGCTGGGAAATCGAAACCTTATTTAGTTGTCTCAAAGGACGTGGATTCAATCTTGAAAATACTCGTTTAACAGACCCTAGACGAGTCAAGAAATTGATAGCAGTGCTAGCCATCGGTTTCTGTTGGTGCTATTTAACAGGTGAATGGCAACATGATCGAAAAAAAGCGATAAAAATAAAGAAGCATGGACGACTTTCAGTCAGTTTATTTCGATACGGTTTAGACTATGTTCAGATGGCTATTCTACGTTTGATTGGTTTTGGAAAAAAAGAAGAATTTAAGAAAGTGCTCGCAATTTTAAGAAAGAAAAAGCCTGATAGGACAAGGGCTCTATGAAATTTGTCGTGTACAGAGAACTTTATTATAGAAAACTGGTGAATTAGCATTCGCCCCTAAAGCACTGACCACCAATAAATGAATATTTTTATCTTGGATTAAATCAGCAAAATGAGCGTTAATTTCATAGTCAATTGCGTAAAATGCTTGTTTCGATCCAGCTTGTTTAATCGTGCTACCTAAGCAACTAAATGCATGGGTATAAGTACTTACATCTTCATCATTCAAAAGCAAAAAATCTTCTAGAATAAGCTGATTTACTTTGCTATAAGATTTTAATTTATCTGAATTTTTCCTTACTACAACAGTCACATAACTAAAATCATTTGACTGTTCCAATTCAGCCACTAGCGCTTCACCCACTAGCCCTGTAGCACCAATAACAATTGCCTTTTTATCACCTATTCTCATTTTTATTTATTCCGACTCATAACTAAGCCTAATGTAACGTTTTCTTGCAAGATTATCACCTGTTAAATGTACTTAAAAGTATCACAAGGCTTGACTTCGGGGCTTAGTTTCCTCAAAATATGGCACTTGTTTACGGGCTGGTGAATGTTGCCAATATTTTTTGGTTTTAACTTCAGCCCGCCCAGACCAACTTATTTTCAAGGAGTGCACGAGTGGCAAACTCTGCTCAAGCTAAAAAACGTGCTCGTCAAAACGTTAAAGCACGTAAACACAACGCAAGCTTGCGTTCTATGGTTCGTACTTACATCAAACGTACTGTAAATGCGATCGCTGCTGGTGACTATGCTGTTGCTTCAGAAGCTTATAAAACAGCTGTACCTGTAATCGACCGTATGGCTGACAAAGGCATCATCCACAAAAATAAAGCTGCTCGTCACAAGAGCCGCTTAAACGCTCAAATTAAAGCATTAGCTAACTAATTTGATGCATGTAAAAAAGCCCGATTTTCGGGCTTTTTTATTGTCTTCAACTTAATGCAACGTTAGTAGTTTTTTTAATTTTAAAAGTGCACAATTAAATCATACTTTTCAAAAATCTTATTTATTCTGAAAATCTTTAATAACCAATTCATGCTTTTGACCACGCCAAATCCATTTTAACTTGCTATTTGCAAAATCCTCACCCTCAAACCAAACAAATAATCCCTCCATCATATCTGGCCAGTCTGATTGTTGAATTTCTGTTTGACCTGAAATGACAGCTACAATTGCAGCCAAAATAGTGTCATGACTAACAGCAATACTTAAACCATTTTGATGTGTTGGATGTGTGTGATAAAGCAACTCAAGTACATCAAATACACCTGTAATAGGGTGTTTCATGCCAGGCAAAACATTATTCACAAAACTGTTGATAAACCCCAATGCACCTTGTTTACGAAAATATGGTGCAGCTTGTTGAATGTCTAATACAAAACTACCTGGCTCAACCAATAATCGCTGTTCAACAATCTCTATCGTATGAGTGTTTTCACCCTTACGTAACTGATCAGCACCTTCAATCATTAAAGCCGCCGTATCAACACATCGTTGGATAGGACTAGAAATACAGTGATGTATAGCTCGATCAGTATTTTGTATGAGATATTGCCCCCAAGCATATGCAAGCTCTCGCCCTTGCTCAGTCAACTGCAAATCATAACCAGCAAAACCCTGTCCATTGACAAGTTCTCGCAATGAATGACGTGTAAATAAGGTGACTGGCGTTGAAGTGTCTGGCAATAAATCCACAGCTTCAAACATACTTTTAGGCAATAAATGTAGCGCCATAATATTTATGTAATATAAAAATTTAACCCACTATAACATGGGTAATATAACTCTCAATCTAAAATCCCAGAATGCTGTAATGCTTCATATGCAATTTTTTTGCAGTACTGATCTTTAAATGCGATAAAGCCACCATTAAGAACAGTATCTCGCTGATTATACAAAAATGGCTTAGCCTCTAGAGTCAGTAGACCACCGCCAATACTTTCTAATAACGATTGACCTGAACTCGTATCCCATTCCGATGTTGGATGAAACCGTGGATAAATATCAATATCACCCTCAAGCATCATACAAAACTTATAGGCACTACCAGCTTCACGTCGCTCAACAGCACGATGTTTGAGTAATGGTTGAATAAAATTTTGATATTTAGGATTTTTACTGTTGTGACTAAATCCAATTTGGAGAGGCGTACTTAAGTCATGTTCTTCTATTTTGTATTGAAACCATTCATTACGGCTAAAACTGTATTTATAAGGAAGTTGATTGCGATAACCGATATACATGACCTGTTCACAAGGCACTGCAATAATCGCAAAAGTTGTCTGATGGTCTTCGATCAAACTTAAATTAGTCGTAAATTCATCACGCTCATGTATAAACTCTTTCGTTCCATCTAGTGGATCAAGCATCCAACATTTTTTCCATGACTTACGCTCAGAATAATCACTCTCTTCAGATAAGACAGGTAATTGCGGTGTTATCGTTGCCAAATGCTTGAGTAGAAAATGATTTACCTTTAAATCAGCTTGAGTCACAGGAGAATCATCACTTTTTTCCTGAATATTAAACTCGCAACCAGCACAATAACTTTGGTATTCTTCCAACAATATTTGACTAGCCTGCGCCATAATTGGAACAAGTTGCATAATCAAGTCATCTTGTGGAGCGAGCGTTTTTATAAACATAGACCAACCTTATGTCATATTCAGATTTACAGCAAAAGCCTATTGCCATGTTCGACATGGATGGCACATTACTCGATTTAGCCTTTGATGATTTTATTTGGAATGAGTGTCTACCTGAACGCCATGCTCAATTACATCAATGCACTCTAGAACAGAGTAAACAGACACTATTTCAATTTTACCAACAACATAAGCATACACTATCTTGGTATTCTTCTGCGTACTGGACTACAAAAGTTGGAGTCGATGTTTTGCAACTCCTATACGAGCATCGAGAAAAAATCAAAGCGCGTTCAGGTTGCTTTGAATTATTAGAACAACTCAAAGCTCAAGGCTATCGCTGTTGGTTACTGACCAATGCTGATCGAGCAGGCTTACAACTGAAGCTTGAAAATGTCGAACTTAGCCCTTACTTTGAAGTCATGATCAGTAGTGAAGAGCTTGGGCATGCCAAAGAAGAAGTCGCTTTTTGGCAAAAGTTACAACAAATACATCCATTTGATCCAGCTCAAGCAATATTTATTGATGATACGGTTGCGGTACTCCAAGGTGCTGAACGTTTTGGTATTAACCAATTATTTAGCATTTTACAACCGTCTAGTGCTAAACCCGCTCGACTCGCCACGGAAATAGCGTACCCATCACTTGATCATTTAACCAATCTCTTTGATTATCTTGACACCAACTTACAGGTAACAGATGCCAAAACAGCATGAATCAGACAGCATGGATGCCATGCGCATTGATAAATGGCTTTGGGCTGCACGTTTTTTTAAAACTCGCTCTATTGCCAAAGCCGCAATTGAAGGTGGTAAAGTCCATCACAACAATGACCGCGTTAAAGTTTCTAGAGACGTGCGTATTGGAATGGAACTCACCATACAGCAAGGTTTTGAGAAAAAGACCGTTGTTGTGAAAGCACTATCAGCTGTTCGAGGTGGTGCTCCCATGGCTCAACTTCTTTATGAAGAAACGCCTGAAAGTATTGAACGCAGAGAGTTGCATGCATCACAGCGAAAATTGCATAATCTAGCCCGACCTGATCACCGACCAAGTAAAAAAGATCGTCGTGATATCAATCGTTTTAAACAAGAAAATGTAGAATCATGGTCATATCATGATGAATAAAATTTTCTAATTTGGATGCGTCATCTTGTGTCGTACTGACACAGATCAGATGTGGAATATACAACTAGAATCTGCCACTATACTCAAGTCCCAACAAGTTGAGATTCAGTACATCCACTTGGGTTAGTCGTTAAGAAATAAAGTTTTGAGGTTTTGAGATGGATGATAATAAAAGCAAGGCGTTACAAGCAGCCTTAAGCCAAATTGAAAAGCAGTTTGGTAAAAATACCGTGATGCGCTTAGGTGATAATACTGTACAAGCTGTTGAAGCGGTTTCTACAGGTTCTTTAACTCTCGATATCGCATTAGGGATTGGCGGATTACCTAAAGGTCGTATTATCGAAATTTATGGTCCTGAATCTTCAGGTAAAACCACCATGACATTACAAGCGATTGCTCAATGTCAAAAAAATGGCGGTACCTGTGCCTTTATCGATGCAGAACATGCATTAGATCCAGAATATGCACGTAAGCTTGGCGTAGATATTGATAATCTATTGGTTTCACAACCTGACCACGGTGAGCAAGCGCTCGAAATCGCCGATATGCTAGTGCGTTCGGGTGCAATCGATTTAATCGTTGTCGACTCTGTAGCAGCATTAACCCCTAAAGCTGAAATTGAAGGCGAAATGGGCGACTCGCATATGGGCTTACAAGCACGCTTAATGAGTCAAGCTCTGCGTAAAATTACAGGTAATGCAAAACGCTCGAACTGTATGGTGATCTTCATTAACCAAATCCGTATGAAGATTGGTGTAATGTTTGGTAGTCCAGAAACCACTACAGGTGGTAATGCACTTAAATTCTACGCTTCTGTACGCTTAGACATCCGTCGTATTGGTCAAGTGAAAGAAGGTGACGAGATCACAGGTAACGAAACGCGTGTTAAAGTTGTGAAAAACAAAATGGCACCTCCGTTCAAAGAAGCTGTGTTCCAAATCATGTATGGCAAAGGTACCAATCAGTTAGGCGAATTGGTTGATCTTGCTGTTCAACAAGACATCGTACAAAAAGCGGGTGCTTGGTATTCTTATCAAGGCAATAAAATTGGTCAAGGTAAAAATAACGTGATTCGACATTTTGAGGAAAATCCAGCAATGGCTCAAGAAATCGAAAAGGTCATTCGTGAACAACTTCTTACTAAAAATAACAAAGAAGCAGCTCAAACTGAAGATGAAGAAGAACCAGATTTTTTAGAAAGCTAAGCTGAAACGCCCTTCGGGGCGTTTTTCTTTCAAGAGGATATAAAACTTGTTTAATTCTGAAAAAATAGAGAAACCGAAAACACTAACAGGTGTAAGATTACGCTCTTATGCATTTGCCCTTCTTACACGTCGGGATTATTCCAAAGCAGATCTCGAAGCAAAATTAAATCAATATGCGATCAATCCAGAAGAAGTCGCAAATCTAGTTGATGAATTAGCACAACAAAATTACCAAAGCGACCAACGTGTTGCAGAACTCACATTGGCCAGTCAACTTAGAAAAGGTAAAGGATTACAAAGAATTAAACAGGTTTTAAAAGCAAAACAACTCGATACAGAACTTATTAAAGAAGAACTTTCAGAGGTCGATTGGCTAGATCAAGCTTATCAACTCAAAATAAAGAAATTTGGAATAGAAGTAGAGACAGATCCAAAACTAAAAGCAAGACAAATTAGATTCTTACAGTACCGAGGATTTGATATGGGAATAATTATGAAAGCAATTGCTCGAACGAGCGATGAAGAATAAATGGTGGCAACCCCACTAGCATTACTTCGGCACATCATAGTTCTACTACCGTTGCTACCTTCCGGTCCTGGCGGGGTTCGTAGAGTACAATTGCGAAGCTACCAGCAGGGCTACCATTGCCTGACAAAGTATAGAGATTTTTACCTGAGTTGCAAGACTTGTATCTGTTTTTAAGTGACTTTTTGATTCAATTGCTTATTTCATCAGCAAAATCTATCTCTATATTATCCGTTTAATTTAAATATGTATAAACATTAAACAACAGATAATTTCTTTATTCGAAAAATGCTTGAAGATTGTAAATGCTTATTGCATTTAAATGAGTTGCTGCTTTAATGACTAAATCAAAAACATAGATCTAGTGTGCCACAAGTAAACATGAGGACTTGTTCGCTCACGGCTTTTTAACTTTATGGATGAATTTTTATGCTAAAAAAGTATTCCGTACTTTTTACTGCCTTACTCGCTAGCGCACATTTATATGCAAATGTTCCCATTGAATCTCGTGCACTGAGCCAGACGATTGCAGATAACACAAATATCTCTAATCCTGGCGCAAACCTAAATTGGGATCTCATTCAAAAGAACCAAAAACTAGAAGAAGAAGTTCGAAAATTACGAGGACAATTAGAAGAGCATGACAATTCTATTGAACAACTGAAAAAAGAGTTGGCAAATCGCTATACAGATTTAGATCAACGCTTAGAATTACTCTCTCAAAAAATTGACCCGCCAGAAGAAAATACAGAACCAGAAAATAGTACGACAACTGATACAGTAAAAACAGAAACAAACTCAGCTCCAACATCTGCACCCACATCAACAGCTCCTAGTCCTGTAAAACAAGACACAGTCTCTCAGACACCTGCCGTACAACCGAAGTCAAATACCGCTACCACAAGCAATACCACCAACCAAATTGAGCTAGAAAAAGCAGCATATACGGTTGCTCTAGATGCCTACAAACAAGGTGGTGCAAAAAAAGCCATCCAACCCATGCAAAATTTCATTAAAAACCACCCAAATGGAATTTATGTTGGAAACGCTTACTTTTGGCTAGCTGAGTTTTATTTAGCGGTTGAACCTGTTGACTATAAAGCAGCCAAACAAAACTATAATATCGTGGTAACACGCTATCCCAATTCAGCAAAAGCTTCTCGAGCGGTTTATCAACTTTATAGCATTGCAAAAGAAGTCGATAAAAACACTGCTCTTACCAATAAGTATAAAACAAAGTTGCTTAACCAATATCCACAATCCGAAGAAGCTAAATTTATTCAGAAAAAATAATGCTTATCATGCACAAAAAAGCCAGTTCATAAGAACTGGCTTTTTAAATTTCAAAGCTTAGATCAAACTTATTTGATCTTCGCCTGTGATTTTAAATAATCAGTATAGTCTTCTAGTAACTGCTGACCACGGAACTGCTGATACAACTTAGTTAACTCAGCAATTTGTTCTGGCGGTAACTCATTTGCAGCATTAGTATTCACGTTTGAAACTGCAACGATAACCAACTCATTAGGTAATTTTGCTGTCGTAGCAGACCACATACCTTCTTTAGTTGGCGCTGGAATACTGAAAGCAGCACGTTCAATTGCACGCTTTAAACCTTGAGAACGTGCAAATGTACCTGCATCTTCAAAAGTGACTTGTGATTTTGCAACAACTTGTGCAGCAGGTAACGCTTTAAAATCAGCTAAAATCTTTGAAATTTTTGCTTGAGCAGCTTTATATGCCTTTGCATCAATGACTTTTGCTTTTACTTCAGCAGTCGCTTGATCTAATGGTTTAACACCCGCTGCATGGTAATTACGGACTTTAATCCAAATCGTATCACCATTCGCTAACTGAATATTAGAAGATGCATTACGGTCACCGTTTTTCACATCATCATTGAACAGTTTTGCTTTAACATTTAAATCACTCAAATAAGGGTTTTGAGTAGTTAAGGTCACCCCATTTAAAGATTCAACACGAGCACCCTTCACTTCTTGAGCAACCGCTTCTAAAGAGTCATTGCCCACAACCATTTCATTTAAGCTATTTACAGTATCGCTAAATAAATTTGCAGTTTTTGCTTTCTGCACTTCAGCTGTTAAGCGAGCTTTCTCACTCTCAAATGAAGGAATATTTGTAACTGGTGCATTTGCTTCAATGATATGGTAGCCATATTGTGTTTTAACAGGCTTAGAAACTTCACCATTCTTTAATCCATTAACCGCATTATCAAAGTCGGCTGAGAAAATACCTGGCGCGTAAGCATCAACTAAACCACCCTGTGCTTTTGAAGTCGGGTCTTCAGAAAATTGTGCAGCCGCTTGAGCAAATGACATTCCACCTTGAATCTTGGCATAAACATCATTCGCAATTTTTTGAGCTGCTGCCGCATCGCGCGCATCAGTTGTAATTAAAATATGCTTAACTTCACGTTTTGCATCTTTCTGCTGCTTTTCAACAAAAGCCTTATAAGCTTGTTGTAAATCAGCATCAGTGATATTTAAATTAGTTTGAGGCAATAATGCTGGGCTTAAAACCACATAGTCAACATCAACACTCGCAACTTGCTTAAATTCATTTTTATGCTTGTTGTAGTACTCTGTTATTTCTTGAGTCGACGCAGTCAAACCTTTTTTATAATCATCCAACTTAATACTTGCTAAATGCAAAGTACGCTGTTCTGTTTGCAAACTCGCAAGCTGATGTAAATCAGATTGACTTACCAACGCATAATCTAACAAAGTCGATGAAATCATTTTTAGGGCATGATCTTGACGCAGGCTAGCAATTAGAGCTTGGTTAGTCATTCCAACTGAACGTAAATAATTTTCATACAACTTTTGAGAAAACTTTCCATTTTCTTGGAAACTTGGTTGTTGTGCCAACATTTGCTCTAGCTGAGTATCACTTAAAGAAATACCTAATTTTTCTGCCTGTTGTTGCAATAAAGAGCGTGCAATCAGCGCATCTAAAGCTTTTTGCTGAATAACGGACTGATTTAAAAGAGACTCATCACCCTTAACCATTGATAAATATTGATCTTTATAATTTTTAGTCGCACTTTCCAAGTCTTTATTAGAAATATCTTGTCCGTTAACAGATTTCGCAACGTCTGCTTTATTACTGCCGCTAAAATATCCTTCAATACCTACAAGCGCTAAAGGGGTCAAAAACAAAACTAATAGGACTTTGCCAAGCCAACCCTTAATGACTGTACGAAATGATTCCATAAGTATTCCAATATTTTATTTCGGGGCAATTTTAACTGAAAAACCAAAGCGAATGAATGCTGAATAAAGTATTTCATTCAATAAATAAAAAACGCACCCAAAATGGTGCGTTTTCTGATTTAAAAAGATTACGCAACTGAATCTTTTAAACCCTTACCTGGTTTAAAACTAGGTACTTTGCTTGCTTTAATTTGAAGCTCTTCACCTGTTTTAGGATTACGACCAGTACGTGCAGCACGTTCTTTAACGCTAAATGTACCAAAACCAACTAAAGTAACCGTATCACCGCTTTTAAGTGCTTCAGTGATTGACGCAATCGTTGCATCGAGTGCCTTACCAGCATCCGATTTAGATACTCCCCCTTTTTCAGCAATCGCATCAATTAATTCTGATTTATTCATGATAAAAAATATCCTCTTAATATCGTTTGTTAAGATCCAAGGCTATAGTTTAAAAGGCCATGCCGCCTTTATAGCAATGCTTTAGGGGAGAACGCAATACTAGAAAGGCTTTTTAGCAAAAATAAATACTCAAAAACCACATAAACAGACGAGTGCCTATATTTTTTACTTTTTATTCAATTTACTCTTTAATAGATTATTTTCTTCAATCAATGCATCTACTTTAATATGTAGCTGAACTAAAAGTTGCTCGATATGCTGGAGATCTTTTGGAGTGACTAGACCAATACGATTCAACGAATGATTCACACCTGTGTCTAAAATTTTTTCAACTTTATCTTTAGTATCCGTCACTGATTCTTTGGCTTTCTCAGTTACTTTTCCAACAGTGCTATCAGCAAAATCTACGGTCTTGGATTCTAGCTCTTCACCCACCTTGACTAAAGAGTCAAATAATTTATTTCCCTCTTCTTCGGCGCGTGAAAAAGCACCTAATCCAGCCAGCCAAATCTGTTGCGTATACTTTTTGAAATCAAGGGCAGATTTTTTAGAACTCTTTGATTTTAGCTTAGTTTTTACCTCTGCCTCATCAGTTGGGTGTTCTACATTTGAGTTGTCCATTAACCATTACTCCCAAACACTTTACAAACAGTATGTCGTATTTAACCATAAAAATGTTTTTATAATATCAAAGTTAAGACTTGATCGTTTTAAAAAACTGTTCTACAAAGCAATAAAGTCATGTAAATTATTTTTAACAATTGAGTATGGATACTCAGATTTACGTGCTTTATGAAATTTATAGTGTGATTGGCAAGGACAAAGAGACCTATGAGTGATACGCAACAAAGACATAAACACCCCCATTTGTTGCTAAACATTGTCATCATTGTTTTAGAAACTTTTTTTTCATTCATTCTCACGCATGATGCAACTTTACGCTTGCAAGCGAAAAAGCTTATCGATGAAAAAGTTACCATTCGAATCAACAGCTATATTCCTTTTTTTGACTTTTATGTCCAATTTACCGAAAAAGGAATTTTATTTGATATGAAAGCACTAGATCGAAAAGTTGATCTAGAAATAAATAGCACACTCATCGATTTGATTAAAATTTTCGTATTTAATAATCAGCGCAGTATTTACAATATGCGTATTTTAGGTGATGCAAGACTTCAAGAAGATGTGATGGATTTAATCCCTCACCTCACACTCACGAGTATATTCGCAAATTGGAAACAATGGTTCAATGCATTTGATAATGATGCAGAAGCTATTGCGTCTCAGCAACGAATCGCGCCATTGCTTGATAAAATTGATCAGCAACGCTCTGAGATCAACTCATTATTGGTTGAAGTTAAACAATATCAAAACCGTATTCACCGAATGCAAAAACGCCAGCGCCTGATCAATATTAGCTTTGCTGTATTGAGCTTTATTTTTATTGCCTTTTTTGTTTATACTATGTGGATACAATAATTCAAATATATTTCACTTTTCACACTGATAATGACAATTTAAAACTTGACTATTTTAGTCGGAATTAATAAAATTTAGACATCTAGTCTAACCATGTGTATCGAATCATGCGCCTTACAACTCGCGGTCGTTACGCAGTGACTGCTCTACTTGATTTAGCTTTGCAGCCAACTGAACAAACGATCACGCTTGCGGAAATAGCAGCACGCCAATCCATCTCAGTCGCTTATTTAGAACAGTTATTCGCGAAACTTAAGCGTCATGAGTTAGTTTCAAGCGTTCGTGGTGCTAACGGTGGATATCATCTTGCACGCAATGCTGCTGAAATCACTGTGCTAGAAATTATCGAAGCTGTAAATGAAACTGTCGATGCGACACGTTGTGACCATAAAGGTAACTGCCAAAATGGTGCAATGTGCTTAACGCATGACTTATGGCAAGAACTCTCCCACCATATTGCCGATTATCTTTCAAAAATTTCTCTTGCAGACTTAATTGCACGTGACAACGTTCAAACTGTTTCACTACGTCAAAACTCAGCAAGTTTAGATTCAGCCCTCCTATCGGTTACAGGTATTTGACATGAAACGTCCAATTTATCTTGATTATGCAGCAACAACACCAGTACTTCCTGAAGTTGCACAACGTATGATGGAATGTTTAACCTTCGAAGGGACTTTTGGTAATCCTGCATCACGCTCGCATGCCTATGGTTGGCAAGCTGAAGAAAAAGCTGAATATGCACGTGAACAAGTTGCAAACCTAGTTAAAGCAGATCCACGTGAGATCGTTTGGACTTCTGGTGCAACTGAATCTAACAACTTAGCACTAAAAGGTATTGCTCAGTTTTACGGTTCAAAAGGCAAGCACATCATTACTAGTAAAATCGAACACAAAGCAGTGTTAGATACTTGCCGCGAGCTAGAAGAACAAGGTTTTGAAATTACTTATTTAGAACCTGAACCACGTACAGGTTTAATTACGCCTGAGATGGTGAAAGCGGCTTTACGTCCAGATACCATTCTTGTTTCACTGATGATGGTCAACAATGAAATCGGCACCATTACTGACGTAGCGGCTATTGGCGAGTTAACACGTGCGAATAAAACATTCTTACACGTTGATGCAGCACAAGCCGCTGGTAAAGTCGAAATCGATCTTTCAACCATGAAAATTGATTTAATGAGCTTCTCTGGTCATAAAATTTATGGTCCTAAAGGAATTGGTGCTCTATTTGTCCGCCGTAGCCCACGTGTTCGCTTAAAAGCACAAATGCATGGTGGTGGTCATGAGCGCGGTATGCGTTCTGGTACTTTAGCAACTCATCAAATTGTAGGTATGGGTGAAGCTTTTGAAATTGCTGGGAAAACCATGCAAGCAGAACAAGAGCGTCTTCGCCACCTACGTGACAAACTTTGGAATGGCTTTCAAGACCTTGAGCAAGTGTTCTTGAATGGTCATCCGACTGAGAACGTTGCAAACTATCTAAATGTTAGCTTCAACTTCGTTGAAGGCGAGTCACTGATGATGGCATTAAAAGATGCTGCCGTTTCAAGTGGTTCAGCATGTACATCTGCAACTTTAGAACCATCATACGTATTGCGTGCCTTAGGTTTATCTGACGAGTTGGCACATAGTTCAATTCGTTTCAGTTTTGGTAAATACACAACTGAAGCAGATATTGATCATGTGTTAACAATTACCAAAGCTGCTGTTGAGAAATTACGTGAACTTTCTCCGCTTTGGGATATGTACAAAGAAGGGATTGATCTTTCAACAGTTGAATGGGCTGAACACTAATTTATAAGGTGCTCTATTGAGCACTTCATTGAAAAGTATGTTTTAACCCTCATATTAATATTAGGCTGACCCCGAGGTTTGGAGAAGCGACATGGCTTATAGCGAAAAGGTAATTGATCATTACGAAAACCCTCGTAATGTTGGTGTATTAGACAAAAATGCAGAAAACGTAGGTACAGGTATGGTCGGCGCACCTGCATGTGGCGACGTGATGCGTTTACAAATTCAAGTCGATGACAATGGCGTAATTGAAGAAGCTCGCTTCAAAACTTACGGCTGTGGTTCTGCAATCGCATCAAGCTCTCTTGTAACTGAATGGCTAAAAGGTAAAACACTTGATGAAGCTCAAGCAATCAAAAACATTGATATTGCGACCGAGCTTGCGCTTCCACCAGTAAAAGTACACTGCTCAGTATTGGCTGAAGATGCAATCAAAGCTGCGATTGAAGACTATCGTGGTAAGAAAGCGAAAGCTGTGTGATGACCGAAATAATATTGGAGTTTTCATGATCCATTTAACTGAAAATGCTGCGACTCACATCAGCAATTACCTGCAAAACCGCGGTAAGGGTGAAGGCATTCGTATTGGTGTGAAAACTTCGGGTTGTTCTGGGTTGGCGTATGTACTTGAGTTTGTCGATGATATCGATACACATGATCAAGTGTTTGAACAATTCGGTGTTAAAGTTTTTGTTGACCCTAAAAGCCTTGTTTATCTCAATGGTTTAGAGATGGATTATGTGAAAAATGGTTTGAATGAAGGCTTTGAATTTAACAACCCTAACCAAAAAGGTGAATGTGGTTGCGGTGAATCATTTACCGTCTAACTAGCAACACCCTCTTTTTTTTTCGTCAAAACAGTGTGTTCCGCACTGTTTTAACGTATTTATTAATAGCGGAATTCATCTCCCATGAATCATTTTGAGTTGTTCCAATTACCAGAAGCACTCGATATAGATTTAGCAGCTTTAAAAAAACAATTTTTAAGTTTGCAACAGCAATATCATCCCGATAAAGCCACTGACAAAGATCAAGCATTGATCAAGTCGAGTGAAATCAATCAAGCGTATAAAGTGCTCTCACAAGTTGATAGTCGTGCGGCGTATTTACTTGGCTTAAAAAAACAAGATCATCACTTGGATCAGTCCATTAGCGATTTTGAATTTTTACAATCTGCACTCGAAATGCGTGAACAGCTTGATGAGGCCGCCTCTACCGAGCAACTTCGCACCTTAAAAGTTGAAGTTCAGCAATGGATTGACGGGTTAGTTCGTGAATTTAAAATTGATTTTGCTGAAGAAGACTGGGCTGAGGCTCGTGATACCGTTCGTAAACTACGTTTTTTTCAACGTGTAATGAATGATATTGATAAAGCTGAAGATCGTATGTTGGACGAAGAAGATAGCTTCGATCTCGATGATGATTTTTAATCCGCTGTTACCAAATATTTTCAAGGGATACCTCACGCATGGCACTTTTGCAAATTGCTGAACCAGGTCAATCTACTGCTCCGCATCAACATCGTATTGCGATCGGCATTGACTTAGGGACAACCCACTCTTTAGTGGCGACAGTGCTATCGGGAAAACCGAAAGTTCTGCAAGATGACAAAGATCGTGTATTACTGCCGTCGATTGTTCATTACGCAAAAGATTCAACGACGTTTGGTTATGAAGCCAAGCCGTTTATGATGACTGACCCCAAAAATACTGTTGTTTCAGTAAAACGTTTTATGGGTCGCTCACAAGCAGATATCAAATTCCAGCATCCGTATACACTTGTTGGTGCAGAAAATGAGATGCCAGCATTTGAAACTACTGCTGGTCGTAAAACGCCTGTCGAAATTTCTGCAGAAATTTTAAAACAATTAAAAGATCGTGCCGAAGCAAGTTTAAAGAACCCTATCAACGGTGCAGTGATCACTGTTCCAGCATATTTTGATGAAGCACAACGCCAAGCGACACGTGATGCTGCTCAACTTGCGGGTTTAAATGTTTTACGTTTGTTGAATGAACCTACTGCGGCAGCTGTTGCCTATGGATTAGACCAAGATACTAACTTGATCACCGATCGTAACTACGTGATTTACGACCTTGGTGGTGGTACATTTGACGTTTCTATTTTACGTTTCTCACAAGGTGTTTTTGAAGTTCTTGCGACTGGTGGACATACCGCGCTTGGTGGTGATGACCTTGACCGCTTAATCGTAAAATGGGCAAAAAAACAGCTTAATATCGAAACTTTAAGCAATGAAGAATATGCTGTTTTTGTTGTTGCAGCGCGTCAAGCCAAAGAATATTTAACAGATCATGAATCTGCTGAATTAAAATTACTCGATGATCGCCTCACTTTAGATCGTCCAACTTTTGAATCGATTATTCAAGTTGCACTCGATAAAACCATGAGTGTATGTAAACGTGTACTGCGTGATGCTAAACTTGAACTCGATGAAATCGAACATGTGGTTTTAGTAGGTGGTTCAACACGTTCATATGCCGTACAAAAAGCTGTACGCGAATTATTTGAACGTGAACCACTCTGTACGATCAATCCTGATGAAGTCGTTGCAATTGGCGCATCTATTACCGCCAACCAGCTCATTGGCAACAGTCAAGATGGTTCATTATTACTTGATGTCACGCCACTTTCTCTTGGTCTAGAAACCATGGGAGGATTGGTTGAACGGTTGATTTCAAGAAATACCGCAATTCCAGTCGCACGCCGTCAAGAATTCACCACTTATCAAGATGGACAAACAGCGATGTTGATTCATGTGATACAAGGTGAACGTGATTTAGTCGAGCATTGTCGTTCATTGGGTCGCTTTGTTTTACATGGCATCCCACCAATGACTGCGGGTCAAGCACGTATTGAAGTGACCTTCCAAGTTGATGCGGATGGCTTACTGACAGTATCTGCGAAAGAAACCACTTCTGGTGTTCAAGCGCAAATTGATATCAAACCATCTTATGGTCTATCTGCAGCGGATACTGAACGCCTCTTGGTTGAAGGTTTCCAACATGCTGAAGAAGACAAACAATTGCGCCATCTACAAGAAACAAAAGTGGAAGCACAACGTGAGTTGGAAGCTTTAGAACAAGCGTTAAAAGCAGATACGGATTTACTCTCTCAGCAACAAGCACGAGATCTAATTCTTGCTGCTGAAGCGTTAAAAGCTCGTCTTAAAACCGATGAGCTTGCAACGATTGAACATGCTGTTCAACAGCTTAAAATTCACAGTGATGCCTTTGCCGCATTGCGTATGAACCGACATATTGACCATGCCTTAAAAGGTACGAAACTTGAAGATTGGTCAAACTCAAACTAAAGGTATAGGTGATCAATATGCCACGTATTAAAGTTCTTCCTCATGCACTCATTTGCCCTGAAGGTGCAGAATTTGAAGTCGAACAAAACGCCAATTTATGCCAAAGCTTATTGAAACAAGGCATTAAAATTGAACATGCTTGCGACATGTCTGCGGCATGTACAACTTGCCACGTGATTGTTCGTAAAGGTTTTGACAGCCTTGAAGAAATGAACGATGTTGAAGCAGATCTACTTGATCGTGCATGGGGTTTAGAGCCTGACTCGCGCCTGTCTTGTCAGGTTGAGATTGTTGATGAAGATTTAGAAATTGAAATTCCGAAATATACGATTAATCATGCTTCGGAAAATCACTAAGCTTCATTCATAAAAAACTCCTCTTTATTAGAGGAGTTTTTTAATCTAAGTTTATTGATCAACATCACAATCATCAAAATATTGCCAAATAGACTCTACATGATCTCTATAAGCACCTTTATCTATAGGTAGATCATATAATATTTGCAAATCTGGATTATATTTGAGTAATTGTGCCATATTGGTCAATTGAATATTCTGCTCAAAATCCAAACTATTTTCAGAAAAATCATGTGCATCCACATGACAATACATTTGCCAGTCTCCGCCTGCGTGAGATACCCAACGTATTGGCAATTTTCCCTCAATAACACAAGAACAGGCAATAACCCCTAAATATTGTGGGAATGCTTTGTATGCTTGCGGATTAAAATCTCTGGTGAAAGGCGTCGCATCCATCACTTCCTGATAGCCTGTAAATGCAATTCCTCGTTTCGCAAAGAAATTTTCAATATCACCATCTTGACGTTTTGCATTATTCAACCAGATTACTTGCCACTCAGTTAGACGTTCTCCACGATCAGCAGTAAATACGCCTGTTTGAGGTTCATTAATCCAACAGCTTTGACGTATCAAAACCAAAGGATGTTCCGCTCCAGCTGTTTGTTCGGAAAACTGTTGAGCATCTTCATAAGTGGAAAATGCACAATAATAATCTTGCCCCTCATATTCATCTAGCGCACCACGTTCTGGATGACACCAAACTCGATATTCAAGAACATCATCATAAAAATAACCTGCACCAGACTTTACCAAAGCAGGATACTCACCCACCATGTTCTCATCAATAGCCAATGGATACTTTGAAACGAATGCAGACATATTTCAACTCTATAATTAATTATTGAATATTTTTATCTTACTTCATCATCCAAAGTCAGTTTTGGAATACCCTGAGCATTGGTAATTTTTTGTTGTGTTTTGATGCGCTGGACCATATTCTCCAAAATTTCAACCAATTCTGGATATTCATAATTCTGTACTTCCTCTAAGTTCAAAACCAGATGGAAGCCTTTATAATCGAAATCAAACCATTTTTGTGTATCGGATTTCTTACCTGTGAATTTTTCCATTACCTGCCACGTTTTAACAGGTCCTTGAATCCCTTTTAAATAAATTGGCACTTTCGGTACACATAAAAATTCATTTTTAATTAGCTGATGGGTGTCATCCGCAATCAGGATTTCATCTACTTCCGCAGCAGACTGTAAACGGGCCGCCAAGTTTACATCACGTCCCACAATGGTATAGGCCATACGGTGTGAAGCCCCATAGTTCCCAACGTGACAGTAACCCGTACTAATACCCATTCGAATGTGCAACGCTGGATAGCCCATTTTCTTCCAACGCTCACGCAACAATTTCATTTGCTGACGCATTGCGATCGCCATTTCTACACATGACTTCGCATCTTGTTCAACACCCTGAGAATTTGGATCACCGAAGAAGATGAGAATCGCATCGCCCATAAACTTATCAACGGTTGCTTCATACTGTTTTGCTATTTCAGTCATATGACTTAAATAATCATTAAGTAAAAAAGCTAAATCATCTGGAATAAGTGTTTCTGAGAGTTCGGTAAAACCTTGAATGTCTGAGAAGAAAACCGTTAATTTTTTACGTTTATATTCAATTTTTGCCTCAGCCTCACCCCGCATAATCGATTGCCATAACTGAAGTGGCGCATAACGACTGAGCTGGTTGGCAAACGCAATATAGCGCGTCATTTGATTATGATAATGCTGGCGTTGCTGTCCCAGAATATTGAGACGGCGGTGCTGATAGTAATTACCAATCACAATAAACATCATCAAACCAAATAAACTAACGACAGTCAGTTCTGGATTTGTAGGCTCGAAATATTCTTCAGCAGCAAAAATTGTAAAAGTACAGAAGTAAAAAGTAAGAACACCGATCAGTCCGATTAAACACGCAACAGGGAGTGTAATTTTATTATTTAAACCAACATAAAGAAGCCCAAATAAAATCGTAAAAGTAGGAACTAAACTTAGGTGTAACCCTGCAAGTACAATTGCAACGATGACCGCATCAAAAGTAAAGAGTACATTTTTTTCAGTATTTTTATCATATTTATACTGAAGCCATTTTTCTAATTTGGGACAAATAAGAAAATGGATCAATAAAAAAGGAAGGATGTAAAGCTGATAGTTAGCACTGGGAGAGGTAAATGCATAGATGACTAAAATCAGTGACAAGATCGAATATCCCATCAAACGATGAAAATAAGCGAACTGTCTAGGTTCTTTATCTATTAACCTATCTAGTGACACCCTACCCTCCTTCCTTGTTATAGAAGACTGTTTTTTATTCTATTTTCTAAATCAGTCCATACGCCAGTCAAATGGCATATCGCCTTGACCACGCAATGCAAGCATTAATGTTTGACGCATATGTGCGAGTACATCATTGCTATAAGGTACGGCTGGCGTTCCCCAAACTGGTTTAGGCCATGCAACATCATTTTGATAACGTACAACATGATGAAAATGCAGTTGTGGCACGACGTTACCGAGTGCTGCAACATTCATTTTGTCTGCACGGAATACGCGTGCCAATTGGCTCGATAACCAGCTTGATTCACGTAAGAATTGCTCTTGATCAGCTTGGCTTAATTCATATAACTCGCTAATTCCCGGTACACGTGGTACAAGAATCAACCATGGAAATTGCATATCATTCATTAAACGACATGTTGAAAGCGGAAAGTCGCCTACAAAAAATGTATCTTGAGCAAGTTGTGGATGCAAACTAAACATATCTTTATAAATGATGCATAATAATGATGATCAATACTATCACATCAGTTTTGATGTGAATATTATTAGTCGCCTGTTTGATTACAAATAACAATGATTTTCCTTATTTATTACATCGACATCAGACAAAAAACAAATTCTTTGCTTAAAGGGAATCCAAGCTGTTCAATTCGTCAGCAAAAATATACTTTTCAACTAACTATGTAGCTCATTTAGCAATTTATTTAACAAATCAACAATAAACTGAATCCGCTTATCATACTCAACCAATTGCACTGTGACCTTCAAACGCTGACCTCCTTCCATACGATAATAGGTTGGATTGTTTTGCATTAACTGAATAATGCTGATCGCTTGCACTGGTGTGTCTGGTGAAAACTCGATATAGCCACCATTATTATTCACATCAATTTTGGTAATCCCGAGTTGTTCTGCCTTCAAACGTAATTGATGTACGCTAAACAATTGTTTGACCGACTGTGGTGGAATGCCAAAGCGATCAATCAACTCCATACGGATGTTGTCGAGCTTCTCTTGTGTATCCGTATTACTAATGCGCTTGTAAAACAACAAACGCTGATGTACATCTCCTAGATAATCATCTGGAATCAGCGCAGGCATATGTAGGTTAATTTCAGCAGTTAATGATAAAGGCGCATCAAAGTTTGGCGTTTTACCTTTTTGGATGGCTTTGGTCGCTTTCTCTAGCATTTCCATATACAAGCTATAACCAATTGCCTGCATCGAACCACTTTGCTGCTCACCGAGTAATTCACCAGCCCCCCGAATCTCCAAGTCTTCAGTTGCAAGCATGAATCCTGCGCCCAATGTTGAAGCACGTTGAATGGCATCAAGACGTTTTTCCGCATCGCCTTTGAGATGTTTTAGCGATGGAACCAATAAATAGGCATACGCTTGGTGGTGCGAACGTCCAACACGACCACGCAATTGATGTAACTGCGCTAAACCCAGTTTGTCTGCACGTTCAATAATAATGGTATTGGCATTCGGTACATCAATACCCGTTTCGATAATGGTTGAACACACAAGAACATTATATTCTTTGTGATAGAACTGCTGCATGACCTGTTCCAGTTCACGTTCGCGCATTTGTCCATGTGCAACTGCAACACGTGCTTCTGGGACTAAATTACGAATCGTTTCTGCTGCTCTTTCAATGGTTTCAACTTCATTATGTAACAAATAAACCTGACCACCACGTAACAACTCACGCAAAATCGCTTCTTTAATTGAGTCATCCGTATGTTCTTGAACAAAAGTTTTGACGGCTAAACGGCGAGCGGGCGGCGTTGCAATAATCGAAAGATCTCGCATCCCAGAGAATGCCATATTCAGAGTTCGTGGAATCGGTGTCGCAGTTAAAGTCAACATATCCACATCAGCGCGTAAAGCCTTGATTCGTTCCTTATCCCGCACCCCAAAACGATGTTCCTCATCTACAATCATTAAACCAAGGTTTTTAAATTGCACATTCTCTTGTAGGATTTTATGTGTACCAACGACAATATCGACTCTACCCTCAGCCAAATCCTCAATGGTTTTGAGATAGGTTTTATTACTACCAAAACGAGACAGCACTTCAATACGAACGGCCGTATCAGCAAAACGATCTTTAAAGGACTCATAGTGTTGCTGTGCCAATAGCGTAGTAGGAACTAATACCGCAACTTGCTTGTTGTTTTGGACTGCAACAAAAGCTGCTCGCATCGCTACTTCTGTTTTACCAAAACCAACATCACCGCACACCAGACGATCCATTGGTTTGGCCAGTTGCATATCATGTAAGGTCGCTTCAATGGCGTTGGCTTGATCTAAAGTCTCTTCATAGGCAAAGCCACTAGAGAATTGCATATATCCAGTATGATCGAGCTCAAAAGCAAAACCTGGTTTCGATTGACGACGGGCCTGAATATGTAACAACTCAGCCGCAACATCATGGATTTGCTCTAAAGCTTTCCGCTTGGCTTTACTCCATGTATCTGTACCTAATTTATGTAAAGGTGCTAAGTCAGGATCGCCACCACTATAACGGCTGATCAGGTGTAAATTGGTGACAGGCACATAAACTTTTGCACCATCTGCATAATCGAGCTGTAAAAACTCATGATCCTGTTGATCAATTTCTAAGGTAATTAAGCCTGCATAACGTCCAACACCATGATCGATATGTACTACAGGCGCACCAATACTGAGTTCAGTTAAACTCCGAACAAGAAATTCTTCAGAAACTTCTTGCTGACGCTTACGACGTCGCTGCACTACCCGATGTTCATAGAGTTGATTTTCAGAAATGACTGAGAGTTGATTGCTGAGCACGAGTCCACGATCTAATGGCGCGCTTGTGATTGCAACTTGTAGCTTGTCTTTCTGAAATTGGACAAAACTCTCTACATTTTGAATTTCACCTAGAACTGAACGTAATGCATCTTTTAAGGTTTCACGCCGACCTGCACTTTCTGCTACCAATAAAACAGGATGTTTAACTTGGTCGATATAATGTTTAACTGCTTCAAAGGGCTGTTCTTTTTTAGGATCAACTACAAGCTTGGGTGGTTGTTCTGCTGCAAGATTTAAAACACCTACTTTTTCGTCAAATGCTTCTGCTGAAGCTAAAATCCTTGGAAATTGGTTTAATGCCTGTAACACATGATTTGGCATTAAAAAAAGCTCTTCAGGCGGAAGAATTGGTTGGTCGATGTTATGACGGCGATCTTCATAACGACGAACCACTTCTTTCCAAAAATTGATTAATTCATCTTCAACTTCGTTATTTGTAATGACAACGCAATTCTTTGGTAAGTATGTCATAAGCATACTTTGCGCTTCCATCACCTTTTTCTCAAAGAATAAAGGTAAATAGAACTCTAATCCTGGTGTTGCAATTCCTTCAAGTACATCTTGATAAATTGGGTTTTTCTTAGGATTCGCAGTTGGAAAACTTTCTGCGTAACGATCTCTAAAGATAGAACGTCCCTCTTTTAAAGGAAATTCTTTTGCTGGTAAAACAGTGAAGTTTTTTAAAGACTCAGTGGTTCTCTGCGTTTCTGGATCAAAGAATTTTAAGCTTTCAATTTCATCATCAAATAAATCAATTCGAATCGGTTGATCTTGTCCAGATGCATAAATGTCCATGATACTGCCACGAACTGCAAATTCTCCATGATCATAAACAGTATCAACCAAACGGTAACCCGCCTGCACCAGTTGCTTTTTCTGTGCTTCCAAATTAAGTCGTTGACCAACTTTAATATCAAAGTGTTCACCAACCACCCATGAGTACGGTGCAACACGTTGCGCTAAGGTACTGGCAGAAACCAGTAGAATACCCTTTTGTGGCATATTCGCTAAAATCGCCAAACGTTCAGAAACAATATCTTGATGCGGAGATAAACGGTCATAAGGCAAAATTTCCCAATCAGGAAAAATCGTTGGTTTTATTCCGTAAAATTCAAGTTCACTTTCGAGCTGAGCAAGATGCTGATTATTTCTCGCAACAATCACATATAGATTTGAACTTTGCGTGGCAATTTCTTTAAATAATAATGCTGCTGATGATCCACGTAAGGAACCAATCCAGCGCTTTTCGCCTGCTTTGAATTGTTGTAGGTTTAATTGAAAGATTTCTTGTTGAAACATAGAGAAAATCATGTAATCGAAAAGACAATGCGCTTAGTTTAGCATGGAGTTTTTTTAGGGATGTGAATTTTCTATTCTGTTTGAGATCTACTTAGGCTATTTAGCTTCTAAGACAATTGATCAGCTACCATATAGATTAATATATAAAAGAAATAACGAAACCATGAATTATCACAAAAGTTTTCCAGAAATGATCCGTATCCATAAAAAGTATCAAAAATTCTTTTTATTTTAATCAATTATGTGCTTTTAAGGCATTGTTTAAAAGAGTCTACTAAACAATGCCTTTATTTATATATCAAGATGCAAATTTCACATCAGGAAAGAAACGCTCTTCTACCATGTCATAACACCATTGGAAGATAAAGGTATAAACCAAAATACACATCGTTAGACCAAAATCTAAAATTAATGCATCAATAAAGCTCATCTTCATCATATAAGCAATAATTGGAATGGTCGCAAGCATCAAACCACCCTCAAAACCAACCGCATGCAAGATACGCACAAGAATCGTTCGTTTCCACTGATATTTATGTTCAACTTTCTCAAAATAATGGTTAAAAATCATATTCCAAATCACTGAAATGATGGCCATGATTACACCTAGAATACCAGTCACCTCTAAAGGCATACTAAAAATAAAACTTAACGCAATTGCGATGATGACCAATAAGATCACTTCATAGCTAATTGCATGAATGAGTCTTCTTCTGGAAATCAACATTTTCTAACACTCTTTTATTTGGATACGCGCCATTTTATTTTTATAATTTTGATTAATCTAATCAGGTTCTTTCAATTTTTTTGATAGATTAGTTTTGACAGATGAATATTAATCAAGAACAACTTCTAATGTTTCAGACCGTAATCGAAACAGGTTCATTTTCGGCTGCTGCGCGGAAACTCGGCAAAGTTCCTTCGGCAGTGAGTATGTCAATTGCCAATTTAGAAATTGATCTGAATCTCAATTTATTCGAGCGAATTGGACGTGAACCTACACCAACACCTGCGGCAATGGTTTTATATGAGAAAACTCAAAAACTTTTGATTGAAATCAATCAATGGAAACAACATGCTCATGCACTCAGCGCTGGACTAGAGTCAACTTTAAACATTGTCGTGGTTTCTGAATTGCTACATACCAATTGGACCGATTACATTACCTTGCTTGAACAACATTTCCCAAATCTGACCATTAATATTTTTTCTGCTCCTCAGGAAGATGCTTTACAGATGTTACTGGATCAGTCTGCGCAACTTGCACTGATGTTTGAACGAGAACAATTAGATAGTCGTGAACAATTTGTTGAATTAAAACGAGAAGCTCTTGTTCCTGTGATTGCTCAAAGTCATGCTTTAGCTCAATTTGAACAGATTTCATTTGAGCAAATGGTGCAGACTCGCCAAATCGTGGTCGCTAGCCGTGACCATAGCATTAAACCTGAATTGTTATTTTCTAAAGATTATTGGCGTACAGATCATCATCATTCTGCTTGTATGATGATTCTTCGGAATTTAGGTTGGGGAGTTTTGCCCTTAGAAATGTTTAATGAAAACGCAGAATTAAAGAAAAAACTAAAAGTTTTGCAACTTTATGATTTCACACCTAAGTTTGAATACTATGTTGATTTAGTCTGGAGTCGAGAAAGCAAGTTAGGTGTTGCTGCTAGATTTTTGATTGAGCACATTCGACAACAACGGCAACAACCTAGTAAAAGCGACTAAATTACTCAGATTTAAATGTATTGAAAGCGATGCTTTGCTTTCCTGTAGATTGTGCTATAAAGAAGTTATCCATAATTTTGTTTAAGTAAGAACGCTATATCAATGACTCAGACTGCATTACACCAATTAAAAAATTTAACAACCGTTGTTGCCGATAGTAGTGATCTAGAAGCGATTGAAAAATTTCGTCCCTTAGATGCAACAACCAATCCATCACTTATTACAGCAGCGGCTGAACAACCTGAAAGTAAGCAACTGATTGAAGAAGCTTATACACAAGCAAAACAAGAAGGTTATCAAAGTGATGAACTGATTGAACGCACCATTGATATTTTGACAGTGAAGTTTGGTGTTGAAATTTTAAAATTGATTGATGGGCGTGTTTCAACTGAAGTCGATGCTTCTCTTTCTTATGATACTGATGCGACGATTGCCAAAGCGCGTGAACTTTCTAAACTTTACCAAGGTTATGGTATTGAGCAATCTCGTATCTTGATCAAGATTGCATCAACGTGGGAAGGCATTCAAGCAGCTAAAGTTTTAGAGGCTGAAGGGATTCCATGTAACCTCACCTTATTGTTTGGTTTGCATCAGGCTCAAGCTTGCGCAGATGCAAAAGTAACCCTAATTTCTCCTTTTGTTGGTCGTATTCTGGATTGGTATAAAAAGGCTGAGGGCGTTGATCAATATCCAATTGAAAAAGACCCAGGCGTATTATCGGTTAAGAAAATCTATAACTACTACAAGCAACACGGCATTCCAACACAGGTCATGGGGGCAAGCTTCCGCAGTACCGCACAGGTTTTAGGTTTGGCAGGTTGTGATTTATTGACCATTGCGCCAAATTTATTGGCACAACTGGATCAGGATCAACAAACGGTTACAGCGCAACTCAGCAACGAAGCCGCACAACAGGCGGAAAAAATTGAACGTTCTGCCCAGACCAAAGAAAGTTTTAAAGCTGAACTTGAGCAAGATTTAATGGCTTTCCAATTACTACAAGGTGGTATTGATGGCTTTATCAAAGCACGTGATCATTTGAGTTTATTACTGCGTCAATCTTTTGGTATTGATGCAGAGATTCGACCTTAATTAGTTTATTTTTCACCTATAAAAACCGATTTTTGTTATATTAGCGAAAATCGATTTTTAATGAGTAGATTGTGTTCGGCATAACAGATTTAACCACTTTCATTATTGGTACAATCTTAATTGTGTTATTGCCTGGCCCAAACTCTTTATATGTCATGTCGGTTGCTTCACGCTATGGTATTCGTACAGGTTATGCTGCGGCATGTGGCGTATTCACAGGTGATTCTATTTTAATCCTGTGTACGGTCTTAGGTGCGGCATCATTATTAAAAGCCTTCCCGATTTTATTTATCGTTTTAAAATTAACAGGCGCTTGTTATCTCGCCTATCTAGGCTTCAAGCTATTACAAAGTGCCTATCAGACATGGAATAAGCCTGCACACCCTACAGAAATGGCTGATTTACCTCGTTTAGACCAAATTCATCCCTATCGTACCGCACTCAGTATCAGTTTACTCAATCCTAAAGCGATTCTGTTTTTCCTATCTTTTTTCGTGCAATTTGTACAACCCAATTATGCTTATCCAGCACTCAGCTTTCTGAGCTTAGCCATTATTGTGCAACTGGTCAGTTTTACCTATCTGACTGCTCTGATTTTTTCAGGTGTTAAATTAGCAAACTTTTTCAAACATAATTACAAACTTGCCGCTGGAGGTGTTTGTAGCGTGGGTATTTTATTCTTTATTTTTGGATTACGACTAGCAACCTCTACCCTTGCATAACTCTGTTTTGATCATATGATCAATTAATTCAATCATTTTTAAACTACGATTTCCGCTGAATTAACGATATACTTTTCAACAAATTTTAATCAAGTATAGATGCCTTGATGCAACGTCTAATTCAAGATTTTTCGATTCCTGCCGTTTTTGCTGGCTTTATTACCTTCCTGATTGGAATTAGCGTTTCTGCTGTATTAGTGATCCAAGGCGCACAATCTTTAGGTGCAAATACAGCACAAATCAGCTCTTGGTTTTGGGCATTAGGTTTAGCGATTGGATTATCAGGACTCATCTTATCTTGGAAATATAAATATCCAGTTGCTACAGCATGGTCAACCCCAGGGATTGCACTGATCATTGCATCGACTGGCCATTATGATTTGTATGAAGCAATTGGTGCTTTCTTAATTTGTGGCGTCGCAATCGCAATCGTTGGATTTTCAGGCATTTTCCAAAAGTTACTGGCGCATATTCCTCAAAGCCTCACCTGTGCGATGCTTGCTGGGATTTTATTAAAATTTGGGATTCAAATTTTTAGCAGCTTAGAAAGTCAACTCGGCTTTATCTTAAGCATGTTAGCAATTTATCTTGTGTCAAAACGCTTATTGCCTCGTTATAGCATTGTGCTGACAGTGATTTTAGGAGCGATGATTTGCCCGCTCTTTATTGATTTTCAATTACATTCAATCACTTGGTCTTTTACTCAACCTGTATGGATGCAACCTTCATTTTCATGGTCTGCATTACTGGGTCTAGCCTTACCGTTGTTTGTCATCAATATGACTTCACAAAATTTGCCCGGTATTGCCATGATTAAAAGCTATGGTTATCACCCACACGTCAATCAAATTATAGGCTGGACAGGCATTGCACATACGATTTTCGCCCCTTTTGGTTGTTTCTCGATCAATTTAGCCGCGATTAGTGCAGCAGTCAGCTTAGATGATCAAGTGCATCCTGATCCGAGCAAACGCTATATTGCAGGTATAAGCTGTGGTTTGTTTTATATTTTAATGGGGCTTTTCGCTGCAACCTTAGTCAGCTTACTCATGTCATTTCCGCCTATTTTTATTGTTGCACTTGCAGGTATTGCCCTATTTGCCACGATTAGCCATAACATTGCAGTGGCTTTTGCAAACGTAGAAGAACGAGAAGCAGCATTACTCACCTTTTTATGTACCACATCAGGAGTTCAATTTTGGGGAATTGGTTCTGCATTTTGGGGGCTTTTATTGGGTATTTTTGTTTTAGTTTTATTCAAATTTAAATTAAAAAATAAGTCTTAGTCTAGCTAGCTAAGACTTATTTAAATCCATTTTATTTCAAAATCGATTTACCTATCTTCTACATCCTTTTCAGTTTCTTCACCATTTAAAATTCGTCCTGCTTGTTTAGGTCGAATCAATGGTGCTGTAGGTCGAGGATGAGAATGTGAGTATTGTAAACCCACCCCAGCATAGACATCATCCGCAGCAATTTCAGTTTCAAAACGCTCATTATCACGTTCTCGAATTTCATTTGAGATCATACGAACCTCATGTTCATCGACACCTAATTGCTCTAAAATGACTTCACCGAATTTAACCGCAGATTCAAAGGTTTCACGAATCATATAATCGACTTTTTGTTTGACCAAATGTAGTGAATGCTCTCGATCATAAGAACGAACCAAGACTTTGGCTAATGGAAATTCATGTGTCACCAATTCCACAATTCGATTGGTTGTTTGTTTACTGTCGACACAGATGACGATTGCTTCTGCCGCCGAAGCCCCTGAAGCATGTAAAATATCAAGACGACAGCCATCGCCATAGTAGATTTTAAAACCAAATTTTTCTGCGTTTTGAATCATGTCGATGTCATTATCAATAATTGTCACATCAACCCCTCTTGCCAAGAGTAATTGACTTGTCACCTGACCAAAACGACCAAAACCAATCATTAGAATACTGCCACTTAGACCTTCAGCTATATCAACATTATCAAGAGAAACTGAATCTTTGGTTTCGGTAAATCGTTTAAAAAGAATGCCTAAGATTGGGGTTAATACCATAGAAAGTACAATAATTGCTGTTAGATTCGACTTAACTGTATTATCAATCACCTGAGCAGTGAGCGCCGCAGAAAACAGAACAAAAGCAAACTCACCGCCTTGCGCCATCAATAAGGCACGATCCAAAGCTTCCGTATGCCGACTTTGGGTTATTCGCGCAACGATATAAATCATGAGTGATTTCGCAAACATCATTGCAATAACGCCACTGACAATCAGTTGCCAGTTTTGCTTCACGACCGATAAATCCAGTGACATTCCAACACCAAGGAAAAAGAGCCCCAATAAAATTCCTCGAAATGGTTCAATATCGGCTTCAATTTGGTGTCTAAAAGTTGATTCTGATAGCAACACGCCTGCAAGAAATGCCCCCATTGCCATGGATAAGCCACTAACTTGCATCAATAAAGCAGCACCCAACACCACTAAAAGTGCTGCAGCCGTCATTACTTCTCGTGCTTTTGCCGCAGCAAGCAATCTAAATAAAGGATTGAGCAACCAATAACCTGCGGCGATTAAACCTGCAATTGCAATTAAACCAATGCCAATATTTTCTAAACGTGCTGAGGTACTTTCCACCACATGATTCGGTGCCATAAAAGCAACAATTGCCAGTAATGGGACAATTAATAAGTCTTCAAATAATAAAATCGCAACAATCTTCTGGCCTTGTGGCTGGGCAATATCCCCACGATCTCCCAGTAACTGCATCACAATAGCTGTTGAAGTGAGTACAAAACCAGCAGCTCCAATAAATGCAACTTGCCATTTAAATCCAAATAAAAGCCCAACACCTGTCAGTGCTGTCGCACAGGCTACAATCTGTAAAGTGCCTAGACCGAAGATTTCACGTCTGAGTCCCCATAAATGTGAAGGCTGCATTTCCAGCCCAATCACAAACAGGTACATGACGATTCCTAATTCTGCGATGTGTAAAATTGATGCGGAGTCTTGGAAGAAAGCAAAGCCAAATGGTCCAATGATCAAGCCTGCAATTAAGTAACCCAGTACCGAACCCAAACCTATTCGTTTAAAAATAGGGACTGCAATCACAGCTGCAGCCAATAAAACCACGGGTGCAATTAAGCTGATTGAATGTGCCTCTGAACTCATACTGTTCTCATTTTTATCAATGCGATTTTATTCTATGTGAAAGCTTAAAAGACTGATATATCATTTATGAGACATAACCTCTCAATTCATTTATTTTCATGTGGATAGAAACAAAAAAGCCGTCAACCATGACGACTTTTTTGTGTTCATCTTGAAAATCTAAAGTTACAACTCACGTACAACTACACTTTTTGCGATTTTGTCATGCCAGCCTTGTTTTTTACTATCGAATGCAATCCAGATAAAACCGAGAAAGAAAACCAGCGTAGATGGAAAATAACCAATATAACGAAGAATAGCTTGCCCAACCGTGAGGTTTTCGCCTGTTTTTTCATCCAGTACCTTTAAACGTAATAAACGTTTTCCAGGTGTTCCTGCAAATTTTACCCAGCATACAATATAAAAAACTGCACCAATAATCTGGCCAAGCCAATCTGACCATGTCCAGCCTGTAAAACCACTTGCAGCATTTGGTGCGATAATCATCATGATCGGAATCAAAGCGACAATCAGAATAATCGAATCAATAATAGACGCAAGAAAGCGTATCCAAAAACCTGCATATTCGTATGTATGTGACATTTTCCCCTCTCATTTTTTTCTATAAGAATCAATATTTATACGTGATATTTGCCTAAGCGTATCATTTATACCGTATTTTGTTTTAATTCACGATCAAAAAATTCAACTGTGCGTTGCCAAACCACCTTTGCTTCAGGTAGACCACGACTGACACTGCGGAAACCATGCGGCATGTTATAGGTATAGGCTTCAACCCGATCACCCAGTTGCTGAATCAGTTTGTTGCGCTTGGTTGCCGGACAGAATGGATCAACATTTGACCAATGCCCCTGCAAAATGCGAATGTCATCCAGAGATTCTTTTTTCGGTACACCTGCACCTTGAATTCCCAGTGAATGATGATAAACCACAGGTGCTAACATATCTTCGCGCTTTGCCATTTGAATGACGTAACCCCCTGTTAAACATTGACCTAACATACCCAAGCGACCATTTGAACGTGGATCAGCTTTTAACGCATCAAGTAACACATGCATTTCTTTATTCATATCGCTATCGGCAGCATTGATTCGCCCAGCCTTACTGACCATTGCCCGAATACAATACTTGACTGCACCACCACTAAATAAATTGGGTACATAAACCAGATAGCCACGATTTGCCAAGTCCTGCGCATCTTCCCGATACACATCCAGTATGCCAAACAACTCATGCAGCAATAGGATTGCAGGGACTTTTTCTGACGTCTGTGCAGGTGCATACACTTCAACTTCGATTTTACGTGTCGGTAATGTAATTGTTTTTATTTCCATTTCAGCTATCCATTTTTTTAAATCGCTTTTATATTATTTTTGACAATATTAATTGTCAAATAAAAAAGGGCATCAATAGATGCCCCAGCTAAGATTAGAGTAAATTTTTAAAATTTCAGTATACCATTGGCAGTTAATATTTTCGTTGGATCAGCTTGTTGAGAAAGTTTTACATCTTTAAATGTTAATGTACGGTTTGCTGTGTCCAAACTTAATCCAGGGCATACCGAAGTTTCCGAAGCATATGTTCCACATTGATACCAAGTCATTGAACCTAGTACAAATGAGATATAAGTAGCAGTCGCATTAGCTTTGGTAATCGTTATACCATCCTCTAGTGGTGGATTTGCTTTATGGGCGAACTGTACATTTACAGTTTGATTAGATGCGTTAAACTGCCCAACTCTTGGTGTCGCCCATACAGTTGAGTTATGTTCGAATATCAATGGCGAAGCTAATCCAGTAATGGTGATACAACCCCATTGATTGGTACTATTTGCACAGCTTGTAGCAGGTGTCGGTGTAGTCGATTGACTGTTATCTAAATGCATCAACAGACTATTATTTTTAACTGTTAGATCTTGCGTTGTCCCACTGACTGCTTTTAATACAGTATTATTAAAATAGAAGCTTTTTGCAGGTTTGGAATTGATCTGTCCATCTTTTACGGTTACACCATTACAGGCAGGATTTGTTCCCACACCACATGCCCAAGCATAACTATTATTTTCAACAGCAACACTTTTCACAACTGAATTTTCAACCGTGATTTTTACATTTTCTTTTTTATCAGCATTAAAAAATGTATAAATATCAGGTGATGTAATTGCAACTGAACTTGCCTTACTAAAGCTACAGAAATCATTCGGGGCATTCTTAAAGCCAAGCTTATCATCCGCACCATTTGACTCGCAAAGTTGTGGAGAGGCTGTGGCTTTTTCACCATAAAAACCTGTAAAATCTGCACTTTCCGCAGAATATTTACCTGCATTGTCTTTAAATAGTGTCACATATCCCTTGTCAGTAATTACATAATAATTTGTACCATTATTTTGGACATTTGCGCCACAAACTTCTGCAATGGTTGCAGTTGTGCCTTTTGCAATAACTTTTCCTGTCGCTGCATTCAGATTCAAGACCACTGTACCTTTATCACTGTAATCACCGCTATAGCTCGTCAAATCACTGAGTTTGCCTACAGGTAGTTTCTTGCTGGCACAGGTTTCTGTTACTGGAGCAGGAGTTACAGGAACGAAATCAGGAACTGCTGCCACATCTCCTGCTTTTACTTTCTGAATCAGGGCAGCGTAGTCTTTAATTGTTGCTTGATTGGCAGCCAATGACGCTGCAAAGGCATCCAGAGCCTTATCAAATGCATCATCAATTGCAAATTTAGTTGTTAATAGGTCAAAGTTTTCTGGTAATACATAACCATCTGCTTTGAGTTGCTTGGTTAAATTATCTACCGCAGTTTTCAGTGTGGTTTCTAAAATCGGTTGATAGGTTTTGTACCAGTCACTTGGCGTTTGTGAGCTTGCCAAAGCCAGAGCAAGATCAGTAAATGGTGTAATATTGACATTACCCGCTTTTGCAGCATAACCATGCAAGGTTTGGGTATCTGATGCTTTCACTTCCAATGCACAAGGTAGTTTAGTGCTATCCACCTGCCCTGACCATTCCCCCTGTTCATTGGTTTTAACCTCATTTTTAAACCCAGTGCCATCTTTACAACTCGCTGTGACACTGGCATTTTTAATCGCTGCCCCAACAGCTGCTGTTCCAGCTAAATTACTGTAGGTTGTGGTCGGTGTTGGTGATGTATTACTGTGCTGATCATCGTCATCATGACATGCTGTCAGTAACACACTGGCAGCAATACAAGCACTCAATAAACTTTTTTTTAACATACGAACCCCATTCATTATTTCATCCCTTTCGTGATGACAGTAACGTTTTTAGGGTTTTCTGTGTATCCCCAGTTCAGGGGGGATAGCCTAAAATCTATTTTGACTTCAAAAACTTGCTTACAATGTGAATATTCAATCAGTTGTGATACTTCTTCATACACGCTAAGGTATAGGCTGTATTTATATCATTATGAGTTATTGCCATGTCACCTCATCCTTTCATATGCATTTAAAAGGAAAATCTTGCAGTTCTATGATGTCAGATATGAAAGTCAAAATTGACGACTGTTATTTCTATCCTGATGTACTGGTTGATTGTTCAGATTTAGCAGATGACAGTGTTTTTACAGAAACACCGACCATTATTGTTGAGGTATTGTCTAAATCCACGCGCCAGATTGAGCGTGTGATCAAACGTGAAAAGTATCTACAGATTCCGACCCTACAAGAATATATCCTGATTGAACAGGGTATTGCCGAGATTGAAGTGGTATGTCGTAGTCAAAACTGGCAATCTCATTTCTACTATTTGGGAGATCACATTACACTGAACTCAATTGGTTTAAGCATTTCAGTTGAAGATATTTATGACCGTGTCAAAAATGAAGATGTCGTGACATGGTTAGAGAAGAAAGCCTTAGCAGAACAAAACGTATCAAATTAAACCATATTGCTGTGCCAGCAATGCTGCTTCAGCACGGGATGAAATATGCAGTTTTTGATAAATTGTCTTGATATAGCCATTTATGGTATGGCCAGATAATTTTAATTCGTAGGCGATTTCAGCGACCTGATGTCCTTTTGCAATATAGACAAGCACCTGTTTTTCCCGATTTGTTAAAGTCAGTGACTGTATGGCCTGTTGCTTTTGTTGATTGAGCTGTTCATGTGTTTTGACATAATTGAGCAGTTTCTGCGTCATGCTTGGGGAAAAGGCATGGATTCCAGCAATCAGGTTTTTCAAATGCTGCTGAAATAGAGTTGGTTCAAGGTCTTTCAGCAAGTACCCTTTTGCACCATGACAAATAGCCTCAAACAGATATTGGTCATCTTCAAAAATTGTCACCACCACACTCAAGGTATTGGCAGAATGTTGTGCCAGCCAGTCAATCACCTCTGTTCCCTTTCCATCAGGCAAGGAAAGATCAATCAAGGCCAGATCATAATGTTGTGACAATAATGACTGTTTTGCTTCCTTTACACTATAAACCTGCTGGATACGAATGCCTGCAAAGGTTTCAAGCAACATCTGTTTCATCCATGCATTGACTTCCAGTATATCTTCTAAAATCAATGCCGTTTGAATCATATTTACACCCATCTTATATATTTACATCCATTACTTTTTGCCACAGTCACGATAATGGAAAAATCAACTCTACCCTTGAACCTTGTGTTCCTGGCAGCCTCTGAAAATGCAGGGTTGCCGAAAGTTCAGTTGCACGTTCCCTCAGGTTTTTAAGCCCATTCCCCTCAAGCTGATTAGTTTGACCATCAAATCCAGCACCATCATCACAAATGACTGAAACCAGTTGTGAGTCAAGCAAACTAATGTCAATCGTCACTTTTTGCGCATTGGCATGCTTCATTATATTACTGATGATTTCCCGAAGCATAGAAATATAATGCCTGTATTGTGCATAACTCAAGGTAATGGGTGTGTCTGCAAGGTTTTGTTGCCAATTTAGTTCTATCCCACAACTTTGCAGGCGAGTCGCAACCTCATATTCAAACTCCTGCAAAATCACATTTAACTCAACCCCTGTACCTAACAGACCATTGACGATGGTACGCATTTCAGCAATCGCCTGACGAATGGCCTGCTTGGCTTGATCCACATCTTTCTGGTAGAGACCCGATAATAGTTTTGCCCCCAGATCATCGTGCAAATCTCGGGCGATACGGTGTCTTTCCTCACGCACACCATTGTCATAGGCAACCCGACTCTCTACTGCCTGAGCTAAAAACGGTAATAGATTCTGGATCAGTTGCTGGTCATATTCACTAAACAAACGGCGGCCTTGCTGCGGATAGCTGAGACGCATCGCCGCCAGCCCTGCCACCTGTGGGATATAGAGCACAAGTCCGTTGTCTTCGATTTGGCTATGATTTCTCTGTTCACTTATCTCAAGGTTTAATGGCTGAAACAGGTCATTCAACAAGGCTTTCCACTGTAACTGGCGTTCCTGTTCATTCACCGCAAAACTGACCTGCAAGATTCGTTCAAACAGTTCGCTGTCGGATAACTTTTTGCGTTGTAACAGGCGTGCCTGTAACCAGCCACGGACAGGCAACCAAACCAGACCACAAATCAGGATGGCCAGACTGAGTGACATAAGTGGGCTTAACATCATCACCAGAAAGGCATCCAGCAACACCAGTAAAATCGCTCCTGCCAGCCAGTACAGAATTCCGAATGCCCAACGGTCCAGACTAAATAACTGATAGCGTTTTAAGCCAATCGCAATACCAATGGTCACAAACAGGAAGAAACCGAACGAATAGCCTTGTGACATATTAAGCTGAATATCAAGTAGCTGGGTACTCTGAACCAAAAATACAAATGTGCCGCTACTGACCAGAATCCATAAGGCAAACCAGCGCAATGCTACTTTTGCCCGTGGATCATGTCGGTTTGCCCGCCATTGCCAAACCATACATAAAATTGCGCCCAGCATTTGCAGGGTAACGGGTAAGTCTCCCCCCATGCTTGGTTCAGGCAAAAGAAATAAGGTATCAAGCAACCACCAAACAGAGAAAAATATCGGTATTGCCCACAACCATTGGGTTCTGATCAACTGCTTTGGGTACACCAAGAATAGACTGATTAATGCACAGCCATATAGCAATGCACCACCCGTATTGATTGCGACCAGTACCCGAAATAATTCGGCATTTAAAGCCAGATCACGGGTGCTATAGATGGCTGCGGAAAAGGCGAATACTGGATAGGCTGCATTGAGTAAGGCAAAAACACGGGGGGCGATTTCATTGGGACGCAATGCCCAAATCCAGCAGCCCAGCAAAAATCCAATCGAACTGACGGCAAGCTGAAACCAGAACTCAAAAGGTAAATCTCGAAGCGTTCGTTTAGGCTGAATATTGACAGGATATGGCGTTGAGCTTGAATGATCGCCTGAATGCAAAAATATTTGCTGATGCTGGCTCATCAGTTGATGAACTTGGCTCTGCTTGATAAAAAATTGCTGCATCTCAGGATAGGTTGCAACAAAATGGGGGTCTTCAGTAAAGTCATTTGCGTTTAGCTGTATTCGGTTCTGCCCACCTGCTGCTGAAATTGCAACTGAATCCACATCCTGTAATATTAATCGCTCCCCGTCAAATACCGAAATTTTTTGGCGTTCTTTGACTTCAAAACGTAAATGGCTACTGGGCTGATTTACCGCACAATAGATGACCGCAACAAGGGCCAACGACAACCCTAAAATGGCATAAAACAACCGATCCGCTGGTGTTTTGCGACGCAAAGCCATATATCACCACAATATGAGTATCCTTTCTGTGAACTAATGATAATCCAGAACATGTAAAAAAGGATGCTGAGACAGCATCCTTTCTGACAAAAACAATGTGTTATTCAATGTTTAGCATACTGCTCAAGGTTTCAGATACATTTTTCGATTTCACTTTAGGCTGCAACGCCTTAAGCGCCTGTTGCACCTGACTACGTTGTGGTTCGGCTAAAGTATACCAACGAGACAGTACTTGTAATAAACGCGAACCTAAAATTGGGTTTTTCTCATCCAAATAAGCGGCAAGCTCAATGAAATGATCAACACCAAAGCTCCACGTATTGACTGGATTTGCAGCTAGTCCACCACTCACTGCACGGATACGGTTCGGTGTTCCCAAATCATAATCGGCGTGCTTAGTCAGATACTCAATTGTTTCCGCTGTCGCACATGGATTCGATGCTTGGATGTTAAACCATTGATCTAAAGACAAGGCTTCATCTTTAAAACGCTTATAGAAATCTGCAAGTGCAGCTTGCGCTTGTGGTGCATCATTACAGACCAAAACGCGTAATGCTCCTAAACGTTCAGACATATTGCCTGTTTGTTGATATTGGGTATAAGCCAAATCGAACACAGATTCATCACCTTGACGCGCCAACATATTCAAGGTGATATTTTTCAATGAACGCACGCCCATTGCCAAAGAGAACTCTTTTTGCTGGTCTGGATCTAAGGCCAAATAGGTGTCTTTCCAGAATGAGCCTAAATCACGTGCTAAATGATCTAGCACAGCTTCACGCTTCTCTCGAATCAATTCGGGCTCATAGTCTTGATCAATACGACTGCCTAGATAGTTTTCACTTGGTACATCAAATAAACGTGATGCCAATAACGGATCTTTATTTACTAAGTCAGGCAAGGTATTTTTAATTGCCTGAATATAGGTATCCACCTTATGGTCTTCTAAAAGAATACGTTCCAATAAAGTTTGTGTCGCTTGCCATTGGTTAAAGCCATTGGTTTCATGCTGAATCAAGAAGGCAAGATCATCATTGGAATAATCAAAGACTAAGTTCACAGGGGCAGAAAAATTACGTAATAACGAGGCAACAGGTTGCTCAGTCACCCCTGTAAATTCAATTGTTGCTTCATCTTGATCAAATAAGTACACGCCATCTTTGACCTCATTCACAAACAGATCAGTGCTGTGCAAGGTATATTGCTCACCTGTATTGGCATTAAATAATGCCAGAGCCACAGGAATTGGCACTGCTTTGAGGTTTGGATATTTTGGATGTGCTTTCAAGCTTTGTTTGAAGCTTAAACGGTAAGTCTGTGCAGCAGCATCATATTCACCTCGAGCTTCTAACTTTGGTGTCCCCGGTTGGTTATACCATGTGAGGAAGTTAGAGAGATCAACACCTGAACCTGCACTCAATGCCGCAACCCAGTCTTCAACTGTAACTGCTTGCCCATCATGACGCAGAAAATATTCATCTGTGCCTTTACGGTATTTTTCTTTCCCCAATAAAGTTGCCATCATGCGATTGATTTCAGCACCCTTCTCATACACTGTCGCGGTATAGAAGTTATTGATTTCAACAAAATGGTCTGGACGAGGTGGATGTGATAATGGTCCTGCATCTTCAGGGAATTGATGCGATTTCAATACCGCTACATCATCAATTCGTTGTACGGCCGCTGATTGTAAATCCTCAGAGAAAGACTGATCCCGGAAAACCGTTAAGCCTTCTTTTAAACACAACTGGAACCAGTCACGACAGGTAATTCGGTTGCCTGTCCAATTATGGAAATATTCATGTGCAATTACAGATTGAACTCGCATAATCGCAGCATCAGTGGTGTATTCCTCATCAGCAAGTACACAAGATGTATTAAAGATATTTAAACCTTTATTTTCCATTGCACCCATGTTGAACTGACTGACCGCGACAATCATGTAGTTATCGAGATCATACGGACGACCATAGTGTTCTTCGTCCCAACGCATTGAATGTTTTAGTGCTTCCATCGCGATATGGCATTTTGGAATATCTTTATCGATTGCATAAATTTCAAGAGCAACATCACGGCCTTCTGATGTGGTATAGCGATCTTTCAGTACCGCCAAATCACCAATCACACAGGCAAATAAATAGCTTGGCTTTTTGGTTGGATCTTGCCAAATCGCAAAATGACGACCTTCCCCAGCTTCACCCGTTTCCAATAAGTTACCATTTGCAAGTAATACTGGATATTTCTTATCGGCTTCGACACGGGTAGTAAACTCAGCAAGCACATCTGGACGATCTGGATAGAAGGTGATTTTACGGAAACCTTCTGGTTCATTTTGGGTAACGAACAAATCACCTGCTTTATATAAGCCTTCAAGTTGCGTATTTGATTCAGGATGGATAATCACCTGAGTTTGAACAATGACCTGATCTGGTGCATCAGTGATCACCAATTGTTCAGTATCCAAATGATATTGTTCAGCGCTAAGGGTTTGCCCATTCAATTGAACCGATTTTAATTCAAGATCACGACCTAACAGAACCAATTCGCCTGCAGTCTGACGCTTCATCACCAGTGTAGAATCGACAATCGTATGATCATCATAAACTTGAATATTTAAATTAATTGATTCAACCAAGAATGATGGCTTTTGATAATCTTTTAAATAAATCGTTTGATTTGCTTGTACAGGAGGCTGTGCCGCAATATTCATCAGTATTCCTTATCGTTCATCATGTCGGATGGTCTTGTTATCAAGACTTCTTGATTAGTCGATCATACGCCAACTTACAAAAGCTGTCTTTAAGCCCATATCTTAGTTTCAAGTATTTTTATTGGGGTTTAGTTCAGTAATTTTCAAATTAATTGATTAAAATGGAATTCTGTTTAGAAAGAATAACAACAGTTATTTCTAATTTTAAATAAAAGCTACAAAAATAACCAAATTCCAAGGTTTGAATTACATTTTTTTTATGCGCTTTACATTTTGTGCACGGTTATTGCTTAAGTTTATATGCCAATGTAGGTAATACAATCAAACAAGCGAGGGTTAAGACGATGGAATTAAAAGCACACTTATATCGTTTAGAAAATATTAAAGCGATCCATGATCTTGCAAAAGCAGGTGTGGATCATCATGTCATTTCCGTTTTTTTAACAGCAGAAGGAATCGAACTCAGCAGCTTAGAAGTAACGAATATCGTGAATACCTATGATGAACTTGGAAAAGAAAAATTACCAAGTAAAAAAGTCCAAGCACTTATCAACGCCAAAAAAATCGGTCAGGAGGACGAAAACTTACCATGCCCTGTTTAGTTTACCCAATAAAAAACCTCGAATCTGAAATTCGAGGTTTTAGTCAAATTAAAACTAAGGATTTGGGCTATCAGTACGAATCCACACTTGTGTACGACCTAGTGCAGAAATACCTACATATCCACGCAGACGTAAACGTTTACCGTCAGCACTTAAGTTCGCCTTGCCTTTATAGATTTTGCCGCTTTTTGCTTCTAAAACCTTTCCGTCAACATAAGCATTTCGCTTATCGGGATCTTCCTTAAATCCAGACAAAATTTCCAAACCCAAAAGTGGCTGATTGGTATAAGGCGGAGGACATTTTGTACAATGGGTTAATGCCACACCACCAGGAACAGGGTAACGATAAAGAATTTTTCCATGAAACGTCCCATCGGCAGCTTTCCTGATTTCTACAATTGATTGTTGCTCACCAGTTCGATCATCAATACTTTTCCAGTAACCCTCAATCGATGCAGCAAAACTTGTCACGCTTGCAAAAGCAATAGCCAAACCCACGATTCCTTTCATGAGTACACGATTTAACATATTATCTCCATTAAAACTTAAAATAACACTTCATACTTATTCGACTTGATTTAAAATATTATTTATTAAATCCAGTCTATCTTACCCTATACCAGCAGGTTTTTTATAGTTAAATCAGCTTAAATACAACTTAATATTTAGACCCATGTTTAAGGGTTTGCACTGTCTGTACGAAGCCAGACCACGGTGCGGCCCAGTGCAGACACTCCCATATAACCACGCATGCGCAGGCGTTTACCCTCACCACTCACCACAGCCTTACCTTTATAAATTCGCCCAGATGTAGGTTCCAGTACCCGACCATCAATATAAGCATCTGCCTTATTTGGATCTTCCCTAAATCCAGATAGAATCTCTAAACCCAGAATAGGTTTATTTGTATATGGTGCTGGACATTTGGTACAGTTTGTAAGTGCAATTCCATGTGAGTTTGGATAGCGATAAACAATTTTTCCATGATAACGACCATCATTTCCTTTACGGATTTCAACAATTGACAGTTGTTCACCTGTACGTTCTTCAATACTTTTCCAGTAACCTTCGATAGAGGCTGCAAAAGTTGTTAGGCTTGCGCAAGCAATTGAGCATCCCACAATGCCTTTTATGAGCACACGATTTAGCATAATTAATCCCGTCATTTAAAAACTAACCCATTCATCGTTATAGGTTTAATTATTGAAACTTATCACACTTCACTAGAACTTTCACTCTACTGGTGCGTTCTTTTGCTTTAAAAAACTTATCTAACTGATATAATTCATGTAATCAATAACATTATTTTTTAAATACAAAATAGATTCTTCATATTTCTATCAACTTACAAGATTTTTAAGGATTGGCACTCTCAGTCCTAATCCAAACTTGGGTACGACCTAAAGCAGAGATCCCCATATATCCGCGCATGCGTAAACGTTTACCATCAGCACTTAACTGAGCTTTGCCTTTATAAAAATTGCCCGTTTTAGGTTCGAGTATTTTTCCGTCTATAAAATGGTTTGGATTTTTAGGGTCTTCTCGCAAACCTGATGCGATCTGAAGTCCTAAAATAGGTTTGTTTTTGAAAGGCTCAGGGCATTTCGCACAATTGGTTAATACACTACCACCTGGAACAGGGTAACGATATACAATTGTTCCTGTATAAGTATTATCAGGTTTCTTTTTAATTTCTACGATTGAAAGCTGTTCGCCCGTACGGTCATCAATACTTTTCCAAAAGCCTTCAGGTGTCATCGCGAAATTAGCAGTTGCGAATAGGGCAAATGAAATTCCCACGATTCCTTTCATGAGTGAATGTTTTTGCATAATATGCTCTCCCTAAGTGCAAAATAGATCCATCTGATATACATTTTTATTCCAATGTTCTTAGACAGTCAACAAAACGAGTGGATATTTAATTGTTTAAAATCACAATAAATTTTAAGCAATTCATCTATTAAAAAAGAAATGATTACGGGTTCGCACTATCTATGCATATCCAAACCGTATTTCTACCCAAAGCTGAAATTCCAACATAACCGCGCATATTTAAATGCTTACCATCAGCACTTAACTCAGCTTTGCCTTTGTACACTTTTCCAGTTTTGCTCTCTAAGATGAATCCATTAATAAAACTATTTGCTTTATTGGGGCCTTCAACCAAACCAGTTAAAACTTCTAAACCTAAACGTGGCTTTCCTGTATACGGCGGTGGACAGTTAACACAATGTGTACGATCGCCCCTTGCGCATTCGGATAGATATAAACGATTTTTCCGCGATAAGTGTTATTCGCTGCTTTCTTGATTTCAATAATAGTCAGTTGTTCGCCTGTCCGATCATCAATACTGCGCCAATAGCCTTCAATTGTACTGACATCTGATAGAATACTTGTAAAACAAGCAATTAATGCAATAGAGCATTTCAACAATATTGATTATTCATCCTTATCTCTTTCTACTTCTAAAACAAACTTAATAACATCTTTGAAATTTACCATATTTTAAAAAATGGATAAGCAACCTGCTTAGCTTTTATATAAAATTCAGTGGATTAAATCTCAATACAAAACCACTTTTTCAGTGCAAATAATCTTTTTCTCACTCCGAGCACGAGCAATGTATAATCCTTTCATTTCGTGGTTATATAGGTTTATTGTCAATGGATTTACAGATTCTGCAAAAGCAGTTAGATGAAAGTAGCCATTGTCCATTGTGCCAAGCATCCATGTTCTGGATTGAAGCTGAGCAATACTCACAAGAATTCCAATTTCATGAATGTAGTCATTGCCAACATCGTGTATTTAAAAGTGACAGCAAGCTGAATTGCCATTGTGCTCAATGCACCGCTCAGCGCAAAAAACAAACTCAACAAACCATTTTACAAGAACAACGTAAATACAAAGTCAAAGATGAAGTGATTTATAGCCTGAATCAACTCAGCTTTATGCATAAATTATTTTTACTAAGTTTGTTGGACAGTTATGCTCGTGAAGATGTACAGCATGATGAATTCATCCACTGGAAGAACATTAAATATCATGATTTCACCCCCAATTATTTATTTCAAAATCAACTCGTTCAAGAGTTACTCAAATTAGGCATCTTTAAATCACAAGATTCGAGCCTAGAACCAGAACATTTTTATCTTAATCTTCGGCTTGATGGTTATTCTGATCCGAGTTTGTTTAGTGTAACCCAACAATTGCGCCATTGGTTTTATGAGAATCTAAGTTTAGGTATTCCCTTCAAAACAACAGATGAAGTTAAAGATGCTTTGTATTTGATTCTTTATCAAGAAATCGTCCAGTTCATGCAGTTTTATTGTAGAACTTGGGGAATTCAAATTGCAGGCAATCGCTCCTTTCAGGCCTTTTGCTATCGCTTGATGGAAGGACTCGCAGTGGGTCAAATTTTTTACTTAATCCAAACTGCGTTAGAGTATCTCTATAAGCAAAACGCATTGCAGCCAAGAAACGATAAATTTATTAATACCAACTTACTCAAAAAGACATTAGCACAATATCGTGAACGCGCTTTGGCTGAACGTTGGGAAACCACGACATTACCTCGCCCATACACCATTCCATTTAGTAAAATGAGCGAAGTATTATTATTTAAATTCTTGGGTTATGACGAAAGTGTTTTTATTCAACCTGTCTGGAAATCTTGGCGCAAGATTGAAGCTCGTTTAAATTTTTACGCAGTAAAGCGTTGCATGTATTGCGGTTCAAATGATCTTGTAGTCGATTATGATGCTACAGACTATGTCTCATTGATTTGTCGTCGATGTAAGCATCAAGACCACTACTTTACGCGTTAAACTATTATTTTTGTAAATTTTTAAGGGGTGATGAATGTCACAAAAACAACAACTGATTGAACAAGTGATTGAACAAGTGATTGAAGCTTGGCAAGCTCTTCAGCAAGAAGCCCCATTGGTACAATGTATTACCAATAGTGTCGCCAATAATTACGTCGCAAATATCTTACTTGCAGCTGGTGCATCGCCCGCAATGATCGACAATCCATTTGAAGCAGCAGATTTTACAAACATTTGTGCAGCTTTAAGCATCAACATTGGTACACCGACGACTGAACAAACTCAAGCGATGCTCATTTCTGCTGAAACAGCGCAACAGCAACAAAGACCATGGGTACTCGATCCTGTTGGCTATGGAGCAATCCTGAAATGGCGTAGTGAAACTGTCGATCAATTACTCAAGTTTCAACCTACGATTATCCGTGGCAATGCCTCTGAAATCAGCACTTTAGCGGGCAGTCAAGTTCAATCTAAAGGTGTTGATAGCACATTAAATAGCCATGATGTTTATGCTCAAGCAAAAAGCTTGTTACAGCATACTGAGTGTGTTGCGATTTCTGGTGAATCTGACTATATCATTTCCAAACAATTGGATATGGTAATCAAAGTAAATGGTGGTTGCCATTTACAGCCTAAAATTACTGCAACAGGGTGCGCTCTAGGAGCCTTAACCGCCGCTTATCATGCAGTAACGAATTCAACCATTGCGGCGCTCGCTGCACATATTCACTTTGCTATTGCAGGCAAACTGGCATATGACCATGCTCAAACAGTTGGAAGCTTTAATGTCGCTTTTTTAGATTATATTCATATGCTCGATGATAATTTAATTCAGCAATATGTAGACATTGAAATTTTATAATTCAGCTCTGCTTATTCGCAGCGCTTAAACCTTATTTCAGTAACAAATAAATGTCTGTGATCAAATCACATTCATCTACGTCATGAACAAAGTTGTGGTAGTGAAAAAAGACGGGAAAATCCCCTACTTCAAGCGCTGATTATGGTTACCAGTGCTTACACCATATGTATTTTCAGGGATATCCGCCGTGATTGTTCCAGCAATATCAAAACGGAATTCATCACTTAAAGTCTGTTCAGGGTCAGAAAATGGAATACCCTAGGTGCGGCTTTTTGCTATAGCAGATAATCCCGTTTCTTTGCGCCACTGAATAAATTGTGCTGCCGATTCAAATACACGTTCTGGTGCACCGTGATGAGAAATAAATGCAATTTTCTCTTCTGCTCTTTCTACAATATTAACGTTCATCATGATTTCTCTCGGAGGTAATGAAAAAACAAACCTTTCATGCCAAGACGACCAACGCGGCTGTTCTCTAAAAGCACTTGGGGTTTGATCAAATGAACGTTTAAATGCGCGGCTAAATGCTTCAGGGCTATCAAAACCAGACTGTAAAGCAATATCAATAATTTTGGTGTCTGTAGAAAATGTAAGAGGCATTTAAATCCCTTATTCGATAAACAGTAACGCTAAACGGACTTGATCATAAGCCATACGCGGACTTGTAGCTTCCACAATTGGACGTAACTTAATTGAACCATCATCGGTAAAATGCTCAGGATTTTTACGTTTGTGTAAACGTTTATAAATCTTACGAACTTCTTCAACGACTTCATCACCGGGATTGGCAATGGAAATATCTAATCCTTGCTCTTTATGCAATCGCGCGAGATGGTTAATAATCGTTGCAGGCGTTAGCCCTCGCTCATGCGCGATATCTTCAATTTCATAACCATCTTCAAATAAAGCACGTGTTTCCTCTAAAGTCGCTGCTGCATAATTCTGTTTTTCGCCTTTCGAAAGTTTTTTCTCGTTGCGTGCAATTTCAGTTGCATTCAGCGTGCCGCCACAATGACGAATAAAGGCATTATGCTGTGGGGTTAGATCAATATTTTCAAAATTCACTTCTGCTTCGGTCGATAATTCCTGAAAACGGCGGTCTGCTTTAATTGCTAAACTATCCAACTCAAGTGCTTGTTCATTAAACCCAAGCAATTTCAGTCCAGTTAGTGACTTTAATCGAGACAAAGCCACATAACCCTGACCTTTTTCAAAAGTATGCGTTAAATTAATTTCTGCTGCTTCTAAAGTCATACCCTGACTTTTATGAATAGTGATTGCCCATGCCAAACGTAAAGGAATTTGCTGATAACTTGCAATCACCTTGCCTGCTTCATTTTCAATTGACCATGTTTCTGGTTCAACAAGTAATGTCGTTCCATCTGTCAATTTGACTTTTGGTAAAATCCCTTGTTTATCATCTTCCTCAAAACCAATCACTTCACCTAAACTGCCATTGATATAGCCCATATCAAAGTTATTTTTGACAAACATCACTTTGGCATGCTTTTTAAGGGTCAATTCTTCAGGTGCGCGTACCGAGGACTTCAGTGTTTCGATTAATTTTTCATTACCATCTAAAACAGCATTAAATTGATGACTTTCATTCTCAATTTCGTTCAGATGCTGATAATTGATGTTATCCACATCCATATTATGTGTGTATAAACGGGTAAAGGTCTCGCCAATATCGTGCTGACGCGATTGTTGTAATGCGAAAATATGATTCTGCTGAATGCTCTGTGCTCGAATCGCATTTAATATCTGATTTAAAATTTCATCATCCTGACGGTGTTGCTCAGTCAAATAGCAAACTCGGAATTTTGCTTCAACCCACGCTTCAGACATGAAGCAAAATTTATCTCGATTACTTTCATCTTTCTTACCTACTGGTGGTAACTGGAAAAAGTCACCTGCAACAATGACTTGAATTCCACCAAAAGCTTCATCACTTTCTTTGAAGTATTTAAGCACCTGATTGACTAAATTAAGCTGTTTGGCATGCAGCATTGAAATTTCATCAATAATCAAGACTTGGGCATTTTCTAAATGCTCTTTTAAATATTTACGCTCTTTCATACGCTTCAGATCATCATCACTCAAACGATCTTTAATTCCAATCCCTGCCCACGTATGAATGGTCATTCCATTCATATGCGTAGCCGCGATCCCTGTAGAAGCCGTAATCGCAACGGGTACTTTTCGCGCTTTAAGATAGTGAATATATTGATTAAGCGTATAGGTTTTTCCTGCACCCGCGGAACCTGTTAAAAAAACATTTTCCCCAGCTTTAAGTAACTTCAGTGCAGTCTCTTGTTTCATAATTTCTTCAGTCAAAAACAACAGCACATAGCTTAACGATTTTTTTGTAAAAGTAAAAACTCAAACTGATTTTGAGAACTGTTTGTATCTCACTTTTACATTGACATCCAAACATTTTCATTTAATGTGTTTCTTAATTAATTCAGATTAGATATCAAAATGAACATTTCAAATTCACATAAATATCAAACAGATATATTGGGAGAAGATTATCAGCAACTCACTTTAAATTTTGCTGATGATTATGATGGGAAAGTCGTTGCAACATTAGTTCGCAAGAAATCAGCTCAAGCCACCAAGAAAGCAGTTCTATATATTCATGGTTTTTCTGACTATTTTTTCCAAACAGAAATGGCAGAACAATTTAACCAGCATGGTTATGATTTTTATGCTCTCGATCTCAGAAAATATGGTCGCTCAAAATTACCGCATCAAACCCTGTATTACGTGCGGGATTTACGTGAATATGATGCTGAAATTAGCAAGGCACTAGAGATTATTGGTCAGGAAAACCATAATCAGGTATTGCTTGCTGGACATTCAACAGGTGGCTTGATCACAACCTTATATGCAGCACATTATCCTGACCATCGTCTGGTTAAGGCGTTATGGGCAAATAGTCCATTTTATGATTTCTTTAAGAGTATCATTGAGAAAAAAGTGGGCATTCCTTTGCTGAGTGAATTTGGCAAACGCTTCCCAAATGCCAAGTTTCCAAGTGGCTTGAATCCGTGGTATGTACCAAGTTTACATAAAAACTTTCATGGTGAATGGGAGTTCAATCTGGAATGGAAACCTGAATCCACGCCATTTGTACAACTGTGCTTTGTTCATGCCATCCATGAAGCGCAAAAAGAAATCCATAAAGGGATTACACTGAATATTCCAACCCTGATCATGCATTCACATCAATCCAAATACCCTAAAAAATGGGGAATTGATGCCCAGCAAAGTGATGTGATTTTAGATGTCAAAGATATGACACACAATGCAAAGAAAATGAAAGGTGATGTACAAACCTTAGCAATCAAAAATGGCTTACATGATTTAGTCTTATCTGCACCGCCTGTGCGAAAGAAAGTATATGAGGATTTATTTTCTTGGCTTGAACAAAAAATGCCTTAACTAAGCTCTATTTATAGTGATTACACAGATTATGGATACTTCAATTTCTTTGCCTAAAACAGTTTATGCAATTCAACATCTTGCATTTGAAGATTTAGGTTCATTAGAAGATATTTTTTATCAACTCGGTTTCCGTTTTCGTTATTTTGAAGCGGGTGTGGATGATCTTAAACCCGCTTTAAATTATGAAGGTCTTACCATTATCCTTGGTGGACCAATTGGTGTTTATGAAACTGAAGACTACCCTTTTCTTATAGAAGAAATTGAAGGCCTTAAGCAACGCTTGAATGCGAATAAACCAACTATTGGTATTTGTTTAGGCGCACAATTGATCGCACATGCATTAGGTGCAAAAGTCTACGCAGGTCATCAAAAAGAAATTGGTTGGAGCCCATTAGAAATAAAAAATCTTGATCAAAACCCATTATCAGGATTAGAAAATATTCATGTCTTACACTGGCATGGTGATACTTTCGATTTACCATCACAAGCAACTTTACTCGCTAGCTCAGAAATTTATCCAAATCAGGCATTCGCCGTGAGAAATAATATTCTAGCTTTACAATTTCATCTTGAGATAAACCAACACAGTTTTGAGAAATGGCTCATTGGGCATACGTGTGAAATACGGCATGCAGGCTTATCAATTCCTCAGTTACGACAAGCTAATTTAGATTATGCTGAACAATTAGAAAGTAAATGCAGGGCAATTATTGAATTTTTTTTAGAAAAACTTGATGGTTGAATTCATGACTCGAAAACAGTATGTTTATGATAAATTTAGACATACTATTTGCCTAACTTAAATGAGTTATTTAAAAAATAGAATATTACACTTATTGAAATTTTATTACAGAAACAAACATTAAGACCAATAAGTAACGACAGTACTCGCAAGCTATTTTCTAAAAAAGCAATAAAATAACATTATTCATTTACACTCTTTTAGTTGGAATAAAAATATGATCAAGTTAATAAAAAGTTTTCACTCAATTAATACTTATTTATTCATGTCGACGGCTTTACTTATTTCAATGATTATTTATTTCTATCACATAAATCCATAATATAATAGAAAAACCCAATTTAAAATTGGGCTTTTCCATGTCTGAACTAAATTCTTCGAGCTAAAAAGAGTTCAAATTCACCTAAAGGTTATTTCTTCTCTACTTTAAAGCTATCTTTAAGATCAAGAATACGGTTAAACACTGGTTTTTCAGCTTGATGATCATGTTGATCTGCAACAAAATACCCCTCACGTTCAAATTGGAAACGATCTTCAGGCTTTGCCTGAGCTAAAGCAGGTTCAATCACAGCTTGCACAACTTTTAATGATTCAGGATTAAGATTTGCTAAGAAGTCATCATCTGCATCTGGCGCAGCTTCGGTAAATAAACGATCGTAAATACGAATTTCAGCAGGTATACCTTTCGTTGCAGAGACCCAATGAATAACCCCTTTGACTTTACGACCTTCAGGGTTTTTGCCTAATGTTTCAGGATCAATTGAACATTTAAGCTCAATTACTTCACCATTGGTATCCTTGATTACTTCATCACACTTGATCACATAAGCATGGCGTAAACGCACTTCGCCTTCTGGAATCAAACGTTTAAATCCTTTTGGTGCAACCTCTTCAAAGTCTTTACGATCAATATAGATTTCACGAGTTAAAGGGATAATTCGCTCACCCATATCTACGTTTGGATGGCGGGCATGCGTTAGATCTAACTCTTCAGCTAAATTCGTCAGAGTCACTTTAAGTGGATTTAGTACAGCCATTCCACGTGCTGCGGTATTTTCTAATGACTGACGAATACAGAATTCAAGCATTGCTACATCAACAATACCATCCGTTTTAGACACACCTACACGCTTACAGAAATCACGTAAACCTTCTGGAGTAAAACCACGACGACGCATACCAACAACAGTAGGCATACGTGGGTCGTCCCACCCATTCACATAACCACCCTCAACCAATTTACGTAGTTTACGTTTAGAGGTGATCGTATAATCCACATTTAGACGCGATGACTCATACTGACGAGGAACTGCATCAGAGTGAACTTTTTCGATAATCCAGTCATAGAATGGACGATGATCTTGGAACTCTAATGTACATAAAGAATGCGTAATTCCTTCGATAGCATCTGATAATGGATGAGCATAGTCATACATTGGATAAATTTTCCATTTATCCCCTGTTTGATGATGTTCTGAATGTAATACGCGATAAAGGATTGGATCACGCATATGTACATTCGGGCTTGCCATATCAATTTTGGCACGTAAAACCGCCTTGCCCTCGCCCAACTCACCATTACGCATTTGCTCAAAACGCGCCAGATTTTCTTCCACAGTCGCATTACGGTATGGTGAGTTTTTACCTGGCTCCACAAAGCTACCGCGATTCAACTTGATTTCTTCAGGTGTTTGCAAGTCCACATAGGCATCCCCCTGTTCAATTAATTGAACAGCCCACATGTAAAGTTGATCGAAATAACCAGAAGCATAGCGAGGCTCACCATTCCAGTTAAAACCTAACCACTTCACATCATTGGCAATACCATCAACATATTCTTGTTCTTCGGCATCTGGGTTTGTATCGTCAAAACGTAAATTACATAGACCATCAAATTCTTCGGCAATACCAAAGTTCAAACAAATTGCTTTGACATGACCAATATGCAGATAACCATTTGGCTCAGGCGGGAAACGAGTTACAACTTTTTGGGTACGACCTTCTTTTAAATCATCGGTAATCACCTGACGTACAAAGTCCAAGCCTGCCTGTTGTTCTTGCTGCGCGGCATCGACAGAGGCATGAGTATTCGGCGTCGGGGTCTTTGGCAGTTCTGAAACAACATCATTTGGCTTCATAGGGTGTAAATCACTTCTTACAGTTAAAAATGGGAAATAAAAACGCAATCTTTGCTATTTATGAAAGATTTTAACGTTTTTTACTTGCCTTGTAGTTTACAGTTTGCTTATGCTTCTCTCAACCAAAAACCCATGGTCACAAACCCATGTTTAGGAGATTAATGTAATGAGTTTTCCTCAAGTCGAATTAAATACCAACAAAGGTCGTATTGTTCTTGAGCTTAACGCTGAAAAAGCACCAAAAACGGTTGCAAATTTCTTAGAATATGTACGCGACGGTTTCTATGACGGCGTAATTTTCCACCGTGTGATTGATGGTTTTATGATCCAGGGCGGTGGCATGGACGAAAACTTCAAAGAAAAAGCAACTCGTGATTCAATCGAAAACGAAGCAGACAACGGTTTAAGCAATGATGAAGGCACAATTGCTATGGCACGTACGCAAGCTCCTCATTCTGCATCTGCTCAATTCTTTATCAACGTAAAAAATAACTCTTTCTTAAACCACACTGGTAAAACAGCACAAGGTTGGGGTTATGCAGTATTTGGTAAAGTTGTTGAAGGTATGGATGTTGTAGCTGCAATTAAAGGTGTCCGTACTGGTAACCGTGGTTATCATGCTGATGTTCCTTTAGAGAATGTAGTTATCGAATCTGCTAAAATTATCTCTGAATAATTTTATCCAACAGGATTCTTTGTGACTTATCTGTTTATTTCAGATTTACACTTGTCACCTGATCACCCTCGACTCGTTCGAGGGTTTTTGGCTTTATTAAAAGAATATAAAAATAAAAACACTCAACTCTATATTTTAGGTGATTGGTTTAATGCTTGGATTGGTGATGATTATAGTGCCCCATGGCTAGATGAAATTATTACAGCCTTACAAGAATTCACAGCTGCGAATAATCATGTTTATTTCCAAGTTGGAAATCGAGATTTTGTTTTGGGTAAGAAGTTTTTAGCACTATTTAATGCTACGCTTTTACCTGATGTTTATATTCTAGAAATTAATCATAGGAAGTTTCGCCTCGAACATGGCGATGCTTTATGTACCGATGATGTTGCTTATCAACGTTTTCGCAAAGTGATACGTAATCCAATCTTATTGGGCATTCTAAAACGCACACCTTTAAATTTTAGACAAAAACTTGCCAATGGTTTTCGTAAAAAAAGTAGTGAAACTAAACAACTAAAAAGTTATGACATTATGGATGTGAATCTACATGCCGTTGAAAATGCAATTTATCAAGTAGATTTCTTAATCCACGGTCATACCCATCGCCCTGAAATTCACGAAGTTATTAATAAAAAGCGTATTGTCCTTGGTGATTGGCGTGAAGATACGGCTTGGATACTTGAGATAAATGAACAAGAAAACTTTAAGTTAGATTTCAAAAAATGGTCATATTAATCGAGTAATTATGTAGAATATTTTTGACTAACTTATTCACCGTTCGTAAAACTTAAATCTCTATAAAAAATCACATTTAGCTACTTTCGATGTAATTAATATCAAGTAAAATCATTAAAATTTCTAATTGAGTGAAAGACGGATGGATGTTCTAGTTACTGCCAAAACACGCTATGCAACAAAGGCATATAATGCAGAGAAAAAAATTCCACAACAACAATTTGAAAAACTACTCGAAGTTCTGCGTTTTAGCCCTTCTTCAGTAAATATTCAGCCTTGGCACTTTTTAATTGCTGAAACCGATGAGGCGAAACAAAGAATTGCGAAGGCCCTAACTGGTAATTATATTTATAATTCAGCAAAAGTTTTAAATTCTTCGCATACTCTTGTATTTTGTACTCGTACTGATATCAGCGCTGAATACTTAGAACAATTACTACAACAAGATGAACTAAATGGTCGCTTCAAAGATGAAACCGCAAAACAAGGGCAACGAGATACTCGTAAAGGCTATGTTGAGTTTTATCGCAATGAACTTAAAAATCTCTCTGCTTGGATGGAGAATCAAACTTATCTTGCTCTTGGGCAACTACTATTCGCTGCAGGATTAGAAGGAATTGATGCAACCCCAATGGAAGGCTTTGATCGAGATACTATCAATCAAGAATTTGGATTAGCTGAAAAAGGTTTAAAGGCATCCGTTGTTGTTTCTCTAGGTTATCGTAGTGAAAATGACTTTAATGCAAAATTGCCTAAATCGCGACTGCCAGATCAAGTCGTATTCACTCGCTTATAATTTTAATTTAAGGGAGTTAAAGCTCCCTTAATTCATCATTGATTTAGCTAAACACAGCACTGCAAATATTCCAGTAAATAAACCAATCCATGTGTAAGTAGTTAGTTTTTCTTTAAAAAACACTACGCCACTAACTACACCTAACATGACGACAAGAATATTCATTCCAGCAAATACGATTGCAGGTGACTCTTTAAAAATCATATGTGCTTTTACATACAAGGCAATATTCGCGAAATTTACCCCACCAAGAAGTAGACCCATAAATATATTTTTAGGTTGCCAATTTGGTTGCGCAAATGCGAGATAGCCTATTGATAAAATAAATGCAGCTATAAATGTTAAATTTAATGTCAGTGCAAACTGCAGTCCTAAAGTACTGCTATATTTAAGCAATACATCAATTGCAGCATATCCAGCCCAAACACTTAACAGGAAAAGCGCTGATCTTACACTGGTGCCTTTAAGCGATTTCTCAGTCGCCTGTCCAAAAATAATAGCGAACACTGCGATTATTCCAACACCGACACCAATTAATTTTAACTGGCTAAATTGTTCTGAAAATATAAAGTAGGCCGCAAGTAAAGAAAGTACAACTGATAATCTTTGGGCTATTTCAGTTTTAAGAATTCCAGCAAATTGCAATGATTTAGCTAAGCATAAGAAAATGCTAGGGAGTAAAATAGCTAAAAGAAAAATAAGCCACCAAGGAGTATTCTGAATTGAGATATGCGTGATGTCAGTTTTAAACCAATAAAAACATAAGATGCTTGCACTCAAATAATTCCATGCGATCATTTGAAAGACATCAAACCCTTTTGTTTTTAAAAACTTTAATAAAATCGATACCAGTACACTGCAACACGCAGCAGCAAAAATCATTTCCATAATATTTATTCTGACTTTTTAAACACAAAAAAATGCCAGTCTGAAATTAGACTGGCATTTTCTTAACGATCATTATCAATTAACGATTATTTTCGTCTTCTTGACCATCTTCGAATTTAGTTTCGCTGTCGAAGCCACCTTGATGACCACCGAACCCACCTTGACTACCAAAGCCGCCTTGACCACCGAAGCCGCCTTGACCACCGAAGCCACCTTGACCGCCGAAGCCACCTTGACCGCCGAAGCCACCTTGACCACCGAAGCCACCTTGACCGCCGAAACCGCCACCTTGACCACCAAAGCCACCAGCAGCACCTTGACCACCGAAGCCACCAGTCGCACCTTGAGCTGGGAAGCCACCAGTACCTTGAGCACCAGCTGGACGAGGGTTACGCGCAGGAACAACTGTAGAAATAGCGTGTTTGTAAACCATTTGGCTTACAGTGTTCTTTAACAAAACAACATATTGATCAAAAGACTCAATATGCCCCTGCAATTTAATACCGTTCACAAGGAAAATAGAAACTGGAATACGTTCTTTACGGAGAGAATTTAAGAACGGATCTTGTAAAGTTTGACCTTTAGACATTTTTAACTCCAAAAAAAATTTTAAATCAGCGCAAAAAAACTATCTTTATTTTTCAACTAAAAATTATAAAAAGACAGCCTGCGAATTTTGCTTTATCCAAAGAAGTTTCGCAAGTCTTCTTTCGCCTGCTTTATCGTCACGTAAGTTTTAAAATCGTGTGTTTCTTGCAAAGAACGTAACCAAGTGTATTGACGTTTGGCAAGTTGCCGTGTCGCAAATAATGCTTTATTCTCCATTTCTACTTTATTTTTGAGACTTAGGTCACTTTTTAATAAAAAATCTAAAGCTTGACGATAACCCACAGACCGCATGGATGGTAAATTATCACTTAAATCGTATTTTTCAATTAATTCCTCTACTTCATTTAAAAATCCAATACTCCACATTTTGCTTAAACGTTGCTCAATACGTTGATGTAATTCTACCCGATCTGGCATCAATGCGTAATTATGAAATTTGTAACGATAGGGTTGATTTTTAGGCTGCTCTGCCTGTAGTTTTGTTATTGGTTCACCTGTAATTCGGTAAACTTCTAATGCCCTAATAATTCTTTGTTTATCTGAAACTTTGAACTTTTGTCCAGCAATTGGATCAACAGAAACCAATTCATCATAAACAGACTGCCAGCCTTCAAGATCAGCTTTAGCGAGAATTGCATCACGAATACTTTGATCCGCATTCGGTAGATTATCAGCTAATCCTTCAAGTAGTGATTTAAAATATAGCATTGTGCCGCCCACTAAAATTGGTGTTTTGCCACGCGAATGCATGTCATCAATTAATGGGCAAACATCTTCAACAAATTGTGCTGCTGAGTATACATCCAATGGCGTAATAATATCGATTAAGTGATGCGGGTATTGTTGTTGCTCTTCTTTTGTGGGTTTAGCAGTCCCAATATCCATATCTTTATAAACTAAAGCTGAATCCACAGAAATCAATTCGAAATTACCGCGTTCATAGAGTTCGCATGCCAATGCTGTTTTACCACTTGCGGTAGGCCCCATTAAATTGATGACGGGCAATTGATTTGACATGTAAAACTACTCTCCTCGAGCAAATAATTTATCTAATTGATGTAATGGAAATGCGCGCCAAGTTGGACGCCCATGATTACATTGACTGGCAAATTCAGTTTGTTCCATTTGGCGTAATAAAGCATTCATTTCAGAAAGACTGAGTTGTCGATGTGCTCTTACAGCCCCATGACACGCCATACCAGCAAGAAGCTCATCACGTTTTTGTAATAGGCCTCTGGCTTCATCATTCGGGTCAAGATCATTTAATAATTCTGGAATTAAATTACTAAAGTCAGCTTTATGCAAAATAGCAGGCACACCACGCACAATCACTTGATCATCGCCGTATTGATCAATTTCCAACCCCAAACGTTCTAATTGTGGCTGTAAATCTTCAACGCGAGTCGCTTGCATACGAGTAATGGAAACAACTTTAGGAATCAGCAGTTGTTGCGAAGTCCAAAATTCAGGTTTATCCCATGCTGACTTCATCTGCTGCAACAAGATACGTTCATGTGCCGCATGCATATCCACAATGATCAGGCCTTCAGTATTTTGCGCCAAAATATAGATGCCATGCAGTTGTGCGATTGCAATCCCCAAAGGAAACTCATCTACACGTGATGGACCAGGATTATTTCCATCTTCTGTTTCTTCACGTAAAGGCGCTAAATAGCTTTTGAGTGCATTATTTAACTGTGCAGAGCCATTATAACGTGCTTCTTGAGTTGTTGAATTGTACTGTACTGCCTGTGGGCGGCTTTGATTAAACTCAGTGAGTAAATCTGTCGCAACAACAACCTGCTGATTGGGTTGTCGTTCAGGCTCAGCTACTGCTCGATGTAAATTGAATTGTTCTTGGTATTTTGGCTGAGGCTGATAATTAAAATTTTCTGCCTCAGCTTCATCTGTTTTCATCGCTTGTGCTAAATCAGCAGTTGCGGTTTGAAATTGAGACAAGGTTGCTTTGGCATAATGCCGTACAAACTCATGTACTTCACGCTGGTTCAAAAAACGAATTTCATGTTTGGTTGGATGTACATTCACATCGATATTTTCAGGATCAACTTCTAAAAACAATAAATAAGAGGAATGTTGATGACCATGCAAAATTCCTTCATAGGCCATACGTAACGCATGCGAAATGGTTTTGTCTTTGACAATACGACCATTCACATACACATATTGCATGTCAGCCTGTGCTCGTGCGTCGGAAGGATGTCCTAACCAGCCTGACAAACGCATATTGATACTTTCAGCATCGATCCAATAGGCATTTTGAATAAACTGTTGACCTAACAACTGCTGGACACGCTGATAACGTAATTCACCACTATCAGCAATCGGCAAATTTAAACGAATATTATCATTATGTTCGAGTACAAAACGAATTTCAAAATGAGTCAAAGCCAAACGACGGACTATTTCTTCAATATGACCAAATTCTGTACTTGGTTTTTTTAAAAACTTTCGGCGCGCTGGCACATTGAAAAATAAATCTTGTACACGAATATGTGTACCTTTTTGTGCTGCAACAGCCTGTATTTGTTGATGATCAAATGCTGTTCCATTCACTTCAACCTGATAACCCACGCCTTGTTCATCTTGACTACTGGTCAACGTCAAACGTGATACTGCAGCAATCGAAGCTAATGCTTCTCCACGAAAGCCTAAACTAACAATTGCATGCAAGTCTTCCGATGTTTTAATTTTACTTGTCGCATGCCGCATCACCGCCAATGGTAAATCTTCAGGATGAATTCCATGGCCATTATCAATGATTTCAATCAGGGTCGAACCACCTTGCGCTACCCGAATAATAAGTTCGGTTGCGCCAGCATCGATTGCATTTTCTAATAATTCTTTAACAACTGATGATGGACGTTCAATCACCTCACCCGCAGCAATCTGGTTGGCTAAGGCAGCATCAAGGGTATGAATACGACGAGTTGAATCATGCGCCATTCAATTGTTCCTGCAAAGTTTGAGATAAAGATTCGGATTCAGTGGTTAGCGTGACAAAACGAGTTAACTCATCATCTGATTTTTGTATATCAATAACAACATCAGCCTGTGGAATTTCATCACCACCTTTTGATGGCCATTCAAATAAAAATAACCCATTTGGTGTTTCAAGATAATCTCTAATACCCATTAACTCTAATTCATATGGATCATCTAATCGGTATAAATCAAAATGGAAAACTTCTTGACCATTGATGGTGTAAGGCTCAACCAATGTATATGTCGGGCTTTTTACTGAGCCTTGATGCCCCAAACTCTGAAGAAAGTAGCGTGTGAAAGTCGTTTTACCAGCACCAAGATCACCAATCAAATAAATAATGCCTGAACGAATCTGCTGAGATAAGACTTGTGCAAAACGTTGAGTGTCTTGTTCATGATTTAGGGTAAATTTCACTGAATACGACATGGCAAATAAAACAAAATTGGGATGGCAGCTATGATAACATTGCCCTGCTTTAAAGCCTAACTTGTTAATTAATAGCCCTATCAATTAATATACATTTAACATGCAACCTATTTTTAAAAGAGGAACTCATGACACCTAAAACTGTTTCAACAAAAGAAGAACTCAAGTCAGCTAAAGAACAAGGTATTACAGAGATCATTGTTACTGGCAAACTTGCTAATGACCTCAAAAAATCAAAGAAAATTGCCCTTGCTGGTACTGTAACAATTGGGATATTAACAGCAGCATTAGCTGCGACACCATTTACAGGTGGTATAACTGCTTTTGCTGCTGCACCAGTAGCGGCACTAACAGGAGTTGAAATTGTAGCTATTATTGCAGCTGCTTCAATTGGGCTTGCTCTCATTATTGCTGTTTACAAAGAATATGATGAGGTTTCCTATGAAAATGGAAAGTTAGTCCTCCGAAAGAAACAGAAAAATTAGTGCAACATTGTATTGAAGATGAAACTTAACAACAAAAATTTCTCCCCGCCTCTCATCAATGCTGTTAGTGCCAGTAAAGTCTTTTTACCTCAAAATATTTCGGCACCTACCATTTTTGAATATCTTTGCCAACACTTCTCGCATATTCAAGCCAGTGAATGGCAGCAGCGCTTTGCTGATCAGTTAATTTATGCGGCTGATGGTGACATCTTAAGCATAGAAAGTCACTATACGCCCAATAGCCATATTTTTTATTATCGTTTCTTAGCTCAAGAAACTCATGTGCCTTTTCAGCATGAGATTTTATACGAAAATGAACATTTACTCGTGGTTGATAAACCCCACTTTCTTACTATGACCCCAACTGGACAATATGTTCAGGAAACATTATTAGTACGTTTAAAAAAGCAAACTGGATATGAGGATCTGACCCCGATTCATCGACTGGATCGGGAAACGGCAGGCGTGGTTTTATTCAGCAAGAAACCTGAATCGCGCGGAATCTACCAACAACTTTTTGCAGATCGAAAAGTGCAAAAAATCTATCACGCGATTGCAGCTTATCGAGCTGAATTACATTTTCCACAAATATTACAGCTCCATTTAGAAAAAGGTCAGCCGTTTTACACGATGCAAATTAATTCTGAAAAACCTCAGAATTCTGAAACTTTGATAGCGCTTTTAGAACACAATCAACATTACGCAAAATATCAGCTTAAACCCAAGACGGGTAAACAACATCAATTGCGTGTGCACCTTAATTACTTAGGCATTCCAATTTTAAATGATCCGTTTTATCCAGTTGTCGCACATAAAGCCGATGATGACTTTGAACAACCGCTCCAGTTGTTAGCAAAAGAGATTTATTTTATCGATCCCGTTTTAAATCAAGAAATGCATTTCAATTCTAAATTTGAATTGATATTGTAAATACAATGTAATGACAAAATTGCTATTTTTTCACTTCAGAAATATTGAAATTACATTGCAATGGTTTAGAATACATGACGATAATTAAAAATATTTGGTCGTATTCTGTATGCGAAAAACAGAAGTTTATCAAGTTCGCCTTGATTCACAGGAAAAGAAACAAGCTTTTGCTGTTTTTAAGCAGCTAGGTATATCCCCTGCTCAAGCTGTTCGTCTTTTCTTTAAACAAGTTGTGTTGACGAAATCAATTCCTTTTGCGATTGAAAATCAAAACATTAATATGGAACAGTTGCTCAAGCTCCGTAAATCCAAAAATGCAGCAATAAATAATCCTTCAACTGCTATAGATTTGGACGTTGAAGACGATCATGAAGATCTATTTGAAGAATTGAATGCACTGTTAGGTGAAAGTGACAAAACTTAACAATGTTGCATTTATAAACAAGTTTTTATTTTTTAAGCTTAAATTTTTTCGTTATTCTGATAGTCCAAATAAAATTATAAATGCAAGGATGGACAGGAATGATTGTTAAACGAGCAACAAAAGAAGATCTTCACCAACTTGCTGTCTTGTTTGATGAATACCGTCAATTCTATGGTACATCATCCAATATTGAACAATCCTATCGATTTCTAAAACATCGTTTCGAAAATAAAGATAGTGTCATTTTCATTCACGTTAAAGATGATGTGCTCACAGGCTTTGTTTTACTGTACCTTGCTTTTTCATCTGTTTCTTGCGAAACCTATTATATTTTAGATGATGTTTATGTAACCCCATCTTATCGAAAACAAGGATCGGCTAAGCAATTAATTGACACCGCAATCCTTTTTGCTCGCCATGAAAATGCACAAAGAATTAGTCTCGAAACACAAAAAAATAATTATGAGTCTCGCCGTCTTTATGAACAAATGGGATTTATTCAAGATGATGAATTCAAGACCTTTCACTGTTTTTTAAAATAGTTACTCGATATCTAAAGCAATATTTTGACTCAATTGTTTTTGCGAAGATGTAAGATAAATCCATTCACCTTCTGGTAATTCAGGAAGCTCAAGTAATCCTATTTGTTGGCGATGTAAAAGCTCAACTTTATTTCCGACTGCGGCAAGCATACGTTTAACTTGATGGTAGACACCTTGATGAATTGTCATTGCCAATTGATGTGTGGAAAATAGTTGAAGATTGGTTGCGGCATAAATACCTTTTTCATTCCTTAGCTCAACTCCCTGTTCTAAAGCTATTAATTGCTCAGCTGAAATCGGATCGGCAGTCGTTACATGATAAACTTTTGGCACATGCTTACGCGGATTGGTTAAGGCTTGTAAATATTGACCATCATCAGTCAATAACAATAATCCTGTGGTATCTTGGTCTAGTCTTCCCACGCATTGAATACCCCGATGGATCAAAATTTCAGGCAGTAGGCTAAATACACTTTTATGATGCGTTGCCTGATGTGAACATTCATAGCCCTTCGGTTTATTTAAAACAATGTAGAGATGTTCTCGATATTGGTATTCTTCGCCAAATACTTGAAAACAAAGCTGATCCGTATTTATATTCTGTTTAGGGTTTTCACAAACTTGTCCTTCAATCTGCACAGAACCATTTTTAATTATCTGTTGGCAATACTTTCTTGAACCAAAGCCTTGCGATTGCAAAATTTTTTCCAACAGCATAACTATATCCTCATCTCAAACTCAGTCTATTGTACTCGATTCAGCTAGGCATCGTTGCTTACAGCTTACTCATTCTTATTTTTTATAATTTATTCACAATCTGTTCATTTGTAATAGAACATATACAAAACTCTTGCCAAACTCTCTCAATCATCCTATTGCGCTCCATATTTCCACTTAAAAGTCCTGTTACATTTGTCTCAAGCAAAAGAATACTGTCCAAAAGAATGGATAAGGAGTTTCACCATGAAATCGAATATGTGGTTATGTAGCGTCATCTTAGCAACCTCATCAATGATGACTGTTGCACATGCAGATAATACAGCACGTGTTGCAGCAACTTCAGCACTTGGTAGTATTGTTGGTACAGCAGTTGGTAAACAACTTGGCGGTAATACAGGTGCTATGATTGGTTCCGCAATTGGTGGTGCTGGTGGTGCAGCAGCATCAAGCAATAAACGTGATCGCACTGAAGCCGCCATTGGTGGTGGACTAGGTGGTGTTGGTGGTTACACCGTTGGACGTAATGTCGGTGGAACGAGTGGCGGCTATATTGGTGCTGGTTTGGGTGCAGCAGGTGGTGCGGCTTTAGGTCAAAAAGTTGGTCAAGATCGTGAAGAAGACCGCCGCTACGAAAATCGTCGTTCTTACGACGAGCGCCGTTACGACAACCGTCGTTCTTATGATGATCGTAGATACTATAAATCTCGTCATCATTACCGTCATGATAATGGCTATCACCGTGGTTGATATAAAGATTAATCATCAAATCCTAACACTTTCTCTTTTGGCGTCTTCGGGCGCTTTTTTTATTTTATCCAATGCGCAACAAATATCGACAATATTCGATATACAAAACCAAACTTATATCGTATTATTTCGATATATGATTTTGAGAGTTAAAAAATGAAGTCACTACAAGAAATCAAATTTTCAATTTTGGAGTTAGCTCCTGTCAGAGACGATAAAAGTATTGAATTTTCACTTCGTCATGCACTAGAAGTTGCTCAACACGCTGAAAAGCTTGGTTATGAACGTTTCTGGTTAGCTGAACATCACAATATGGATGGAATTGCGAGTTCCGCAACGGCAGTTTTACTAGGATTCATCGCAGCAAATACACACAAAATTCGCTTAGGTTCTGGTGGCATCATGTTACCTAATCATGCACCATTAGTTGTTGCAGAACAATTCGGGACTTTAGCAACACTTTATCCAAATCGTTTTGAACTTGGTTTGGGGCGTGCTCCAGGAACTGATCAAATGACGATGCGTGCATTACGACGCGGGCGTCAAGAAACTGAAGATCAATTTCCTCAGGATGTAATGGAAATTTTGCAATATTTTAAAGAGCCACAACCCAACCAAAAAATTATTGCCACCCCAGGTCAAGGCACTCATGTACCTGTCTGGTTGCTAGGTTCAAGTCTGTTTAGCGCACAGCTTGCTGCAAAGTTGGGACTTCCCTATTCTTTTGCATCACATTTCGCTCCACGCATGTTAGGTCAAGCAATCGAAATTTACCGTGAGAATTTTCAAGCATCTGAATATCTTGATAAACCTTATGTGTCAATGGGCGTACCAACAGTCGTTGCGGCAACTGATGAAGAAGCACAATATTTAGCTACCAGTTCTTATCAGCGTATTTTAAACCTGATTCGGGGGCACAGTCTAAAACTCAAACCGCCAACTGAATCAATACAAGGTCTGGCAAGCAGCGCTGAGCAACTCGCCATCCAGAATTTCTATGCAATGGCTCAAATTGGTTCACAGGAAACTGTCAAAACAGGACTGGAAAAAATTGCCGCGCAATATGATGTAGATGAGTTTATCTTCACCTGTGATATTTACGATACACAAAAACGTCTGGAAAACTTTAGCTTGCTCATGGAGCTAAAAAACCAGTAGGCAATCCTATTTTCGAATAAGCATTGCCTCGTTCCGCAATGCTTATTTCACCACGCCCATGTATTTATTGATAGGAGGTGTTTTTCTTGCCGTAACGTAGATACTTTCCTTGAGGTTTATAGTTTTTATCCAGCAACATAATATCAATATTATTCTTCAAGCTTTTGTCTGTACGGATGTCATCAAGTGTCTCATCCGAGCTTTCATGGTTTTTACAGTCAAAATCGACCTGAATGGCATCAAGCAGTGCTTTAGAGGTTCCCAATCTTATTTCTTCAAAATAAAAAAGCGTAGCCCATCCTCTACGCTTCTCATTTAAAGATACTATTTAGCCAATACGACGTTTTAAACCAGTCAACTGTAAAATACGCGTTGAAATTTCTTCAATCGACATTTCAGTGACGTTCAAATACTTAATACCTTCAGAAATATAAATACCCTCTATGGCACGTAATTCCATTTGGCACTGACTAAAACTTGCATAACGACTATTGGCTTTTCGTTCGCTACGAATAGCGACCAATCGCTCAGCATCAATCATTAGACCAAAGAGCTTATTTTTATGTGCTCGTAGCACAGCAGGTAGACGATTATCATCTAAATCTTCTTCAGTTAAAGGATAGTTCGCAACACGAATTCCAAACTGTAATGATAAATAAATCGAGGTTGGTGTTTTCCCAGATCGAGAAACGCCAACTAAAATCAAGTCAGCTTTATCATAATGACGAGTTCGAGCACCATCATCATTGTCTAATGCAAAATGTACTGCATCAATACGAGCCTTATAAGATTCAGAATCTGTTACAGCATGGGTCTGTCCAACTAAAGTTGTCGGTGGTGTCCCCAACTCTTGCTCAAGTTTACTAATCAATCCCTCGAAAACATCCAAATTTACGGCTTTAGCTGTATTAATAATTTCACGGACATGTGGGTCTACCAATGTGTCAAAAACAAGTGGTAAACATCCATCTCTTGATTGGCATCCATTGATGTCAACCACCACATTCATTGCAGCTTCTTCAGTGGTAATATAAGGCATAATATGAATATCAAAATCGACATTCGGAAATTGCGCAAGTAGTGAATGTCCAAGGGTTTCTGCGGTAATTGCAGTACCATCCGAAATAAAAAATACACTCCGTTTAATTTGTTTACTTTCGGGCATCAAAATTCTCCTTAAACATTTGTCTTAGTGCTCTATAATCTTTATAGTAAACTCATCTAACATGACTGTCGCTTAGTAAAATACTAAATCTAAGCACATTCGTATAATTTCATACCAATGATGGTCATTCATACTGCAAAAAAAGTGGAGTAAATACTTTGGAAGCGCGCGTAATCGGTCTGGAAAAATTAGGGAAACACGATGTCGAACTCGTAGGTGGGAAAAACTCATCTTTGGGTGAAATGATCAGCCATTTATCCAATGCTGGTGTATCGGTACCTGGTGGTTTTGCAACAACTGCAGCTGCCTATCGTGAGTTCTTGGATCAAAGCGGCTTAAATGCTCGAATTCAGGCTGAACTTGAGCAGCTAAATGTTGATGATGTAAACGCACTTATAGAGACAGGTGCTAAAATCCGTAAATGGATCGTTGATACTCCACTTACTGCTAATTTAGAACAAGAAATTCGTGACGCGTTTACAGCACTTTCAAACGGTAATCCAGACATCGCTGTTGCTGTACGTTCTTCTGCGACTGCAGAAGATTTACCTGATGCTTCTTTTGCAGGACAACAAGAAACTTTCTTAAACATTCGCGGAATTGATAACGTTCTTATCGCAATTAAAGAAGTTTTTGCTTCGCTTTATAATGACCGTGCCATCGCTTACCGTGTACACCAAGGTTTTGAACACAGTGTTGTTGCCCTATCTGCGGGTGTACAACGTATGGTTCGTTCAGAGACTGGTGCTGCAGGTGTAATGTTTACGCTTGACACAGAATCTGGTTTCCGTGATGTGGTATTTATTACTGCATCATACGGTCTGGGTGAAATGGTTGTTCAGGGAGCTGTTAACCCTGACGAATTCTATTTGTCAAAACCATTGTTAAATGCAGGTAAACACTCAGTTTTACGCCGCAATCTCGGTTCTAAACACCAAAAAATGATTTATGGTGAAGAAGGCGCTGCAGGTAAATCCGTTGTTGTGGTTGATGTAGAAAAACCAGAGCGTCAACAATTCGCATTAAATGATCATGAATTACATGAACTTGCTAAACAAGCATTGATTATTGAACAACATTACGGTTCGCCAATGGACATCGAATGGGCGAAAGATGGTGATGATGGTCAAATCTACATCGTTCAAGCACGTCCTGAAACTGTTAAAAGCCGTCAAAATGTCGGCACAATGGAACGTTACCTATTAAAACAACGTGGTACAGTTATTTGTGAAGGTCGTTCAATTGGTCAACGTATCGGTTCGGGCAAAGTTCGTGTCGTAACTTCGATTAAAGAAATGGATAAAGTACAAGACGGTGATGTACTTGTATCAGACATGACTGACCCAGATTGGGAGCCAGTCATGAAACGCGCCGCAGCGATTGTGACCAATCGTGGTGGCCGTACTTGTCACGCTGCAATCATTGCACGTGAGTTAGGTGTACCAGCAATCGTAGGTTGTGGTAATGCAACAGAAGTATTAACCGATGGTCAAGAAGTCACTGTTTCGTGTGCTGAAGGTGATACAGGCTTTATCTATGAAGGCGCATTAGATTTTGAGGTGCAACGTAACTCAATTCACTCAATGCCAAAACTTCCATTTAAGATTATGATGAATGTTGGTAATCCAGACCGTGCATTCGACTTTGCTCAAATTCCAAATGAAGGGATTGGTCTTGCACGTCTTGAATTCATCATTAACCGTATGATCGGTGTACATCCTAAAGCGCTTCTCAATATTGACAGCCTACCACGTGAAACGCGTGCTGCTGTAATGACACGTACATCAGGTTATTCTTCGCCAATCGAATTCTATGTAGAAAAATTAGTTGAAGGTATTTCAACACTTGCAGCTGCATTTGCGGAAAAACCAGTCATCGTTCGTATGTCTGACTTTAAGTCAAATGAATATGCAAACTTAATCGGCGGTAAATTATACGAGCCAGAAGAAGAAAACCCGATGTTGGGTTTCCGAGGTGCAAGTCGTTACGTATCTGACAACTTCCGTGACTGTTTTGAGCTTGAGTGCCGTGCTTTGAAGAAAGCCCGTGATGAAATGGGTTTAACCAATATTCAAATCATGATTCCATTCGTGCGTACAGTGTCTGAAGCAAAACGTGTGATTGAGTTGCTTGCTCAAAATGGTTTAAAACGTGGTGAAAATGGCCTCAAAATCATTATGATGTGTGAGCTTCCAACCAATGCTTTATTGGCTGAACAGTTCCTTGAACATTTTGATGGTTTCTCAATTGGTTCAAATGACTTAACACAATTAACACTTGGTCTTGACCGTGATTCTGGTATCGTATCTCACTTATTTGATGAGCGTGATCCAGCGGTTAAAGCCCTTCTTTCTATGGCAATTCATGCATGCCGTAAAGCAGGAAAATACGTTGGTATTTGTGGTCAAGGTCCTTCAGACCACCCTGACCTTGCTAAATGGCTCATGGAACAAGGTATTGAATCTGTGTCACTTAACCCTGACTCAGTGCTTGATACTTGGTTCTTCCTTGCTGAAGAACAAATCAAGAAAGCCTAGTCTTTTAAAAAAAAGACCCTTTCGTAGGGTCTTTTTTCATCTTTAGTCATTGAGAATTTTTAATTATGCAAATTTACTTGGCTCGTAATAACCAACAAGCTGGACCTTATAGTTTAGACCAATTGAACCAAATGCTGTCTAGCCAACAAGTATTACTTACAGACTTGGTTTGGCACGAAGGTATGAGTGAATGGAAAACTCTTGGCGAACTCACTCAAGGAAAACTTGTCTACGAACCTGTAGGTTATTCATCATTCAATCATCAAATTAACAATCAAACTGAGCAGTCAACTTTTAAAATTAAAGTTGAACAAAAAACATTTGAACTCGCCTCATTTCATTCTCGTGCACTCGCTAAGGTGATTGACTTAACTCTTTGGCTTCCGATGGCTGCTATACCATCTTTTTTCTTTAACGAAAGCCAGTACACAGAATTATTTAAAATTCAAAAGCAATTACAAGCAAGCCAAGTCGCTTCAAGTGAAGCAGTTGAGTTGCAACATCAACTTATGCAGCTTATTCCAAATGAAGCATGGATGAGTATTTTTGTTTATTTGATCCTAATGCTGATGCTGCAAGCTTTTTTAATTGCGAAGTCTGGACAAAGCATTGGTAAAAAAACAACCAAAATTAAAATCGTAGATGCTGAAACACATACGGCAGTCAATACGATTAGAGCTTTTTGGTTGAGAAGTGCTTTATTTATCATTCTGAATTTATTGTTTATGCCATTTATTACCATTATCGACTATGCTTTCTTTGCATTTAATAAAAATCGCCAAACTTTGCACGATAAATTGGCAAAAACTAAGGTCGTAAAGCAATAATTTTTAATTAACTAAGCAAAAGAGGATTTATTCCTCTTTTTTGCTCTATAAAATTGATATTTATAGAAAAAATACACATTTCAACAACAATTCCTACAAAATAAATCGAGTTTTAAAACAAGTATTTCAGACTACTTTATCAGTAGCTTAGTTTTTCAATATGAGGCATAATGCCCTACAACGTAGCGGTGTCGCATGATTGCCAAGCAATTCACAAAAAATTCTTATCAATCATGCGACACTTTAATCGCTATCCCATAATTTAATTTAGGGAATGGGACTCTTCACCGAGGTTGTAAAATGAGACAAACGATTTTAGCTGTATTGTCTTTATCAACGATGGCTGCGCTCTTGACAGGGTGTGGCGGTGATATGGTACTTCTAAACTCAAAAGGACCAGTCGGTCAAGGCCAAAGTAGCCTGATGATGACCGCTGTCTATTTAATGCTGTTGGTGGTGATTCCATCAATTATCATGGCATTATGGTTTGGTTGGAAATATCGCGCATCGAATAAAGATGCAGACTATAAACCTACTTGGGCACACTCTACGACAATTGAGATTGTTGTTTGGGGTGTACCTGTCATTATTATCGGTATTTTAGCTTGGTTGGCTTGGTGGGGTTCCCACAAGTACGACCCTTACCGCCCGTTAGAATCAGACAAAGCACCTTTAACAATTCAAGCCATCGCTGAGCAGTTTAAATGGGTCTTTATCTATCCTGAGCAAGAAATTGCAACGGTAAACGAAATACGCTTCCCAGAAAAAATACCTGTCAATTTTAAGATTACTTCTAACTTCACAATGAACTCATTCTTCATTCCACAGTTAGGTGGTCAAGTCTATGCCATGGCAGGCATGCAAACCCAGTTGAACTTACTGGCAAATGATCCTGGTGTATTCCGAGGTATTTCAGCAAACTATTCAGGCTACGGTTTCTCTCAAATGCGTTTCAAGGCGCATAGTGTCACCGAGTCAGAATTTGCACAATGGGTAGAAGCTGTTAAAGCGGGTAATGGTACAAGTATCAATCCTGAAGCCATTCAAAAAGGTACGCTTGATCAAGCTGAGTTCGCAACGCTTAAAGATGGTGATCGTTCTAAACACCAGATCGAACACTTAATTGATCGTGCCAAGGCTGCTGGTGATGCAGAAGCGCTTGCCAAAGCTGAAGCGATGAAACCGTTCCCAACCAAGCCTCACCCTGTGACCTATTACTCTTCAGTTGAGCCGAAATTGTTTGAAACAATCATCAACCATTACATGAGTAATTTTCACGGCGCTGACCACTCTGCTGGACATGCGACAGCAGAAACTCATGTTGCAGCAGAACATGCTGCTCGAGGGGAATAAGACATGGATATGATTTTTGGTAAACTGGGTTGGGACTCTATTCCAACAGAGCCAATCGTACTCGTCACCATGGTCATGATGGCACTTGGTGGCATTGCAGTTCTAGGCGGTATTACCTATTTCAAAAAATGGGGATATTTGTGGAATGAATGGTTTACCTCTGTAGACCATAAAAAAATTGGTATCATGTATATCCTTATCTCCGTAGTCATGCTTGTGCGTGGTTTCGCCGATGCGATCATGATGCGTTTACAGCTTTTCCTTGCCAAAGGCGGCGGTGAAGGCTATCTACACCCAGACCACTACGATCAAATTTTCACCGCGCACGGTGTGATTATGATCTTCTTCGTGGCAATGGGTCTTGTTGTTGGCTTAATGAACGTCGTTGTACCATTGCAGATCGGTGCGCGTGACGTGGCATTCCCATTATTGAACTCTTTAAGCTTCTGGTTATTCGCTGGTGCTGCTGGTTTGATGATGGCATCACTGGTACTCGGTGAGTTTGCTGCGACTGGTTGGTTAGCTTATCCTCCTCTGTCTGGCATTCAGTACTCTCCTGGTGTGGGTGTTGACTACTATATTTGGGCACTTCAGATTTCGGGTCTCGGTACACTATTAACGGGTGTTAACTTCTTTGTGACCATCATCAAGATGCGTGCACCTGGCATGAAACTAATGGACATGCCAATCTTTACTTGGACTGCCCTTATTACTGTCATTTTAATCATTGCAACATTCCCTGTATTAACAGGTACACTTGCAATGTTGACACTAGACCGTTATTTCGATTTCCATTTCTTCACCAATGAGCTTGGCGGTAGTCCAATGCTTTACGTGAACCTGATCTGGACATGGGGTCACCCAGAAGTATACATCCTAGTATTACCAGCATTTGGTATATATTCAGAAGTCGTAGCAACGTTCTCCCGTAAAGCGTTGTTCGGTTACAAGTCTATGGTGTATGCGACAGTTGCCATTGGTGGACTATCTCTTGTCGTATGGCTTCACCACTTCTTCACCATGGGTGCTGGTGCGAACGTGAATGCGTTCTTCGGTATCATGACCATGATTATTGCGATTCCTACAGGTGTGAAAATCTTCTCTTGGTTATTCACCATGTATAAAGGTCGCATTACTTATACTACCCCGATGCTTTGGACACTTGGTTTCCTTGTGACGTTTGGTATCGGTGGTTTAACTGGCGTACTTATGGCTGTTCCACCTGCGGACTTCCTTGTACACAACTCACTCTTCTTGATCGCTCACTTCCATAACGTGATTATTGGTGGTGTGGTCTTTGCAATGTTTGCAGGAATCACATATTACTGGCCAAAAATGTTTGGCTGGAAGCTCAATGAGTTCTGGGGTAAAGCGTCATTCTGGTTCTGGTTCTTTGGTTTCTATTTTGCGTTCATGCCACTCTATATCCTTGGTTTCATGGGTATGACTCGTCGTTTGAATACATATGACAACCCAGAATGGGATCCATACTTAGCAATCGCATTGTTCGGTGCAGTTCTTGTTGCAATTGGTATTGCATGTTTCCTTATGCAAGTTATCGTTGGCTTCCTGCAACGCAAGGACAACATGGACTATACAGGCGATGCCTGGGATGGTCGTACGATTGAATGGGCAACTTCTTCGCCTGCACCATTCTATAACTTTGCACATCTTCCTCAGGCAGATGGTATTGACCGCTTTTGGGTTGATAAAGAAAATGGTGTAGCATACGCTCGCAATACTAAATATGAAGACATTCATATGCCAACCAACCGTGCGGCTGGTTTCGTCATTGCCATGTTCATTACCGTACTTGGTTTTGCACTGATTTGGCATATTTGGTGGCTGGTCGTTGTTTCATTCGTTGCTGCTATCATTAGCTTGATCGTAAGCTCATTCACCAAGAATGTGGACTACTACGTTCCTGCTGCTGAAGTAGAGCGTATTGAAAATGAACGCTATGCGTTACTTGAAAAACACTTGAAGAAGGACTAAAGATATGGCTGAAGTACTTCATCACGACAACCATGGTCATGACGGTCATCATGAACACGATGATACCGACTTAACGGTCTTCGGTTTTTGGACGTACCTGATGAGTGACTTGATTCTTTTCGGATCACTCTTCATTGCGTTCGCCGTACTAAACAGTCATGTTCCACCTGGTACTCCAAGTGCGAAAGATCTTTTTGGTGATTCTTTAGGTTTTGTATTAACCGAAACTTTTGCCCTGTTGATCTCTTCGGTAACATTCGGATTTGCAGTACTTGCATCTTATAAAAAGAATGTCAATCAAGTGATTGCTTGGTTGTTTGTTACTTTCTTATTTGGTGCAACGTTCATTGGGATGGAAATTTATGAATTCCAGCACCTTGTACATGCTGGCCATGGTCCAACTCATAGTGCGTTCTTATCAGCATTCTTTACTTTAGTTGGTACACACGGTATCCACGTAACCTCTGGTTTAGTGTGGATGCTGGTATTGATGTACCAGATCAAGAAGAATGGTTTGACTCTGCCGAATACACGTCGTCTGGCTTGTCTAAGCTTGTTTTGGCACTTCCTTGACATCGTTTGGATCTGTGTATTCAGCGTCGTTTACTTACTGGGAGTTCTCTAATGAGCAGTCATGACCACAATACCTCAGGTGCAGCACACGGCAATACAAAACAGTACACCATTGGTTTTATCCTCTCTATCATTCTCACTATCATTCCATTTGGGATGGTAATGGTGGGTGGTTTTGGGCGCGGTATGCTGGTTACGGTCATTGCAATCACTGCTATTGCTCAGGTTATTGTACAGCTTGTGTATTTCCTGCACATGAACACCTCATCTGAGCAGCGCTGGAACTTGATTGCATTTGTTTATACAATCCTGACCATTGCTGTTCTTTTAATTGGTTCTGTGTGGGTAATGAACTACCTACACTACAACATGATGATCTAAACTGGTCGTCATGTTTAAAAAGTATTTATTCCTGACTAAACCAGGAATTCTCTTCGGTAATTTCATTACCACCTTGGGCGGCTTCTTTTTAGCCGCCCAAGGCTCTATAGACTTCCTCTTATTATTAATTACATTACTTGGAACAACTTTTGTGGTTGCTTCTGGTTGTGTAGTCAATAATGTTATTGATCAAGACATCGATCAGAAAATGCAACGCACAATGAATCGTGCTCTTGTTAAGAAAACAATATCTCCTACTATTGCAATGTTTTATGCTCTTGTATTAGGTGTGATTGGTTTTAGCATGCTCTGGTTCTATGTGAATGCCTATGCATTTTTATTCGCTGTGATTGGTTTTGTGGTTTATGTTGGGTTTTATAGTTTGTGGACAAAACGTACCACAATCCATCAGACCGTAATTGGTAGTATTTCTGGAGCGAGTCCTCCTGTTATTGGTTATACGGCTGTAAGTCATCATTTCGATATGGCTGCTCTTCTCATTTTTATTGCATATGCCTTATGGCAAATGCCGCATTCATGGGCAATTGCGATTTATCGTTTTGAAGATTACAAAAACGCAGGAGTACCAATTTTACCTGTAGCACGCTCTATTCTACGCACGAAAATAGAATCCTTAATTTATGTGATTTTATTTACTATTGCGATGAATGGTTTATATGTTTATGGATATACCAATATTGTATTCTTGGTGATTTGTAATTTACTGTGTGCATACTGGTTCTACATTGGTATTTTAGGTTTTAAAGCTGAAAATGACCAACTTTGGGCAAAACGCTTTTTCTTATTTTCAGTGATTTTGATTACTGTAATTAGTTTAAGTTTCAGTTTTACTTTTAATAGTCCTGCACCCACCTTCCCTATTTTCTAAAAAGATAGAGGAACCTCTATCTTTTTATTCTCTGCTTCAATTGTTATCATTTCGTGCAATAAAAACATTCATACTTTATTGCCTAAATGAAACTTCAAAATATATCGATTTTAAAACCCATTTTTTATACTTTTATCACAGCAATTTCTATTCAAGCTCAAAGTATTTATGCTGGAGCTGAAAATATCTGTGAACCAAATCTACACTTAGATGATCGCGATCTAAATGGTTGCAGTAATTTACCTGTTCTATATCCTTCAAACGATAGTCAAACTAATACTGCCTTATTACTAAGCGATTTGGGTCTAGCTGAAATCGAACCAATGCCTATAGATCAAAACTTATGGGATGCGACTTTTGGTTCTGTGCCATTTGATGCTGCAAATGTATCATTGGCAACGAAGAATAAAATTCAGAATCAGAGAAATGAATTAGCAGTAAAAGACGAAATCATATTTGATGAACGTTGTTACAGTTTTAATTCAGGCAACAATGCTTTTATTGATCAAGTTAAAACCCATAAACTAATTCCAGCAAATGAAAAGCTTGTTCTGATCAACGAACGCAAGAAGATGAATCAATGTGACAATAAAATTGCATTGATCTCTATCGATCCAAATTGGTCAACAACCACGCGTCAATACGCATCTTATTTAAATGCGAGTATTTTGTTTTATAATGCTAACTATTCATCTTCTACGAAAATTTTTACGGTATTAACTTCGGTTGAAGATGCATGGTTGAAAGAAACAGCTCTATATATGTTGATTCGGACGACACTCAATTCAGCTTATGCAACAGGTGTTGATCAATACGGTGATGTATACCTTGATAATATTAATCAAAATTTACTAAAACAGTTCTTAAGTCATATCACGAACTATCTAAATGCTTATCCTAATGGTCGTTATGTAGCAAGTGCGCGTGGATTTTTACGTCGTGGTTTTTGGTTATCTAAACGCCAAGATCTTTTAGTCAATGAGATCGTATGGCAAATTCAAAATCCTAAATCTAAATTTTACAATTTAGATATGGGACAACTTCCTGCTGAAATTGATAGACGTATTTTTAGTAGCAATTCATTTGAACTCAAAAATCTCAAGGACCCTTTTTTCTTGACGATATATAATTTAATGAATATGCGTGACTACAAAACTGAACATTACCAACCTATTACGTGGTCTCAACTTAATGCACAAAAAGATTTCTTTAGAACTCAACCTGAATTATTTAACTATTTAAGAGCGATTCATTTATTTTTTATTCAGAATAAACCCCAAGATGCTTTAAATTATTTGCCAAAGTCAAATACTAAAAATAATAATTATTTACAACTGAGCCAAACTTTTTTAAAAGGTCAAATATTGGAAAAACTCGGTCAAAACCAAACTGCTGAAGAATATTGGCGTCAGCAACTTGTACAAGCCAAAGACAGCTATCAACGCGGTTTATTTGAAACAGCATTATCCAATCATTTGGCAATAAAACAGGACTATTCAGCATTTATAGGAAAAAAAGCTCAAATTACTCAGCCGAACCTACAGAGAAATTTTATTACTCAAATCGCAAATACAAACAGTTTGCAAAAAATTATTCAATCTGATCAAAGCAACATAGATCAAAAACAAGCTGCGATCTACACCCTTCTAAGTAAAAGCTTAGTACATCAACAATTCGAATTGTTTAAACAAAGCTATGCTTTTATGCCCAAAAATCCCATGCAATATCAAGGTTATAACAGTGACAATGAACAATTGAAGAATAAGCCAGATTTTTCTAATTTCATTTGGAATGGAGCAAACATTACACCACAACTAAAATGCTCAAATTTAGAGACTTTAGTTAATCAACTGGCTCAGACACCTAAAGATCCATTATTAAATGTTTGCTTAGGTGAATATTTCCGTAGTGAACAAGGTTATTCAGTACAACAGTTGGCTTATGCTGAACAGCAACAATCCAGTTTTTCGGGAAAAATATTTTCCCGTGGTCAGGTATATAAAGACATTCTAAAATCATCTAGTAAAGATGATTTACACGCCTATGCCTTATATCGTTCGATTCAATGTTATGCACCCAGTGGAATCAATGATTGTGGTGATGCAGAAGTGAGTAAGCCAGTTCGTAAACAATGGTATGACCAGATCAAAAGAGACTATCCAAACAGTACTTGGGCAAAATCACTTAAATATTATTGGTAACTTTTAGCCATGAAGTTGCTTAAAACGGTTTTCTGTATTTTTCTGGTTTTTAGCCTGAATGCCTGCCAACCGACACAATCAGCAACTTCAAAAGTTGATGCCAATGATTTTGCTTCTTTCTGGATTTGGGGTGATATTCAGACAGCCCCTTATCTGGTTCATGCAAAGGAACTGTATATTTTACAAGGTGAAATCCGTTATTCCAAATCAAAACAGATTTCAACTTTCACACCGCAAGGCGTATCCATACTGAAATTACCCCATCAAAAAATATGGCTGGTTTTCCGAACCCATCATTTGGCGTGGAATGAACAAAATTACCAAACCATTCTCAATCGATTGGAACACTGGAGAAATCAGGGCAATCAGGTTCAAGGCATTCAAATTGATTTTGATAGTAAAACCAACAGCTTGAAAGACTATGCCATTTTTCTACAAAAACTCAGGCAGAAATTACCCCAACAATATCGGCTCAGTATTACAGGATTACTGGACTGGACCAATTTTAAAGACCAGAACACCTTAACACTTTTTAGGCAAAATATTGATGAACTGGTGATCCAGACTTATCAGGGTACGACCACAATCCCGAATTATCCTGAATATTTAAAACGTATCTCTGCCCTGCGCTTGCCCTATAAAGTTGGGCTGGTACAACATGGAACATGGTTCGGGAATAGTACAAAACAAAAAGATCCTTATTTTAAAGGCTATATCATCTTTTTACTTCGATCTAAAACATGAATTTACTTGCGATTTAAATGAAATGTGTCTAAAATCCCAGCTTCGCAATTTGCGACATAACTTTTTAGTTATGACTCCTTGCTTCTGACTTTTTAGTTGGGGGCTGCTTAAACCGTAAGGAGCTGACAATGCGTCACTACGAAATCGTACTATTGGTACACCCAGACCAAAGCGATCAAGTTGTAGGTATGGTTGAACGCTATATCTCTCAGATCAAAGAAGCTGAAGGTCAAATTCACCGTTTAGAAGATTGGGGCCGTCGCCAATTGGCTTACCCAATCAACAAGATTCACAAAGCACACTACATTCTTATGAATGTTGAATGTGGTCAAACGACTCTTGATGAATTAGAAGAATTGTTCCGTTATAACGATGCAATCATTCGTAACATCATCATCCGTCGTGAACACGCAATTACTGAAGAATCTTTACTTGCTAAGAGTGCTGAAGAGAAACGTGCGCGTAAAGCTCAACGTGAAGAAGCACAACAAGCAATTCAAGAAGCTGAATAAGGAGAACCTCAATGGCACGTTTTTACCGTCGTCGCAAGTTCTGCCGCTTTACAGCTGAGAATGTTGCGTACATCGACTACAAAGATATCGACACTTTAAAACAGTACATCACTGAAAACGGCAAGATTGTTCCTAGCCGTATTACAGGTACTAAAGCTCGTTATCAACGTCAATTAGCGTTAGCTATTAAACAAGCTCGCTATTTGTCTTTGATTCCGTACACTGACAACCATAAGTAAGTGAGGTGAGCTGTGGACGTTATCTTATTACAACGCATTAAGAATCTTGGTAAATTAGGCGACAAAGTATCAGTTAAAGCTGGTTACGGTCGTAACTTCTTGATCCCTCAAGGTAAAGCTGTAGCTGCAACTGAAGCAAATACTGCTGCATTTGAAGCTCGTCGTGCTGAACTTGAGAAACAAGAAGCTGCTATTTTAGCTGCTGCGAATGCACGTGCTGAACAATTGAACGAAGTAAATATCGTTATCACTGCTAAAGCTGGTGATGAAGGTAAACTTTTCGGTTCTATCGGTACTCGTGATATCGCTGACGCTTTAACGAACGCTGGTCTAGCAGTAGATCGTGCAGAAGTTCGTTTACCAAACGGTGCGCTTCGTCACACTGGTGAATTCAACATCGCAATCCAATTGCATCATGATGTTGTTGCTGAAGTTCTCGTTACTATCGTATCTGAGTAATTTCTGCAAAGAAAAGAGCATGTTTTTACATGCTCTTTTTTTATGCCTAAAATTTTATATTTTAGTACACCCTACTTTTCCAGCAATTAAACAATTTTCTTCCAATTAAATTCTCCTGTCTGCGTCCATTTGGATTAAGATAGTCAGTCGTTACAGTTTCATCTTTTTTACTAGGTCTTGTTATGTCACAGGCGAATGCCAATTTTACGAAAAATTCTCCAAACACAGAGAGTAAAGTGAGTGACTCAGGTCAATTAAAAGAATTTCGTACACCACCGCACAATCTCGCAATTGAGCAAGCTGTGCTCGCGGCATTAATGACGGTTGCCGAATCATTTGAACAAGTCAGCGATTTACTTAAAGAAAATGATTTTTATGCAACACGTCATAAATATATTTATCGTGCCATCGAAAAACTAGCGCAAGAAAACTCGCCTTATGATGCTGTATTGGTCAATGATTGGTTACTCAAACAAAACCTGCTTGATGCAATTGGTGGTGAAGAATATTTAATGCAATTGATGGCAGATTCACCTTCAAGCTTTTACAATCTTGAAATCTACGCCAATAAAATTAAAGAATTTTCAACACTACGCGCAATGATTAAAGTCAGTAGTGATATTTTGCAAAATGCTTATGACACCAAAGGTCGCCCTGTCAGTGAAATCCTAGATTTAGCCGAAACCAGTATTTTCTCTTTGGCCGAACAACATAACAACAACAAGAAAGATTCAGGACCAAAATCGATTAGCTCTGTCACTGCTGATGTGATTTCTAAACTCGATGAACTTTCTAAATTAGACGGCAATATTACAGGTTTAACCACAGGTTTCTTAGAGTTAGATAATAAAACCTCAGGTATGCAAGCTGGGGATTTGATTATTGTTGCAGCCCGTCCTTCGATGGGTAAAACCACCTTCGCCATGAACTTAGTTGAAAGTGTACTGCAATACAACCGCTTACCTGCTCTCGTATTCTCAATGGAGATGCCAGCAGACTCGATTGCTATGCGTTTGATCTCAGCAATGGGTAAAGTCCATCAGGGTCATCTACGTTCAGGTAATCTCGATGCAGATGAATGGACCAAAGTCACAGGAACTATTCTTCAATTACAAGAAATGCACCTCTATATCGATGATTCCTCTGCCCTACCACCAACCGAACTTCGTGCGCGTGCGCGACGTATTGCCAAAATGCATGATGGAAAAATCGGCTGTATCATGGTCGACTACTTACAATTAATGAAAGTGCCGGGTATGGGCGATAACCGTGTGGGTGAGATTTCGGAGATTTCTCGAAGCTTAAAAGCACTAGCTAAAGAAATGCAATGCCCTGTCATTGCACTGTCTCAGCTTAACCGTAGTTTGGAGAACAGACCAAATAAACGCCCTGTCATGTCAGACTTACGTGAATCAGGCGCAATCGAGCAAGATGCCGACTTGATCATGTTTATTTATCGTGATGAAGTCTATAACAAAGAGTCTAAAGAAGCTGGTACAGCCGAAATTATTATCGGTAAACAACGTAATGGTCCAATTGGTTCAGTTCGTCTTGCCTTTGAAGGTCAATACACTCGCTTTAGTAACCTTTCACCTGAGTTCTATGCTCAATACGATGACGAGGAATAATCCCTCGGTTATTGATCTGCCTTAAAAACTTTCCATGTCGACCCAAAGGAGAAATCAGGGTGCGCCAAGCAACAGTTTATATTGATAGTGATGCACTACAATATAATTTAAACCGCGTTAAACAACTTGCTCCACATTCACAAATTGTTAGTATGGTCAAAGCAAATGCTTATGGACATGGAGTTAAAGACTGTTTAGCCGCCTTGGATGCCACAGACGCCTTTGGTGTCGCCTGTTTAGAAGAAGCTTTAGAGATCAGGCAACTGGGATATTCTCAACTCATCACTTTGATTGAGGGCATATTTTCAGAAGACGAAATGCAACAAGTAATTGAGTACAAACTCGAATGCCTGATTCATCAAAGTCAACAAGTTGAATGGTTGATTCAGCATAAACAAGCTTATAATGCTTTGGGCTTAAAAGTGTGGGTCAAGCTAAATAGCGGAATGAACCGTTTAGGCTTTAAAGTGACTGAAATTATCGATGTCATTCAACGTTTAAAATCAGAAGGCTTTAGCTGTGTCCTTACTATGCATTTTGCCAATGTAGATGCCGATCACCCTTTAAATGAACAACAAAAGCAGCAATTTCTCCATGTCAAAGAAGCATGTGCCCCTATCTTTGCATCATGCTGTAACTCTGCTGCGATCTATAAATATCCTGAATTGCATTTCGATTTTGTTCGCCCAGGTATCATGCTTTATGGCGCAAGTCCATTTGCTGACAAAAATGTAAATGAACTCGATTTAAAGCCTGTAATGACCTTTAGTGCAGAAATCATTGCGCTTAATCAAATTCAACAAGGCGAATCTGTAGGTTACGGTTCAACGTTTACAGCAACACAGCCTATGAATATTGCCATTGTCTCCATTGGCTATGGTGATGGTTATCCAAGAGCATATATCAAACCAAATTTCGTTGCGATTGATGAACAACTTGTTCCTGTTATTGGTCGTGTCAGTATGGATATGATTGCGATTGACGTTACTCAGGTTAAAGCTGAATTAGGTACTAAAGTAGAACTATGGGGCAAACATCGACTCGTCGATGATGTCGCTGCGGCAAATGGCACGATTGGTTACGAATTATTATGTCGGTTAAGCAATAGACCCATTCGAAAAGTGATTTAAAACAGATAAAAAATCCAAGCCTTTGCTTGGATTTTTTCTTATATGATTACAAACCATAATCAGTCGTAGGCTTTGGTAACTCTTGAAGTCCACGGCGTAAGGTTTCAGACCATTGCTTACTAATCTGAGTAAAATAAGGATCATCTTCTCGGATGCGTTTCCCTTCAGGAATTTTAAAACTATCTTTATGATAAACCAACGCGTCTAAAGGCAATCCGACAGAAACATTAGACCTTAATGTTGAATCAAAAGAGATCAAACTGCAACGTAACGCATCATCTAATGGCATCGTATAGTGCAGTGCACGATCTAAAATTGGCTTTCCATACTTACTTTCACCAATCTGGAAATATGGGGTATCGGTAGTCGCACAGATAAAATTACCTTGTGGATAGACATTATACAATTGCATTTCCTCGCCCTGTATCTGCCCACACACCAAAATACTACACGAGTAGTTCATCTGTTCCTGAGTATCAGTCGTAACATCCTCGAGTACCTTACGCAAAGTCTTTCCAATTAATTCAGCAACTTCAAACATGGTATTTGCGCTATATAAATTTGGCTCTTGATGTAATGCTAAAGCATTTTGTAAATGACCAATAACAGCTTGTGTTGTTGCTAAATTACCTGCTGTTTGCAATGCAATAAAACGCTCACCTTCAACACCAAAGGTATGTAATTTACGAAATACAGAAATATGATCGACCCCTGCATTAGTTCGAGTATCACTAATCAATACCAAACCTTGCTCTAATCTTAATGCACAACAATAGGTCATCTCTTCTTCTCTTACCTTCAACAAGCCAAAACTTGAACCGTAGATATCATACTTTCCACCCCACCTTGCTCACGGATACCTCGAATTGGTGCAACATCTAGATAATCACGACCAACTGCGACATAAATATGATTTTGGGGGGTAAATATCTGGTTACTTACATCGAAACAATACCACTCATTTTCTACAAAAACCTCAGCCCATGCATGACTGGCTAGGTGCGGTTGATTTGCATCATATATATAGCCAGACACATAACGAGCTGGTAAATGTAATCCACGGCACATTGCAATTAAAATATGTGCATGATCTTGACATACACCTTGTCTTGCATGAAATGCATCAATTGCAGCAGTCGTCACTGAGGTGGTCTCAGGCTGGTACTGAACTTGTTGTAAAATTTTCTCAGATAAAAGTATTAAATGCTTACGATCTTTTACTTTGACCACCGCCTGAGCAAAATCAAGCATACTTAGATCGCAACACGTCATCATGGTACGCTGCAAAAAAAGCATTGGAGAAACATCCGTTTCTACATAGCCGAGTTCTGTTGCATATAAATCAACGACACCTTGCGCCATAATGGTCAAGTAGCGATATTCATGTCTCTGAGTTGCAGTGATCCATAAATTATTAAATGCGTCTCTTTGACATGAATATTGCCCAGGCACACTAATATGCCAGTTTTCTATGCTTTGGTGCATAGAACTCTGCGGCATCATTTTAATCGATTGCACACTATTTCGAGCAACTTGCGTATAACGATAGTGCGTTTGATGATTCACCATGAGTTTCATGAGAATGCCTCAAATTGATTTTCTAAGTTATAGGTAAAGGCATAAAACTGATTTAAATTAGGTTGCTCTTTTAAAATCTGCCAATTTGGCTGCAAGTCATCCCAACCTAGTTCAAATAACTGTTCAATAATCGGATCAATCGAAGCTATAACATCCTGAATATTATGTTGAAAACGGAAATGCGTATCAATTTTTTCAATACATTGTCCAACATGAAAGAATAAGAAAACATCGTTTTGTTCTGTTTTTAAAAGAGCACAACACTTCCCTACGACGGCTTGAATCTCTTCACCATCTGATACTGCATTTTTAATTATATGATTCAGCTCAGCATAGGTTTGAGCTGACAGTAAACCACGTAATTCTTGAATATTATCTCGAGCAATCTCAAGCTGGCTCAATAAAGAATAGGGTTGTTGATGATCTAGCATAAAATTATTCAGATTCTCAGCATCATCGATATGTAAACAAAGCGCTTGAGCAAAATCTGCTGCTTGTTCATCATCACAAAATGGCAAATGGCTAGCAACATGACCAATTCTAAATAAATAACGACCTAACCAATAAATATGATGAGCGCTTGAGCTAAGTAAAAGCATAAATTTCCTCCCTTATATATGATCAAAATCCCCAAAGTACGGCACTATGCTAGAGACTTTGGACTAAAACTCTTAAGGAAAGCGTTCAAGAATGCAATGTTTCTACAACCCATGTATCTTTGATACCACCGCCTTGAGAGGAATTAACCACTAAAGAACCCGCTTGCATTGCAACTCGAGTCAGACCTCCTGGCACAATCTCAGTACGATAAGGCGAACTCAAAACGAATGGACGCAAATCGATATGTCGTTCAGCAACCCCTTCAGACGTTAATGTTGGTGCTACAGAAAGTGCCAGAGTGGGTTGTGCAATATACAAATGAGGTGTTTCAATAATTTTTTGTCTAAATAGTTCAATTTGTTGTTGATCTGCTTGTGGTCCAATCAACATCCCATATCCACCCGAACCTTGTGCTTCTTTCACGACCAATTTTTCTAAATTACTAAGTACATAATCCAAGTGTTCTTGATCACGACATTGATATGTCGGAACATTACTTAAAATTGCTGTTTCACCCAAATAAAATTGAATCATTTTATCAACATAAGGATAAATTGATTTATCGTCAGCAACACCTGTACCTGGTGCGTTTGCAATCACAACATTTTTTTGCAAATAAGCCGACATCAACCCTGCAACTCCTAATGTACTATCAGGTCTAAAAGTTAACGGATCAAGAAAGTCATCATCGACACGGCGATAGATCACATCAACTTGCTGACGACCACGAATTGTTTTAACAAAAACTCGATCATTTTCAACAAATAAATCTCGACTCGTGACTAATGGCACATCCATTTCTCGTGCTAAAAATGAATGCTCATAATAAGCACTGTTAAAACGACCCGGTGTTAATACCACAATAAGTGGCTTATCCACATAAGCGTTCTCTTCTAAAATTGCTCTTAATAAAGTTGGGTATTGTTCTATGCCTTGCAAATTGTTACTGATGCACAAATCAGGCATTAGTTTTTGACTAATCTTACGGCTCTCAATCATATAAGATACGCCAGACGGTGTTCTCAAGTTATCTTCAAGTACGAAGAAATCACCCTGACCATCACGAATAATATCAATACCGCTAATTTGTGAATAAACCTTCCCTTTAAGATGATGATTTAACATATGTGGCTGAAATGCTTCATGTGCAATCACTTGATCAGCAGGAATAAGCCCCTCTTTTAAAATATGTTGTCCATGATAAATATCATCTAAAAATGAATTGAGTGCTTTCACACGTTGTGCACAACCTGATGAAATTTTTTCCCATTGTTTCTTTTCAATCACTCTTGGAATCAAATCATAAGGAATGGTTCGCTCAGCACCCTCTTGATCGCCATACACATTGAATGTGATTCCCTGATAAAGGAAATGTTGCTTCGCTTGATTCCCAAGTGTTCGTAACTCATCAAGGCTGCGAATACTCAACCACTGTTCAATTTTTTTCGAAGCTTCCGCATTAAAACTTTTGTCATCAAGCATCTCGTTAAAAAACTCAGATTTAAGCTGCTCAAACAAGTTTGTGCTGACACTAAGCTGTGGGATAAATGTAGACGAATGGACTGATACTGCTGCCGTTTGCTCTTGAGTATAATAATCCGCACTGGCATGTAGGTTGTGTTCTTGTTCTGACATAGAAACCTCGTCTCATCATTTATTTATATCTCAAATAAGCAATTTCAATGCCACTTACATAAAACGATTATTTTTTCATCAGGATTAAGATCATTCAATAAATCGACAGTTGTTTCAGTCGTAAATACGTAATCTCAAGATCTTGGGCTTGCTAAATAGTGCTAGTTTTTTTATTGTGTCTGCTTTAGACCATTAAATTACGTATTTCGCTTATGTCATCCGTACAAGAAAAAGAAACTTCCAATAGCCTTTATCGCCAATGGCAGATATTGTCTCGTCTTTCTACAGGGAAATGGATGGGGACACGTGAATTACAAGAAACATTACAACGTGAAGGAATCGAAATTAGCCTTCGAACCATTCAGCGGGATTTAAATCAGATTGCTCAACGCTTTCCCATTGAAAGCAATAAGGCTGTACCGCAAGGTTGGCGTTGGCGTTCAGATGCACCCATCCAAAGCTTGCCACATATGACCAGCTCTCAAGCTGTCACCTTTATGATGGTAGAAGAGCATTTAAGACACTTACTTCCGCCAAGTTTACTTGAAGAAATGACACCTTGGTTTGATCTGGCAAAACGTAGTTTGTCTACACAAAACAATGTCAGACAATGGATCAATCGAGTTCGTATTGTTCCTGCTTCGCAACCATTAATCCCTCCGATGGTTGATAAACAAGCTCAACAAGCAATTTATGAAGGCTTACTACAAGATAAACAAATTGAATGTATATATCGAGCACGGACCAATTCAGGCGAAGATAAATCCTATATTTTAAATCCTTTAGCTTTGGTTCAAAAAGGTGCAGTAATTTATTTAATCTGTACCAGAAATGACAAAACTGAAGTACAAACTTTTGCCTTGCACCGCTTTAAAGCAGCAACTGTACTTGATAGCCGTGCTTTACATCCCGTAAATTTTGATATTGATAATTATATCGAATCAGGCGCGTTGGGCTTCCGTGTAGATTACAGCAAACCGACTGAACAAATTCAGCTCAAACTAACGATGACCGAAAGTACAGCAAAAAGCTTTTATGAAAGTCAGTTAAGTAAAGACCAAAAGATTACGCCGTTAGAAGAAAATATTGTTGAGGTTAGTGCAACAGTCGCTTTTACCTCTCAACTGGTTTGGTGGTTACGTAGCTTTGGCAAAAAGTTGCTCAATATTAAGCCAAGCGTTGTATATAATGCTGTGAAAGAGATAGAAGATTAATAAGGCAAAAGATTTAACGTAATTGGCTATCCTTACTTCCCCGCCGATTAAATAGTTCCAGTGCCTTACTCTTTTCCTCAAGTTGTTGCTGGCAACGAATACAATATTTCACGCCTTTCATCGCTTCACGGCGGGCTTGAGGAATGGGCTCGCCACATTCTTCACAATATAATGCGGCTTCTCCATCTTCATTATGAGAAAGACCTTGTCTTGCTTTTGCAATCGCATCATAAATTGTTGCATCAATCTGCTCCTGCTCTGCACCGTCACGTGCCCAACCACCCGCCATTGCTGATCTCGTTTCATTTTTATATCTTGTCAATTTAAAATTCTAATACCATTTTATTTAGCTCACAATACGATTATTTATAACGATCACAATTGCTGTGCTCTCCACTTCAAAGCACAACAGTTTTATTTTTAGAAAAAATAAGGGAATCAGTAGATTCCCCTAGATTTATTATTCGTTTTTTTATTTAACATTTAGGGTTATTCTTATTGTATTAAAATGTTCAAACCAATTCCTTTCCCCGCCTGATCAAAATTGGCTTGTACCTTTTTAATCGCCTTGATATAACCTAACATTGGCATGCCAGTTCACATCCATTATAGCGAATTGTTTTTTTCGTCATGGTTAAAACCCTCTTCGTTTGAATGTAGAGTGAATATAACGGGGATTTTCCACTCTGTGAAATAACAATGACTGGAATAAAAAGCTGATTTTTTGCTAGAGATTTTTGATATATAAATCCATAAAAATAAAAAAGCCCCTTTTAAAAAGAGGCTTTTGACGTTATCTATTCAGTTTAAGCTGAAAATGGATGACGTAAAATAATGGTTTCTGCACGATCTGGACCTGTAGAAACAATATCAATTGGGCATTCAATTAACTGCTCAAGACGTTTTACATAAGCTAACGCATTTGCAGGAAGTTGATCAATTTGAGTTAAGCCTACTGTAGACTCACTCCAACCTGGCATTGTTTCATAGATTGGTTTTAAGCTTTCAAATGAAATTGCATCAGAAGAACCTGCACAGCCTGAATCCACATCTTCATAGCCTACACAGATCTTGATTTCTTCTAAACCATCTAATACATCTAGCTTAGTCAAGCAAATACCAGACAATGAGTTCACTTCAACTGAACGACGTAGGATTTCAGCATCGAACCAGCCACAACGACGTTGACGACCTGTAGATGCACCAAATTCGTGCCCCACAGTACCTAAATGACGACCAATCGCATCACCAGTATCTGTAGCAGCATCGTAATGCAACTCAGTTGGGAATGGACCAGCACCTACACGTGTTGTATATGCTTTAGTAATACCTAATACATAATCTAAATGTAATGGACCCATACCAGAACCAGAACTTACGCCACCAGCGGTTGTATTCGAACTTGTTACAAACGGATAAGTACCATGATCGATGTCAAGCAATGAACCTTGAGCACCCTCAAACATAATTGACTTACCTTCTTTGCGGTAATCATGTAACACTTTAGTCACGTCAATCACTAATGGTGCAAGCACTTCACGCCATTGATTACAAAGCTCAAGTACATCTTCAAATTTAACTTCATCAACGCCATAGAATTGAGAAAGTTGGAAGTTATGCAGCTCTAGCATTTCCTTAAGTTTTTCTTCAAGTAATGCGCCACCACGAATTAAATCAGCTACACGTACAGCACGACGCGCAACTTTATCTTCATAAGCTGGACCAATGCCACGACCTGTTGTACCAATTTTGGCATTACCACGTTTTTTCTCACGTGCTTGGTCTAATGCAATATGGTTTGGCAAAATCAAAGGACAGTTTGGTGAAATACGTAAACGCTCTTTAACAGGTACGCCTTCCGCTTCCAGAATTGCCATTTCTTTGATTAATGCTTCAGGAGAAAGAACAACACCATTCCCGATTAAGCACAATACGTTTTCACGTAAAATACCTGATGGAATGAGGTGTAATACAGTCTTCTTACCACCGACGACAAGTGTGTGACCTGCATTGTGTCCACCTTGATAGCGTACGACCGCAGCCGCCTGATCTGTGAGCAGGTCGACGATCTTACCTTTACCCTCGTCGCCCCATTGGGTACCCAGTACCACAACATTTTTGCCCATAATAGCCTCATTACATCATGCTGTTAAAATTGGAAGCCAAGCTTTTTCAACTTAGCAATTAAATTTTTTCAATTACCCATTGCCCATTTTGCAACACCATTTGATGCGTCGCATAAGGTACAGAGCTTAAATCATCATTACCTAACAATTGCACTACACTTAAACCTTGAGTACGTGCATCAGCAATAGCATTCAATAGATCTTGTTGATTGCCTTTAGGAGCGACCACTGTTTCAATTTCAGCAAATTGTGTAGCGCCTAAAGCATATAAATCACAACTAAAACCTGTTGCTGGACGAGCACGACCAAAGTGCTCACCAATACCATCATAACGCCCACCCTGAGCAAGTGGCGCAGCGCGATTAGGCGCATAAATGGCATACATCAAACCCGTATGATAGTGGTAACTACGCAGTTCAATGACATCTATACCAATATCAAGGCTAGACCAGCGAGATCTTATTTCTGCAAAAGTTGTTTTCAATGCATCAAACGCATTTTTAAAATCAACATCATTTAAAATATTTGGACTTAAATGTGCTTGCAAAGCGTCTAGATCGCTTGCATAACGACCTAGAGCATAAAAATCAGTACCCATTGGCAAGTCTTGAGTAAATTCTTCTAATTCTGGTAAAGCCTTACGCTGATATAAATCAGACAGCTGATTTTCAGTATTTTTATTTAAACCAGCGCGCTTAACCAGACTACGGAATAAACCAACATGACCTAAGTCTAAGTGAACACCTTGTAAACTATCTGTTTTTTCCAACAAACCGAGCATAACATCAATCATTTCGACATCAGCTTCGATGCTGTCATGACCATATAGCTCCGCACCCAACTGGAGTGGGGCGCGTGTTGCATTAAAGTTTTGCGGTTTTGTATGAAGGACTGTACCTGCATAGCAATAACGAGCTACACCTTCAATTGGTCGAACATGCGCATCAATACGTGCAACTTGCGGTGTCATATCCGCTCGAACACCAAGCAAACGACCAGAAAGTTGATCAATAACTTTAAATGTAACCAAATCTAAATCTTGATTTGATTCTGAAAGTGAAGATAACGATTCGATGTATTCAATAAATGGGGTATATACCAATTGATAACCGCGAACTGCAAGAAAATCTAATGCTTGTCTACGCAAAGCTTCAACAACTTGCGCTTGTTCGGGCAATACATCTGCTACCCCGTCAGGGAGCAACCATGTCTCTGAAATGGTCATGTTCAAACCTAAAATCTGTTCAATGTGGAGGCATCCACACAAAAAGCAACCACATAAAAAAATCGGGTGAATGCCCGATTCAGCGTAGTGTAGCACGAAGATTTATATGATGCACCTGAGAATTTGAAGAAATATGATTGATTCAATTCTCTTTATCTTGAATCTTTACACTACATTTAACGAGTTAATTCAATAGATTGAAACTATTCACTAATATGAGAAACCCATGTTCTCGTCCCTAAGAACTGCCCGACATCTGAACTATCACCCTGCTTCCAGTTAATCAAGTTTAATTTTTTTACTGCATTAAGTTGAGTATTCAAAATAAACATGCAAAAAATTCTTTTAGAAAATTAGGCTTAGCTTGTTTATAGATGAAATTAAAACAGACGTACACATGGTTACTTTTTTATGGCAACTTATGAATACAAATAAATATTTAAAAGTTTTTATTACTTCCTTTAACCACAATTTCTAAAACATTCACCAGCTCAACATTTTGTTTTTCTAATGCAGCAATATTAGCAACAGTCCTATCTAAAACTTCTTGTTGTACATGCATTTTTTTAGCAAGATCCTGCATAATTTCCAAACTCTTTTTTAAATGCAACTCTAAATGCACTACTTTTTCTTCTAATTGCAAAACATGAATATCTTGGCTTTGTACAGTTGAAGTTTTAAACTGAAACCAAAATAAAAAAGCAACAGCCATCAATAAAACAATCAGAAAACCCCAAATCAACATCAATGTCATAATTTCATCCCCAAATTTTCTTTTTTAGGACTTACGCACTATTATTTATAGATTCTCTGTGGTAGGAGATGATTTTTATCGAGAATAAAGTCATCAATGAAGTCTTTGATGATTGGTCTAAATAATTTCTTCTGCCAACGATATACATTTTCAAAGATCCGCTCAAACTGGTTCTTTTGTATCTCGACGTAGGCCATCAAGGCTGCAAAAATATGATTCAAAATCAGTTTAGATCGTCTTACTTGAAACTTTTCAATATGACAAACCTGTTTAATCACTCGGTGATATTGCTCTATTTTCCAATGACTTGAATGTAATTCATGAAAACCCTCAAAGGACAATAAATCATCTTCATCTTGATGCACAATATAAAACCTCTGCTGTTCTTTTAACTGAGTCTTAAATAATTGTACAAAGCCAAAATCTTTGAGCCAGACCACTTGACCCTGATGAAAATCTGGCAATAAACGCAGTTGAAACCATTGTCCTTTTTCTGGGGAAACCTTACGGTTACAGTCGATACCAAACATAAATCGAATACCATATTTTCTTATGGTTTTTAGATTTCCAGTCGATGAATACCAACTATCACCTGTAATAAATTGAATCTTTGCACCCCAACTAAGTACTTCACTTAACATATCCATAAAGTAATCATTCTTGGTTTTACCCTCAGATTTGTCATAAATTCGGAAATTAATTGGAATATTTTGACCATTCTGATCTGTCGCATACAGGGTAATGAGATTAATCCCCTTGACGGATCGGTGGTGTTTGCCTGACCAAAAATAGCTAACCAAGTCCATATGTTGACTATATGGTTTATCTAAAACAGTATCATCAATACTGACTATAAGTTTATTATTATCAATATGTTGAATTGCTTCTTGATATAGGTCGTGAGGTGTGTAGTCTTCACGCTCCAGAAAGCGATTTACACTATCATGCGAGATATTATAAGTCTCGGCAAGTTGTGTGCAGCTAATAGAGTTCGGTTCTGTCATGAGAAAGCCCATATAAATGGGTAATGTACAAGTTGCTGTAGAAGCATGTTTAGTTCGTCTGATCACAGATACTTTATAAACTATTTTAATACTTTTTTGAATCCGTCAATGCGTAAGTCCTATTTTTAATATATGATCTGTTTAATTACAAAAAGATTCACACAAATCAAGTAGTCGATTCGCATATCCCCACTCATTATCATACCATGCAAACACTTTAGCTTGATGACCCACCACCATGGTTTGAGTTAAATCGACGATTAAAGAATAGGGCGAATGATTAAAATCACTTGAAACCAAATCTTCATCTGTCACTTGCATGATCTGCGCATAATCATATTGAGCTGCTTTACTCAAAACCTCATTGACTTTGTGTACTGTAATTGGTGAATGCGAAACAAAAGTTAAATCAATTGCTGCGACATTAATGGTCGGCACACGAATGGAATAACCATCAATTCGACCTTCCATTTTTGGCATGACTTGTTTTAATGCCCCTAATGCACTCGATGTGGTTGGAATAATATTTTGTCCTGAAGCTCGGGCACGACGTAAATCTCGATGTGCATGGTCTAATACCGATTGATCTGCTGTGACTGCATGGATTTCTGTCATTAAAGCGGTATCAATGCCAAAGGCATCATCAATAATTTTGACCAACGGAACCAAGGCCTGAGTAGTGCAAGATACACTCGAAATAATTTGATCAGTTACTTTCACATCATTGTGATTGACACCATAGACAATTGCAGCATCGACCGAATCAAAAGGTGCAGCCCCAATAATCACCCGCTTTGCCCCTGCTTCGACATGCCGAGTTGCATCAGCACGTGAACGGAATAGACCTGTACATTCCAATACAACATCTATTTTTAAATCTGCCCAAAGAAGTAATTCAGGTTGAGCCTGTTTAAATACCTGTAATTTTAATTGTCGTTGATGGGACTGAATATTTAAAAATATCTGTTCATTTTCAATCTGAATTTCAACTTGACCTGCAAAACGTCCATGCGTGGTATCGTATTTAAACAAATGTACCAAAGTCTGCACATCGGCAATGTCGTTGATAGCAACGATATCAAATTGAAATTGTTTTGGACTCTCAAACCACGCACGTAATACATTTCGACCAATTCGACCAAATCCATTGATAGCGATACGTTGCATGCAGAGCCCTTTCATCAAAACATCATCTTTTCTATGCTATATGGTAAAACATGAACAGCGCTATTGAATATAGATTTTTAGTTTAAACACAGTTTTATATGATATTGCTTGTAAAATCGTTGGTTGGGATCATATTTTCCGTTATAATTTAGCACTTTTAAAAATTATGGACGCTTGGTTGTGAGTACTCGTTTTATGACATCCGCTGAAATCCGTGAAGCATTTTTGCGTTACTTCGAATCGCAAGGGCATACACGTGTTGCTTCGAGTTCTCTCGTTCCTGCCAACGACCCAACTTTACTGTTTACCAATGCTGGTATGAACCAGTTTAAAGATTGTTTCTTAGGTTTAGAAAAGCGTGATTATGTTCGTGCTGTTTCATCTCAAAAATGTGTACGTGCAGGCGGCAAACACAATGACCTCGACAATGTAGGTTATACCGCACGTCATCACACTTTCTTTGAAATGTTAGGTAACTTTTCTTTCGGTGATTATTTTAAAGAAAATGCACTGAAATTTGCTTGGGAATTTTTAACCAGCGAACAGTGGTTAGGCTTACCGAAAGATCGTTTATATGTCACGGTTTATCATACCGATGATGAAGCATTTGATATCTGGAACAAAGAAATCGGAATCGATGCTGAACGTATCATTCGTATTGGCGATAACAAAGGCGGAAAATACGCATCTGATAATTTCTGGGCAATGGGTGATACAGGTCCTTGTGGTCCGTGTTCTGAAATTTTCTATGATCATGGTGATCATATCTGGGGTGGCTTACCAGGCTCACCTGAAGAAGATGGCGACCGTTTCATCGAAATCTGGAACAACGTTTTCATGCAGTTTAACCGTACTGCGGATGGTGTAATGCACCCTCTTCCAGCACCTTCTGTAGATACAGGTATGGGCTTGGAGCGTATTTCTGCAGTTCTGCAACATGTCAATTCAAACTATGAAATTGATCTGTTCCAGCACCTGTTAAAAGCTGCTGCTGAAATCATTGGTTTGGATACCACTGCAATTGAAGCTGAAGCGAAAGCTCAAAATAAACCAGTTGAATACCCAGCTTCTTTAAAAGTGATTGCAGATCATGCACGTTCATGCTCATTCTTGATTGCTGACGGTGTTAATCCTTCAAATGAAGGTCGTGGTTATGTGTTGCGTCGTATCATTCGTCGTGCAGTGCGTCATGGTAACAAGCTCGGTGCAACTGGTTCATTCTTCTACAAGATGTTGCAACCGCTAATTGAAGTCATGGGTGAAGCATATCCTGAACTTGCAGCACAACAGGCACGCATTGAAGCGCAACTGCTGAAAGAAGAAGAGCAATTTGCGAAAACACTTGAACAAGGCTTGAAATTACTTGAAGGTGAATTGGCTCAGCTAAAAGGCAATGTGATTGCTGGTGAAACTGTATTTAAACTTTACGACACTTACGGTTTCCCGACTGACTTAACTGCTGATATCGCGCGTGAACGTGATCTTACAATTGACGAAGCTGGCTTCGAAGTTGAAATGGCTGCACAACGTCAACGTGCACGTGATGCTGGTAAGTTTGCAGTTGATTATAACAACATTGTAAAAGTTGAAGGCGAAACTCAATTTGACGGTTATGATGCAACTCAAGGTCAAGGTCAAATTGTTGCGATCTATAAAGATGGCATTCAAGTTGATGAAATCAACGAAGGTGACGAAGCACTCATCGTATTGAACCAAACCCCTTTCTATGCAGAAAGTGGTGGTCAGATTGGTGACACTGGTATTTTCAAAAACGATACCGGTATCTTTGAAGTTCAAGATACCAAAAAATCTGGTGGTGCTTTTGTACACCAAGGTATCGTCACTATGGGTAGCCTCAAAGCAACTCAAAATGTAGAAGCAACGGTTAAAGCAGATATTCGTGCAGCAACAGCACGCAACCACTCTGCAACTCACCTTCTGCACGCAGCTTTACGTCAAATTCTGGGTGAACATGTTCAACAGAAAGGTTCTTTGGTTGCAAGTGATATTTTGCGTTTCGACTTTGCTAATGACCAACCTGTTTCATTTGAACAATTGCAACAGATTGAGCGTTTAGTCAATGCTGAAGTGATTGCAAATACGGCAGTAAGCACTGAATTACTTGATATTGAATCGGCGAAGGCCAAAGGCGCAATGATGCTTTTTGGTGAAAAGTATGGCGAAGAAGTTCGTGTACTTTCTATGGGTTCTATTATTGAAGAGAAAAACTTCTCTATTGAACTTTGTGGTGGCATTCATGTTAAGCGCACAGGTGATATTGGTTTATTCAAGATCACTTCTGAAGGTGGTGTAGCAGCTGGTGTTCGCCGTATTGAAGCCGTAACGGGTACCAAAGCACTTGAAGTTGTGCAAAAAGCTGAAGCTGATATTCAGACGATCAATGCTTTATTGAAAGCGCAAAAAGATCAAACTGTTGAAAAAGTTGAATCAATTGTTGAAACAGCATCAAGTCTGCAAAAGCAAATTGAACAATTGAATCAAAAATTAGCCAGCTTCCAAGCAGCTGATTTATTAGATCAAGTGAAAGAAATTGCTGGTCGTCAAACACTTATCACATCAGTAAAAGGTTTAGATGCCAAATCATTACGCAATCTTCATGACAGCGTAAAATCAAAATTGGAAGATGCAGTCATTATTTTAGCTGGTGTTGACGGTGATAAAGTGAGTTTAATCGCCTCTGTCGCTAAACAATACGCTGCAACTCTAAAAGCAGGTGACATCATCAAACATTTAGCTCAAGAGCTTGGTGGCAAAGGTGGTGGTAAACCTGACTTAGCACAAGGTGGCGCGCCACTTAACGAGAAGTTTGATCAAGTAATCGCAGCATTGCCTGCTTGGCTTGAGCAATAATAACAACTTCACTTTTGTGTAACTGACCCTGATGCCTCTCAGGGTCATGGCTTATATGGAACAACTATGGCATTAATCGTTCAAAAATATGGCGGTACCTCTATGGGTACTCCTGAGCGCATTTTAAATGTTGCTCATCGTGTCAAGCGTTGGCATGATCACGGTCACAAAGTGGTCGTGGTTGTATCGGCAATGAGTGGTGAAACCAACCGCTTACTTGCGCTTGCTAAAGCCATTACTAGCACCCCTAACCCACGTGAACTTGATCAAATGGTGTCTACGGGTGAGCAAGTAACGATTTCCATGTTAGCTATGGCACTGAATTCTATTGGTGTAGAAGCTAAATCATACACTGGACGTCAAGTTGGTATTAAAACTGACAGCGCATTTACCAAAGCGCGTATCGAATCTATTGATACCGATGTCATGACAGCTGACTTAGATGCTGGTCGTGTGATTGTTGTCGCAGGTTTCCAAGGCTTTGATGCTGAAGGAAATATTACAACATTAGGTCGTGGCGGCTCAGATACCTCTGGTGTAGCGCTTGCAGCTGCATTAAAAGCAGATGAATGCCAAATTTACACAGATGTGGATGGTGTTTATACCACTGATCCTCGTGTTGCACCTAAAGCGAAAAAAGTTGACCGTATCTCTTTTGAAGAAATGCTTGAAATGGCATCTTTAGGTTCAAAAGTTTTACAAATTCGTTCGGTTGAATTCGCAGGCAAATATCAGGTTCCATTACGTGTATTATCAAGCTTTGATAATGACAATGACGGCGCATTTGATGAAGATTTCAAACAAAACGTAGGCACATTAATCACGACTGAGGCAGAAGACGACATGGAACAACCAATTATTGCAGGCATTGCATTTAACCGTGACGAAGCAAAATTAACGATTTTGGGTGTTCCAGATGAACCAGGCATTGCCTCTAAAATCTTATCCCCGATTAGTAATGCTAACATTGAAGTGGATATGATTATCCAAAATGTTGAAGAAGATGGTACTACTGATTTTACCTTTACTGTAAATCGCAATGATCTTGCTAAAGCTAAAGCAATCTTGGACCAAACAGCAAGCAGCATTGAAGGCTGTGAAGTTGTCACTCGCGATGACATCGTAAAAGTGTCTATTGTTGGTGTAGGTATGCGCTCACATGCTGGTGTAGCAAGCAAAATGTTTACAGCTCTTGCGGATGAAAGCATTAATATCCTCATGATTTCTACTTCAGAAATTAAGATTTCTGTCATCATTGAAGAAAACTACTTAGAGCTTGCTGTACGTTGCCTACATACTGCTTTTGGTTTAGACCGTGAACATGGCGAAAGCAGTGCACGTGCTTAATTCATAGCACAATAAACATATTTACTTTCAAGTAAATGGTAAAAAATACAGAGCCACTATAGTTTTTATTACAGTGGCTCTGTTATATTAAGTTGTGAGGTTTTTCAGAAAAACTCGGCAGAACTTACGAAAAAAAGCTGTTTTTTACATATTTCTGTTAAAATTTTCTGTATATTAAGGCTGTGCTTTCAAATAATGAATTCCCTGTCGCAAGTTTAAGCGTTTAGCAAGGAGATAAACATGCTGATTCTGACCCGTCGTGTCGGAGAAACATTAATGATTGGGGATCAAGTCAGTGTTACTGTGCTTGGCGTAAAAGGTAATCAGGTGCGTATTGGTGTAAATGCTCCAAAAGAAGTTTCCGTGCATCGTGAGGAAATTTACCAACGTATCCAACATGAACGTGCTATGCATGAGCATTTACAACATCTTGATCAAGATTATCAACTTTCTTTTGAAGAAGATAATAACGATTTCACTCGACATAATAACTTCAATCGTTAATGTACAGAATTCTTCTCTAACAACTAAAGCGACTAATCATTAGTCGCTTTAGTTGTTTATGGAGACTCATTTATATATTTATAAACCCAGTGCTTTTTTTACTGGCGCATAACTACGACGATGTTGATCAATCACCCCATACGCTGCAATTGCTTCAAAATGTGCTTTGGTTGGATAGCCTTTATGTTTTGCAAAACCGTAATTCGGGTATTTCTGATCTAGTTCATACATTTGACGGTCACGTGTTACTTTAGCCAAGATACTTGCTGCACTAATCTCAGCATGACTCGCATCCCCACCAACAATCGCCTCACACAATATTTCAATTCCTTTCGGAATTTGGTTGCCATCAACAATCACTTTTTCAGGCTGAATGTTTAAGGTATCTACAGCACGACGCATGGCTAAAAAAGTTGCCTGTAAAATATTAATTTCGTCAATTTCTGAGTGGGAAGCTTCTGCAATTGACCAAGCTAAGGCCTTCTCTTGAATTTCTAAGAAAAGTTTTTCACGTTTCTTTTCAGTTAATTTTTTAGAATCATTTAAACCATCAATCGGATTATTGGGATCTAAAATTACCGCAGCAGCAACAACTGAACCGACCAAAGGCCCACGCCCTGCCTCATCTACACCAGCAACAAACATGATATTACTCACAAAGATTAGCTGCTTCAGAGCAACTAATTACAACCTATTTAAACTGTTGTATTTTATCACTTCTGATACGCAAGCGTTCATCGTTTTTGCGACAGCAACTCCTGTTAATGCTGTTCTAGCTTTTGAACCAACTGCCGCTAAAGCAAGCTCTGATGGAGATAATACAGTAGGTGCATTTTTACCAACACATTTACAAATTTGCTTTTTCTTCTGTTGTTTTTGGTTCTTGGTCATTAATTTACTTGCAACTTTCTAAGCCGCGAAATCATCGATATCATGAGTACACTTGGTTTGTGCTGCACATTGTATTGCTGACGTACCCATTTTCAGTTTAGTTGGTTCAGCACTTTGTGCGTCAACACCTGCAAATAAGGTAAAGAAAGAGAAAAGAATAAAAAAATTGTTCTTATTCATACAAAACCTATTCTAAACGTAGGTATTTTTACAATTTAATCATATAAGTCTATTAACACGATCTCCAATTACAAGACCATATCAATTTCATGTAAAAAAGCAGAACCAAGTCAAACTTAGCTCTGCTTAGCGTATTTCATCAGAATTATTTCTTCAACACTTCTGCGACACAGGCATTTACTGTTTTAGAAACAACTTGATTTACAATCGTTGCACGCGCTGTAGGATCAATCGCAGCTGTGGCCAATTCAACAGTCGTTACACTATTTGGTGCTTTTTCACTAACACATCCACATACATTCGTTTGAATGTTTTCACGTTGCTCAGATGTCATTAAACGCGTCGCTGTTTTCCATGCTGGTAATGTATTGATCTCATTAATACATTTTGCATTCACAGCAATTTTTAATGCAGCCATACCTAGCTGCTGAGATGTTGTTGCAGTGGAATTATTAGTATTTGGCGCAACGCACCCATTTAAAGCAAATAACATAGGTACGATAAAGAATAATTTTTTCACGAACTCAAACCTGTATCCAAAATTTTAGCACGCGTATTGTGCCTAAAGGATGACTTGAAAGAAATGACTGTGTAGATTCTTTACATAATATAACAATCAAGTTGCATTTTACTTACTGCTCTACACGTAAAACGCTCTGTTACATATACACTGTATATGAAGAAAAATGAGCTATTTAAAATCGTAAAACTCATATTCACCGCTAGGATGTTGCGATGTCAACCTCAGCACAATATTACACTCGCACAGCGCAAATTTTACACTGGCTGATGGCAGCTATTTTTATCACAGCTTGGCTGATCGGCTTTTACAGTGGGAATTTTCTCAGCTATGACGTTGATGGAAGCTTCAAAGGCAATGTTATTACACTACATAAAAATATAGCCACCACCATTATCTTTCTGGTTGTGATTCGAATTTTTTGGCGTTATACCCACCCAGTCCCTAAACTACCAAACACCATGTCACCTATGATGAAGACTTTGGCTCATATCGGCCATTTCTTACTGTATCTCATGCTACTTGCGCTACCAATTACCGGCTGTTTATTTAGCTGGAGTGCTGGACATCCAGCTCCTGTTTTATATTTATTTGAAATTCCTCGCCTAGTTCAAGATAATCCTGAATTGCTTGAAATAGTGAAACCATTACACATTTATCTTTCTTGGTTTGCAGGTTTACTTATTGTTGGTCATGCTTTAGCAGCAATAAAACATCACATGATTGATAAAGATAATGTCTTATTGAGTATGTTGCGCCAACCTAAATAAATCCTGACACATAAAAAAACCGCTTAACGCGGTTTTTTACATTTAAATCTTTTTTACTTCTGCAATCCATTTCTGTTTCTCATCATCAGAAATAAAGGATGCCTCAAAAGAGTTAATTGCAAGTTGCTTAAGCTCATCATTCGATAAATCTAAAGCCTGCTGAATTGCTACAAAGTTATCATTCATATAACCACCGAAATATGAAGGATCATCCGAGTTTACAGTAACATGCACACCTTTTTGTAATAAACGGCGGATGTTATGCTCACCCATGTCATTGACAACACAAAGCTTTAAATTACTTAAAGGGCAAACTGTTAATGGCATTTTTTCTGCGATTAAACGTACCATTAACTGCTCATCTTCTTCTGAGCGAACACCATGATCAATACGGTTTACTTTGAGTAAATCCAAAGCTTCCCAGATATATTCTGGGGGGCCTTCTTCACCTGCATGTGCCACAATCAAGAAACCTGCTTCACGTGCTTTAGCAAAAACACGTTCAAATTTCGAAGGAGGATGCCCTACTTCGCTTGAATCTAAACCAATTGCAATAATGTCATCTTTAAATGGCAAGGCTTGCTCAAGTGTTTCAAATGCTTTTTCTTCACTTAAATGACGCAAAAAGCACATGATCAATTGAGAACTAATCCCTAATTTTTCTTGAGCATCTTTACAAGCACGCTTTAAACCTGCCAGTACCGTTGCAAATTCAACCCCACGCTCAGTATGTGTTTGTGGGTCGAAGAACATCTCTGTATGCACGACACGATCTTCAGCACATTTCTCGAAATATGCCCAAGCTAGATCATAAAAATCTTGTTCATGCACCAGCACGTTCGCACCAGCATAATAGATATCAAGAAATGATTGAAGATTATGGAAGTTGTAGGCTTGCTTTACTTCCTCAACTGATTGATACGGAATCTGAATCTGATTACGCTGTGCAATTGCAAACATCAGTTCTGGTTCAAAAGTCCCTTCAATATGCACATGCAATTCGGCTTTGGGTAAAGCACGAATCAGCTCGATTTGATTCATATTAACTCCATGTTTAAATAAAAAAGGGTGTTGCCTGTTCGGTACACCCTCTAAAGGTTTTATCAATAACTTTTAAATGGCTTAACCACCAAATGCAATAAATTTAAATACCCACAGTGCAGCAATAATCCAAACCATGTAAGGAACTGTTTTTGCTTTGCCTGTAAATAATTTGACTAATGCATAACTAATAAAGCCCATTGCAATACCATCCGCAATTGAATACGTAAATGGCATAAATACAATCGTTAAAAATGCAGGTACTGCTTCTGTAATATCATCCCAATCAATATGTGTGATTCCTTGAATCATCAACACACCGATAAATAATAATGCAGGAGCTGTTGCAAAACTTGGAACAGATTGAGCTAATGGTGCCAAGAATAAGCAGCCAATAAATAAGAATGCAACGACAACGGCAGTCAAACCTGTACGACCACCCGCAGCAACACCAGAGGCAGATTCGATATAAGGTGTGGTTGAAGATGTACCTAATGCTGCGCCTGCAACAATTGCTGTTGAATCAGCAAACAACGCTTTCTTCAAACGAGGTAACTTACCATCTTGTAGTAAACCTGCACGGTGCGATACACCAACCAAAGTCCCTGTACTATCAAATAAATCGACAATAAAGAAGACAAAAATCACACCAACCATACTTGCAGTAAATAAACCTTCAAAGTCCATTTGCATAAAGGTGGGTGCAATCGATGGAATTTGTCCAACAACACCTTTAAATTCATTTAAGCCTAAAGCTGTCGCTATTCCAGTCACAGCAAGAATACTAATGATGATCGCACCACGAACTTTTAACTGGTGTAAAACCACAATCATTAAAAAGCCAAATAAAGCTAGTAAAACCGTAGGTTGCTTGATATTTCCCAGACCAACTAAAGTCGCTGGATTGTCTACAATGATGCCTGCATTTTTAAGTGCAATGAGGGCAAGAAATAAACCAATACCCCCGCCAATCGCAAATTTAAGCGACATAGGAATAGCATTGACAATCGCTTCACGAATTTTAAAAAAGCTGATTGCCAAAAAGATTAAACCTGATACAAAAACAGCCGCAAGCGCCGTCTGCCAAGGCACACCCATGCCTAAACAGACCGAATAGGTAAAGTAGGCATTTAGGCCCATCCCCGGTGCAAGTGCGATTGGATAATTGGCAACAATCCCCATTACCAAGCAACCAATAGCAGCAGCTAAACAGGTTGCAACAAACACGGCACCATGATCCATTCCAGTTTCGGAAAGAATAAGTGGGTTTACAATAATGATGTAACACATCGTCAAAAATGTAGTTACACCCGCTAGAACTTCTGTTCTGAAGTTGGTTTTGTTCTCACTTAATTTAAATAAGCGTTCTAAAACACCAACCGAAGCATTAGGCGTTGTCATAACATAGCACCTGTTAAAATCTGAGATCTTAGGAATTGAAATCTATACACTTGCATTTCAATCTTTTTTGAATTTGCGAAATGGCATACACAACGACAAAGCAATCTCTATGCCAGCCAAATGCTTGTGACACCAACAAGATGTATAAATCTGACCCGCTATCAAAATGTAAAAAGCTGCATAACAAGATGCAGCTTTTTATTCAATGGTAAATATTTTAACAGATTTTAAGCAAAACTTGATGGCTTCAAATCAAAAAAAAGCCTAGTTATCATACATTCTAGAAAGACACATACACTGAATTGCAATAATTATTGATTAATATCAATGACTATTGATCGTTCTTATACGATGACAAATGTGTATGCTTGATATAATTAGGATTATTCTGGATCATATGCAAACTGTGTTCCGCATCATTTACAATTTTCGTAAGCTCTTGGCGTCTTTTATCTTGGGCATCTACATATGCAGCGTAACCTAAAACAACAATCGAACAAACAACAAGCAATGGAAGGAATTTCTTCATTATTATCTCTATTGTATGCTTTTCTTGAATATTAACAATAATAAACAAAAAAGAGAATTAATTAACATTAAATAATCAAAAATTAGAAATAAATCACAATTATATGATTGTTTATGAATTGATTTTGTATATTTTTCATCCAAATAAATCTTAAATTATTTATATTCTTAATGCAATTGCATTTTATATAATTCAATTAGATAGCTTGAAATTTAAGCATTTTTTATAACATTTGTTAAAATTAAAGATGGATTATTATCAAAAATCAACTCTGTACACGACAAATTTCATAGAGCCCTTGTCCTATCAGGCTTTTTCTTTCTTAAAATTGCGAGCACTTTCTTAAATTCTTCTTTTTTTCCAAAACCAATCAAACGTAGAATAGCCATCTGAACATAGTCTAAACCGTATCGAAATAAACTGACTGAAAGTCGTCCATGCTTCTTTATTTTTATCGCTTTTTTTCGATCATGTTGCCATTCACCTGTTAAATAGCACCAACAGAAACCGAT
>NZ_KB850011.1:755733-840223 GCF_000369425.1 Acinetobacter sp. NIPH 284
TCTCGTTTTCCCCATTTCCAGTTGGTTCTATCCAAAGTTAATTGGACTTTATCGAATGAAAATATATTGAAAATTAACTGAGAAATTTGACGATAATCGAAGTACTGATCTGCAAAGAAGCGTTGTATACGTCGATAAAATGATTGTGGTAAGCACTTGATGGGTAAGGCTTTAGATGCAGAAGAAAGATTACATGTCTGTTTTACAATTAATGCAAGCATAATCAGTGTAAAACATTTTACACGTGACTTGTTCCACTTTAGATATTTGTTTAAGATGAGATGTAACTCATTGAAATGTGTCATCATATTCGTCGTCAGAAAACAAGTATTATGCCATTATTTCAATGAGTTGTCTTTTTTTGTCGTGTACAAAGAAAAATCAAATAAAAAAGCGTCTTTAGTTTAACTAAAGACGCTTTTACTCATATGCGATTTAAACAAGTTTAAAACTGATAATTCCATCGAACTAGAACATTACGTGGTGTTCCAGGCATTGACTCTGAGCGCCAATAGTCTTTATTGGTTAGGTTATTTACAGCAAGCGTAACGTTCCAAGGATCAGCGCTATAACCAATTGCAGCATCTAAACGCGTGAATCCTTGAAAATCGATAGGCGTATTATCTAAATTGCTATTGGAATATATCTTCGCATCACCAACATAAGTTGCGCCAATTTCACCATAGATCTTCTCGACTGGTAAATAGCGTATAAATAAGTTTCCAGTATGGCGTGGAGTATTATTGAGTACTTTACCAACATTGGCCGCTTTATTGTCTTTAGAAATCTCTGTATCCATATAGCTATAGCCTCCCCGTACAAACAAGTTATCTAAAGCACGTCCAATAAAGCTAAACTCTATCCCTTTAGACTGATGCTGGACCCTTCAATATTTCAATGCGCTCAATATTGGCATTACTACGGCGAACTTGACCACTTTCACGGACACCATCACGATAGATATCGCCAGTATCTGCATTAAATCCGCGCAAGTTGATGCCATCACCACGCATATCATAGCTCGTTGATACCCCAGGTGTTCCCTGTAACATGACACTTAAATCATTTGCACCATAGATTTTATATTTCTGAACATCAATGGTATCAATCGTTTGAGGAATATCTTTTTTCTTTAGCCCATTTCGAGTCACGCTGGCTTGATCATAATCAATATAGCTTTTAATTGGATCAAGCTCACTCATTGCTTCAATTTTAATCGTTGGCATAACCGCAGCCTGAATATTGTTTTCGTTGGCAAGTAGGTACTGCGCTTGTAAGAGCATTAAGCTTAATGCACTAAATCTAAAAATAGGCTTGTGAGAGAGCGTAACATATCGAGATGTCATAAAAATTCCAAACAAAAAATCAGACAAATATTAAGAAAAACTTAAAATACAAAAAACAATACAATAGACTTCCTTCATAAATCATTTTTCAATCAATTTAATTGTTTATCTTTCACCCAATCTAAATTGTATATGCCAGCAAGTAAATTAAACCGCAGGTTTAATCTTTTACGACGATTTCTATATACACAAGATAAAATCTTAAAACATTTCATCCTTCCAAATACATGCTCTACTTGAATTCGTCTACGACCAATCTCTCTATTTAACTTATTTAATTCAGAATCTAGTTTTTCAGTTTTCTTTGCTTTAGATGGCATGAGGCATCCAAAACCCAATTTTTTTATCCCTAAATACCCCTTATCAACGATAAAAAAGGGCTTAAATTTTAATTTCCTCATACTTTTTTTAAATATTTTAAAATCATGCATGCTTCCATGACTTCCACATACACTCAGTATTTCACCTGTTGTATAGTGCATAGATAGCTGAAATTTAAAGGTATGTCGCTTTTTTTACCGCTATACCATTTCTTCTGTTTTTTTTGGACGTTGAACTAATATTTCAGTTGCATCAATCACAACAACTTCCCAATCCACTTCATCTCGATTAGGAAGTTGTTTTGGCAAGTTAAATTTTCCAGAACGGATTAAGGTATCTTCAATAACACGTGTGATACGAATTGCACTCGTTTCAGATACACCGTAACTCATACCAAGATGGAAAAATGTTCGATATTCTCTCCAATATTCTATACATAAGAGCAAACGATCTTCCAACGGTAATTTATGCGGTCGTCCTTTACCAATATGACCAGGTAAATGCTTATTTAGCTCGGCCAACATGAGGTTAAATGTAGCCCAACTAACACCGGTAAGCCTACGAAACTTAACGTCTGATAATTTTTGAATATCTTTGAATTTCATCCAAGGATTATCTCTTGAATTAAATAATTTTGCTGATTAATTTAAGATCAAATAAATTGTACGTTTTTTGATTTATGACGGAAGTCTAATATTAATAAAAATAATTCTTATTTTTACCATATTTTGCATAATTTCTTTCTCACAGCTTATTAAGCAGTCAATTTTTACGAAATCATGCTCTTTAATAGCGCATAAATAATTAAAAAATATTTTTAAATCTGAGGCTTATTTAAGCTAAATTCCATTTTTCTACACAATTTTACATTAGGCTACACACAAAATAATTTGATCTTTCTTTTGGGGTACTTGAATGAAATATCCACTCTATTTTGGGAAATTGAGTGTACTTAGCTCGGCATTACTGAGTATCAGCACTTCAGTTTTCGCCGCTGATAGCAACATAACAACACCTACAGAACCAGCAACGCAGGTTTTACCTACCCTATCGTTTAAAGCATCGGCAGAGCCACAGAAACCAAAAGATGATGATATAAGTGCTGTACCTAAAACCATTATCACCCGTGATGAAATGCTACAGTACGGCGATCAATCCGTGATGGATGCATTACGTAGAGCTGCTGGATTTCAACTTCCGACATCTGGACAAGGTCCACGCGGTGGTGGTGGCGCTTCTGGAATGCGTTTCCGTGGTGGAGTTGGTCCAACATTCCTTATCAATGGTGAACCTGTGCAAGGTGGACCACGTGGTGGTATGTCTATTATTGACACGATTACCCCTGAAATGATTGAACGAATTGAAGTCGTGAAGCAGCCAAGTGTTGCTCAAGCGTCTGTTGCGTCATCAGCTGTTATCAACATTATTTTGAAAGAACCTCTCGATAGTCGCATCAGTGGCTCGATAAAAGTAGGTTATGGTAAGTACGAGGATTCTGAGAAACAATCAAAGAGCGAACAAAAAATCAGCCTACAAGCTGACGGTCGTGAAAATCAATGGTCATATAGTGTTTCTGCAAATCAAATGTGGGTTGATAACACATCCCTAACCAAAACAGAAACATCAGCGGGTACACGTGAACAATCGCGCACGGTCAATCGAAGCATGCAAATGTTTTCACCTCGCTTGCAATACGATCTCGATGATCAACAAAAATTGATTGCCGAATTATTCTATCGCAACATCAAAATGGATGGTTATTCAGCCAATCAAACGCAAGATGATAAAAATGATAGCATTCGTCTAAATACACGTTATGAACGAAAAGACAAAGACTTAAGCGATAAGATTCGGCTATCCGTTGAACGTCAAACCGAAACTCAACTCACCCGTTCACCTCAAAATACCATTTATACCGATGAAACCATTCATGAATATGGCCTCGCTTATGATGGGATGCGCAAATTAGATCCGACTCGTCAAATCAAATTTGGTGTTGATACACGGAGTAGTAACTTAGACAGCAATGTGAGCAATCGTTTAGATGAGCAACGTTATGCTTTATATGCCGAGGGAAGCTGGCGTTTTACAGATCGACAAACCATTACGTTGGGCGCGCGCCAAGAATGGTTAAATCGCTCTGGTCTAGTTGATTATCAGGACCAACATCTTAGCCCTGTACTTGCTTATCGTTTTGATCTAACCGAACAATGGTCGATTCAAACCAACCTTAGCCAAGCATTTAACAGTCCAAAAACTGATCGTCTCATTCCGAATGTCACTGTTTCTACAGATAGCGATGCTGGTTCATTGAATAATCCTGATCGCGGCGGTAATCCGGACTTAAAACCAGAGAAAACAAGCGCTGTAGAATCAACTTTGGCATATGACTCAGCGAATGGTGGTATGAGTTTAACTGCATATCATCGCGAAATTAAAGATTACATCGAAAAGGTGATTGCGCTTGAAGGGTCACGTTATGTTGAACGTCCACAAAACCAAAATCAAGCAACGACCTATGGTGTTGAACTTTCTGGACGTTATGCGCTGAAACAAACGGATGCAGGTCATTCATTTATGCTGAATGGGCAAATATCAACGATCCGTGCAAAAGTTGAAGATGAACAGCACAATGAGCGTTTAGTCAACGATGTTGCCCCATATAATGCAAGTGCAGGGTTATCTTATAACTTTAAGCCTTGGCAGCTTTCTACCAGTATCAATCTGAGCTATACACCTGAATTTACGCGTGGTTTAGATGGTCAACCTTATGATCGAACCACCAATCACCGTTTTGGATTAGACCTCAGTGCAACCAAGCGTTTCACTGGTGGCTGGGCGGCAAGCTTAAATCTCAACAATCTACTCAGTACAGATTATAAAGAACGACTGACCAATCAATCTGACGGTAGTTTATATCAAGCAAGAACAAATCAAGGTATGGCGAGTTTCCAATTATCTGTTGAGAAAAAGTTCTAACTTTACTGCCTAGGCTAAATTGATTCATCATTAACAAAAGCCAGTTATGAAAATAGCTGGTTTTTTAGATTTCAAAATAGATATTAAAAATCTAACTATGAAAATTTTCGATATTGGGAATGCTATGATCTTCATCCTACTTTCATCAGTGCTTAGAGGATAATATGCGAGCCGAACTCAAAGCCAAAATCCTACAGGTCTACGATGAAAAAATTGCAAAAAAAGGCAGTAACGTCGGACTTTCTTTCTATGCCTTTTTTGCCAATAAAAATGATGATCCTGAACACTTAATGGAAGCTGCCCCATTGGTGAATCATTGAACATCGACTTGATCATTTTGAAAAAGCTGACAAGATCAAAGCACTAGTCTTAGCCCAACCCGATTAATCAAACGTCTTAATACACATCGCGTTGATAACGCTGTTGCTGCTTAAGCTGTTCTACCTGTTCATGCCCTAGAATCTCTTTTAGTGCTTGATCAACACCGCTCGCCATGCCTTGTAAACTACCACAGACATATATCGCTGCGCCTTGTGCAATCCATGCTTGTAATTGAACTGATTGTGTTCTTAGACAATCTTGCACATAGACTTTTTCAGCCTGATCACGTGAAAAAGCATAATCCACATACTCCAGAAAACCATGCTGCTGCCAATAGCGAATCTCTGTTTGGTACAAATGATCAAACTGCTGCTGTCTTTCACCAAAAATCAACCAATTCCGTCTATATCCCCAATGCTCACGTTGGCGTAAATGTGCAACTAGACCTGCGATTCCCGTACCATTGCCAATTAAAATCAGTGGTCGATCATCATGAACTAAGTGAAAACTTGGATTATGACGTATGTTAGCTTGCAGCGATTGGTCTTGCTCCAACCCCACTGTCAACCAACCTGAGCCTAGTCCTAAACCTGATTCAGTCTGTTGCTGTCTCACCACCAATTCAATTAAACCGTTTTCAGGCAAACTAGCAATCGAATATTCACGCTGAGCTAAGGATTCAAATTGTGTAATCCATTCAGCAAATGAAAGTGATGCGCGAGGTGGTAATTTTCTTAAATTTAAGCGGCGCAGTTGAGGTATGAAATCCACTGCATCTTCTTGCTGTTGTGCTACTAAAAAATTCTGAATATCAATCGTATTATTTTCACATTGAATTTCTAAAATATCGCCTGATGACCAAACCAAATCTTGTTCAGGAATTAATTGGATTTTATAAATTGCTTCCCCAATACTGCCTCTATTCAAGCATTGGCGATGAGCAAACTTTAATTCTACATGCTCTTTTTCAATAGATAGCGCTGAAAATTGAGTGCTGGTTAACTGCTCCAAGCCAAGCAACCATTGTTCTAAATCACGACTATTGAGCTGATCCACACAAACTATTGGAAATAGAGCTTGAGCTTGTTGCTTCAATAACCATTGTTCTAGTGTTTTCCCAAACTGACAAAAATTCGAGTAACGTTGATCACCCAATGCAAGCACTGAAAATGACAAATGCGATAAATCTAAAGATTGGGACAGAATTTTATGGACAAATGACTGGGCAGCATCAGGTGCATCCCCTTCTCCATAGGTACTCACCACCCATAAAATACGTTGATGTTGCGTTAAATCAGTAATACTCAGTTTTTGAATATTTCGAATCGCAGTGTGATGATCAATTAAGCATAATTGTTCAGCCGTATGCTTTGCCCAAGATTCAGCATGACCTGATTGACTTGCATACACCACTAAATAAGCAGGATGATCTTGATTGGCTTTTTGCTTCGCATGACGTTGTTGCCATAACAACCAAACAATTATAAAAAGATGTAGACTCAATAATATTGCCAATATCACAATAATCGTCAGTACAGCTTGAGTCATCCTTTCACCTTAAATAGCAGACCAAATGAGCAAAATAATTGCCGATAAACTACATGCTGTTAAAAGCAGATGTGTCACTAAACGAGTTTTAATGGTCAGGAACAGAATATAACCTGCCAAAGATAATAAAATAATGATGATCGCACTAATATCAATTAACCAATGCCAAGCTGTTCCAACGTTTTTGCCACGATGCAAATCATTCAATAATGAAACAGTGGTGGCTGGTTTCTGCGTTATCTCAACATCACCATTGTCGAGCAACACCCATAAGTCTGTTGAACCTGCTGGGCCTTCGAGACGAATCATGACCTCACCGTCTAGCATTTCACTACTTTTATAACGACCAATCAAAGGCTGTTTCGAACGAACGTATTCCACAATACTTTGGCTTGGATTCTCTTGTTTTTGCAGAGACGCAACCAGTGTTGGCGGTAAAGTGAATGTGGTGGTTTGCTCTTCATTTTTTGATTTAAACCAATCAGGATTATTGAGAAATAAACCTGTAGCAGCAAAGAAGATCAAAACGATAAAGGCAAAGGCAGAAAGCCAACCATGCACATAGCGTGCATGGCGGTAAAAATCACGGCGTTGATACAAGGGATTAGCCTCATAAATGGAGTGACGCTAGAAATTAAGCACCACGTTGGAAATTCAATTTAACTGTACCAATTTCTGCTTGAGCAGGCAGCGTTTGTGTTGCAGCTTTTAGTGTGACATTCAATTCAATGGTTTGATAAGAATGATCGCCATGCTCACGCGAGGTTTCAATATGGATAATATATTTACCTGCATTCACTATTTTACCCGCTTCGTCTTTACCATCCCAAGCCAACTTATACTGTCCTGGTTGACGTGAAGGTTTTGCAACAGCATCTAAGTTTGGCATTTGACGACCATATCGACGCCACCAAACATAGTTAGAGTTAATCCACTTCTCATCTTTACCCCAGACAGCCAGTGTACGCACAATCTTTTTATCGCTATCTGTAACCCAAACTGACACATAAGGTGCACGGTAGTTATCTACTGCGATTTTTGGAATATTCACTTCTAACTGAGCTTGGTAGCCTTTTGGCCAAGCTGTTGCTGCGCCATTCGCCGCAACATGACGCATTAGAGCAGGTTGATTGGCATCTAACAATGATGACCAGCCTGAACTTTGATAACGTGTGCCGTCAGTTGCAACAAGTTGAGCTTCATAACCGACGAGTTGTTCAATCAGTTGCATCCCTTCATACGCAGGCATTGCGGTTAATGCTGTTGCTAAAGCATCTGAATCAGCAGCACATTGTCCAACCACAATACATTGTTCAACGTTTTGAATCGGTTGTCCTGTATGTGGATTTAACAAATGTGATTGATCTGCGAACCCACGATAGCCTTGACCACTAAAAGCTACAGCTTGATCTTTCAGGTTGAGTACCTGAGTTGGTGCAACATTATCAAAACGTTCATTCGGGTCTTGTACACCAACTTTCCAACCCGCTTGTTGAGGTGATTGCCCCCATACACGCATATCGCCACCAATATCGATCAGAATACCTTGTAAATGTGGCACTGCTTGTTTAGCTGCTAACAAAGCACGGTCAATCACATAGCCTTTAGCGTAAGCATCAGGTTCGATTTTAATAGCTGATGGTGTTTTAATCTGCTTTGTTACAGGGTTAAGTTCAATACTTTGGGTTTGTAACTGTCGTAATAAAGATTCTTGAGTGTTGTCATCCAAACGTTGGACTTGATTGCTATTTTCCCATAATTGGATCAATTGCCCCAAACGTGCATCAAAACCGCCACACGTTGCACTGCGCCACTGTTCACAAGCTGCGACAACATCATAGAGCTCAGATGAAGCAAAAATTTGCTGCTCACGATTTAATTGGCTGATTTCACTATCATCACGCCAAACTGAAAGAATCTGATCAAGTCGAGCAATTTCTGTCTGAATCGCTTGTAATGCCTTTTCTGCATCTTGTTGCTGAGATGTAGTGACTACAACATCTAAAGATGTGCCTAACACATGATCTTGATGAAAACGATAACTTGGTAATTGGATTGGCGCGGATAATTGATGTGCATCTTTTATATTTATATTTAGTTCATCTGCTTGAGTCGCCGTAAATGGGGACATCAAAACTGTTAACGCAGCCATCAACGGAGATAAACGAAAAATTATCTGTATTGGACGAAAAATTTGTTGAGTTGATGACATACGGGGATTCCATTTTCCAAGATTTACTTAAAATCTACTGGTCGCTCAATTAAAGTAATGCTCTTCTTCTATCTCAATACTTAACTTAGACTACGATATAATTTGATCAAATTTTTCAATAAAATCAATAATATTAATCTGCATAAAAACTTAAGTTAAAAGAGAAGAATAACTTTTTAATCATCAACTTAGTTTTTGAACATGACGATTAAAAATTTATCGAAATAATATTGCAATTGATACTCGTTATCAAGTAGATTGTGGCAAATCTTTTGCATTTTGTATATTTCTCTTTTAAGGAATTTTTCATGCGTCATTTGATTACGACTGGATTACTCGCGCTGTTACCAACCTTGAGTTTTGCTCATACTGCCAGCCCATTTTTACTGCCTGAAGTCTTCGATAGCAAATCTGACAGTGTGAGCTTTCAAAGTGGTATTACAGTAGAAAAATTCTTTGTCGCAAGTAGAAATTTTAAAACCAGCTATCAAGTCACAACGCCTGAAGGTAAAACTGAATCTTTCAATGCAGCAGCTGAACTCAAAAAGTTTAATATCGCTGAATTCAATTTAACCAATGATGGTACCTATCGCATTCGCACAAAAGAAGCGACTGGTAATCCAACCAAATATGCTCAAGTTGATGGGCGTTGGTTACGTGTTCGTCCATCACGACCTGCAAATGCTGCACCTATGCAACCTCAAGCAAATGCTGAACAAAAAGCACCTCAGCAAGCAAGCCAACCACCACGTTTTGTGACAGAGGATCAAATCACGGCTAATGCAAAAACACTTCAAACAACAAACTATTATCTTGCTGAAAGCTTTGTGACAAAAGGCAAACCAAGCCCAATTCCACAAGTTGAAAATAAAGGTTTTGAATTTAAGTTTTTAACACACCCAAATGAATTATTTGCTGGTGAATCACTTAAAGCACAAGTTTTAATGGATGGCAAAGCTGTTCCTAACTTAGAAGTTGATGTCTTTAAAGGTGCGAGCAGCTATCAACCCAATGCTAAACGTGAACAACCGCACGTGAAAACCAATGCAAAAGGTGAAGTCGAGATTAAATTTAGCGAAGCAGGCATTTATTTAATTACCGCGACTTATCCAGAAGCGAATAGTGACAATACCAAACCACCTGTTGCTCAAACATACACGTATAGTGTTACTGTAGAAGTGACGGAGTAAGCCATTCAGGCACTTACATTTACATTTTTTGTAAGTGCCTTTGATTTTCCTGTCTGATTACAAGCAATTCAAATTTCTGCTTTGACTGACTTACCAGTTTAATGCGAACTTGTTTTAGACAACAAATTCAGGACCAGAACGCCACTCATAATCAGTACAATCCCAATAATTCCCCATAGATCCAATTTTTGATCATAGAAAAACCAAGCAAAGGTCGTGATCAATACAATTCCCACCCCAGACCATATCGCATAAGCAATACCAACTGGAATTGTTTTCAGTGTCAAAGATAAGCAATAAAATGCAATGATGTAACCTAAAATCACAACGATAGAGGCAAATGGCTTTGTAAACCCTTCGCTACTTTTCAGTGCAGATGTCGCAATCACTTCTGCTGTGATCGCTACAAATAAAAATATCCAACTTTTCATTTACCACACCTGCTCTATCCAAACAAACATTTCACATCTATTAATTCAATCATAAAAAAACACCCTTTAATAAAAAGGGTGTTTTCTAGTTCTAAGATCAAGAATCTATTAATAATATTTAAGCAGATTTCTTCGCCATATTATTTTTACGAATCGTAATCATCACCAACTGAACTGCTGCAGGAGTGACACCTGGGATACGGCTTGCTTGCGCTAAAGTTTCAGGGCGAACTGTTTTAAGCTTTTGAGTAATCTCGCGAGATAAACCTGAAACACCATCATATTCAAAGTCAGCTGGAATCTTCGTTTCTTCAAGGCGTTTCATCTGAGCAACATCATCATGTTGACGGTTGATATAACCTTCGTATTTCACCGCAATTTCGATTTGCTCACCCACTTGCTCTGAAACTTCAGAACCCGTTAATTCTGCAATTTGACTGAAATTGATATTTGGACGTTTCAATAAATCAATCGCACTACATTCTTTACTAAGATCAGCACCCGTCATTTCAACGAATTTTTTACCCATTGGATTGTTTGGCGCAGCCCATAAATGTTGTAAACGAGAAGTTTCGCGCTCAACTGCTTCCATTTTTTCGCTATATGCAGCCCAACGCTCATCATCCACTAAGCCAAGCTCACGACCAATAGAGGTTAAACGCTGATCGGCATTATCCTCACGCAACATCAAACGATATTCAGCACGAGAAGTAAACATACGGTACGGTTCTTTGGTTCCCAATGTAATCAGGTCATCAACCAATACGCCCATATAAGCTTGATCACGTTTTGGTGTCCACTCTTCTTGTTCCCACGCACGGCGTGCAGCGTTTAAGCCTGCAAGCAAGCCCTGTGCACCCGCTTCTTCATAACCTGTCGTACCGTTGATTTGACCCGCAAAGTACAGATTTTGAATCGCTTTGGTTTCAAGTGTAAATTTCAATGCTTGTGGATTGAAATAGTCATATTCAATCGCATAGCCCGGACGCAAGATATGCGCATTTTCCATACCACGGATCGAACGAACTAAATTGAACTGTACGTCAAATGGTAAAGAAGTCGAAATTCCGTTTGGATAAAGTTCATGGGTATCCAAGCCTTCTGGCTCCAAGAACACTTGATGTGAATCTTTATCAGCAAAACGGTGAATTTTATCTTCAATTGATGGACAATAACGTGGGCCTACGCCTTCAATTACACCCGTATACATAGGTGAACGATCTAGACCACCACGAATAATTTCATGGGTTTTTTCGCTTGTATGGGTAATATAGCAATTCACCTGTTCAGGATGCATAGATACATCACCCATAAATGACATTACAGGCGATGGGAAATCACCTGGCTGCGGCGTCATAACAGAGAAATCAACTGTACGGGCATCAATACGCGGTGGTGTACCTGTTTTTAAACGACCTACTGGCAATTTAAGTTCACGCAAACGATGAGCTAATGCAATTGACGGTGGATCGCCCGCACGACCACCACTTGAGTTTTGTAGACCAACGTGGATCACACCGCCCAAGAAAGTACCTGTCGTCAATACCACAGTTTTGGTATCAAAACGGATGCCCATTTGGGTTACAACGCCTTTAACGGTATCGCCTTCAACAATCAAATCATCCGCAGCTTGTTGGAAAATATCTAGATTCGCTTGATTTTCTAAAGTATCACGAATTGCAGCTTTATAACGAACACGGTCAGCCTGTGCACGTGTTGCACGTACAGCCGCACCTTTACGAGAGTTTAGAATACGGAACTGAATACCACCTTTATCCGCAGCAAGTGCCATTGCACCACCGAGTGCATCAATCTCGCGGACAAGATGTGATTTACCAATACCACCGATTGCAGGGTTACAGCTCATCTGCCCCAAAGTTTCAATATTATGCGTCAACAATAATGTTTGTCTTCCCATACGAGCAGCAGCAAGCGCCGCTTCCGTACCAGCGTGACCGCCACCAATTACGATAACGTCGTAAACTTTAGGATAGTGCATAGTGGTAAATGTGTATTCAAAAAATGACAGAGTATTATACAGGATTTTTCATATTAAGTTGACAAAAACCGTCAATATTCTTATTCACTAGAAATCAATGGTCTGTATACAAAACACACAAAAAGAAACTTTCTGTTGCATTTTTCTCCAATAGTTAACAAAGCGCCACACAATCATTAACCTGATCACCACTGTTTTAGTGAATGAATTTCTTATTCTAGTTAATGCATAAAATACTTTAGGAAAATGATATGAACAAAAAGCTTTTAATTTCATCGTTTCTTTGTAGCCTATGTTTAGCTGTAACTGCACAGGTAAATGCTATATCGACTGTTGATGCTCAAACTCAAAAGTATCAACAAGTTTGTAAAAGCAAAAAACAAGGTGATATGGTTTCTTTTGCTTATAAAGGTGTTGTTTATAACGGTACATGTGAACCCAATGAAGCTGGAAAACTAGCATTCCAGCCACCGATGCCTGCTAACAACGCGACACCTGAAACTCAAAGCAAAATTTCAGAAACTCAGTCCGCACCTCGTCCAGTAAGTTCAGTCCAAACACCATAGACTTATCAAATAGGAAAATTATAAATATTTAAAATGATAAAAGAATGTGACCTAAGCACATTCTTTTATCCTATTTGATGTGATCAACACACTAAATTCAAAAAAAAGATCTTAAAATTGTAATCTGCCTATTTTATAATCCCTTTAGACTAGCTGAATCTATTACAATAACCCCAAATACATTTACTTAGGTTTTCCTGTGAACTGGCTACAAATTCATATTACCGTTGATCAAGATCAAGTTGAGCTTACTGAAACACTGCTTCTCTCTCTAGGTGCTGTGAGTGTGACTTTGGATGATGCTGAAGATCAGGCACTTCTTGAACCATTACCGGGTGAAACGCCACTATGGAATAAAGTTATTGTTACTGGAATTTATCAACAAGAAGAAGATGATCCTATCGATGTTGATACCTTAGAAGCTTTCCTCAAGGCGCAGCTTCCTAACGTTCCGATGCGTCATGAATATTTAGAAAATCAAGTATGGGAACGCGCATGGATGGATTATTACGAACCAATCCAAATTGGCGAGAAATATTGGATCGTACCTGAGTGGTTAGAACCACCTGAAGCTGATGCAACAAATATTAAACTTGATCCAGGTCTTGCTTTTGGTACAGGTAACCATGCAAGCACTTTCTTGTGCCTACAGTGGTTGGGTAAAACCGACGTAAAAGATAAAATCGTCATTGACTATGGCTGTGGTTCGGGCATTTTAGGCGTTGCAGCTTTATTGCTTGGTGCTAAAAAAGTTTATGCCACTGATATCGATCCTCAAGCAGTATTGGCTACAAAACAAAATGCAGAATTAAATGGTGTACTTGAGCGTCTTTATGTAGGATTACCTGAAGAGTTTGAGCAAAAATTCAAACCACAACAGGCAGACGTCCTAGTTGCGAATATTTTAGCGGCACCGCTCATGGCACTTGCGCCTGAATTCTCAACTTTATTGAAAAATGAGGGTGAATTCGCACTTGCTGGTGTAATCGAAGAGCAAGTTGCTGATGTTTCTAGTGTTTATTCTGAATTTTTTGATATATTACAGATCGAAAAACGTGAAGAGAACTGGTGTCGCATCTCAGGAAAACGTAAAACAACAATTTGAGAAATTTGTTCCTTATGAGTGAAAAACAAACCCGCTGCCCTAAATGCTCAACCGTGTATAAAGTAAGCCTTTCACAACTTAGCGTTGCACAGGGCATGGTTTGTTGCCCAAAATGTATCATTAATTTTAATGCTTTAACGAATCTAATAGATTCTGAACCGGCTGACACAACCTTAACACCACCAAATCGTTCATTATTTTCTTCGATTCAACCCGATAGTTCTTTTGCTGAGAAGCAAATGCAAATTTTGAGTATTTTTGATCAGAAAATTGAAAACTCAAATATTGATTTATTGACTTATTTAAATAATTTAAATTACTTTAATACTGAACCTATTACGGCATTGCCTAATTTGAACTTATCAGAAGATAACTTATTAATCATCCATGAACAAAATCATAAACAACATGGCTGGCTTTATTACACATTGTGGGGATTAGGCAATATTGCATTAATTCTAGTTTTTGCTTTTCAGATTTTATGGTTCAATCCAAAACTCATGCATGATAGTCCAGCATTGAATCACATCTTTAACTATGCTTGCAGTGTAGTAACGTGCAAAATAAAGAATGAACAATATAAATTTCTTAGTTTTGAAAAAGTAAAAATTAAACGTGTAGGAAAAGATGAAACAAGCTTCACAGGTGTATTAGTAAACCGTCACAAAGATAGTCTTGTGATCCCCTCTATTAAAGTGATTCTAAAAGAAAATGGAGAAGTCATCACCGATATCACGCTAAAGCCACAGGATTATTTAGTGGATAGTTTAAAAAGCATCCAAAGAATCCCAACGAATAGCCCTTTTAGATTCGAATTTATAGTGCCAAAGAGTAAACATAGCTTCGATGATTATAGTTTAGAAATTGTACAGCCTTAAAAGCGTAGAAAAATGACAAAAAAATAAAAAAAAGTGCAGTTAATTTGCTCACTTTTTCGCAGACAGTGGTATGATACGCGCCACGAATGCTTAACCCACTTACTCCTCGTTATTTATAGACAATAAAATCGTTAAACGAACTGTGCTTCTAACACATAAGCGCATTGTTGGTTTTTTTGTTTTTGAAAGTAGGCTGTAACAAATATTTAACTATTGTTACGCTTATTTTTTACACAAATCGAGGATTTGTGGCAAGCTAATAGTCCCTTTGTTTTAGAGTCACTGTTTTAGGATCTAAAACAGGACTCAGTAATTTAGACCACATTTACATATCACTTTATCCAAGTGGTATTTTGATTTTTCGGATTAACACGCATGAATAGCAAATCTCCTATTTTTACGGCTCAATCTGATGTCGCTCTTCGCATCCATGTAGATCGCGCAGTTCGTCATTATTTTGCACAATTGCAAGGTGAGCAACCATCTCAAGTTTATGACATGGTTTTAGCAGAAATGGAGAAACCTCTTTTATCTGTGGTCTTAGAATACACTCGTGGCAATCAAACGCGCGCTGCTGAGATTTTAGGCCTTAACCGCGGAACTTTACGTAAAAAGTTAAAAGCTCACGGTTTAATGAGTGAATAATTGATAAAATGCTCACGTTCTCGTGGGCATTTTTTTTGCCTTTTATTTTTAATCTGTAGACTTCAAACTGTTGACTAAAATCATGACTATCAAACGTGCTTTAATCTCTGTTTCCGATAAAACTGGAATCGTTGAATTTGCTCAAAATCTTGCTGGATTAGGGGTAGAAATCTTATCTACGGGTGGTACATATAAGTTGCTTAAAGACAACAATATCGCTGTAGTAGAAGTTTCTGAACATACAGGTTTTCCTGAAATGATGGATGGTCGTGTTAAGACACTACATCCAAAAATTCATGGTGGTATCTTGGCGCGTCGCGGTCTAGACGAAGCTGTGATGCAAGAACACAATATCGATGCAATTGATCTTGTCGTAGTAAACCTTTATCCATTTGCTGCAACAGTTGCTAAACCAAACTGCTCACTCGCTGATGCGATTGAGAATATCGACATTGGTGGTCCAACAATGGTGCGTGCAGCAGCGAAGAACCATGCTTCTGTGGGTATTATTGTAAATGCTTCTGACTATGATTTAGTCGTTGCTGAATTAAAAGATCATGGTGTACTTTCTTACGAGACTCGTTTCGACTTAGCGGTAAAAGCGTTTGAGCACACAGCACAATATGATGGCATGATTGCATCTTATCTTGGTGCTCGTGTTGGCAAAGCTGAGGGTGAAGCAGATTTATTCCCTCGCACGTTTAACACCCAACTTAATAAAGCTCAAGATTTGCGTTATGGTGAGAACCCTCATCAAAATGCAGCATTCTATGTTGAAGCAAATGCTAAAGAAGCATCAGTTTCAACTGCGAAACAATTACAAGGCAAAGAATTGTCTTATAACAATATTGCAGATACAGATGCAGCACTTGAGTGTGTTAAATCATTTGCAAAACCTGCTTGTGTCATCGTTAAACATGCAAACCCATGTGGTGTTGCAGTTTCATTAGATGGTATCCAAGCGGCTTATGATCTTGCTTATGCAACTGATCCTGAATCTGCATTTGGTGGCATCATTGCATTCAACCGTGAATTAGACATTGCAACTGCACAGGCCATTGTGGATCGCCAATTTGTTGAAGTGATTATTGCACCAAGTATTGCTGAAGGCGTACTTGAAGTTACTGGCGCGAAAAAGAATGTACGCGTGTTAGTGTGTGGTGAACTTCCTGCAATCGATGCACGTACCGCTCAACTTGACTATAAACGCGTGAATGGTGGTTTGTTAGTTCAAGATCAAGACTTAGGTATGATCACCAAAGATGATCTTAAAGTAGTAACTAAACGCGCACCAACTGAACAAGAAATTGATGATCTTATCTTTGCTTGGAAAGTAGCAAAATATGTGAAATCAAATGCGATTGTTTATGCTAAAAATCGTCAAACGATTGGTGTAGGTGCAGGTCAAATGAGCCGCGTAAATTCTGCTCGTATTGCTGCAATCAAAGCTGAACATGCTGGCTTAGTGGTTGAAGGTGCGGTCATGGCATCTGATGCATTCTTCCCATTCCGTGATGGTATTGATAATGCGGCTAAAGCTGGCATTAAATGTATTATCCAACCGGGTGGTTCTATGCGCGATGAAGAAACAATTGCAGCCGCTGATGAAGCTGGTATTGCAATGGTATTCACGGGTATGCGTCACTTCCGTCATTAATACCCCTAAGTCCCTCTTTCTTGCGACATCTAAATCGCATCCTAGGGGGACTTTTTTATTCTGAACAGGTATATTCTTAAATACGGAAAAAGGAAATAACTTAATAATGAATATTTTAGTTTTGGGTAGCGGTGGCCGTGAACATGCACTTGCATGGAAAATCGCACAAGATTCAAAAGTAACACAAGTTTTTGTTGCGCCGGGTAATGCAGGCACAGCAACCGAAGATAAGTGTCAAAACGTTGACATCGATATTTTAAATAATCCTGCCATTATCGAATTTGCAAAAGCAAATGATGTGGCATTGGTGATTGTTGGCCCTGAAGCACCTTTAGTGAATGGCGTGGTTGATGCAGCACGTGAAGCAGGTTTAAAAATCTGGGGGCCGACTCAGTACGCTGCACAGCTTGAAGGTTCTAAAGCATTCGCTAAACATTTCTTAAAACGTCATAACATCCCTACAGCATTTTATGATGTATTTACTGAAGTAGATGCTGCAAAAGCTTATATCGAACAGCATGGCGCACCAATCGTGATCAAAGCGGATGGCTTAGCGGCAGGTAAAGGTGTAATCGTTGCAATGACCAACGAAGAAGCTTTTGCTGCGATAGACGATATGCTTGCAGGCAACAAGTTTGGTGACGCTGGTTCACGTGTTGTCATTGAGCAATTTCTTGCAGGTGAAGAAGCAAGTTTCATTTGTATGATCGATGGCAACAACATTTTACCGATGGCAACTTCACAAGACCATAAACGTATTTTTGAAGGCGACCAAGGTCCAAATACGGGTGGTATGGGTGCTTACTCTCCTGCTCCAGTTGTTACACCAGAAGTATTTGAACGTGTAATGAATGAAGTTATGCGTCCTACTGTTGATGGTATGGCAGCTGATGGTCATGTTTACACAGGTTTCTTATATGCTGGTTTAATGATTGATGAACAAGGTCAACCACGCGTTATTGAATTTAACTGTCGTTTCGGTGATCCAGAAACTCAACCGATTATGATGCGCTTAAAATCATCTTTAGTTGATTTGGTTGAAGCGGGTATTGCTGGTAATTTACCAAGTGAAGCTGAATGGGATGAGCGTAAATCAATTGGTATCGTACTTGCAGCTGAAGGATACCCTGATACAGTCCGCAAAGGCGATGTAATTTCTGGCATCGGACAATCTCCTGAAGATACTAAGATCTTCCATGCAGGTACTGCAACGACTGAAGATGGTCATGTGATTACTGCTGGTGGTCGCGTTCTTTGCGTGACTGCGCTTGGAGACACAGTTCTAGAAGCTCAAATCAATGCACTAGAAGTATGTGGTCAAGTGACATTTACAGGTATGCAGTATCGTAGTGATATTGGTTACCGCGCAATTGCACGTGAAAAAGCAGAATAAGCTTTGGTTAATTAACAAAAGCCTTCTTCGGAAGGCTTTTTTATTCTTTAATTAGCATAAAAATCACTTCCTTATTCATTATTTAAATATTAAATTCAGAAAAATATATATCACTAATTCAATAAAATTTGACATTTCCATCATCAGAAAAAACTACAAAAGTATCATTTATTTACTTTTACCAAAATTAAACTATTTTTCTAATAATCATATATTTATACCCACAAGTACAAAATAGAACACTATAACAGAACCCAAATTATTGTTATGATTGCTAAAATTTTCGACGAGTGCTTTTGGTTTTATACATATTCTTTTATATATGAATAAGAATATGAAATTTAACTCGAAAAGTATCAGCTAATCTCGATTTGATATGACAATTATTGAACCAGTATGCTTAAGTCAAATTCTTAAGATCAATGTTCTTAATTTTCTGTTGTTGCAAATGATTCGATCAGTCGCCTGTTCATAGCATTAAATTTTGAACCGACTCACCTCTTTGTAACAAGAACCCTATAGCTCTTAAGTAATGCATTAGCGGATTATTTACTAAGCATTATTCCGATTAGGATTTACACATGAAAAAGCTTATTAGTCTTTTTTTAAGTGTGTCTGTGTTATTACTTGCAGCGTGCAGTAAACAACCTGACACCAAAGCAGAACAAAAAAATGAATCGGGTGGATTACAAACCGTTGTAATTGCATCAACAGGCTCAGATGCTGATATTTGGCGTTATATTGCGACATTGCCTGAAACTAAAGCGGCAGGTATTAAACTTGAAGTCAAAAACTTTACTGACTATGTTGCAATGAATACAGCTGTTGCTAATAAAGAAGTTGATATTAATGCCTTCCAATCTTACGCTTACCTTGTTGCTTTTAATGCGGCAAATAAAGATAAGATTGCACCTGTTTCAACGACTTATTTAGAGCCGATGGGTATTTACTCAAGCAAAGTCAAAAAAGTTGAAGAATTTGCTCAAGGCGCAACCATTGCAATCCCAAATGACGGCGCAAATGAATCACGTGCATTGTTACTTTTACAAAGCGCAGGTTTAATCAAATTAAAAGCTGATTTCGATCCTGTGAAAGGCACGCCTGCTGACATTATCGAAAATAGTAAAAAAATCGTAATCAAGCCAATTCAAATGGCGACAGCTGTACGTGTAAAAGACGAAGTTGATGCGATTTTATTAGGTAACACCTTGGCTTTAGAAGGTGGTTTGAACGTTCTTAAAGATGCTATCTATTACGAACCAATTGATCAAAGTACTAAATTAAATGTCAATGTTTTAGCAACTGCCGAATCTCGTAAAGATGATGCAGTACTACAAAAAGTTGGTGCGCTTTATCATACAGAAGCTGTGAAAAAATATGTGCAAGAACATTTTGCAGGTACAAAAGTTGATGTAAACAAACCGACAAGCTATCTCACTGAAGCAAAATCGTAATATAATATTTTCAATGAAACAGGCAAAGATATTTGCCTGTTTTTTCTTTTTTGCTTAGTACTGACGAACATGATCCAATTTAAAAACATTTCGAAACACTATCAATTGAAAGGTCAAACGATCAACGCACTGGATCAAATTAATTTAGAGATCCCAGAAGGCAGCATCTTCGGCATTATTGGTTATAGTGGTGCAGGTAAAAGTACGTTGATTCGTTTGATTAATTTGCTTGAACGCCCAACGCAGGGACAGGTAATTATCAATCAGAAAGACTTTACTGCAATGGATGCGCGTACGCTTCGTCAAGAACGTGCAAATATCGGCATGATCTTTCAACATTTCAATTTACTGCAAACTAAAACAGTATCTGAAAATATTGAAATGCCACTCAAATTATTGGGGCATAACAAAGCTGATCGTGAAAAGCGCCTAGCAGAACTATTAGATTTCATCGATCTCAAGCACAAGAAAGATGCCTATCCTGATGAACTTTCAGGAGGACAAAAACAACGTGTAGGTATCGCCCGCGCGCTTGCAAACCATCCCAAAATTTTACTGTGTGATGAAGCAACCTCTGCACTTGACCCTCAGACCACACAATCCGTTTTAGCGCTATTAAAAAAGATTAATAAAGAACAAAAGATTACCATTGTGATGGTCACCCATGAAATGGATGTAATTGAGTCAGTCTGTGACTATGTTGCAGTCATGGAAGCAGGTCATGTGATTGAAACAGGCCCCACCCTCAATATTTTTAGTCAACCCCAGCATTCGACTACAAAGACCTTCATTCAAACAGTTTTGCAACAACAGTTACCAATTAATATCCTCAATAACCTTGAACATAAGCATCACAATAGTATTTATAGTCTGCAATTCTTGGGGACATCTGCTCAAGAAACCGTCATTCAAGCTGTGATTAAGCAATTTGATTTGAGCCTAAATATTCTTTTTGCCAACATGACTGAAATCAATGGCACTGTGATTGGACAGATGTTTATTCAACTTTTGGGTGATTCAGCGACTATTCAAGACGCTATTAAGTTTCTTGAGCAACAAGGCGTGAAAGTTGAACAATCAGGAGTAAGCCAATGAGAGATTTAATCGTACAATGGCTTACTGAAGCTTCCGCGCCGTTTTGGCACAGTTCCCTTTCAATTGATCAATTCGTCACGGCATTACAAGAAACCTTTCAAATGGTTTTTTTCTCATTGCTTTTTGGTTGTATTTGGGGATTGATTCAAGGTGTAACTTTAGTTGTCACTCGCACAGGTGGTATCTTACAAAACCGAGCGATCTATTATTTTCTCAACCCAATTGTAAATGCACTACGTTCTTTACCATTTATCATCTTACTTATTGCAGTTATTCCATTAACTAAATTATTAGTTGGAACTTCGATTGGTACTTGGGCTGCGATTGTTCCCCTCACCATTTATGTAGGTCCGTATTTAGGGCGATTGATTGAAACTTCATTACTTGAAGTGAATGAGGGTATTATTGAATCAGCTCAAGCTATGGGTGCCTCACCTTGGCAGATCATTTTTAAATTTATTATCCCCGAAGCACGTAGCTCATTAATTTTGAACCTGACCACAGGGACGATTTCCTTAATTGGTGCAACTGCAATGGCTGGCGCAGTTGGTGCAGGAGGTATCGGTGATTTAGCTATTTCCTATGGTTATCAACGTTTTGATACCAGTGTTGTTATTTTAACCGTGATTGTACTGCTAATTTTAGTTCAACTGGTTCAATCATTTGGTGATTGGTTAGCAAAATTACGCTAATCACAGCAACAGACAAAGCTCTCATTTTGAGGGCTTTTTTTGTACCTTTCTATTTTAAGGAAAGTAAATTTCATTTGCAGCTTTGAATGTATTAACATGTAAAGGCACTAAATCATCAAGTGCCTGATAGCCGCCTGCCAATACAAACAGTAATGGAATTTTCATTTTTTTTGCCATTTCAAAAACTAAGCGATCTCGCTCATATAACAGCTCAGTGGTAAACCATTTTGAGCCATATTTATCTAGTTGGTGGCAGTCCATACCAGCTTGATAGATGATTAGATCTGCTTCCCAATGTGAGGCATATTGAAACGCTTCAAAAATCGCTTCCCGATATAAATCAAAGTTGCCCTGCTTGGGATGAATATAGCGAGTCAGGCTACGCTCCCCTGCCTTGCAACCAAAACGAATCCCAAAAATTCCGAAATTGACCAGATTGGTGAGTCTATTGGTAAATATTGCCGTTCCATCTCCGCCATGCTGATCACAGTCCAGCACAAAGATACGTTTTTCAGGATTTTGTTTAGCAACCAGAGCCAAACCATTAAAGGTACAATATGCAGCACCAGACTCATAACTGGCATGATGAAAACCCTGTGCGATATTGGCCGCAATCCCCTCTTTAAAGGCAATATCAGCGCCAAGCAACTGCCCTGCCTGTACTGATAGGATTGCGTCCCTTAATTGCTCATTCCACGGTTTAAAGCCCTGTATGGTTGCAAATGCAGATTCTCCCGATAAAAAGGCTTCCACATATTCTGGGTTATGTAGTTTTTTTAATATCTCAGTATCAATTAAACCTGGATCAATTAAATCAACCATTTGATGAGTTCGCAGCACATCAGCGACGGCTGTCAGTTTTTCCATACTGTTGGTATGTGTTCTTGCAAAATAGCGTGGTGAGTAACAAGCTTTTAGCATGGATGCCCTACATAAATTTGATCTTTTGCAATCTCAATCAGTTGACTTAGTTCCGTGGTATCAGGTCTAAATAATCCATTATCAACCTGTTGTTTAAAATGATACCCAAACGCACGCGCACGGTTTTTTGGCGAAACAACCAGTGTCGTTAATCGTAAAAACCAAAAACCATTCATTTGAGCAATTGGAATCACATATCCTTTATATTGTTTATTAGGCTTCTTTTCCAGCTCATCGATTTCATAACTTGCAGAGAAAAGACTTCCTGCTGGTAAGCGCACCCCATTCATCATCAATGGCACGAGACTGATACAAGAGTGATTATCCCCCATATTCAGTTTCTCCATCATGATGGGTAAACCTTTATCATCCACAAAAATATTAATTTCACCTTGTCGCAATAAACAATGATGTGCAATTCGCAAGAAAAATTTTTCTGCCATCGGACATGAGCCAACCTTCGGCTTTTCCTCTAGAGAATGACACTCAATCATTTCAATTTGATCAATTGTTTGTGGAAGAATAATATCTGCAAGTAATTGGCAAATTAAAATGCTTTCTTCAAGCTCTGCATATTGATGGATTTTTCTAAGCTTCGCTTGAAAATCAACTTCTTGTTGCAAATTCTGAGTAAATGTATCTTGTGAATTAGAACGTTCTAAATATTGTTGCACATCAATATTAATATCCAAATTACGCCAAGTTTCCAACACTAAACCATATGAAGAACTTTGATTTAAAATGTTTTTCAAACCTTTAACCTCGTAGTCTTCAAAAATACGAAAATCTTGGAATCCCAACATATCACGTGGCTGTGAAACAAATTCAGCAATCACACGAGTGGCTTGAGTATAACCACAACCGCGACGTTCTGTTTGATGACTAAAATGCTCATTCAACATTTCTGTAAGTTTGGAAGACAAAGGATATAAATATTTTTTGAAGATAACAACAATTTCATGATCTACCAAATCAGTCATAATACTCTCACTGTATTCTTATGATTTATTTTTCATTTCATCTTTAAATGTGTTACTTCGTTAAATATTGTTAAATCTAATTTTTAAACTATGTTAGCTTTAATTAAGTATTTTCACACCACTAAAGATGAATATAAACCATTAATTTATCAAAATTTTTATAATATTTATAGAAAAAGTATAACTTGTCAACCTGAAAAATACCTGATGATTGAAGCTGTCATAATATGCCCTAAAAAGTCAGCATTCTGTATGAATTCTTAGGTAATCTTTTGCACTCTTATACATTTACACTTAAACTAACTGTGATTTGATTATTCAAATACTCTATTCATCAATAACCACATAAATCAGAGATTTAGGATTCGGCCATGCATTATAAAATTCATGCAATTGACGTAAAAAATGCCTTAAAAAACTATATTTGGTTATTAGAAGATACTCGTACGCAAGAAGTCGTAGCAGTTGACCCTACAGAAGCAGCACTTGTTACCGATTTTTGCGAACAACATCAACTTGAGTTGAAACAAATCTGGTTAACACATTGGCATCGAGATCATACTGATGGTGTACAAAGCCTATTGGCTGAGCAAAATTCACCCGTTTTCGGTCCACGCGATGAACTCAGTAAAATTTCGTTTATATCCAATCCACTGCAACATAATGACCATTTTCACTTTAATGATTTAAAAGTTGAAATTATTGCAACACCAGGGCATACACTAGGTCATATTGTTTATTTTATTGAAGAAATAGACACGCTTTTCTGTGGTGACACATTATTTGCAATGGGCTGTGGGCGCCTATTTGAGGGTTCTGCTGAACAAATGTACCACTCATTAAATCGCTTAGCTGCGTTGCCAATACAAACCAAAGTTTATTGTACACATGAATATACGCTTGCAAATGCAGAGTTTGCATTAACAATTGAACCTCAGAATGTTGCATTACAAGAACGCATAAAGGAAGTCAAAGCATTGAGAGATGCTGAACAAATTACTCTGCCAAGTACAATTAAATTAGAGCTTGAAACAAATCCGTTCTTGCGCACAGAAAGTGTCGAAGATTTCGCAAGGATCAGAGCGCTTAAAGATCAGTTCTAATTTTAAAGTTCTACTTTTTAAAGGCTAAACTTTAGTTTTTAAAAAGTAGAAAGTGAAATGATTTTTTACATTTATTTTGGATCAAAACCCAATCCGAGAAAAAACAATACAAGTAAATTAAATCAATTATTTAAATAATTTTATCAGATAAAATTTAAGTTTAATTTCAGTTTCAATCAATCTAATTTTACATTGGTTACATGAAGAAAAATAAATATATGCAATCCCCCTTTAAAAATTTTTAGGTCACCCTTATTAATAAATACAGGTTAAAAGGAGTTCTGGAATGAAAAACAGAGTTGTGAAAGCAAAAAATTTATTGGCTTTTCGTATTTGGTTAGAAAAATTAGGATATTCAGTAAAAAGTTTAGCCGACAATAAAGGTTTTACCTTTAGTTTTAAAAAAGAATACGGTTTGGTCACGTGTGACTTATCTGGAAATGCCTTAGCCATGCAGCTTGGCGAAGAATTTGAAGATCATTTAAAAGCTTAATGCGATTCTTTTGTGCATACATAAGGATTTCAAAGGGATTTGGAATCCTTGTTCGTTCATTCAAAAAATTTAATCACTTATCCCAATCTAATTCTTCATTTTATAATCATCTCAAACAAAATAACATTGGAACTAAAGTCATTTCCAAGTATTATAATGCCCAGTCGAGGGATGCTGCGACGATTGATTAGCACTAAAAATCAATTTGCCAGGCTCGACGATCGGTTAGACGCTCGTGCTAACCAACAACGGCATCCGCGAACAGAATGATCCATACTATTTTTCTAGGAGATCCTGATGAACGCGGTTACTGCTTCATTTACAGATTATAAAGTCGCTGATATTTCTCTTGCTGACTACGGCCGTAAAGAAATCAAACTTGCTGAAGCAGAAATGCCAGCTTTGATTGGTTTACGTAAGCGTTATTCAGCAACTAAACCACTTGCTGGCGCAAAAATTTTGGGTTGTATTCATATGACAATCCAAACTGCAGTTTTAATCGAAACACTCGTAGAACTTGGCGCTGAAGTTCGTTGGACATCATGCAATATCTTCTCTACTCAAGATCACGCTGCTGCTGCTATCGCTGCTGCGGGTATTCCTGTGTTTGCTTGGAAAGGCGAAACTGAAGAAGAATACATGTGGTGTCTTGAACAACAAATCAATGTAAATGGCACACCTTGGGATGCCAACATGATTCTTGATGATGGTGGTGATTTAACGCTACTTGTTCACGAAAAATACCCTGAAGTGATTGCAAAAATCCACGGTGTAACAGAAGAAACAACAACAGGTGTTCAACGTCTGTATGAAATGTTACGTGATGGTACGTTAAAAGTTCCTGCAATCAACGTAAATGATTCCGTAACGAAATCTAAAAACGACAACAAATATGGTTGCCGCCATTCTCTAAATGATGCGATCAAACGTGGTACAGATATGTTGTTATCTGGTCGTCGTGCACTTGTAATCGGTTACGGTGACGTAGGTAAAGGTTCTGCACAATCACTTCGTCAAGAAGGTATGATTGTACGTGTTACTGAAATTGACCCAATCTGTGCAATGCAAGCATGTATGGACGGTTACGAAGTTGTATCTCCATACAAAAATGGTGTTCAAACAGGCAAGAAAGAAGACATCAACCTTGACCTTCTTCAAAACACTGACCTTATCGTAACGACAACAGGTAACTACCACGTTTGTGACGCTGCAATGCTTGATACATTAAAAGCAGGTGCTGTAGTGTGTAACATCGGTCACTTTGATACAGAGATCGACACTGCATATTTACGTGGTTACAAGTGGGTTGAAGTTAAGCCTCAAGTTCACCAAGTGTATCGTTCAGAAAATGAAAATGATTACTTAATCCTTCTTTCTGAAGGGCGTTTAGTGAATCTTGGGAATGCAACAGGTCACCCATCACGTATTATGGATGGTTCTTTTGCTAACCAAGTGTTAGGTCAAATGCACTTGTTCGCTGAGAAATTTGCCGATCTTCCTGAAGATCAAAAAGCTGCGAAAATCCGTGTAGAACTGATTCCTAAGAAATTAGATGAAGAGGTTGCTGCTGCAATGGTGCTTGGCTTTGGTGGTGTACTCACCCAATTGACTCAAGTACAAGCAGATTACCTCGGCGTTCCTGTGGAAGGTCCATTCAAATCTGACGCTTATAAATACTAAGAAAATCAGGGCAGACGTTTACGGACTGCTCTTTTTTCTAAAATAATGTCTAAGCGATTAAAAAAGGATTTGAAATGACGAAACGTGTTCCTATTTCTTTTGAATTTTTCCCGCCAAAAACTGATGCTGGCGCTGAAAAGCTACGTATCGTTCACCAAGAATTACAGCGATTAAACCCAGAGTTTTTCTCCATTACTTATGGTGCTGGTGGTTCTACTCGTGAACGCACTTTAGCAGCCATTAATGATTTTAATGGCAAAGGTACGCCCGTCGCCCCTCACCTTTCTTGTATTGGCGATGATAAAGCTCGTATTGCTGAGCTCTTAGATTTATATAAATCACAAGGGATTGACCGCATCGTAGCATTGCGTGGTGATTTACCTTCAGGTCAAGTTGGTCTTGGCGAATTACCTTATGCTCAAGATCTTGTTCGCTTTATCCGTGAACATTCAGGTGATCATTTCCATATTGAAGTTGCTGCGTACCCTGAAATGCATCCGCAAGCTGATAGCTTTGATGGTGACATTCAACGTTTTGTTGAAAAAGTGAATGCAGGCGCGAATGCAGGTATTACCCAATTTTTCTTCAATCCAGATGCTTATTTCTATTTCATCGAACGTATTGCTAAAGCTGGTGTGGATATTCCCGTTGCGCCTGGCATCATGCCAATTACCAATGCAAGTAATTTGATTCGCTTTGCGGATGGAACTGGTGCAGAAATTCCGCGTTGGATTCGCAAACAACTTGCTGCTTATGGTGATGATAGCGAAAGTATTAAAGCCTTCGGCCATGAAGTGATTGTTAAACTTTGCGAACGTTTGATCGCTGGTGGTGCGCCAACACTCCATTTTTATTCAATGAACCAAACAGAGCCAACTCGACAACTCGTTGTTGATCTTGGTTTAAACTAATTTGTACGAGCCTTACCCAGCATGAATCGTTTTTATATCGAAACAGAATTAAATACTGGCAATTCGATTGAATTAACAGAATCGGTATTTCATCACTGGGTACGGGTGCTTCGTGCAAAAGAGCTAGATCAAGCCATCTTTTTCAATGGAAAAGGTGGTGAATATATCGTAACACTTACTGAAATTAATAAGAAAAATGCTTTTGTTTCTATTGATCAATTCAACCCTATAGATCGAACAGCGCCTGCTAAAGTAATTTTAGGCCAAGTCATGAGCAAAGGCGATCGTATGGATTATGCGATTCAAAAAGCCACTGAACTTGGTGTCACAACTATTCAATTATTGACTAGTGAACGTTGCGAAATGCGGTTAAGATATGAACGTGATCAAAAGAAATTAGATCATTGGCAGTCAATTGCGATTGCTGCGTGTGAACAATGTGGAATGAACAAAGTTCCAAATGTTCTAGCACCAATAAGTTTAACCGATTGGGTAAAATCGGAACAGCTACCACAATCACGTTTTGTGTTAGCGCCAAACAAAGACCAAGAAAACGTAGTACTAAATAGCCAGCCTGATTTAGCCCTATTGATTGGTCCAGAAGGCGGTTTAAGTGAAGCAGAAATTGATGCTGCTAACCAAAATCATTTTCAAAGCTGGTGTATTGGAGATCGTGTTTTAAGGACTGAAACCGCTCCAGTTGTAGCTTTATCAATTTTAAATTATCACTTTTCAACCAAATAAAGTATTTGCATTGCTTTCGATCTGGTTTAAGGGTAATTTAAAATAAAACTATATCGTGCTTACAAAAAAATAATGATTGTACGCATAGATAAATAATGAAAAGGACTATTCTTTGTATGCTCGGGGTTCATGAAAAAAAAATTCCGCAGTTTATTTATACGGATCAGATCAACTATCCTAACCACGTACGCCTATTCGTTTTAAGTGTATTTTTGATTGCGCTTCTGGATTATCTGTTATTTGCTTCTTTCTATTCCTTTAGTGCGAATGTCTTTACCACATGGATGACCCTTACTCTTACACTATTACTCATTTTTTACGCAGTTTGTCACTTTTCATTAAGATATTATTCATCAAGTCGCTTTGCTGGAAAAACCAATATTACCTTTCAGGCCATTTGTTTTTTCACGGGTTTGTTGCTGGGAATCAGCACCATTGTGATCAATTACCTATTGATCAGGGATGTCCCGAATCTTTCAGCCTCACATATCCTGATCCTGACCGCCTTGCTGCTCACCTCTTCACATATTATTGCGCTGACTTTTTTAACCCAGCATATCCGTTACTTCTTCCTGTTCTTCATTCCAAGCATCAGCCCTCTGGTGATTTCCCAAATTATAAATAGAGATCAGGAACATACCCTATTTTATATTGCCTATTACCTGTCCTTTTTTGCCACCCTGCTTTGTGCTCAGGCCACCTTTAATATTCACCAGCGCCTGTCTCAGGTTCTGGATAAAAACAAGCAACTGATTGATGTGGCGGAACAACACAATCAATGGACCGAAGAACTTTGCCAACAATTACAACGTGAAGTGAATAAATCGAAAGATATTGAAGCTCAATTACAATTTAACAATCATTTATTAGAACAAAAAGTTCGCGAGCGTACTTTTGATTTAACAGAAATAAATAATAGTTTACAGGAACATCGTCAAAATTTGGCTTTTGCACATGAAACTGCGGGTATTCGACCTTGGGAATGGAATTTAGAAAATAACACTGTTGGGATTACCAATTCTCATCGTAAAGAAGTTACGCGTGATTCTGAGAATCACTATTCGTTGCTGCATAAAATTGTACATCCTGATGATCTTGAACGTGTTAAAAATACACTTTATAAACATCTATGTGGCCAAACTAAACGTTACGAAGAAACTTTCCGCATTAAACGACCGAGTGGTGAATGGGTTTGGATTCATGATGTTGGCCAAGTCATGTTAAGAAATCCTAAAGATGAGACCCCTCTACGCATGGTCGGTATTCATCGTGATATTAACCAAGAAAAGAAAGACCAAGAACGGCTAAAATTAGCAGCGAGTGTATTCGAACAGGCTTCAGAAGGTATCTTTGTTCTGGATGATAGCTTCCACTATCTTGAAGTTAATCCTAAATATGAACAATTAACGGGTTTAGATAAACAGTTCATATTAGGAAAACAACTTTTTGAGATTACTAAACAAAATAAACAGCATCATCATAATTTTCATCTTTCTATCCTTGCTACTTTGCACGAAGAACATGAGTACGAAGGTGAGTTTCAGGAAACTTATCTTTCTGAAAAATCATGTTTCCTTTGGATCCATATGAACGCTGTAAAAGATGAATCAGATCGTGTGATTAATTATATCGGGATTGTCTCTGACCAAACTGAGCGTAAACATCAAGAGCAACGTTTATCATATTTAACCAATTATGATACCCTGACCGATCTACCTAATCGCTTCTATTATCACCAGCAACTGCATCAATATTTGGTTAATGAGGCTTCGATACAGAATTTAGCAGTTATCCGAATCAATATTGACCGTTTCCGTGCCTTGAATGAATTACTCAGCAATCAAGCGGGTAATGAGCTTTTGAAGCAAGTTGCACAACGTTTGCGTATCAGTAATATTGATGCACTTTTAGTCTCACATTTAAGTGCAGACGATTTTGTAATCATTTATGAAATGTCACCGTTACATCCGCCAATTCATCAGTTATGCAGTAATATTGTTGAAGCCTTTAGCAAACCCTTTTATATCGCTAATCAAGAGTATGTGGTCAGTATTTCGATTGGAGTTGCGATTTACCCTGAACACGGTCGTCAAGTTGACAACTTAAATACCCATGCAGAGCAAGCCTTAACAGAAGCCAAACGCTTAGGTGGAAATACAATCCGCTATTATTCTAGTGAGCGAACTAACTTCGTTGTTAATCATACTGATTTAGAGCTTGACTTGAGAAAGGCGATTCAAAACAATGAACTCGTTGTATATTATCAGCCAAAGATCACTGCTCAGAATTGTCAAATTAATGGATTTGAAGCACTCATTCGTTGGAAACATCCAACGAAAGGTTTAATCATGCCCGATATTTTCATTCCTTTAGCAGAAAGTACCAGTCTAATTTCTGATATTGGACGATTTGTCTTGTATGAGGCAGCGAAACAGTTACAAGAATGGCAAAAACTAGGTTTTACGAACATCCACATTGCTGTAAACATTGTTGCTCAACAAATTTTGCGTGGTCAGTTATTGCATGATATTGATGCTGTACTCGATGAATACTCTATTACAGGTGAAAATTTAGAGTTAGAAATTACCGAGTCAGCATTTTTAGAAAATACTGAAAGTGTTAAAACAATTTTGTGTGCATTGAAAGAACGTAATATTTCAATTGCACTGGATGACTTTGGCACAGGCTATTCTTCTCTGGCTTATTTAACTGAATATCCAATTGATATTTTAAAGATTGATCGTGCATTTATCTCGAAAATTGGTAATGCAAAACAAGATGCGATTGTTAATGCTATGATTGCCATGGGTAAAACAATTGGCTTAAAAGTTGTCGCTGAAGGCGTTGAAACAGAACAGCAATGTGAATATTTGAAACGACAAAACTGTGACATATTACAGGGTTACTTATTTGCCAAACCCTTAACTGCCGTACATGCAACTGAATACTTACAGCAACATATGCGTCTAGCAATTGCAAGATATTCCAGTTAAAACCATATTTTGAGCTTTTGGCAGTTTAATTTACACCCAATATAAATTGTCAATAAGCCTATACGTTCAGTGAAAATAAGCTTTTTTGACTGGGCGAAAACATGAACTAGTGCTATATTCTTGTGCACTTATCTTAATATAATCATCAGCCATGTATATGCCTGATTATTATCGGAACAATCGAGACTCAGATGGACGATCAATCTTTAAAAGAAGCCGCTTTATATTACCATGAATTTCCTACGCCTGGAAAAATCAGCGTGACACCGAGCAAGCAACTCGTAAACCAACGAGACTTAGCGCTTGCATATTCTCCTGGTGTTGCTGCTCCATGTCTAGAAATTGAACGTGACCCTTCTGCTGCTGCAAAATATACAGCACGTGGAAATTTGGTTGCCGTCGTGAGTAATGGTACAGCCGTGCTTGGTTTAGGAAACATTGGTCCTCTTGCTTCTAAGCCTGTTATGGAAGGTAAAGGCGTTCTATTCAAGAAGTTTGCTGGTGTTGATGTATTTGATATTGAAATTGCGGAAAATGATCCAGACAAGATCGTGGATATCGTTGCCGCATTGGAACCAACGTTTGGTGGTATCAACCTGGAAGATATCAAGGCACCTGAATGTTTCTATATCGAGAAGAAACTTCGTGAACGCATGAAGATTCCTGTGTTCCATGATGATCAACATGGTACCAGTATTATTGTAGGCTCAGCATTGTTGAATGCCTTGCAGATCGTGAACAAGAAAATTGATGAAATTAAAATCGTTGCATCAGGTGCTGGTGCTGCTGCATTGTCATGTTTAGATTTACTTTGTGCATTAGGCGTAAATAAATCGAATATTATCGTAGCTGATTCTCGTGGCCTTTTAACAACTTCACGTGAAGGACTTGATGAATCGAAAAAACGTTACGTTCAAGATATTTCTGCGACTCAATTACATGAAGTAATGGCTGGCGCAGATATGTTCTTGGGTCTTTCTGCAGCGGGAATTTTAACCAAAGAAATGGTTAAAGAAATGGCTGAAAACCCAATTATTTTTGCACTTGCAAATCCAGATCCAGAAATCTTACCTGAACATGCGCACGAAGTTCGTCCAGATGTGATTATGGCAACTGGTCGTTCAGACTATCCAAACCAAGTAAACAATGCACTTTGTTTCCCATATATTTTCCGTGGTGCACTCGATGTCGGTGCTACAACGATCAACGAAGATATGAAAATTGCTTGTGTACACGCGATTGCACGTATGGCACATATTGAAGCAGATGCTGCGACTTATGGTGAAAAATCTGCATCATTCGGTCGTGATTACTTGATCCCTCGCCCTCTAGACCAACGCTTGATTTTAGAAATCGCGCCTGCGGTTGCTAAAGCTGCAATGGATTCTGGTGTTGCGACACGTCCAATTGAAGATTTCTCTGCATATCGTCAAAGACTTTCTGAGTTTGTATATAACTCAGCATTCTTAATGAAACCGATTTTCTCACAAGCGAAAACTGACCCTAAGCGTATTGCATATGCCGAGGGTGAAGATCAACGTGTATTACGTGCGGTTCAAATTGTTGTAGATGAAGGTCTGGCTAAACCAATTCTTGTTGGTCGTACAGCCGTTATTGAAGACAATATCAGAAAACTCGGTTTACGCTTACAGCACGGTGTCAATATTGAAATCGTCGATCAAGAAAACAATCCTTTATATGATGATTTCTGGAAAGACTACTACAATACAATGCAACGTAAAGGCGTAACTGTTGAATATGCGCAACGTGAAGCACGTCGTCGTTCAACCTTAATCGCCGCATTGCTAGTTAAGTTCGGTAAAGCTGATGGTATGCTATGTGGTACTTATGCGAGCTACGATATCCATTTAGATTTCGTTAAAAACGTGATCGGTTTAAAAGAAGGTCGTAGTACATTCTTTACACTCAATGCATTAATGCTTGAAGATCGTAACTTGTTTATTGCCGATACCTATGTAAATACCAATCCAACTGCTGAACAACTTGCAGAGATGACTATCTTAGCAGCCGAAGAAGTGCGTCGTTTTGGTATGACCCCTCGTGTCGCTTTACTTTCTCACTCAAGTTTTGGAAGCGATCAAGTTGATCCAAGTGCTCAGAAAATGCGTGAAGTTTATCGTTTACTTTCTGAGCAAGCTCCTGAACTTGAAGTTGAAGGTGAAATGCATGGTGATGCTGCATTAGATGATAATATTCGTCATTTTGCATTTCCAAATTCACGCTTTAAAGGTTCAGCAAACTTGTTGATTATGCCGAATTTAGATTCTGCAAATATTTCATTCAACTTGTTAAAAGCAACATCTGGTAATAATGTAACGATTGGTCCAATCTTGTTAGGCGCAGCAAAACCAGTTCATATTTTAACACCGACAGCAACTACCCGCCGTCTAGTGAATATGACAGCTTTAACCGTTGCTGAAATTCAGCAAAGCCAAAACTGATACAGTTTAAGCATAGCTTTTAACATTAAAAGCTATGCTTAATGCTTGAGAAAACCTCTATTCTGTAGCATGATTGTGTGAAGAATAGAGGTTTTTTATGCAAGTTTATTTAGTAGGCGGTGCTGTTCGAGATCATTTACTCGGTCGCCCCTATCACGAAAAAGATTATGTTGTGGTTGGAGCAACACCTGAACAATTATTATCTCAAGGCTACCAACCCGTTGGAAAGGATTTTCCTGTATTTCTTCATCCAAAAACAAAAGAAGAATATGCACTAGCGCGTACTGAAAGAAAATCAGGCATTGGCTATCACGGATTCCAATTTTTTACTGATACCACTGTTAAATTAGAAGAAGATTTAATTCGCCGTGACCTAACAATTAATGCAATGGCAATGGATGAAACTGGACAAGTTTATGATCCATATGGTGGTCAAAAAGATCTTGATCAGAAAATCCTACGCCATGTTTCAGATGCATTTACAGAAGATCCCTTACGTGTGCTACGTGTTGCTCGCTTCGCTGCTCGTTATGCTAGTTATGGATTTGAAATTGCAGAAGAAACTTTGCAATTAATGAAAAGAATTGCCAATTCAGGGGAACTGAATGCTTTAACACCTGAACGTGTATGGAAAGAGACTTCTCGTGCATTAATGGAAGATCATGCCGATATCTATTTTCAAACATTAAGAGATTGTGATGCACTAAAAGTACTGTTTCCCGAGATAGATGCATTATTTGGTATTCCTCAACGCCCAGAGTACCACCCTGAAATAGATTGTGGTGTACACACCTTAATGGCACTAAAACAAGCTTGTCAGGCCAACTATGGACTAGATGTACGTTTTGCTGTCTTGGTGCATGATTTAGGGAAAGCACTTACTCCAACTGAGGAATTACCACGGCATATCATGCATGAGGAACGTGGATTAGAACCCGTTACAAACGTATGTGAACGCTTGAAAGTTCCCACACATCTGAAAAATTTAGCTTTAATTGTTTGCAAAGAACATCTGAAATGCCATCAAATCAAAAATTTGAAACCTGGTACTGTATGGCGTTTACTACAGCGCTTGGATGTTTTACGAAAACCAGAAAAAGTCATTGCTTTTGTGCAGGCTTGTGAATGCGATGCTAAAGGTCGATTAGGTTTAGAAGATCGCCCTTACCCACAAGCACAGTATATTTTGGATGCCATGGAGATTGTTCGGAATATTAGAGCACAGGATTTACCAGAACATGTTCAAGGTGCAGAAATTGGCGAAATGCTCATTCAGTATCGGATTGAAGCATTAGCAAAACTTAAAGAAACACATGACGAACAATTTTAAAAAATTAACATAAATAAAAACCCAGTCATAATGACTGGGTTTTTTAACTTTTACTGATTCAATAAAAATTATTGAGCAGCAGCAGCTTGAGCAGCAGCAACTTCGTCAGCAAAGCTCATTTCAGCTTTCTTCTCAATACCTTCACCTACTTCGAAGCGAACGAATTGAGCTACATTGGTACCAGTTGCTTTCAATACATCAGCAACTTTCTTGTCGTTGTCGATTACATACATTTGACGGTCAAGTGCAACTTCGTTCAAGTATTTGTCAACTGAACCACTTACCATCTTCTCAACGATGTTCGCTGGCTTACCAGATTCCAACGCTTTCGCTTCAGCAATTTCTTTCTCTTTCGCGATCAAGTCAGCTGGAACAGCTTCTGCATTTACAGCAACTGGGTTGAACGCAGCAACGTGCATTGCAATACCTTTACCAGTGTCAGCATCACCTGTGTAAGATACAACCACACCAATTTTTAAACCGTGCTTGTAAACAGCCAAGTTTTCGCCTTCAACGATTTGAGCACGACGAACCTGGATGTTTTCACCGATTTTTTGAACAAGCGCAACACGAGCTTCTTCTACAGTCGCACCGTCTTCAAGCTTAAGTTCAGCAATTTTTGCAGCATCAGTTTCATTTGCAGCAAGCGCAGCAGCAGCAACCTTATCAGAGAAGTTTTTGAAGTTTTCGTCTTTTGCAACGAAGTCAGTCTGACAGTTAACTTCAACAAGAATTGCTTTATTACCGTTTTGGATGATAGTAATCGCACCATCAGCAGCAATGTTACCTGCTTTTTTAGCAGCTTTTGCTTGACCTGATTTACGAAGGTTATCAATCGCAAGTTCAATGTCACCGCCTGCTTCTGTTAATGCTTTTTTGCATTCCATCATTGCAAGACCAGTACGGTCACGTAATTCTTTTACCATGCTTGCAGTAATTGCAGTCATGTTGATCTCCTAAAATCGGTAGAAAATAAATCTGTTCAACAAAAACGGCCCAAAGAAACTCTGGACCGTTTGCAATCTCGACGCTTAATTTGCCACCATTACATGTCGCAAAAATGACAAGCTTGCGTCAAACCGCATTAAGCCTCAGAAGCGTCTTTTGCAGCGTCATCGCCTTTAGCTTGTGCATTCGCTTGTGATTGAGCATATTCTTTACCAGCAAGAATTGCATTTGCCATAGCTGATGCATATAAAGTTACTGCACGGATCGCATCGTCATTACCAGGAATAACATAATCAACGTTATCTGGGTTAGAGTTTGTATCAACGATACCGATTACAGGAATACCTAAGTTTTTCGCTTCTTTGATTGCAATCGCTTCGTGATCAACGTCGATTACAAATAATGCGTCAGGTAAACCACCCATGTTTTTAACGCCGCCTAAAGCTCGTTCAAGTTTTTCCATCTCACGAGTACGCTCTAAAGCTTCACGTTTAGTAAGCTTAGCAAAAGTACCATCTTGAGATTGAGTTTGAAGATCTTTTAAACGGTTGATAGATTGGCGAAGTGTTTTCCAGTTCGTCAACATACCACCTAACCAACGGTGATCTACATAAGGTTGACCAGCACGTTGAGCTTGTTCACGGATGATGTTAGAAGCAGCACGTTTAGTACCAACGAACAATACTTTGTTCTTTTTGCTTGCAAGATTGTTAACAAAGTTCAAAGCATCATTTAACGCAGGAACAGTGTGCTCAAGGTTGATGATGTGAATTTTGTTACGCGCGCCGAAAATATATTGACGCATTTTTGGATTCCAAAAACGAGTTTGGTGACCAAAGTGTGCGCCTGCTTGAAGAAGGTCGCGCATGCTTACGTTGTAATCTGCCATTTTCTTTACCTTAAAGTTTGGGTTAGGCCTCCATATATCCGCATTCTCCACCTATTGCTAGGCACCCAGAGTAATGTGACGATATATGTGCGGATTTTTGATAACTATTCATCAGTTTTTCGCACAACTTTTATAAGCAAAATTGTCACGAAAAGCATTTGATAAAATAGGCGGCTATTTATACCATAGACGCTTGCAAATTACCAAAAGTTTTTAGAGATCATGAACACGACTTATACAGCTCCTCGTCGATTAATCAAAACGCCCGAAGAAATTGAAAAGATGCGTGTTGCAGGAAAACTAGCGGCTGAAATTTTAGACATGATTAAACCGCATATTAAAGCGGGAGTGAGTACTTTAGAACTCGATACAATCTGTCGTAACCATATTGAAAATGTACAACAGGCAATTCCTGCCTGTGTGGGCTATGGCGCTGCACCAGGTCGCCCTGCTTTCCAGCATTCCATCTGTACTTCAGTCAACCATGTGGTTTGTCATGGTATTCCCTCTGAAAGTAAAGTTTTAAAAAATGGTGATATTCTCAATATTGATGTAACAGTCATTAAAGATGGTTATCACGGTGATACCAACATGATGTATATCGTTGGTGGAGAGACTTCTATTCTTGCAAATCGTCTCTGCCAAGTTGCGCAAGAAGCCATGTATCGTGGTATGGCTACGGTTAAACATGGCTCATATCTTGGCGATATTGGACATGCAATCCAACAATATGTTGAGTCTGAACGTTTTAGTGTTGTGCGTGAATATTGTGGTCATGGTATTGGCAATGTTTTCCATGATGAACCACAAGTTTTACACTATGGTCAGAAAGGTACGGGTATGCGCTTAGAAGCAGGCATGACGTTTACGATTGAGCCAATGGTCAATGCAGGGGTTTGGCAAACAAAACTTTTAGGTGACAAATGGACTGTGGTTACTAAAGACCACAAGCTTTCAGCTCAATATGAACATACCATTTTGGTAACAGAAACAGGCATCGAAGTACTTACTGCTCGCCCTGAAGAAGATTTATCTCGTTTTATGTAATTTATTTCGTTAAAGAAAAGCTACTTCGGTAGCTTTTTTTCATATTCATAATTTCTTCATTAATTCATCTAAATCAAACAAAAGTCTTCATAAGCATAACAATTTTAAATTTTAACTAAACAAACCATTTAGTAAAAAACGTTATTTTTATCAGAATAAAAAGTTCCTTATAAATCGGACATGGAGTCCTCACTATGAAAAAACGCATGCTATGCATTGCAGTAGGAATTGCTGCAACCCTACCCACTATGAGCTTTGCGGAGTCACCTTATTTTAGTTTAAAAGATGGAGATGGTTTCAAACGTTTCTCTCTTTCAGCTGGTTGGTTACATGCCATGCCACAAGGTTCTGCAAATCCTATTAATATCAATACGACTGTAGCTGAGGGAACACAATCTAAAGTAGGTGATGTGTCTAAACAAGCCGTACTAGATGCAGCAGTCAAAGATTCCAATCCTATCGTTTACGGTGCGATTAATTTATGGCCAACCGATACTGTATCGGGTCTTGCAACAGGTACAGCTACCATTAAAGGATTATCTAACTGGCAAAGCCAAGGAACAGGTTTAGAAGCAGACAATGTAGATACCGTTGGTATTATGGCAAATTATCACTTTACTGATAATTTATCTCTAGAGATTAAGGCCGGAATTCCTCCAAAAGTTGATATTAAAGGGAAAGGCGACATATACGCGCCATTAAGTGGATCAGCAAGTACTATTTTAGGTGATATTGACTTAAAACAGGATCTTCATATCACAGATCTGACCCAAGGAGGCAAAGCAGCAACTGCACGTGCTTGGCTACCTGCGGTAGAACTCCATTACCAGTTTGGTAAATCAGGCGTCAATAAATTCCGACCTTACGTTGGAGCAGGTGTGATGTATGCTTATTTTAATGATCTTAAAATGAACTCGGGCATAGAATCTGATTTAGTAAAAGCTGGTCACATGATCCAAAATATCCATGACGGCAAAGCAGGAGCTGCCTTAGATGGTAAGACATCATCAGCAGATCCTATTGTCGAATTGGAAGCGACTGATACTTTTGCTCCGATTGTCACAGTAGGCGCAACTTATGATTTCAATCCAAATTGGTTTGCCGTTGGGTCAGTTTCTTATTCAAAAATGAATAATGAAGCAAAAATTTATGTGACTGACCGCAATACAGGTAAAGAGTTGATCCAAGCAAATACTAAAATTGATATAGACCCACTTATTACTTATTTAGGCGTTGGCTATCGTTTTTAGACAAAACTTTAAAAAACAGCTTCGGCTGTTTTTTTATTTATCGCCACCTTTTAAATCATCATTCATAAAAAACATGCACCAATTGCAATCATTTTCGAAATAATGAAGACACATAAATATCAATAAAGCATATGAGATTCATTGATAAATAGCATTCATCAATACAAATAATATTATAAATATAATTATATATTTATAATCATGTAGTTAATTTTAAATTTTGATCAAATTTATTTTTTGGCACACCCCTTGCTTAGTAACAAGCATCATGAATCAACGATGATTCATAAAAAAATTTGCTGACGGCCAATGAAGTCCGTTCTGTTCGGTTTGTGTATGCAGAAATATTGCATAGCAAAAATATATTTCGTTCAGTTCAGGGGAAGGTTATGTCTTCAAAAATGAATCTAAATGCTAAAAAAGCAACTGAAATAAAATTATTTAGCTTTTCAACGCCCGCCATGCGTGCTTTTCATATGACTTGGCTCGCATTCTTTGTATGTTTCTTCGCTTGGTTTGCTTGTGCACCCTTAATGCCAGTCATCAAAGGTGAATTTAATCTAACCAAAGACCAAATCGCAAACATCAATATCGCTGCGGTTGCAATCACAATTCTGATCCGACTCATTGTTGGTCCACTCTGTGATAAATATGGACCACGCAAAACCTATACTGCTCTTCTCATTGTTGGCAGTATCCCTGTTTTCGGTGTTGCAGCAGCAAATACTTATGAATCGTTCTTGTTTTTCCGTCTCTTGATTGGTGCAATTGGTGCGAGCTTCGTCATCACCCAGTATCATACTAGTGTCATGTTTGCACCTAATGTTGTTGGCACAGCCAATGCGGCTTCTGCAGGTTGGGGAAATGCGGGTGGAGGTGCGACACAAGCAATCATGCCATTAATTCTCGGTGCAATTGTGATGTTTGGCGTTGAACAAGCAATGGGTTGGAGAATTGCGTTGCTTGTACCTGGCATTATGATGGTAATTGTTGGTGTACTTTATTGGAAACTTACACAAGACTGTCCACAAGGTGACTTTAAAGAATTACGCGCAAACGGTGTTGAAGTTGGTAGCGGTAAAAAAGGTGGTGTTGCTATCTTAATGCAAGCTGCTCGTAACTATCGTGTTTGGATTCTATTTGTTTCTTACGCAGCATGTTTCGGTATCGAAATCTTCATTCATAACATTGCGGCAATGTACTATGTCGACCACTTCAACATGGGTTTAAAAGAAGCAGGTTTAACTGCGGGTATCTTTGGTCTACTTGCCTTATTCGCTCGTGCTTTAGGTGGAATTGTTTCAGATAAAGTTGCGATTTCAAAAGGTTTAGATGGTCGTACAAAAGTATTATTTATTCTTATCTTATGTGAAGGCTTATTCCTCATTCTCTTCTCACAAATGAATACTGTAGCTCTTGCTATTATTAGTATGACTGTCTTCGCGCTATTCACGCATATGTCTTGCGGAGCAACTTATGCTTTAGTTCCTTTCATTGACCGTAATGCACTTGGTGGTGTGGCGGGCATTATCGGGGCTGGTGGTAATGTTGGTGCGGTTGCAGCAGGCTTCCTACTTAAAGGCTTACTAGATGTTCAAACTTGCCTCATGATTTTAGGTAGTCTTGTAACTGTGGCCGCTTTCGGTGTCATTCTCATCCGCTTCTCTGTAGAACATAAAACGAAAGAACAACAACTGTTTGACCAAGCTGTGCTTGAACGCAACTCTATCACCTCTTAATCATCATTCACTTAGTGCGGGGAAACTTACCTTTCCCCTACACAATCTAAATTAAATCCAGAAATTATAATCTCTCAGGGGTCTCAATATGAAATTGAATCTTCTTAGCTTTGCTATGCTCAGTGTTTTAACAACTACGGCATTTGCCGCAGATAACTTTTTAAGTCAAACTAAATTTTCTCTCGATAGTCGCCTACGTTACGAATTGGTTGACCAAGATAACCAACTAAAAAATGCTGATGCCTGGACTTTGAGACTACGCCCTTCACTGGAAACTGACTCTTGGCATGGCTTAAGCGCATTTGTGCAAGGAGAAGGAACTGTCGAAATTAATGATCATTTCAATAGCACACGTAATGCTGAAACAAACTACAGTACAGTCCCTGATCCTAAAAACCTACAATTGAATCAAGCTTATTTAAAATATGCTTATAGTCCAAAGTTTGATTTAAGTATTGGTCGTCAAGCTATTAATTTAGATAATCAGCGCTTTGTAGGCTCCGTAGCTTGGCGTCAAAATGATCAAACCTTTGATGCGATTAGTTTAAATATTAAACCTTGCAAAGAGTTTGGCTTGTATTATGCCTATATTGATCAAGTCAATACTATTTTTGGTAGTGAAGATGTAAAACCTAAATTTGTAGCAGCCCAAGATGGTAAACAAAACAGTCAAATTCACTTAATTCAAGCTAAAATGAATTACAACCCATTGTTGAACGCAACACTATATGGGTATTTGATGGATTTCGAGGATTTAAGTGCTTGGTCAAATCAAACCTATGGCTTACGCTTAACAGGTAAGAAAAACAATTTTAGATACGTTGCTGAATATGCCAAACAAAGTGAATATGCTGAGCAACCTATAAATTATGATGCTGATTATTATGGATTAGAATTAGGTTATAGCATCACGGATCAAGGCTCAGCACTGGGTGAAATCACACTTGGCTATGAAGTGCTTGGTAGTGATGATGGAAAAATTGCATTTCAAACCCCATTGGCGACTAAACATAAGTTTAACGGATGGGCTGACTTATTCTTGACCACGCCCGTGAATGGTTTAACTGACTTGTACATTTCATCAAGTTTTAATGTATTTGGTAAAGGTAAATTAGGCACTGAACTACATCAATATCGTAGTGATGAAAAAAATATGAATTATGGTCAAGAATTCTCTATTTCTTATTCTCATGCTTTGCCTATTAAAGGTTTGTCTGCCCTAGCAAAATTCTCAGATTATCAAGCGGAAGATTTTTCTGTAGATACTCAAAAGTTATGGTTGCAAATGGATTATAAATACTGATATTGAGTCGTTGTAATCTAATTATAAAAAAACTGTCATCAAATCATCAAATTTCGATGGTGTAATAAAAAATAAAAAACTCCAAAATTTGCAAAAAGCTTGCTGATCGACCTTTATCAGCAAGCTTTTTTCTTTTCATAAATAAAAAGGCTACCTCAGTAGCCTTTCATATTCAAATTAAATCATAAGATCATATTAGTCTTGAGGCTTAGGCAATGGGATATATTGCGACTGCGCGTTTTGTTGGGTTTTTCTCTCTCCAACTTTAACTTGCATGCTCTGTTGCTTACCATCGCGTTCAACCATCACATCAATCACACTTTGTGGTGCTTGCAATGCAACATAGTTGATTAAATGTGAAGCTGAAGTAATTTGCTCATTATTGACTTGAATAATTTTATCGCCGCGTTTTACACCTGCAGCATCTGCTGGACCATCACGCAAGACATCAGCAACAACGACTCCAACAGGTTTCGCAGCCAATACGTCCTCATCCATGGTATTAGGAATTAAGCTAATACCTAACCAACCACGAACAACTCGACCATCTTTCAAAATTGAATTTAATACTTGCTGACAAATTTTCGCTGGAATTGCAAAACCAATCCCTAACGAACCGCCTGATTGAGAGAAAATCGCAGTATTTACGCCGATTAAATTCCCCGCAACGTCAATTAATGCACCACCTGAATTACCTGGATTGATCGCCGCATCAGTTTGAATAAAGTCTTCATAGGTATTGATACCTAAATCTGAACGACCTGTCGCCGAAATAATCCCTTGCGTAACTGTTTGTCCCACGCCAAATGGATTACCGATTGCAAGTACAACATCGCCAACTTCATTGCCACTAAGTTTAAACGGTAGGACAGGAAGCTTGTCTAACTCAATTTTAATCACAGCTAAATCAGTATCAGGATCTGTACCAATGACTTTCGCTTCAGCACGACGACCATCATGCAATGCCACCACAATATGCTCTGCCTGAGCTATCACATGATTATTCGTTAGAATATAACCATCTGCACGAACGATAACACCTGAACCTAAACTATTTTCATTTTGAGGTTGTTGAGGGGCTTGATTACCAAAAAACTCACGAAATACAGGATCATTCAATAAAGGATGATTCATCTGTTTCACTTTCTGAGTGGTAAAGATATTCACCACAGCAGGCGCAGCAACTTTTACGGCAGCACTATACGAAACAACACCACCTGTTCGAGTTGTATCAATCAGAGGTTCAACCTTTTCAGCAGGCATTTTGACGCCATCAGCAGCGACTGTTGGTTTCGGCTGATGTGATTTCTGCCAAGCCAGAAAACTAAATATAACAACAACGAGTAAAACCCAAGGTAACCATGTAAATGCACGGCGCACGTTTATTATCCTCTAGGCAAAATTATGTTATGGACAAGTTTATTTATTGAAGAAGAACAACAACTTTCAGATATTGTAAAGTAAATTGATTTAAAGCAATGTAAAAGTTAAAAAAGTTTTGTCTAGCTTTAGTTACATTTAAAAATATGCTTTTATTAAGCTGAATCTATAAATGTCATTCAGTTGAGGAATCGCATGGCAAATTTGCATGATATTGTGCAATGGTGTAATCAAACTTTAAAAGTTAGTGATTTTAAAGATTACGCCCCCAATGGCTTACAAATTGAAGGCACGCCTGAGGTAAATAAAATAGTCTGTGCTGTTACAGCCTCAGAAGATGCAATTAATGCAGCTATTGCGCAGCAAGCAGATGCCTTACTTGTCCATCATGGTTACTTTTGGAAAGGTGAAGCCTACCCTATTACAGGTATGCGTGGTAATCGAATCAAAAAATTAATTCAGAACAACATCTCTTTGATCGCTTACCATTTGCCTTTAGACTCACATCCTACACTTGGCAATAATGCCGCAATTGCAGATTTAATCGGTTTACAAAATCTAGAAGCTTTAGATCCATTCGAAAAGCATCCGATCGGGAATATAGGCTATTTGGAAAGTCCATTAAGCCCAGAGCAATTTAAAACAAATTTACAGGCTATTTTTGATTTTAATGTAATTCATTTGCCGAGCGAGAAAACTCAAATCCAAAAAGTAGGATTTTGCACAGGCGGTGCTCAAGATTTTATCAATAAAGCAGCAGAAAAAGATTGTGATGCTTATATTTCTGGCGAAGTGAGTGAGCGTACTTTTTATGAAGCCAAAGAATTAGGGGTTCATTATTTTGCCTGTGGTCATCATGCAACTGAACGATATGGCGTACAACGTCTTGCTCAAGCAATTACAAATCAGTTCGCTGTAGAAACTATCTATTTCGAACTAAATAATCCGATTTAATAGAATTGACAAATCCGATTTTATTTATCGTTTTTAATTGGACCTTTATTGTATATCGTTCTTTAAAAGACTGCCCTATTATGTTTGGAATCATTTACAATAGAGCCACTTAACGTAAAACCCAGCAATTGCAAGGATTGGAACATGACAACCATTACTTTACCTGCACTTCCATATGGCTATGATGACTTAGCTCCGCACATTACTCGCGAAACTTTAGAATACCATCACGATAAACATCACAATACTTATGTTGTTAACTTAAACAACCTAATCAAAGGCACTGACCTTGAAGGTAAAACTTTAGAAGAAATCATCAAAGCATCTGCTGGTGACGCTTCTAAAGCAGGTATCTTTAACAATGCTGCACAAGTATGGAACCACACATTCTACTGGAACAGCATGAAGCCAAACGGTGGTGGTAAACCAACTGGCGCAATCGCAGCTAAAATCGAAGAAGCTTTTGGTAGCTACGAAAAATTTGCAGAAGAATTTACTGCTGCTGCAACAACTCAGTTCGGTTCAGGTTGGGCTTGGTTGGTTGCTGATGAAATCAATGGCAAATTATCAATTACCAAAACTTCAAATGCAGACACTCCGCTTGCTCATGGTCAAATTGCGGTATTAACCATTGACGTTTGGGAACATGCTTACTACATCGACTTCCGTAACTTACGTCCAAAATACATCGCAACTTTCCTAGAAAACCTAGTGAACTGGGACTATGCAAATGCAAAACTTGCTGGTCAACCAGCAGGTGTTGAGAAATAATTTTTATTTCTTGAATAAAAACTGCCCACTTCGGGCAGTTTTTTTATAATTAAAAATTAAAAAGCATATTTATCAAGCAAACGATTCATTTTATTTATTATTCTTATTGACGCATCTGAAATTCATCCCTAAAATGCGCATCAGATTCTCCAATAGCTCAGTCGGTAGAGCGACGGACTGTTAATCCGCAGGTCCCTGGTTCGAGCCCAGGTTGGAGAGCCAATCTACTATTCTTCCATAGCTCAGTCGGTAGAGCGACGGACTGTTAATCCGCAGGTCCCTGGTTCGAGCCCAGGTGGAAGAGCCAAGATTCTAAAAATCCCCGATTATTGATCGGGGCTTTTTTTATTACTTAATAACAAAAATGACCAATAAAAAAGCTCCTGATCAACAGAAGCTTTTTGTCTTTTAAATCAGCTTAGGCGGCGACCGGCGTTGGCACACCGCTGTGGAAACGGAACGTATCATCTGGAGTTAAAATCAGATTTTTTTCCACTTCACGGATATATTCAATACGTTGCTGGATCGTCTCTTCTGGATCTTTAAGTTTCGCCGTTTTTGCAACATCTAAAGCTAAAGCCAAATAATCCTCAAAATGACGAGATTCAGACTTAAGTAAGTAGCGGTAGTAACGCCCTAGCTCATCGTCCACAACAGGTGCCAGCGCATAAAAACGTTCACACGAGCGTGCTTCGACAAATGCACCGATAATCATCACATCAATTAAAGCCTCAGGCTCATAGGTACGGATTTCTTTACGTAATCCACCTGCATAGCGCCCTGCACTCAACCCCTTCCACTCTTGGCCGCGTTTGTTCATGAATTCCAAAACCTGCTCATAATGCAGCATTTCTTCACGTACCAATTGCGCCAATTTCACTTGCAGGTCTGTAAAGAAACTATAGCGGAACATCAAGTTCATTGCTGTACTCGCCGCTTTTTTCTCACAGTTGGCATGGTCTTGCATTAAGATGTCCAGATTATTAATGGCTTCATCCAACCATGCCTGAGGAGTCGTACAACCCAAAAATGCAATGACAGGTTGCATTAACTCATCATAATTTACACTACTCATCAACTTATCTCGCAGCAGCCTGAATCGCTGCTTTCATATCTGTTACTGCTTGAGTCAAACCAACGAATACACTATCGGCAATAATCGAATGACCAATGTTGAGTTCATAAATTTGTGGAATTGCTGCAATTGCTGCCACATTATCCAAATTCAAACCATGCCCGGCATTCACAACCAAACCTTTAGCTGCTGCATACTCAGCACCTTTGATAATACGAGCTAATTCAGCTTGTTGCTGATCAGCTGTCTCGGCATCAGCATAAGCACCTGTATGGATTTCAATGGTTGGTGCACCACATGCGACAGCTGCGTCAATTTGTGCAAAATCTGCATCGATAAACAAAGACACATCACTGCCAATCGCTTTCAGTGCTTCAGTTGCCGCCTTCACTTTTTCAAAATGCCCAATCACGTCCAATCCACCTTCGGTGGTCACTTCTTGACGGCGTTCAGGCACGAAACACACATGCTGGGGTTGAATCTCTTTGGCAAACGCAACCATTTCATCAGTTACCGCCAATTCCAAATTCATACGTGTTTTTAATAATGGACGCATACGACGTACATCATCATCTTGTATATGACGGCGATCTTCACGCAAATGTAAAGTAATCCCCTCAGCACCAGCCTGTTCACACAACAAAGCAGCCTGAACTGGATCAGGGTAAGTTGTACCACGTGCTTGTCTTAATGTCGCAACATGATCAATGTTTACACCTAAGATTGCAGCCATAAAAAATATCCTATCGGTTTAGCCCTGAATCATTATTTTCAATACATCAGGAATATCAAGTTTGTGTACTTTGAATCCAAAGTTGACGGCTTTTCAGCGGTCGATCACCCAACAAGGCGCTAATCATTTGACGGTATAGTTTACCCAATAATTGCAATTGTTCGTGAGAAAAATCCTGCCCATCTTCATAACTTTGCATGGATGTAATCAATCTACCATCAAGTGTTGAACTCGAAGCTTGCGAAACTGGTAAAAAACCATCATTGAGCTGAAATTGATAATGTTGGTTGACCTGAATGTCTTGTTGACTCGCATCTGTTGAGAAATCAATGGCGTAGCCAAGTTCCACCAATAGTACATGCTCAAATTGACGTAAAATCTGCCGAAGAAATACAGCAGCTTGTTCGTGTGTCGCCAATTGCTGTAACAGCACTAAAATCAACTGATATTGTTCAAATGTTTGCGGCATCATCTCTTCTAAGGGACATAGTCGCAATAGAATTTCATTTAAATAAAAACCAGCAAAAAATGCATCACCATGAAAGAATACAGGTTGATTCAGAATTTCCAGTTTTGTGAAGTTTTTTAGTTCAGATTTGCCTGTAGCTTGCAGACGAATAGGCTGATATTGCGGCGGTGGGGTCTGTCTTAGAATCCCATCCACCCGACCATATTCTTGTGTAAATAAATGCACAATATGACTTTTTTCACGATATTTACGATGATGAATCAAATAACCATGTAGGACTTCATTGCGCATCATAGTACGAGACTAGTCCTTCTTTTTCTCATCCTTTTCTTCATCATCGTCATCGGGAATCACTGCGCCAACAACCGCAGCAGTTCCTTTAACAACACCTTTGGTGGTCTTATAAGCAACTTTAACAGGTACAGTCACAAGCTTGTGAATACAGCCTTGCAACATGAATACACATGTCACGATCGCGAGTATCCGAAGTGTTGTTTTCATACCTGTTTCCGCTATCTTAAATGAGATTAAATATCGCTATAACCCAAGCTTTTTAGTGCACGCTCATCATCAGACCAACCACCTTTGACTTTCACCCAAAGCGTTAGCATAATTTTTTGCTCAAACATTTTTTCCATATCTGTACGTGCATCCATGCCGATGCTTTTCAGCTTCGCACCTTTATCGCCAATCACAATAGCTTTTTGCCCTTGGCGTTCTACAAAAATGGTCGCATCAATATACGTACAAGGTGGTTTTAAACGACCTGTTTTTTCATTTACAGCCGCTTCTTCAGTTTTAAATGATTCAATTTGAACCGTTAAATCATATGGAAGCTCTTCACCTAACTGACGCATAATTTTCTCACGAATGATTTCACTTGCAAGGAAACGCTCAGAACGATCGGTAATCTGATCTAATGAATACAAAGGTGGTTGATACGGCAGATATTTCTCAATCGTGTCACGTAAATGATCTAAATTCGCACCACGCAATGCTGAAACTGGAACAATTTCAGCAAAATTCATGAGCTTGGCACGCTCTCGAATCAGTGGTAAAGCCTCATTTTTATTTTCGAAGGTATCTAGCTTATTGATCACAAGGATCACTGGCATATCAGCATTTTTAAGTTTTTCCAAAACCAATTCATCGTTTTGAGTCCACTTTTGTGCATCAACCACAAATAAAACCAGATTCACATCACGCAATGCTGAATGTGCAGCGCGGTTCATCATCTTATTGATGGCACGCACTTCTTTTTTATGCATCCCTGGCGTATCGACGAATACGGCTTGGGATTTCTCACGCGAATCAATCCCCACGATTTTATGACGTGTAGTTTGTGGCTTACGTGAAGTAATCGATAGTTTTTGACCCAAGATATGATTCATCAAAGTTGACTTGCCCACGTTTGGGCGACCAACGATGGCAACAAAACCGCTTTTAAAATCTGAAGGAATGGTCGTTCCTTGAGAACTAAAAAATTGATCAACTAGATTATTGCCATCTTGCTGTTCAGTTGCTTCTGGCTTATTTTCTTCTGAATGAGACATCAGGTTATTGCTCCAATAATTTTAAAATCTCTGCCGCTGCCGTTTGTTCGGCAAAACGACGACTTGAGCCCTCGCCTATAATTTTTGGCAATCCCGCTACATCACATTCCACTTTGAAATGTTGATTCGGGGCATCACCCTGAATATCTACAACCTCGTAAACTGGGAGAGGTTTTTTACGTGCTTGTAAATACTCTTGCAAACGTGATTTAGGGTCTTTCAGCTGATCGGTCGGTTCGATATGATCAAGATATGGTTCATACCATTTTAACACAATGCGTTCGAGCAAGTTGAGATCATTACTGTCTAAATAAATAGCACCAATGATTGCTTCAACGGTATCCGCCAGAATTGACTCTCGGTGATGTCCACCCGATTTTAACTCGCCTGTGCTTAAAATTAATGACCGACTCAATTGTAAGTCATTTGCAATTTTCCCCAATGCTTCCTGACGAACCAAGGTCGCACGCATACGCGTTAAACGCCCTTCATTTTCAAGTGGGTAGGTATGGTAAAGATAATTGGCAACAATCATCCCTAATAATGAATCGCCTAGAAATTCTAGGCGTTCATAATTGTGCTTTTGACTCACAGAACGATGGGTCAATGCCAGTTTCAACAAATCAAGCTGTTTAAACTGGTGACCAATTCGCCCCTGTAAACGGGTATCATTGAGCTTGTTTGGCAGATTTTTGGTCAAAGGTTTTCTCAAAATTCATCACTAAACTAATATTCAGCATAAAAGGCTTACGCACTTCATACTTTTTCTTAACAATTAAATCATCTTTATAAGTAACCTGTGCAACATCCTTGAAACGAAGATCCCGAACCCCATTCATATCCAGACGCTGATCCATCTGAGCTGCGAACTTAGTTGGTGTAATATTCTCGGGACTATCCTTTAATAGACCTTCAATTTGAGAATCTATAATTCGATCATCCCAATATGCTGGCCAGATTGCGATCGATGCCTTTACAGCAATCGCAAATAAAACCACCCCAAATAAAATTGCAATATACGAAGCCCCTTGCTGAGATTTACGCATCTTTAGTATGTCCTATACGTTTTATTTATTAGTCAATCTTACCATTTCGGCTGAAACTTGGAAGATTGAAACCAGGTTCTTTATGCATCCAAACATAAAAAGCACGGCCTGTTAAGTTTGCTTCAGGGACAAATCCCCAAAAACGGCTATCTGCGCTTTGGTCACGATTATCCCCCATTGCAAAATATTGGCCTTTGGGAACAGTTACTTCCCAATCCTGCCCATTACTTTGAATAAAGACATCATTGGCTTTCGCTACAAATGGCACTAACGCTTCTGCACCCTTTAACTGGGCAAATTGAAACTGTTCAGCCAAAGGATTACGGCCATCTAAATAACGAATTAAATGCTGGTGTTCACCTAATGTTTCTTTAAAGTAATATACAGTTGGAGTTTCAAGTTGGTCTTTCTCACGTTTAACTTCAGTGGCAACTTTTGCAATTTGCTTTCCGTTAATAATTAATTGTCCAGCTTTAAACTGAATGTGGTCACCAGGCAAACCCACTACACGCTTGATATAGCTAATCGTTGGTTGTGGTGGATAACGAAATACGATGACTTCACCACGCTTTGGTTCGCCAACATTGATAATCTTACTATTCACAATTGGTAAACGTACACCGTAATCAAACTTATTCACCAAAATAAAGTCACCTGTTTCAAGAGTAGGTACCATAGAATCAGATGGAATATTAAACGGCTCATAAAGGAAAGAACGCAGCACCAGCACAACTGCCAATACTGGCCAGAAATCATACGCCCATGTGATCACAAAGTTTTCCTGATCACGTCCCTTGTTTGCACGTTGTTTTAGTACCAACTTGTCAAGCAACCACACCACAAAGAAAATCAGTGTAACTGGAACGAGAATCAAATTAAAATCAAAATCCATGAGCGATTCCTAAGTCTTTTCTATCGATCAACTTTTAATACAGCCAAGAACGCTTCCTGTGGAATTTCGACACTTCCCACCTGTTTCATGCGTTTCTTACCTTCTTTTTGTTTCGAAAGCAGTTTCTTCTTACGAGACACGTCACCACCATAACATTTTGCCAAAACGTTCTTACGCATGGCTTTCACAGTGGAACGTGCAATGATTTGCGCGCCAATGGCCGCCTGAATCGCCACATCATACATTTGTCGGGGAATCAGGTCTTTCATCTTCTCAACCAGTGCGATACCACGATGGCGCGCATCCTGACGATGGCAAATCATTGCCAGAGCATCCACCTTTTCGCTATTAATTAACACATCAACCTTAACCAGAGATGAACTTTCAAAACGGACAAAGTTATAATCCAGTGATGCAAAACCACGAGAACATGATTTCAATTTGTCAAAGAAATCCATGACCACTTCTGCCATTGGAATTTCAAAGGTAATAGAGACTTGATTACCGAGGAATTTCATATCTTTTTGCACACCACGGCGCTCAATACATAGCGTCATGACATTACCGAGATATTCCTGTGGCACAAGGATATGACACTCGGCAATCGGTTCACGCAAATCTTCTACTGTTGAACCATCTGGCATTTTTGACGGGCTATCAATATAGATGGTTTCACCTTTTTTGGTGAGTGCCTCATAAATTACAGTTGGTGCTGAACTGATCAGGTCAAGATCATATTCACGTTCCAAACGTTCCTGCACAATTTCCATATGCAGCATTCCCAGAAAGCCACAACGGAAACCAAAGCCTAAAGCATCAGAGCTTTCTGGCTCAAAGAATAAAGCCGAATCATTAATTTGTAATTTTTGTAGCGCTTCGCGGAATGGTTCAAAATCACTGGCATCAATTGGGAAAAGCCCAGCATAGACCTGTGGCTTCACTTTCTTAAAGCCTGGAAGTGTTGCAACATCTGGCGTAGAGGCAAGCGTGATGGTATCACCCACTGGCGCACCAAAAATATCCTTGATCCCCGCAATCACAAAGCCAACTTCACCCGCTTCGAGAATGTCAGTTTCGGTATGTTTTGGATTAAACACACCTACTGACGTGACAGGATGAGTTTGACCTGTCGATTTAACCAGCATCTTGTCGCCCTTGCGGATACGACCCTGTTTAATACGGACAAGCGAGACAACCCCCAAATAGTTGTCAAACCATGAGTCAATGATCAACGCTTGCAACGGGGCATCGCGATCACCTTCTGGTGCTGGAATTACATCAACCAGACGCTCTAAAACACCCTCAACCCCTAAACCTGTTTTTGCGGAACAGGTTGGCGCATCGGTTGCCTCAATCCCGATAATTTCTTCAATCTCATGGATGACACGCTCAGGTTCAGCCTGAGGCAGGTCAATCTTGTTCAGGATAGGCAATACTTCAAGCCCCTGCTCAATGGCGGTATAACAGTTTGCAACAGATTGAGCCTCAACTCCCTGTGCTGCATCCACCACCAGCAACGCGCCTTCACACGCAGCCAATGAACGTGACACTTCATAGGAAAAGTCAACGTGCCCTGGGGTGTCAATAAAGTTGAGCTGGTATTCCTGACCATTTGGGTGGGTATAGTACAAGGTGACTGATGCAGCCTTAATGGTAATCCCACGTTCACGCTCAAGCTCCATGGAGTCTAATACCTGAGCCTGCATCTCACGATCCTGTAAGCCGCCACACATCTGAATAAAACGGTCTGCCAGTGTTGACTTGCCGTGGTCAATGTGTGCAATGATCGAGAAATTGCGTATATTTTTGATATCTACGGATTTTTTAGCTTGCGCCATGGGTTACCTTGAGAAAATAGAACGCCCGATACTTAAAAGAAGCAATGAGCCAAAGCGGTTTAACAAAATTGTTGCCGATTATAACAGAACAGCTTTTCAAAGTATCCAAAATAATGCGTTTCATTTAAAGGCTTCATGCTTCACGCATTATCTGGATTCACTCCATAGCAGCATAGGAAATTGAAAAATCCATCGGATTCAGGTCAACTGGAATGGGCTGGTAGGCATGGATAAAACTGGGTGACATGCGTTTGGGACGACCTGTGGCAATTTCAATACAGGCCCATTTGGTGTTGCCAACAAACAAGATATTTTGATCTTTTGGACGATAAAATACGTACTGGCGAGAAGAGTACAATGCATTAATATCATCCAGCCATGTCCGCAAAATAACCTCCTCCCCCTCAAGCGCAGCCTTACGATACTGCACATGATGCTCAACCGCGACCATCGCATGTTTAAGTTGTATATATTCTGCCAGTCCCAAGCCCAGAGTTTTGATATGCGACTCGGCAACATCCTGCATCCACTGGATATACACCACGTTGTTAACGTGTCCAAGTACATCAATATGTTCTGGCTGAACCTGTATTTTTAAATCAAAAATAGTACTCATATTTCTGGGGATTCATTATCAAAACTTGATTGCATACACTAGTCCAAACACATCTTCATTACAAAATAAAAAACCACTCCAAATATGGGAGTGGCTTTAAAAATCAGGATGAGTTACTGAAGACGTAAACCGACAATCGCACGTTGCCCCTGACGGACAATCACAATACGAGCCACACTATTTTTCGGTAATGCCGCAATCGCATTGGCAAATGCCTGACTATTGGCAACAGGTGTGCTGTTGACTTGTACAATCACGTCACCTGCAACCAGATTCGATAATGAAGCCAAACCGCCTCGCTTCACATCACGAATAATTGTACCACCGCGAATATTTAAACTGGCTTTTTCTGCCTCGGTCAAATCACGGATACCCATCCCTAACCCATTGGCTGGATTGTTTTTATCTTCAGCAGCAGGTGTATCATCTGGTGCGGTACTTAAAGTCGCAGAAATGGTACGGATCTTGTCATCCCTCAGCACTTCCAACTGAATGGTCTGGTTTGGCGCTATACGGTTTAAGCGATAAATCAGGTCGCTGGTACGGCTAATGCTGTTTCCATCCAGTTTCAGAATCACATCACCTGATTTTAAACCTGCTTTTTCGGCAGGTGATTTTGGCGAAACCTGATTAATCAATGAGCCTTCTGGTTTTGGCAATTTATAGGCATCCGCCAAATTGCGGTCAACATCCTGCAACATCACGCCCAGATAAGAACGGGTGACTTTGCCAGTGGTTTTCAACTGCTGCACAACATCCATCGCCACATCAATTGGAATGGAGAATGACAGCCCCATATACCCCCCCGTACCACTAAAGATACGCGAGTTTACACCGACCACCTCACCGCGCTGGTTAAACAATGGGCCGCCAGAGTTACCTGGGTTTAATGCGGCATCAGTCTGAATAAATGGAACTGATGTTTCACCACTCATATTACGGGACTTTGCACTGACAATACCTGCCGATGCTGAATAATCAAACCCAAAAGGAGAACCAATCGCCAACACTGGCTCACCCACTTTTAGCTGATTTGAATCACCAATTCTCAGTTCAGGAAAACTCGCGCCATTCACTTTCAATAAAGCAATATCGGTGCGCTCATCACTTCCAACCAGAGTTGCATCAAGCTCACGGCGGTCATTTAAGGTAATGGTAATACGTGAAGCATCATCAATAACATGACGATTGGTGAGTAGATAGCCATCCTTACTGATAAAAAACGCACTGCCGTAAGCAGTTTTTTCCTGTGGCCCCTGCTGTTGGGGAATAATCACCTGATTACCAAAAAAACGGCGTAAAATTTCAGGAACCTGTTGCTGCAACAACTCTTCCTGAGTCATTTTCTTGACAACATTGACACTCACCACAGCAGGACTCACCTGCTCAACGAGACTAGAAAAATCTACTGGCGATGCAGCATTAACCTGAGCAGCTGCCACCGTAAATACCGCAGCATACATTCCTTGTTGTAAATAGCGACTTTTCATGAAGCAAGAACCTACATACTGATGATCAAATAAAATTCAAGATTATGTTTTTATCATAACCCCACCACTCTTTTCGTAAAAATATGTTTATATTTTCAAAGCATACAACGAAATGGAATGACGGAATGTGAATAAATTGTGGAGTTTTTCCTACATCTTTATCCCCAATCCTGTTTTATCATGCAAAGCCTTAAAAACAGATTAAAACAGTGTACCAAATCGTAATTAACCTATATTTATATAGTTCCACTAAAAGAATGGTGAACAATTAAAAGCACTTTATTCGCAAAAAAATTGAGCAATTCTAGGCAGATTGGCACTTGCCTTTTTCATTAAAAAGCGTTGTTATTAGCGAACGTTTGAAAATGAAGCAGATCGTCATGCCTGATTTAGAAACAATTCACCATTTTGATGTGATTATTGTAGGCAGTGGTGGTGCGGGTTTAAGCCTCGCACTCTCTTTACCAAGTCATTACAACATTGCAATTTTGGCAAAAGCTGAGCTCACAGAAGCCAGTACTTTTTATGCTCAAGGTGGTGTTGCTGCGGTACTGGACGAGACTGATTCCATTCAACAACACATTAGTGACACTATGATTGCAGGCGCATATTTATGTGAAATGGATGCAGTCAAACATACCGTTGAGGGTGGCAAACCTTCTGTTGACTTCCTGCTGAAACAAGGCGTGCAATTCACACTGGATGATGATGAGCAATTACACCTAACTCGTGAAGGTGGTCATTCACAACGCCGTATCATTCATTCTGCTGATGCAACAGGTAAGGCAATTTCAACCACGCTTGTTGAACGTGCTAAAGAACGTAAAAATATTACAATTTTTGAAAATTATATTGCGATTGACCTCATCACACTACACAAGCTTGGTCATCAAGACAAAAATAATCGTGCGATTGGTTTATATGCATTAAATGAAAAAACAGAACAAGTTCATACATTCTTAGCCCCCTTCACAGCTTTGGCCTGTGGCGGCGCAATGAAAGCTTATCTCTATACCTCTAACCCCGACATTGCAACAGGTGATGGTATCGCAATGGCTTATCGAGCTGGTTGTCGTGTTGCCAATATGGAATTTAACCAGTTCCACCCCACCTGTTTATACCATCCTAAAGCACGTTCGTTCCTGATTACCGAAGCCATGCGTGGTGAAGGTGCTTATTTACGTTTGCCTGATGGTGAACGTTTTATGTTACGTCTTGACGAACGTGCTGAACTTGCGCCACGTGATATTGTTGCACGTGCAATTGACTATGAAATCAAACGTCTAGGTATTCGTCATGTTTGGTTAGACATCACACATAAATCACCTGAATTTATCACTGAGCACTTCCCTACGCTTTACGCACGCTTGCTCGAACTTGGGATTGATATTACCAAAGATATGATTCCTGTTGTTCCAGCAGCGCACTATACCTGTGGTGGTGTCGTTGTAGATGAGCATAGCCAAACTGACTTAGATGGTTTATATGCGATTGGCGAAACTTCATATACTGGCTTACACGGTGCTAACCGTATGGCAAGTAACTCACTGCTTGAATGTTTCGTTTATGGCATGAGTGCAGCGGAAGATATTCAAAACAAACATAATATTAGCTTTGAATTTCCAAATGTACCGTCTTGGGATGAGTCTCAAGTGACTGATGCCGATGAAGATGTTGTGATCTTACAAAATTGGGATGAATTGCGTTCAACCATGTGGAACTATGTGGGTATTGTTCGCACCACTAAACGTTTGCAACGTGCTTTACATCGTATTGAAATGTTAAAACGTGAAATCAACGAATATTATCAAGGCTACCGCGTCAGTAAAAACTTGATTGAATTACGTAACCTCGTTTTAGTTTCCGAAATGATAGTACGTTGTGCGATGGAACGTAAGGAATCTCGTGGTTTGCATTACACGTTGGATTATCCTGAGCTTTCTAATGAAATTCGCAAAACGGTGTTAACGCCACCGAATTTTAAAGTGGAACAGTTGTTGGTGAATGAGTAATACTTTTAAGTTTTTGGAGCTTTTCAAGACAACTTAAGGCTATTATTTACTATCGAGGTAGGCGACATGGATGTCGCCCGTTGAGCTGCGGTATCAAGGATGTACCGTCAGCTCAACAAAGGATTTTTGTTACTTTTCATCCTTGAAAAGTAAGGCATAAGTAATAGAGTTCAAAGCGTGATTTCAAAATTTTTCAACAATAAAGATTGAGAATATAGCTATTTTATTTCAAATACCGCAAAGCCTCTTCAAACACCAAATCCGCATTCTGAGTCGCATCCAAACGCTTGATCCGTTCAGGCTCTGCTTGCCACAAGGTCTCATAACCCGCACGCACTTTGGCAAAGAAACTCAACTTCTCTTGCTCAAAACGATCCAATGCCCCACGCTCTCGCGCACGAGTCATCCCCAACTCAATCGGCGCATCCAACCAAAAGGTAATATTCGGCATTTTCGTCACAAAAGTTTGATTTAATAATTGCAACTTTTCCTGACTTAAACCACGTCCAGAACATTGATATGCAAAGCTGGCATCAGTAAAACGATCACTTAAAACGATCTTACCTGCATTTAAAGCAGGGATAATGACTTGTTGTAAATGTTGCGCACGTGCTGCATAAATCAATAACAACTCAGTATCATGACTCATTTGTTCTTCGTGATTCACCGCTAATAATAAAGAGCGAATCTGTTCAGCTAACGGCGTTCCACCCGGTTCACGCGTCAAAACGACTTCTTTACCTTGCTGTTCAAAGTACTGATGAATTTTACGGATGAGTGTCGTTTTACCTACACCTTCCGTACCTTCAAAACTAATAAACATCATTCATCCTACTTTTGCTTTGCACGTAACGCAGTTAAATATTCTTGAACTGCATGATTATGATCTTCTAAAGAAGCTGTAAATTTATGCCCACCATTACCTGTGGCAACAAAGTAAATATTTTTAGCATCGTCTGGATGCATTGCTGCTTCAATCGCTTTTTTACTTGGCAATGCAATCGGAGTTGGCGGCAAACCATTGATCGTGTATGTATTATAAGGCGTTGCTGTCCGTAAATCATTGCGAGTGATATTACCCTTATAATTATCCCCCATACCATAAATTACGGTTGGATCAGTTTGTAGACGCATACCGATTTTTAAACGACGTACAAACACACCTGAAACTTGCTCTAGTTCACTATCTAAACTGGTTTCTTTTTCAATAATCGAAGCCATGATTAAAGCTTGATATTTATCGTTATAGGGTAAGTTCGGTGCTTTTTTTGCCCAAGCTTCATCTAATGATTTCATTTGGCGACGATATAAATCCGTTAAGATTTTCTTATCTGTTTCGCCCTTGGCAAAGAAATAAGTATCTGGTGCAAATAAACCTTCAGGGTGTGAATAAGGAATATCTAAAGCTTTTAATAATTGGTCTTGAGGTAGATCTAAAATAGTCTTGCTAACATTCGGATCTTTCTTTAAATTCTGTAGCAATTGTTTAAAAGTTGTCCCTTCAATCACCAAAATACGATTCATCTGTGCATTTTCAGCATCAGATAGCATATCAAGTACTTGACGAACACTCATCCCTTTATTGATTTCATACACACCAGCTTTCAAACTGTCATGAATCATAAATTTTTGATAAATCTTTAAAATAATAGGGAAATTAACTTTATTTTCTTTGGCTAGATGATCAATAAATTTTGAGTAAGTATCTCCCGAAGAAATGACTAGAACCTGCTTTTTCCCTTCGACTGGATAGTTCTTAAATAAACTTGCCCAAAGCACACCGAGTACGAGCAAAAAAAAGACAACGATTACAATCAATAAGGCTTTGATAGGAAACTTAGACTTCGGTTGAGCTTTTGGCTTTTTCTTTGTTTTGGCTGGGGTTGTTGGTGGCTTTGGCATATTAATCAATCTGGCTAAGTTTCAATGTTTCAAATAAATCAAGGTAGGGTTGCTGCTCAAAAGCCCGACCATTAAATCGAATAACTGCTTTCATCGGATGTAAAGCGTTGCAGAAAAATAGACTTTGAATACGTTCAATATCATTAATTTCTACACAACCTTGTTCACATTCAATATTCTGTTGCTTCATACGAGATAGAATCTTGGCTCGCATGACGCCGTGAACGCCATTATAACGAAGTTCTGGTGTAATCCATCGGTCATTTATACGAATAAAACAATTACTGCTCACCCCTTCTACAATATAACCTTGTACATCAGTTACCAATGCTTCAAGCCACCCCTGATGGTCAGCTTCCTGCTTTAATAACACTTGTTCTAAACGGTTTAATGTTTTTAAACCCACTAAATGCGGCATATTCAAACCTAGAGCATGATTGAGTACTCCACTCTCAATCCACTCTGGTTGAAAAACTTGCATGACTTTAGGGTAATACCAAACATAAACATCAGCAGCATGTAAAGGTAAGCTATATCCTCGATCTCCCTCACCTCGACTAATCACAATTTTTAAAGTGCCATTCAAGGTAAAATGCTGTTGTTGTAGTTGTGCTAAGGTTCTATCTACGACCGATAAATCCACATCAAGACTTAATCTTTGGCAAGCCAATGCCAAACGAGCAAAGTGTAATTGTTTTAGTTCAAACGTATCTTGAAAAATTCGCGCAGTGGTAAAGCAACCATCTCCATAATGAAAGGCTCGATCTAACAACGGAATCGAATCAATCAATTGTCCATTTTTATAACACTGCATGATCAAAAATTCAGTCTCCAACACATCGTCATCATACCCTGAAACCTAAGTTTGGCAAAAGCATGTACACAATCCACGCCTCATTCATCATGATCTAGAATCCAATCGTTTATTAACAACTCGAATTAGCACGGACTCTCTAAATATATTCAGGCTTAATCTACCGAAACTCATTTTTAAATAAACATTCAATATGAATCAAATTCAACATTTTGTTTTATAGCTATATACAAAACAATTATCAGAAATTCAGCATAAGTTATCTCTTTTTTATATTTCTTTTTTATTCATATCAAATTCGATTTTAATTATTTTTTTTGCAAAAAAACTGGCGCTATGCTGCATCCATATTCCAAACAATGATTGAAGGTCTGCTGATAACAGATCGATTTAAGGGGTTTTTATGCGTTTTTCTCAAGTTAAAGTCGGTGTTATTGCCGCATTACTTTCAGTTTCTTCATTTGCGGCACAAGAATTTTTAAATGTGTCTTATGACCCAACTCGTGAGCTATATACAGATTTTAATAAGCAATTCGGTGCATTCTGGAAACAGCGTACAGGACAGGATATTGAGTTTAAGCAATCTCACGGTGGTTCAGGCAAACAAGCACGTGCCGTTATTGATGGTCTAAATGCTGATGTCGTAACACTAGCACTTGCTGCGGATATTGATGAAATCGCTGAAAATGCAAAATTACTTCCAGCTGATTGGCAGAAGAAACTACCAAATAACTCCACGCCTTACACCTCAACGATTGTTTTCCTTGTACGTAAAGGCAACCCAAAACAAATTAAAGATTGGGGTGATCTGGTTAAACCAGGTGTAGAAATTATTACACCAAATCCAAAAACATCAGGTGGCGCACGTTGGAACTATTTAGGTGCTTGGGCATGGGCAAAACACCAAAAAGGTGGTAACGATGCTAAGGCACAAGAATTTGTTCGCCAAATTTACAAACAAACCAAAGTACTTGATTCAGGTGCACGTGGCGCAACCACTACATTTGCTGAACGCGGCATCGGTGATGTTTTACTGGCTTGGGAAAATGAAGCATTCCTAGCAGTACGTGAACAACCAGGTAAATTTGAGATCGTTACACCGTCACTTTCAATTTTGGCTGAGCCTCCAGTGGCGGTTGTAGAAAAAAATGCTGAGAAAAAAGGTAATTCACAAATCGCTCGTGGCTATTTGAACTACTTATATTCTCCAGCGGGTCAGGAAATTGCAGCACGTAACTTCTATCGTCCTCGCAACGTAGCTGTTTTAAAGAAATATAGCACCACTTTTAAGCCTCTGAAGCTTGTCACGATCGATAAAGAGTTTGGTGGTTGGACAAAAGTACAAAAAACTCATTTTGATAATGGCGGTATTTTCGATCAAATCGTCAAGATCAACAGCACCACAAAATAATTTACTAACTAGGTAAATAAGGAGAGCGGACATGATTCATACCGTAATTGTTCCTGGTGTTGGTGGTAGCGAAGCTCAACATTGGCAATCTTGGTTACAACAACAACTCGTATCTAGCTCTCGCGTTCAACAGAAACATTGGGACCGACCCGTTTTAAACGAATGGGTTGCTCAATTTGTTAAAACCGTTGCAACTATAGAAGCACCAATACAAATTGTTGCTCATAGCTTTGGCTGTTTAACCAGTGTTGCTGCTTTAGCTGAACATCCAGAGTTACAAACAAAAGTAAAAAAATTAATTTTGGTTGCACCTGCAAATCCTGCACGGTTTGGCGAAGCAGGCTTTGCTCGTCACAGCTTGACTGATTACAAACAGTATTTTCATCAGCTCAATATTGATGTACCAACCACCTTATTAATCAGTGAAAATGATCCTTGGTTAGGTTATTTCGATGCTTTACAACTGGCTCAAGCTTGGAAACTGACACCCATCAATTTGGGGCAAGTAGGTCACATCAATGTGGCATCTGGATTTGGCCCTTTTCCAGACATCCTTAATTACATGTTGCCTGAAAAAAAACTGCAACCTGTAACTCGAATGAGTCAGGCAAATTTTAATTTGAAATTTGCCTAGATTCCGCTCTCAGTATTTTTGGTTTTAGTGTTATTTATTTGCTGGTTTTAGCAAATATTTCTCTTTGAGGAAATATCATGTCGCAGCGTTCCCGAGTGCTGCCTGGGTTTGGTCTGTCTTTGGGCTTCACCCTCGCTTATGTATCTTTTATCGTACTTATTCCTTTATCAGCTGTATTTATCCGATCTTTAGGAATCGGATGGGATGGTTTATGGGAAATCTTAACTTCAGAACGAATCCTAAAGTCACTGCAACTTAGTTTCAGTGCGGCATTGATTGCTGCGCTAGTGAATGTGATTTTTGGATTATTATTGGCATGGTGCTTAGTTCGCTATAGTTTTCCAGGTAAAAGAATTGTCGATGCATTAGTCGATTTACCTTTTGCCCTACCAACAGCTGTTGCAGGGATTGCTCTCACTTCTTTATACGCACCAACAGGTTGGATTGGTCAACATTTAGAACCCTTAGGGATTCAAGTTGCATATACCCCAATTGGTATTACCCTTGCATTGATTTTTATTGGATTACCCTTTGTTGTTCGAACAGTACAACCAGTTCTCAGCGATATTGAAACTGAACTTGAAGAAGCAGCTTCTGCACTGGGTGCAAATCGCTGGCAAACCATTACTAAAATCATTTTACCCATCCTATTCCCTGCACTATTAACAGGCTTTGCTTTGGCATTTGCCCGCGGTGTTGGTGAATATGGCTCCGTCATCTTTATTGCAGGCAATCAACCGTATAAAACAGAGATTGCTCCCCTCATGATCATTTCTCGTTTAGAAGAATATGATTATGCAGGCGCAACAACGATCGCTGTAGTTATGCTCGTTCTCTCATTTGCCATCTTATTTTTAATTAATTTAGTTCAAGCATGGGCAAGCCGTCGTACAGGGAGAACTGCGCAATGAGTTTAAATACGAATAGCAATGCTTTAGCCATAAAGTTGCAATCTCGTGATTCAACCCGTGAACCAACATGGGTCCGTTATACATTAATTGGTATTGCACTGATTTTCTTCTTAAGTTGCTTAATACTACCGCTCATTTTGGTTTTTGTTGAAGCATTTAAACAAGGTCTTTCAGTTTACATCAATGCCTTAACTGATTCTGACACCCTGTCGGCAGTCAAACTAACCTTATTGACAGCAGCGATTGCTGTACCGATTAATGTAGTTTTTGGTGTCGCGGCTGCTTGGGCTGTGGCTAAATTCCAGTTCCGTGGCAAAGCCATCTTGACCACCATTATTGATATGCCATTTTCAGTCTCCCCTGTAATTGCAGGTTTAATGTTGGTTCTGATTTTTGGTTCACAAGGTTGGGTTGGCGGTTGGTTAATGGATCACGATATTAAAATCCTGTATGCCGTACCTGCCATTGTTTTAGCCACAATTTTTATTACTGTTCCTTTTGTTGCTCGTGAATTAATTCCACTCATGGAAGCACAAGGGACCGAAGAAGAAGAAGCTGCGATTGTACTCGGTGCTTCAGGTTGGCAAACCTTTTGGAAAGTGACCCTACCAAATATTAAATGGGGTTTGATTTACGGTGTGATTCTGTGTAATGCCCGTGCAATGGGAGAGTTTGGTGCGGTGTCTGTGGTTTCAGGACACATCCGCGGTGAAACCAATACCCTGCCGTTACACGTCGAGATTCTTTATAACGAATATACCTTTAGTGCTGCATTTGCTGTGTCTTCATTACTGGCATTTTTAGCGATTATCACATTGATCTTGAAAACTTGGTTAGAAATACGCCAAGACCAAGCAAATGAACATCAACCGAATCACTAAGGAATGAACACATGAGTATTCAAGTTAAAAATATTGAAAAACACTTCGGTGCATTCCATGCACTCAAAAATATCTCTTTAGACTTTCCTGAAGGTGAATTAGTCGCTTTGCTTGGTCCTTCAGGCTGTGGAAAAACAACATTATTACGCATCATCGCGGGTTTAGAATCTGCTGATCATGGTCAAGTTTTACTTGAAGGCGAAGATGCGACCAATATCCATGTTCGTGAACGTCAAGTCGGCTTTGTGTTCCAGCATTATGCCCTGTTCCGCCACATGACTGTGTTTGACAATATTGCCTTTGGCCTACGTGTTCGCCCACGCGCCACACGCCCATCAGAAGCCGAAATTAAAAAACGTGTCACGCGCTTATTAGATTTGGTTCAACTTGGATTCTTAGCTGATCGTTACCCTGCTCAACTTTCAGGTGGACAACGTCAACGTATTGCACTAGCACGCGCTCTTGCAGTAGAACCACGTGTTTTGTTACTCGATGAGCCTTTCGGTGCACTAGATGCCAAAGTTCGTAAAGAATTACGCCGTTGGTTACGAACCTTACATGATGAACTACATATCACATCTATTTTTGTTACACATGACCAAGAAGAGGCTTTGGAAGTCGCAGACCAAATTATTGTCATGAATAAAGGTGATGTTGAACAAATTGGTTCACCTCGTGAAGTTTATGAAAAACCAGCAACACCCTTTGTTTTTGATTTCTTAGGTCAAGCAAATCGTTTTGAAGGCGAACATACTAGCGGTATCATCCGCATTGGTGATGATCGAATCCAACTGCCAACCTCATTAGAAGCACCGCAAGGAAAAGTGATTGCATTTGCACGACCAAATGAATTACATATTCATACCCGTCCCCAAGCGAATACGATTGAGGCAACGTTTATACGTGAAGTCTGGATTGCGGGCAAAGTGATTGCGGAGTTACAAGATCGCAGTGGACGTACCATTGAGATTTTACTTAGTGTGGAAGAAGCAAATTTACATCAATTTAGACCGAATCAAACCGTCTGGATTAGTGCAGCTCAACTTCATTTATTTGCAGACCAAACGACTCAAGTTGCTTAGAATAATATCTTGAGGGCGATTAAATAAGTTTGATCGTTCCTCATCTTTTATGTGGAAAAATTATTATGAACTTTCAACAACTCAGAATTATTCGAGAAACTGTTCGCCAAAACTTTAATTTAACTGAAGCTTCTGCGGCACTTTATACCTCCCAATCTGGTGTCAGTAAGCACATTAAAGATTTAGAAGATGAGTTAGGTGTACAACTCTTTGTACGTAAAGGTAAACGCTTGCTCGGTTTAACTGAACCAGGTCAATCGTTATTAAGCATTGTGGAGCGTATGTTAGTTGATGCTGACAATATTAAACGTCTCGCAGATGATTTTAATAAAGTTGATGAGGGGACATTAACGATTGCAACAACGCATACCCAAGCACGGTATGTTCTTCCACCGATTGTGAATCAGTTTAAAAAATTATTCCCAAAAGTACATTTGGTTTTACAACAAGCGAGTCCTGTTGAAATCGCAGAAATGCTACTCCAAGGTGAAGCAGATATTGGTATCGCAACTGAATCTTTGACGACGGAAGAGAACTTAGCTAGCGTACCTTATTATGAATGGCATCATAGTATCATTACACCTAAAGACCACCCTTTGACTAAATTAGATAAAATTAGTTTAGATGTCTTGGCCGAATATCCATTAATTACATATCATGGCGGCTTTACTGGACGCTCTAAAATCGATAAGGCATTTGAAGATGCTCATATACATGCCGATATCGTGATGTCCGCCTTAGATGCCGACGTCATTAAAACCTATGTTGAACTCAATATGGGGGTGGGTATTGTCAATGATGTCGCTTATGACACAGACAAAGATTATCGCTTAGAACAATTAAAAACTGATGTTTTTGGAGTGAATACAACTTGGATTGCTGTGCGTAAAGGACATCTTTTACGTGGCTATGGTTATGAATTTATTTCTTTATGTTCTCCAAAAACAAACATCAAAGAACTTAAAAAAGTGGCTTATCCCGAAGAATAAATCAAACAAAATGAATGACTTTACTACTATTAGCCATTTATTTTCACCTAAAATATGAGCATAAAAAACGAGCTCAAAGCTCGTTTTTATGAAGAGTTGGGGGATTAGAACTTAAAGCTCACACCCACTTTAGCCACTGGCATCCACTCATAGCGACTCTTATTCGCAATTTTGTCTTGCTCATCAGCAACTGCCTGATTAATCGGCTTAGCTCCGTTAACACCTTTTAAGTTGTAAGCATCAAGTTTTACGTCAGGGTTACCTGTGTAGTAAGCACCAACTTCACCAAATAAACCAATATTTTTATACACTGGTGCATTCAAACCTAAACCGACATAAGGCGCGATGTTATTTTTATATGACATTTTGCCACGTACACCACCCTCTTGCCCAGGATTAACAACTTCATAATCATTGTTGTCAATTGTTAAAGTACGACCTGCTGATGTACGTTTCTGAAGATCATAATCATTATCAAGATACCCAACACCTGCTGCTACATAAAGCGAACGAGCGAACGCATTTTGACTCGCACCCCATGGATAAAGTTCAGCATTTAAATATGTGTTGTTATTCTCCATATCAAGATCATATTTGGTGCCATCAATTTTGACATCATCAGACCATGAAATATCGCCACCATTGTAACCAAGGCTTAAACCTACATATGGATTAACACGATAAGAAATTGCACCACCATAACCTGTAGTACCCACTTCAGCACGAACTGAAACTGGATCTAAGTATGAAGGAAACGTAGAACCTGATTCCTTCACAACTTGTTCATCTGCTGCTAAAGCAGAACCTGCAATCGCTGTTAATGCACCTGCAGCTAAAATAACGCGCAAAGCTTTCATTGAAGTCTCCTCAAAAAATACTTTTATCTAAGGTATAGTTGTTACTGTAGTAAAATCTTAAAAGAATGATTGATATCTTTTTATACAGAAACTGATTACTTTTTGTTATTTTTTGATACAAATTCAAAATAATTGTATATTTCAAAATAATGGATAAAAAACAATTAAATCCGAATTTAGTACAATTTTATTGATTAATTTTAAAACACTTTATTGTAACGACTTTTTTCAAAGATTCTTGTATCAAATTAGTGTAAAATCTCGGAAATTTATTTTTGGAAGAATGAAGATCATGTCTCAGCTTTCTACAATCATTGAACAAGCCTTTGAAGACCGTGCAAACTACAGTGCAGCAGATTGCCCTACTGAAATTCGTCAAGCTGTTGAAGAGGCGCTAACAGGTTTAGACAATGGTACACTTCGTGTCGCTGAAAAAATCGATGGTGAGTGGGTTGTTCACCAATGGCTAAAAAAAGCTGTTTTACTTTCATTCAAACTGAATGACAACCAGCCAATCGAAGCATGTGATCTACAGTTTTATGACAAGGTTGCAACAAAATATTCAGGTTGGACTGAAGAACAATTTAAAGCTGCTGGTGTCCGTGTTGTACCACCTGCTGTTGCTCGTCGTGGTAGCTTCCAAGCGAAAAATGTCGTATTGATGCCATCGTATGTCAACATCGGTGCATATGTTGATGAAGGCACTATGGTTGATACTTGGGCAACTGTGGGTTCATGTGCTCAAATCGGTAAAAACGTTCATTTATCTGGTGGTGTTGGTATCGGTGGTGTACTCGAACCATTACAAGCAAATCCAACGATTATTGAAGACAACTGCTTCATCGGTGCTCGTTCAGAAATCGTTGAAGGTGTGATTGTTGAAGAAGGTTCAGTGATTTCAATGGGCGTATTCATTGGTCAATCAACTAAAATCTTTGATCGTGAAACAGGTGAGATTCACTATGGTCGCGTACCAGCAGGTTCAGTCGTTGTTGCAGGTAGCCTTCCATCGAAATGTGGTACTTACAGCCTTTATGCTGCAATTATTGTGAAAAAAGTAGATGCGAAAACACGTGCAAAAACTAGCTTGAACGATTTATTACGTGCAGACTAATTTATAACGTTTCTCGGAGTTTCATCGCTCCTCGTCTCTACGATCAGCTATGGTCGTAGAGATTTTGTTTTTTATGTACTTGCTGCTTATGTAGCAACTGTTTGTGGTAACTATTTATGGCTTCCTTACGTTCTTCTGCAATTCCTGTATCTGATCCTGCGGCTGGTTTACGTATTACCGAGATCTTCTATTCTTTGCAAGGCGAAGCGAATACTTTTGGTTTACCGACCGTTTTTATTCGTTTAACGGGTTGTCCTTTACGTTGTAGTTATTGTGATACGACTTATTCATTTGAAGGTGGTGAACGTTTATCCCTTGAAGAGATTATCGAAACAGCAAGCCAACATAAAACACCTTATATCTGTGTGACAGGTGGCGAACCGCTTGCACAACCAAACTGTCTGATTTTATTACAACGTCTTTGTGATCTTGGATTTGAAGTTTCACTTGAAACCAGCGGTGCTTTAGATGTATCGAAAGTTGATCCTCGTGTTTCCAAAGTGTTGGATTTAAAAACACCAACGTCTAATGAAGATCATCGTAATTTACTTACCAATCTCGACTATTTAACACAGCATGATCAGATTAAATTTGTGATTTGTAATCGTGCCGACTATGAATGGTCTAAACAACAACTGGGAAGTTTCCAGTTGCAAGATAAAGTCAGTACAGTATGGTTCTCTCCTGCTTTCGCGGTAGAAAAAGGTACTGTTGCTCTGCCTGCTCTTGCACGTGATTTAGCTCAGTGGATTTTAGATGACCATCTCCCTGTTCGCTTTCAATTACAGTTACATAAGCTGTTGTGGAATGATGAATCTGGTCGCTAATCATCTTGTGACTGTCTCAAATGAGGCAAATCATCTACGAATAATTTTAGGTTGAATAATGGAAAATAATATGCGTTCTCGTGCCATCGTATTATTGTCTGGCGGTTTAGACTCGACAACATGTCTCGCTTGGGCACAAGCAAACTATGACTGTATCGCTTTAAGTTTTATGTATGGTCAGCGCTCTACAACTGAGCTTGATGCAGCCAAAGCACTCGCACAACGTGCAGGTGTAGAACATCGTGTGATTAATATTGATTTAGGCAATTTAGGCGGCTCTGCGCTTACAGATCATAACATTGATGTACCTGAACAATTACAAGAAGGGATTCCTGTAACTTATGTTCCAGCACGTAACACAATTTTTCTATCCTATGCTCTTGCAGCAGCTGAGGTATTTGACGCTCAAGCCATTGTGATTGGTGTCAATGCTGTTGATTACTCAGGATATCCTGACTGCCGTCCTGAATTTATTGACGCTTTTGCCAATCTTGCGCGTTTGGCAACAAAGGCGGGCGTGGAAGGAAAACCCCTTAAAATTGAAACACCTTTGTTACATTTATCCAAAGCGAATATTATACGCTTAGGTATCGAACATGGCGTAGACTATAGCCAAACAGTATCCTGCTATCAGGCAGATGCTCAAGGACGTGCGTGTGGCAAATGCGACAGTTGCCGTTTACGCCAACAAGGTTTTATCGAAGCAGGTATTGCGGACCCTACACGCTATACCGAATAGACGATATAGGGTTATAATTAGGTACAATATATGAAGTTTTTAAAATCAAATCTTATTCTTTCTACAATGATGTCAGCGACTGCTTTATTTGCAATGGCAATTCACGCAGCTGATAATCCATTACAAGCAGCATATAAAAGTACCAATGTAAAATCTGCATTGATTAACGTCTGTAAGGAACAAACCACTAAAGGTGGTAAGTTATCAGCTGCGGAAGTGAGTAAATTTTGTGGTTGCCAAATTGATGCTCAAGGGAAAGTAACTGAAGCTCAAAAATGGGAAATTCAAAGCGCAATCAATGCGAAGAAAAGCCCAAGTTCTTTAGCATTTGTACAGCAACAAAATAAAGAATTACAAGCTTGCCTAGGTGCACCACTGGTGTCTAAGCTTGAAAAGTTAACTGAAGAAGCAATGAAAGCTGCTCAGCAACAAGCTCCTAAAAAGTAAGCTTGTATTATTCAGATTAAAGCCTGCATAAATGCAGGCTTTTTTGTAGGCTCTGTTAAACTTTCCTTTATGTTAAAGAGGATGGAAAATTCCATACCATTGTGATTGACAGGACAAGGTTTTAACAAAGCAATTCCTATACGTCACGGTGAAATTGTTTATCATGAAGAATATGCTTTTTTACCACTTGAACTAGATCACGCTTAGCTTTATAGAAGGAATAAAAATGTCTGAGAATATTGAATTACCGAATCATACTTTTTCAACTACACAAGGTGAAGTCAATCTTGCTGAGTTAGGCAGCGAATGGCTTGTCATTTATTTCTACCCCAAAGATTCAACCCCAGGTTGTACGACTCAAGCTATTGGATTTTCGTGTTTAAAAGATCAATTTGAAGGATTAAATTGTCAAATTTTTGGAGTCTCTAGAGATTCTGTTAAAGCACATCAAAATTTCACGGAAAAACAAGCGCTCACAATTGATTTAATTAGTGATAAAGAAGAAGTGTTATGCAAACATTTTGATGTCATCAAAGAAAAAAATATGTATGGCAAACAAGTCATGGGCATTGAGCGTTCAACTTTTATTTTTCACAACAAACAGTTAGTGAAAAGCTATCGCAAAGTTAAAGCTGCTGGTCATGCTGAACAAGTATTGGAAGATTTAAAAGCATTGCAAGGCACTTCATTACGCATGAGGAGCATCGCTCCGCAAGATTCAAACTTTGACCAGTGTTGATCATTCGGCATTGTACGAGGCATAGCGAGTAGTGAATTTGGTTTGACGATTAAATTTTACTTACTCGCTATTTTTTATACAGCAAATCTCAACAGAACCTAGTTTATCCATCAAAAACACACGAATCTTTCCATATTCGTGTTTTCATCGATTTTCTGCTTAAAGAACTAAAATCTTAAAAACATTCATCCAAATTACTTTTATCACCCGCAAGATATTTATGCTGCAATTCCACATAGACTTTTGTATTTTTAAATTCAGTCAGAAATTCAATCGTGCCTTTAGGGAAAAATTCAGTTTGAATCTCTCCCCGATAATAGGCTTCTCGCATAGGCGTGGCTGAAATAGAATCTTTTAAACTATCCAACTCAACCATCTGCCATTCTGGAAATAAAGCTAAATAATACGAAGATTCATCTTTGAAGTGACCAATCAAACCTACTTTTGCATTTGGCTGAACCACTTGATTGACCAATGTTTTGACTTGTTTGACCCATTTTTCATCGTTATACACATCAACCACATGCACGAAATGAATCCGTTTCTGCTCATCTTCTGAAAAATTAGACAGAATCATTTGCTCACGTTCATGGGCTAAAAATGGGTTTTTGATATTCCGTTCTGATTGCGCTGAACCCAATGCCAAGATCACGTTCTGACTTTGTTGTAATGCAATTTCAATGGTTTGTAGATGCGCTAAATGAAAAGGCTGAAAGCGTCCAATAAAAACGAGATAGTCAAATGTGTACATAGGCGTAATTTCACTTTTTGTGAACTCATCAGTTGCGCCATTTAGGTAAATATGCGACATAATGAGGACACTTAAAAAATCAATCTGGATTAAAGCAAGGATAGTACGATGACACTTAGCTGTATTCAACAACCTCATCAACATTTGCAAGCAAATTTAGAAGATGGCGTACTCACCTTAGCCATTAACCGTTCAGAAGCAAAGAATGCACTTTACGGCGAACTTTATCTATGGATTGCAAAAGCATTAGATGAAGCTGATACAAATAAAGATGTACGTGTTGTTATTTTCCGTGGTGCAGAACAAGATTTTACTGCGGGTAATGACATGAAAGATTTCATGGCCTTTGTGCAAAAGCCGTATGAAGGCAAAGCAGGCGATCAACCACCATTTGTGTTATTAAAAGCTGCGGCTCGTTTTTCTAAACCACTGATTATTGGAGTGAAAGGCGTAGCAATCGGGATCGGTGTAACGATCTTATTACATGCTGATATCGTATTTGCAGACAATACTGCCCTATTCCAAATTCCATTCGTCAGCCTAGGCCTTTCTCCTGAAGGTGCTGCGAGCCGTTTATTGGTCAAACAAGCAGGCTATCAGAAAGCGGCTGAATTATTATTCACAGCGAAGAAATTTGATGCTGCAACAGCAGTAAAAGCAAATCTCGTGAATGATGTCGTTGAGGATGTTTATGCAACCGCACAACAAACAGCTCAACATTTAGCAGCATTACCTTTAGCGTCTCTAAAACAAAGTAAAGCGCTAATGAAAAAAGACCTAGCTGAAATTATTGCTTGCGTCGATGAAGAAGCTGAAATCTTTATGCAGCGTGTCCGTTCACCTGAAATGATGGAAGCTGTACAAGCATTTATGCAAAAACGTAAGCCTGACTTCTCACAGTTCAATTAATACATTACACTGTTTTTATATAAACCACTTAGTCAAAACTCGGTGGTTTTTTTATTTAACGTCCCAATATGAACAACAATCTTATAGGAACATTTATTCTCATGTCTGAACAAAATCAAACCGACAAAAAACGCTACTACGAACCTGCCACTCAAGATATTGATGTTGCCAATTTCCGTAAAGTCATTGAAAGCCGTCGTTCAGTACGTAAGTTCACGGATAAACCGATTCCAAGTGAGATTTTAGATGAATGTTTAGATTTGGCACTGCTTGCACCCAACTCATCAAACTTACAGCCGTGGACATTCTATGTGGTGCAAAATCCAAGTAAGAAAAAGCAACTGGTTAAAGCATGCTTAGGACAGCTTGCTGCTAAAACTGCATCAGAATTGATCGTATGCGTGGCGCGTACAGATCGTGTTGATGAAATGGCAAAACGAAATATTAGCGAATTTCCATTTCCTGAAGCCCCTGCAATGGTACAAAAATATTACCGTTTTATCCCCTACAACTACAAAACAGGTTATTTCAATGCATTAGGTAACTTCAAAAAAGTTGCATTTAAAGTAGCCCGTACACTTGATAAACAACTTCCTGTGACTGCATTTAACCCTGCCGATGCTAAATTATGGGCAACTAAAACCACTGCTTTAGCATGTGAAAATTTGGTATTGGCTTTACGTGCCTATGGTTTTGACAGTTGTATGATGGAAGGCTTTGATGAGCCTTTAGTTCGTAAAATTTTAAAATTAAATGATCAACAGTATCCTGTCATGGTGATTGGTGCAGGTGAACGGGCTACAGATGGTGTGTTCTTCCCGCAGTATCGTTTTGATCGTGATTTATTTATTCAAAAAGTATAATTATTCAATATCTAATATTTGAATAAACTCAAAGGCAGGCTCTTCGTAAGGATGGCTTGCCTTTAATACCTTTGCCACAACACTGGCTTTATCTTCAGGCACAATAGTTTCTACACGCCACTCTTCAAGTTGTTCCAGTTCATCCAACTGCCCTAAAAATGGATTTGCACCTTTAATAGGTTTAAATTGCCCTATTCCTTTCACTTGCCAAGCACAATGTTCATAATTACCAATACCACCTGCTCCTGCTTCAAAAATAGCAAGTTTGGTTAATTCAAGGTGTGATTCAGGCACGTAATAAATCAGTTTTAGCATATTCTTTTTGATTTGATTGTTCTTGTTCATTCATCGTTATTTTATATTGAATCCAAGAATAAAATAAGCCACCTGACGGTGGCTTATTTTTTATTTCATATTAACCAATGAATTTACGTGCGTTGCGGAACATACGCAACCAAGCACCATCTTCAGCCCAATCTTCAGGCTTCCAAGAATGTTGTAAAGCACGGAAGTTACGCTCTGGGTGTGGCATCATTACTGTTGCACGACCATCTTTAGAAGTTTGTCCTGTAATCGCTTCAGGTGAACCATTCGGGTTCAATGGATAGTGCTGAGTTGGATTACCCAAACTATCTACATAACGCAAGATCACTTGGTTCTCTGCATTTAAAGCAGCAAGTTGTTGTTCTGTCGCAACTAAACGACCTTCACCATGCGCAACTGCGATTGGTAAAATCGAACCTTGCATATCTTCAAGCAACACAGAAACAGATTTCTCTACGCGAACATTCACTGCACGCGCTTCAAATACTTCTGACATGTTACGGTGGAAACGTCCCCAATGCTCTGCACCAGGAATCAGCGGAGCAAGTTGTGACATCATTTGACAGCCGTTACATACGCCTAAGCTGAATGTATTTTCACGGTGGAAGAATTGTTCGAACTGATCACGTAGTTTCGCATTGAACAATACTGATTTCGCCCAGCCACCACCAGCACCCATCACGTCACCGTATGAGAAGCCGCCACATGCCACTAAACCTTCAAAGTCGCTTAAGCTCACACGACCTGCAAGTAAATCACTCATGTGTACGTCGATAGTATTGAAGCCAACTTTGTCAAAAGCAGCAGCCATTTCTACATGACCATTTACACCTTGCTCACGCAAAATTGCCATATTTGGACGACGTGTATTGATAAACGGCGCTTCAACTGGCTCATTTAAGTCATATGTTGGTTGTGCAATTAAACCTTTGTGGTTCTTATCTGCAATTAAGGCAAATTCTTGATCAGCTGTTTCAACGTTGTCACGTAAACGTTGGATCTGATGTGACACTTCAGCCCAAGCTTGTTGTAATTCAGCACGCTCAAGCGTTAAACCATTTACAACCAATTGATCAGTTGTATTCACACGACCAACAACAGCAATTGTATCTTTCAAGCTAGATGCTGCAACTTCAACTTCTAACTGCGCCCAATCAGCAGCCGTAATTTGAAGTACTGCACCAATTTCTTCAGCAAATAAGCTATCAGTTGATTGATTTTCTAGAGCAACACCTAAACGCGATGCGAACATCATTTCAGCAACAGTTGCCAATAGACCACCATCACCGATGTCATGGTAAGCTTTGATCACACCACGATTGTTCCAGTCTTGAATCAAGGCAAAGAATGCTTTGAAGTCATCAAAACTATCAACATCAGGGGTAACAGAGCCGATTGCTTTATAGACTTGCGCAAGGATCGAACCACCTAAACGGAATTGACCTTTAGATAAATCAATACGTACAAGTACTGAGTCTGCTAAGTTCTTCAGTTCAGGTGTTAATGTTTTACGTACATCTAAAACAGGTGCAAACGCAGTGATTACGCCTGTCATTGGAGAAGTTACGGCTTTATCTTCACCATCATTCCAAGTGGTACGCATTGAAAGTGAGTCTTTACCGACAGGAATAGCGATACCCAATGCAGGACACATTTCCATACCAATCGCTTTCACACCTTCAAACAAAGCTTGGTCTTCACCTTTTTGACCAGCAGCAGCCATCCAGTTTGCAGAAAGTTTGATATCGCTGATTTGTTCGATGTTGGCACACGCAATATTGGTAATTGCTTCCGCAACCGCTAAACGCGCTGATGCGGCTGGATTTAACAAAGCAACTGGTGGACGCTCACCCATTGCCATTGCTTCACCCGTGAAGCCTTGCAAGCTTGTTGTCGTTACCGCTGCATCTGCGACAGGCACCTGCCAACGGCCAACCATTTGATCACGTGCAACCATACCTGTAATCGAGCGGTCACCAATGGTGATCAGGAATGATTTAGACGCAACTGTTGGATTCTTCAATACGCGGAAAATCGCATCTTTCAAATCAACTTTTGATGCATCAAAGTCGTTACCTTTACGTTCAATCGTTTCATACGAACGTTGCATACGTGGCGTACCACCCAACATGACTTGCATTGGGATATCGACTGCATTGTTTTCAAATAATGGATCTTCAACAGTCAAATGACGTGCTTCAGTCGCTTCACCAAGTACTGCAAACGGACAACGCTCACGTGCACAAATTTCTTCAAACTGTTCTAAAGATTCTGGACGAATCGCTAACACATAACGTTCTTGCGCTTCATTTGACCAGATTTCCATCGGGCTCATGCCTGGCTCTAAAGATGGAATCTTACGCAGGTTCAATACAGCACCTAACTCGTGATCATTCACTAGTTCAGGCATCGCATTTGATAGACCACCCGCACCCACGTCGTGTACAGACACGATTGGGTTAAAGTCTTCTAAGCGCCAGCATGTATCAATGACTTCTTGGCAACGGCGTTCCATTTCTGGGTTTTCACGTTGTACTGAAGCAAAGTCTAAGCTCTCACCCATAGTACCGCTGTCTACAGATGATGCAGCACCACCACCAAGACCGATTAACATGGCAGGACCACCCAATACAATGAGTAAGTCACCTGGTTGAATCGCATCTTTTTCAACGTGGTCAGGACGAATGTTACCGTAACCACCAGCGATCATAATTGGTTTATGGAAGCCTTTAACTTCACCATTCACATTCTGTTCGAAGGTACGAAAATAACCATTCAATGCAGGACGACCAAACTCGTTGTTAAACGCCGCACCACCCAATGGACCTTCAATCATGATTTGTAATGGCGATGCCATACGTGAAGGTTTACCGTAGTTTTCTTCCCAAGGCTGTTCGAAACCAGGGATATTCAAGTTAGAAACCGTAAAGCCTGTTAAACCTGCTTTTGGTTTACCACCACGACCTGTTGCACCTTCATCACGGATTTCGCCACCTGAGCCAGTTGCAGCACCAGCAAATGGAGAAATTGCTGTTGGGTGGTTATGCGTTTCAACCTTCATTAGAATATGAGCGGCTTGGCTCTTATATTTATAAACAAAGTGACCATTTTCATCCGCTTTTGGATAAAAACGCATCGTGTCATAACCCACGATCACAGAGGCATTGTCTTTATACGCCGACAATACATCTGTTGGAGATTCTTTATAAGTATTCTTAATCATTTGGAACAATGATAATGGTTGTTTTTCACCATCAATTGTCCATTCAGAACCAAAGATTTTATGACGACAGTGTTCAGAGTTAGCCTGAGCAAACATCATTAACTCGATGTCATTTGGATTACGACCCAGCTTAGTAAATGCTTCGGTTAAGTAATCAATTTCTTGCTCAGATAAAGCAAAGCCAAACTCATTATTCGCTTTAACTAATGCTTCTTTACCTTGACCCAAGATATCAATTGAGTTGAGTGGCTTCGGCGCAGTTTCTGAGAATAAAGCTTTTGCATCTTCAATTTGAGCAAAAACTGTTTCCGTCATACGGTCATGAAGCACTTGTTTAACTTCATTCGTAATTTCAGTGACACCTTTTAACGTGAATAAAAGACCACGTTCTAGACGGTGTACTGGTGTATTACAGTTTTGGAAAATATCCGTTGCTTTAGATGACCATGGCGAGATTGTCCCCACACGTGGTGTGACTAAAATCTGGATTTCATCACTTGCAGCTTGGCGAAGTTCGAAAGATTGACCATCGTTTAAAAGTTGTAATGCCGATTGATGTTGCTGCTCGTTGAGCGCTTGATCAAACAAATAAACCCACTGGCTGTCAAAAGATTGAACATAACTCATTGACGCTAAACGGTTTAAGAGTTGAGCTTTCTTAAAAGAAGAATGTGCTGATGCACCGGCCACGATAAACATGTTGACTTTGGCTCCACGGGTGGGTCTAACGAACCTACCGCAATGTGACTTATGAGAGAGCGCATATTCTACTGTGAAAGCCTTCTTTCAGCTAGCCATCCATCTTAAAAATCAGAGTTTTCTATCCCAAATCACTTAATTTCTTATCGCTTTATGGGTTTAGTATATTCGTAACAATTCGTTTAGCCTGCTGTATAAATCATATTTCTTGTTTACAATTCTTCTTTTGTAGAAATACCAAACTGAAAAAAGAATTGATCATTGCCTGTAAATGACTCTTTTACGCCACCATCAACACCTTATACAAGCAACATATGCGAACCAACAAATGCCTTAAATTATGATTGAATACAAAACTATAAACGACAACATACTTATCTAAGACAACTTGTGTCGCCCTGCACTAGTGCTTTAATCTTTTTTTTGGCATGATGAAAATGAACTCATAGTGAATAATGATGAATGGAACAAATGCGTTGGTTGGAATTGCTGTCTGCAATTCGTTTAGGCAGTAAAAAAAGCAGTACCGAATTGGCTCGAAGCCCCTTCCACAAAGATTATGACAGAATTATATTTTCTCAAAGCTTTCGCCAACTGAATAGAAAAACACAGGTTCATCCACTCACTCAACATGATGGAATTCATACACGATTAACTCATTCGCTTGAAGTCTCTTGTATTGGTCGTTCACTTGGCATGTTAGCCGCAGAAAAAATCAAAGATGAATTACCGATGTGGATTTCACCAGCAGATGTTGGTGCAATTATTCAGGCAGCTTGCCTTGCACATGACATTGGTAATCCCCCCTTTGGACATGCAGGTGAATATGCGATTCGGGAATGGTTTGATGATGCATCGCATCGTGACTTTCTCAGCCAATTAACACCCGAAGAAGCAGCAGATGTACGTCAGTTTGAAGGCAATGCACAAGGACTTCGTCTACTTAGTCGTATTGATTATCATCCTGATGATGGTGGCATGCGTTTGACCTGTGCCACACTCGGAGCTTATTTAAAATATCCATGGTTATCTAAAACCATTGAAGAACAAGGCGATATGCCATCGCATCAAAGAGCAAAATTTGGTTGCTATCAATCTGAAAAAGAAATCTTAAAACAATTGGCTGAACAGCTCGGCTTAATTCAACTCGGTGAATATCATTATTGTCGTCATCCGCTCACTTATTTATTAGAAGCTGCGGATGATATGTGTTATGCCCTCATTGATTTAGAGGATGGCATTATTCTCAATATGCTGAGTTACGATGAGGTTGAACCCATTTTTCTGAATTTGATTGCCGACTTTGGTCGTCCTGAAGAGTTGCACTTACCCCATACCACATGGCAGCAAAAAATCGCAGCTTTGCGTGGGCGTGTGATGAAACGTCTTGTCGATGAAGTCACTACTGCTTTTGCTAAACATCATTATGAAATTTTAACGGGTCAGCTTAAAGGCGGTCTTTTACAATATTGCTCACCCGATATTGAAATAGGCATTCAAACAGCGAAAAATCTTGCTAGAGATCGAATTTTTGAACATCCTCAAAAATCTGGTTTAGAAATTATTGCACATCAAAGCCTACAAACGATTTTGGATGCATTTATTCCATTAACCATGCCACATAAGACCTTAAGCTTTAAAGAGCAACGTTTGATGTCGATTTTGCAACATTCAGGCGTAAATCTGCAAAACAACCACTATAATAATATTATGCAAGTTCTCGATATTATTAGTAAGTTCTCGGATCATCAGGCTTATAGCTTGGCGCAAGAGTTGCAAGGCAATAAAGTTGGGTTCTTTTAAAACAGAGAACTTTATCTTTTAATTTGAATTTTCAAAACAACAGTGAAACAAGTTTTATGATCGGATGTTTAATTGGCGAAGTGTTTGCCTTAGAAGCCCCAACCGTATTGCTGAATGTAAATGGTGTAGGCTATGAAATTGACACACCACTTTCGACATTTTGCCAATTACAAAAAGGACAGAAAGTCACTTTATGGACACATTTGGTGGTTCGAGAAGATGCACAGCAACTGTATGGTTTTAGTGATGCACAAGAGAAAATTATTTTTCGTACTTTACTCAAGGTCAATGGTGTCGGTCCTAAAATGGCGCTCGGTATTCTTTCGACTTTGAGCGTGGACATGCTCATCCATACAGTCGAACATGCTGATGTAAAAACACTGGTCAAAGTCCCAGGAGTTGGTACGAAAACAGCTGAACGTTTAATGATTGAACTACGTGATCGTTTTAAAGCATTTTCAAGCACGACCGTTTCAAATAATACAGCATCCGCTCAAATACAGTTCACTGGAAATTCTGCTGTTGCCGAAGCTGAAGCCGCTTTACAATCACTGGGCTACAAACCACTTGAAGCACAAAAATTGATTCAAGCCGTTAAAGCAGATTTTACCGAAGCCAGTGATATTATCCGAGCTGCACTTAAGTCATTGAATAAATAAAGATAGACCGAACTCATTATGCAAGACCGTTTAATCAGTGGTTCTGAAAAACCAGAAGATCATTTTGATCGTGCGATTCGCCCAACCTCTCTTGAAGACTATATTGGTCAGCCAGTGGTACGTGAGCAAATGGAAATCTTTATTGGTGCTGCACGAGGTCGTGGTGAAGCACTCGACCACACCTTGATTTTTGGTCCACCGGGTTTAGGTAAAACCACATTGGCGAATATTATCGCACGCGAAATGGGCGGTAATTTAAAATCCACCTCTGGTCCTGTATTGGAACGAGCTGGAGATTTAGCGGCGATGCTGACCAATTTGGAAGAAGGCGATGTCCTTTTTATTGACGAAATCCATCGTCTATCCCCTGTTATTGAAGAGATTCTTTATCCGGCAATGGAAGATTACCAATTAGATATTATGATTGGTGAAGGTCCTGCTGCCCGCTCAATTAAATTAGATTTACCACCTTTCACTTTAGTTGCAGCAACAACGCGTGCGGGGCTACTCACCTCGCCTTTACGTGACCGCTTTGGGATTGTTCAACGTTTAGAATTCTATTCTGTTGAGGACTTAACCTATATTGTCACTCGTTCGGCAAACTTGATGGATGTTCCGATTACCAAAGAAGGTTCAACTGAAATCGCTAGACGTGCACGTGGTACGCCACGTATTGCCAATCGTTTATTACGTCGTGTTCGAGATTATGCGCAAGTGAAAGGCACGGGTGAAGTGACTCAAGAGATGGCACAACGTGCTTTAGACATGCTTAATGTAGATAAAGATGGTTTAGATACTTTAGACCGTCGTTATCTCAGTATGTTACTTGAGCGTTTTGAAGGTCGTCCAACAGGTGTTGAAGCTTTAGCAGCCGCGATGGCTGAAGATAGCGGAACACTTGAAGATGTAATCGAACCTTATTTAATCCAACAAGGTTATGTCATGCGTACTGCACGTGGTCGTATTGCAACAAATATGGCTTATTTACAGTTTGGTATGACACCACCTGAATAAAGACATTATAAAATGCGCTTTTATGGAAAAGTAACATAATATAAAATTTCGCATCTTAATATAAAATACATGTTTTCTTGCTATAATTACGTAGTTAAAAGAAATAAACTTTCATTTTAACTACATAAAATCTAATACATTAAGGTAAGAAAATGACGAATAAAATATTGGCTTCTGTTTTATGCTCTGGGGCATTATCATTAACAGCATGCGGTGGTGGAAGCAGCGACAGTACAAATAACCAAACAAAAAATGATAGTAAAGAAAAACTAGATTATAATAAATCAGAAACTATCGACATCATTAATGAACCTGTGGTAAATCTTTCCAATCAATCTGAAAATTTACTACTTAATATTGCAGTACTTGCTGATGGAGCTTATGCGCGAGCCACTGCGATTGACTCTAAGTTACCCTGCATATCTGGTACAGCAACAGTGAATACAGACAATAGCGTAACGCTCAATAACTGTAAGCTCATGGCTGATAATACAGGAACGACGATCTCGGTTTCAGGTAATATCCAGTCTAATACTGCAAAATCAGGTACCTCAACCAAAAGTGAGCTTACCTTGACAAATATGAATATTGACACGGCCGATGAATCAATTTCAGTCAATGGTAAATTAAAATATACATATACAATTATTAGTGACAACTTAACTCAAAGCTTATTTGAATCTAATCAAGCCACTTACAAGTTCATAGATAAAACAAATAACAACAGTATTTATCAATATACTCTAAACAATTATGCACTCACTTCAAATTTCAATGCATCTACTGGCAACATAGAAGATATAGCGAAAGGACAATTAAGTGGCGAAATTAGAGGTAAGGTTTTCTCTGTAAACTTTAACTCTAATTTTAAATTTTCAACAGAAAGTGATTTTTATGCTTTAAAGCCAAGTGCTGCAAAAGTTGAAATCGTTGATCTCTATAATCAACAAAATACCATATCAATTACTCAAACAATTGGTGGTCAAGCATTAGTGAGTGCTTATGCCAATGCAAAACTTGTACAAGGTTATCCAAAAACAGTTGATTGGAACGAGTTGTAATAATTGTTGTTCACCTTCCACTTTAAGCCCTAATCATTAGGGCTTAATTTTTCAATGATCTAGCAATATGTTATTTATTACTATTCCCATCCTATCATTGACGCAATATCATTCCCTCAATTGCTCGCAGTATGCAGAAATAGGTTAAGGATATGGCTAATCATTTTGAATTTAATATTCGTGTATATATTGAAGATACAGATGCAGGTGGTATCGTTTACCATGCCAATCACATTCGTTTTATGGAACGCACACGCACTGAATGGTTACGTGCAGCAGGCATCGATCACTACTGGCATCAACAAGACTACAACTTCGTTGTACATCAAATTCAGGTGAAATATGTACGCCCTATATTAATGGACGATTTAATTACCGTTACAGCACGTGTTATTTCGTGTAAAGCCGCGTCTTTTGTGTTGCAACAAAATATTTATCGTGGTGAAATCTTGCTTGCTTCAGGTGAGGTTACGTTGGCATGTTTAAACAAAGAGTTAATGCCACGTAGACTTCCTGAAGAAATACGTGATCTGATTCAAAAAGAATTAGCACAGGACTAAAAATAAACTTTCGGCACTCAACTTATGGCAACTAATTTAGAATCTTCTCTACATATTTCTGACCTGATTTTACAAGCCAGCCCAGTCGTGCAATTGGTCATGTTGATCTTATTACTAGCGTCAATTTTCAGCTGGTACTTAATTGCCAAATTACATATGGGTTTTAAAAAAGCAGCTCAAGATGATGAGCATTTTCAAAAAATGTTCTGGTCAGGTGCCGAATTAAACACGCTCTACAATAATGCTCAGTTAAACTCGAAACGTAGTGGCCTAGAAGATATTTTTTATCAAGGTTTAGGTGAGTTTTTTAAACTACAAAAACGCAAAGCAGATACCAATCAAACCATTGAAGGTACTGAACGTATTCTTCGTGTCGGTCTAAGTCGTGATCAAGGCGGTTTAGAACAAGGTTTAGGAGCGCTTGCGAGTATTGGTTCTGTTGCGCCTTATATCGGCTTATTCGGTACGGTTTGGGGCATTATGAATGCCTTTATTGGCCTTGCTGCCGTTGATCAAGTTACTTTGGCAACCGTAGCACCGGGTATTGCTGAAGCACTTATTGCAACGGCAATCGGTTTATTTGCAGCAATTCCTGCTGTGCTGGCTTTTAACCACTTCACAGCGAAAGGTGAATCTATTTACTCAGATCGTGCGTTATTCGCAGAAGAAATGGTCGCTCTTTTACAGCGTCAAGCGATTGGATCGACACAGGAAGATGCATAATGGCAATTCAACGATCTGGGCGTTTTGAACGCATTAAAAAACCACTGAAAAGTGATATGAACGTTGTACCCTATATTGACGTTATGTTGGTACTTTTAGTCATTTTTATGGTCACTGCACCTATGATTACCAACGGCATCAAAGTTGATTTGCCCCAAGCGAATAATAATCCTATCGAATCGAAAGACATGCCTGCAATGGTAACGATTGGCAAAGATGGCAATATTTATTTGCAATACCAAGATCATAAAGATAGTGAACCTCTTTCACTTGAGCAGCTTGAAGCTATTTTGAGTGATGCTCAAAAGCAAGCGGAACAAGAAAATAAACAACTCACCGTATTAGTAAATGGTGATAAATCTCGCCCCTATGGTGAGGTTGTATCACTCATGGCTAGTTTACAAGAAACCGGTTTAACTCAAGTTGGTTTACTGACAGAGCCATTAAAGTAAGTTATGAAAAAATTTCAAGAGCCACCTTTTAAACAAAATGCAATTGCGCTAGGTTTTACCCTTGGGGTACATGCAATTGCGATTGTTGGCTTGCTTTTCTTAGGTCTAAGTAAACCGCCTGAGCAACCGAAAAAACTGACGACTGTTCTCATCAAGCCAGAAGATTTACCACCACCGATGGCAAAACCTGTAGAACAGGAAACGACTGCTGAAAATCAAGCGGAAGAAATATTAAGCCCTGTTGTAGATAATACTCAACCTGAAAATGTTCCTGTCACTCCACCAACGCCTACTGCACAGCAACTCGCTGATGCAAAACAAAAAGCAAAAGAAGCAGCCCAAGCAAAACAAGCAGAAGAACAACGCAAAATTGCCGAAAAACAACGTGCAGATGAAGAAGTAAAACGTCAAACAGAACAAGCTACTGCTGATAAAGCTGCAAAAGACAAAGCCGCTGCCGATAAAGCTGCAAAAGACAAGGCCGCTGCCGATAAAGCTGCTAAAGACAAAGCCGCTGCTGATAAAGCTGCTAAAGACAAAGCCGCTGCTGATAAAGCTGCAAAAGACAAAGCTACTGCTGATAAAGCTGCTAAAGACAAAGCCGCTGCTGATAAAGCTGCTAAAGACAAAGCCGCTGCCGATAAAGCT
>NZ_KB850011.1:840233-890458 GCF_000369425.1 Acinetobacter sp. NIPH 284
GATAAAGCTGCTAAAGACAAAGCCGCTGCTGATAAAGCTGCTAAAGACAAAGCCGCTGCTGATAAAGCTGCAAAAGACAAGGCCGCTGCTGATAAAGCAGCTAAAGACAAAGCCGCTGCCGATAAAGCTGCGAAAGACAAGGCCGCTGCTGATAAAGCTGCAAAAGACAAAGCCACTGCCGATAAAGCTGCAAAAGACAAAGCTGCTGCCGATAAAGCTGCGAAAGACAAAGCCGCTGCTGACAAAGCATCAAAAGACAAAGCTGCCGCTGATAAAGCTGCAAAAGACAAAGCCGCTGCTGATAAAGCTGCAAAAGATAAAGCAGATGCCGAAAGAGCCGAAGCAGATGCAAAAGCCGCTGCTGCTAAAAAGGCAGAGCAAGAGGCAGCTCAGAAAAAGGCAGATTCGAAAAAAATTGCTTCGACTGCCAAACGTGATTTCACAAATAAAATTGAAAGAGCTTGGAATGTCCCTTCTGGTTCAACAGGACAAAAAGCAACAGCCCGTGTAACACTTAGTGATAGTGGTGCTGTTTTATCTGTGATTGTAAATTCTAGTGATCCCGATGTAAAAGCAAGTGTAGAAGCCGCTGTTCGAGCCGCTGCTCCTTACCCTATGCCAGATGACCCTGATGCACGCCGTGAAGCAAGAAGCTTTACTTCTAGCTTTACTGCAAAACAGTAATGAATAGTTAACGTTACATGCTTTTAATAGAACAAAGCCTGTAACTATGTTAAATAATCAACAGCCACAAAAATACGAACATAAGTAATTGTAACTATGGACAAGACTCGTAAACACCTCATCTCCTTAGCAGTTTTGACTGCTATTAGCGCAATTGTTCCAACAGCAACTTTTGCACAACTTCACCTTGAAATTGCAAAAGCACCCGAACAAGCGCCAAAAATTGCAATTATCCCTTTTACAAATGACAGTGCGATTTATCCAATCATTGAAAATGATTTAAATCGTTCAGGTCGATTTACAAGTGCATCGCAAAACTTACCTGCAACTGCAAGCATCAACCAAATCCAAGCTGGTGATTGGCAAAATGCTGGTGTGCCATATGTGGTGGTTGGTCAAATTAAAACCATCGATGCGAATACATTTGAAATCCATTACCAACTCTATGATGTACAAAAACAACAATACTTATTAAATGAAGTGCTGACTGTACCAAGCTCTCGTGTTCGTCAAGCTGGGCATATGATCAGTGATGCGATATATCAAGCACTGACTGGTATTGCGGGTGATTTTAGCGGTCGTATTGCCTATGTATTACGCAATCCAGAAACCCCTGCTCAACGCTATACATTACAAATTGCTGATACGGATGGCGAACAACCTAAAACGGTACTGTCATCACGAGATCCAATCCTTTCTCCAACATGGGCACCTGACGCTAAAAAAATTGCTTATGTCTCTTTCGAAACTAAACGTCCTGCAATTTACATTCAGGATTTAGCAACGGGTCAACGTGAGGTTTTAGCGAGCTTCAAAGGCTTAAATGGTGCACCAAGCTTCTCGCCCGATGGGCAATCTATGTTGTTCACAGCATCTATGCATGGTAATCCTGAAATTTATCAGATGAATTTAAATACGCGCCAACTACAGCGTATGACCAATGACTCAGCGATTGATACCGAAGCACGTTATGCACCTGATGGAAAATCATTTATTTTCACCTCAGATCGTGGCGGTTCTCCTCAAATTTATCGCTACAGTTTTGATGATAGTTCAGTTAAACGCCTTACCTTCAAAGGTGCATTTAATGCACGCGGCACGTTAAGTGCTGACGGTAAAAAAATTGCTTTAGTTCATCGACCAAGTGGCAGTAATTACAAAGTCGCATTACAAGATATTAATACAGGGATCACTAATATATTGACACCAACCAGTCTGGATGAGTCACCAAGTTTCTCTCCGAATGGGCAGATGGTTGTTTATGCAACACGTGAAGGTAACCGCGGCTTACTCTCTATTATGTCTACAGATGGTCGTTTCCGTATGAATTTACCAAGCGAACAAGGTGAAGTCCGTGAACCCGCTTGGGCACCAAAATAAATTTGATTGATTGGAGAATCACATGAATATTAAATACCTAACAGTTCCACTCTTAGCTGCGACGATTGCTTTCACGGGTTGTGCGAGTCGTAAACCTGCTGCTGAAATCACAGCAGGCAATACAGCACCTAATACGTCAACCACGGTAAGCACTGACGGACTAAGTGAAGATGCTGCATTAAATGCACAGAACTTGGCTGGCGCTTCATCAAAAGGGGTAACTGCTGCGAACAAAACATTTTTAGCGAAACGTGTTGTTCACTTTGATTACGATAGCAGCGATCTATCAAATGATGACTATCAAACACTTCAAGCACATGCACAGTTCCTCGTTGCAAATGCCAATTCTCGGGTGGCATTGACAGGTCACACGGATGAACGTGGTACGCGTGAATACAATATGGCTTTAGGTGAGCGTCGTGCAAAAGCGGTCGAAAGTTTCTTGATTACCAATGGTGTCAACCCACAGCAGTTAGAAGCCGTGAGCTACGGTAAAGAAGCACCTGTAAACCCGGGTCATGACGAAGCAGCGTGGAAAGAAAATCGTCGCGTAGAAATTAATTATGAAGCAGTGCCACCATTATTAAAATAATGTTCGGATTTGCAATAAAAATGCTCACAATGTGAGCATTTTTATTTTGATTAAGATGAAGATTTTTGCTTCGACTGAGGTTGCATCGACTCAATCATATCGTGCTTATTAAATTCTTTATACTCAGGCTTCGCTTCATACTCTTTCCAAGCATCTTTCACACTTTCTTTCGAAATCGTATCTAAGCTAATCGATTCACTTGGCGTAGGGGTAGCTTCAAAATTTTTGGTTGACATCGTTCCTCTCCAAACTTCCTGTCTAGTATGCAATCAACATAGCATGTAATAGAATGCTTGTAATCACAAAAGCAACATAAATAAATTAAGATAATTTTTATTTTTCGAGCGATCTCATCTAGAATAGCGACATTCTTTTTATCAATTTTTGATGCGGCTAAATCGGAGCAATTCAATATGTCAAACCTTACATTATCCCAATATTTAGAACAACAAAAAGGGAATTTGACACCAGAATTGGCACAAGTCATTGAAACAATCGCGGCAACATGCCAAACCATTGACCAAGCACTACAAAAAGGCGCTTTAGCTGGTATTTTAGGCAGTGCTGGCAACGAAAATGTACAAGGTGAAACTCAAAAGAAATTAGATGTCATTTCTAACGACTATCTTATTGATGCATTAAAAGCGCATCCGCAAGTAGGTGGATTAGCTTCTGAAGAATTGGATGATTTCACACCTGCCCAAGAAAATGGCAAATATTTAGTGTTATTCGATCCACTCGATGGTTCAAGCAACATCGACATCAACATGTGTGTTGGCACAATTTTCTCTATTCTTCCCGCTAAAAATGCAGTCACTCAATCTGCAGATTTTATGCAAGCGGGTACTGAGCAAGTGGCGGCTGGTTATGTGCTTTATGGTCCTTCGACCATGTTAGCGCTTACCGTAGGTGCAGGTGTTGTATTCTTTACTTTCGATCCAACCACTCAAACCTTCCTACTTACTACGGATCAAGTACAAGTTTCAGTAGATACACAAGAATTCGCTATCAACTCATCAAATCAACGTCATTGGGAAAATCCAGTGAAACGCTATATTGACGAACTTTTAGCGGGTAAAACATCAGTCCGTGAAAAAGATTTCAATATGCGTTGGGTTGCATGCATGGTGGGTGATATTCACCGCATCTTATGCCGTGGCGGCATCTTCCTCTACCCTTATGATCTCAAAGATCCTAAAAAAGCAGGTCGTTTGCGTTTAATGTATGAAGCAAATCCAATGAGCATGTTAATTGAACAAGCTGGTGGTGCCTCTACGACAGGACGTGTTCGCATTATGGATATTCAACCAACAGAATTACACCAACGTGTTCCTGTTATAATTGGCTCTAAAAATGAAGTGGAACGCGTAACAAGCTACCACTAATTACTTTTATATTCAGGGCATTATTATCATCTTATAATGCCCTTTTGGATCTTTATATTATGGCTGTTATTTTTCTAGAATCAAAAGACAATGCAAAAATCAAACATTTGCGTGGGCTGATCGAACTCAATAGTGCTCGAAAGAAACATCAGCAAACTGTTCTAGAAGGTACTCATCTGTGTTTAGCATGGCTACAACAACATAAAAAAATCTTTTCATTATTTACGACTGAACAAGCTCTCGATCATCCTGAATTACAAAAGGTGATTGAATTACACCAGGGACATATTTTTGTCATTAGTGAAGTACTGTATAAAGATTTAAGTACTTTAGGTACAACTCTGCCTTGTTTAGCAATTGTCGATCTCCCTAAAACATCATTAACAATTGATTTTAAAGCTGATACCTTAATCTTAGAAAATGTGCAAGACCCTGGAAATGTTGGTACGCTATTGCGTTCGGCTGCCGCAGCCAACATTAAGCAAGTAATTTGTACGCAAGGTTCAGCTTCTCTTTGGTCCCCACGTGTATTACGCGCAGGAATGGGTGCCCATTTTAGCGTACATTGTTTTGAGAATTTTCAGTTAACCGACATTCTTCCCAAGTTTCAAATTCCTGTGTTTGTAACGAGTTCACATCGTTCAACCAGCTTGTATAGCAAAGATTTAAAGCAAGCATGTGTTTGGATTTTAGGTAATGAGGGACAAGGTGCAAGTGACTATGCCCTAGAACATGCTCAGGCTGTTACTATTCCTCAACCGGGCGGGCAAGAATCTTTAAATGTTGCCATCGCTGGATCAATTTGCTTTTTTGAAATGGTTCGCCAGCGCCAATAAAACGTTAAATTATTTTAAATACGATTTTTTTAATGAAAAAATCCATTACACTCATAAAATAATTGCTTAAGTTGTCAACGCATCCACCATTTTCAACGTTATATAATTAATGAATTGAAATAATGGTGGGTATCCATGACAGGATTTTCCATCTCTATGGATTTAGCACCGAAACAGGCTCGAACTGAAAATGGTACTGATTGTAGTACTGTTGAACAACGTCTGCGTTTTTTTATGCAAGACGTTACAGGTCGTGCACTTGTGATGATGGAAAGTGCAACTCAGGGACAACAAGGCATTGCAATGGATTTGGTACAAGAAGCCTTTATTTCATTGCATAAATCGTATTCAGATAAAAGTATTGAAGAATGGTATCCATTGTTTTATACCATTTTAAATAACAAATTACAGGATTGGAGGCGCAAAGAAGCACGTCGAGCAACTCCTTTCTCATTATTCAAAAAAATTAGCTTAGACGATGATGAGGAAATTATTGATGCGGTAGATGAATCTACCCCCAATCCATTCGAATTTCTGAACCAAGAAGTCACAATGGATGAAATTCAGGCTGCCATCAACCAATTACCAGTACGTCAACAGCAAGCATTTATGTTAAGAGCTTGGGAAGGTTTTGATACGGCAACCACCGCTCAAATTATGAATTGCAGTGAAGGTAGTGTAAAAACCCATTATCATCGTGCAATCCAAGGGCTTAGAATTGCTTTAGAGCATTTAAATCCACATACGGGAGGGTCATCAAATGAATAAAGATGAGTTCACTAAATCAGTGACTTCCAAACTCGATCAACTAGCAAAAGAGCAACATCACAAAAAAATGTTAGTGATGAACCATGTTCTAGATACTGTTCAAAAGAAACCAACCTCTTATTATAGTCTGTGGAAAATGGGAGGCTTTGCTTTAGCAGCAGCTCTCACTGGTATCGTTGTATTACCAAGCTCTCTACAACTGAACGATAAGCCACAAAGTCAGGTCGTTGTAAATCCAAAACTTTCACCGCAAATGGTTGAAGATATGGAAATGTTGATGGTACTTGGTGAGGATAAAGTTCCACATGGCAGCTAAGAAAATAGCAATTGTTGTGTGTACACTCAGCTTACTTCAAACAAGTTTTGCTGGTTCTGAGCGTTTTTGGGTGTTCTCAAAATCAAATAAACCAACTACAGAAGAAGCTTGGGATGATTTATCTCCAGAAGAACAACGTGTTCTTATTCAACGTTATCAAAGTTTAAAAGAAATTCCAACTGATCAGGGCTCTCAGCTTCAACAAAGAATGGAATGGTTTACTCAGCTTCCAGAAGATGAAAAACAAAAAATGCGTAATGTTTGGCAAAAACTGGGAACTCAGGAACGGAACACTTTGCGTAAACGTATGCAAAATGCCAGTGCCGAAGATAAAGTGAACATCCGTGAAGAATATTTAAGCAAATATTCTGAACACTAATTACTTTTAAATATTACTCTTTAGTTGTATACATTTAATTTATAATTTGAACATATAAAAAAGAGCGCTTTAAAAGCGCTCTTTTTTATTCAATCTTATTTTTTATAACGACGATATGCTAGTAAACCCAACAAACCTAATGCAGAGAAGATACCCATACTTCCTCCGCCGCTTTTCGCAGGTCGAGAATCATCCGAGGTAGTTGCTGTACTAATCACGTTTACAGTTGCTAAATTTGAAAGTTTTGGTGTTTCATCATTATCATAAACTTGATAATTAAACGAATAATTAAATGGATTAAAAGTATTTACTTCTTGAATATAAATATTTCCACCATAACACGTTTCTTTTTGATCAGGCGGAGGACATTTACCTTTACGATCAGCAGTAACTATTAGATTTTTTGTTGGGACATTCGATAATCTTATCGGTAATTCTAACCCATCTTCATTTATCCAAAAGTCTGACTTATTAGGTTTTGTTTCAGGACCTTTACCACCTGGGCCTGTATCACCTGCATCGTTAGCTAGTTCTAAAAGATTCAATTTTGCGATTTCTTTTTGCTGATACTTTAATGTCACAGATGTATCTTTAGCTTCAGGTGCTTGATTTGTAAATGAGGCCTTAATTAAACCTTTTGTTTGTATTGTATGATCATTTTTATATGTGATGGTATAACTACACAAAGCTTGTTCACCATCTTGTGTAATCGTATCATCTTTTCTATATACAACAATTTGTTGAATCTCAGGGACCCAAGTACATACTAAATTGCTATCTTCACGAGAATTTAGTTGACCATTAACAACTGAACCAACCCCAACCGTATCAACTTTAATATCATATAATTCTGGGCTGAAAAAATCTAAATGATGACTATCATCTTCGTGTGGTAATGGAAGTTGAAATGATTGTAAGTCAATATAAATAGCCCGATATTTTAAATTTTCTTTTTTATCATAATATTCAACCAATTTTTTATATGGTTCTAATCGGTATTTATAGTAGGTAAGATATTCTGGATCATTTGGGTTTTTAACTAGATTATCAAAAAAATCATTCTGAACCTTATAATTACTTATTAATTGACTCAATGATCGATTAGTAATACTGTCAATATCACCTGCAGTTAATTTCATCAATTCTACAGAACCAATATCACATGTATTTTTTGCTTCCGGCTGATAAAATAATACTCCATCAGCAAGACGAGCTAATCCTCTTTGGTCATATTCACTACAACCAGTTGTACCTTCACCACTTACATTCACTAAATCCTGCTTATCGACTCCTGCTTGTGTTATTCTTTTTGGATAATACATTGGTAAAAAAGCAGTATATTGAGATGCTGGGGCCATTGAACTTAATACAGTATCCATAGGAACATTGGTTAAATCAATGTTTGTTGTATTATCTTTATATACCTCTGCGGGTAAATCACATTTGCCATTATTTAATAATGAAAATGCATTATAGATAGCACCAATTCCCACATTCTCTTCTTTTGAAGCATCACCCAACAAATAACGACAAGAATATGCTCCTGAATTATAAGCAATTATATTAAAAAGCAAAGTCTTTATACCAATCTTATCATATAGAAAAGTTGTATATGCTTTATTTTCTACAATAGTGTTACTTGTTAGTGCTAATGCACTACCGCTACTTAATATTGTTGAATTGTTTTGATCTTCAGATCCAGCTTTTGTATCACCACTAAATTTTATTAAATTTCCTTTGACAGAGTTAGCGGTATTCTGAGCAATCGTATTTGCTTCCAATTCTGCTTTAGGTAGACCACAGAACTCCATCATACTTAATGAAGTATCCGATCCATTTTTTATCAGACTACTTGCTGTAAAACTTATATTTCTTTCCGAATATAGATTATCATTCTTACAAGCCATTGCAATTACACTACCAATTGTAGCGTCATTACCTTCAAATAAACTTTTAGAAATTGTAGCCGAAGCAGCTATTCCAGCTAGATAAATTGCCCCACCTGCACCAGTAGTTGCTTTAGAGTTTAATACCTTAATACTTTGCAAGGTAATATTTGCACCAGCATAAATTGCACCACCATTTCCCTGATTAGGCGCAACACCATTCGCAAGTATTAAATTCGTTAAAGTTAAAGGGTTCTTACCAGCAGTTGTATTAAAAATTCGAGAATTCTCTGCTTTGATAGTAGTCTTAATTTCAACTTGTGCAGGATATTGATTTGACACATCATTAATTAGAACATTTTTTTCATTCCAATTAGCTGGGGCTGCTCCCCATATTCTCACTTCTGAGTCAGGTGTTAATTCACTTTTTAACGTATATTCACCCGCTTCTAATTGGATATCTTGAGTATTAGAATAAATATCTGCAACAACACAACCATGTGCAGATACACGCGTTTTTGCAACCTCTAAGGCTTCTCTGATTGAACAAAGAGAATCTTCTTTATTTTCATCATTAAAGGTAGTCACTTTAATTGGTGCTGTTGCACTATTTGTTGCAGCTAACAATGGCATAGCTGAAACAACCATTAACGCTAATAAGGTTTTCTTATAATTTTTCATCTCATTTATCATCCTTGATTATGATTTAAAACGTCTCAATCCAATTAAACCAAACACCATTAAGATCCATCCAAAATCCATGCTGCCAACATTTACAGTTTTACTTTGAAAATTATTTGGCGGATCTTGGACAATTGTCGTAGGAATATCAATATAATAATTTGAAGGGTCATTAAGCCTAGTGATTGTAGTGATTACACGGATATTAAATTTATCTGCACCATGCCAATTACCATTTGGCACATAGACAATATTCCCTTTTGAATCTATTGTTAATTTACCTTTTGACTTTGTTTCAGTCTGTTCAATATTAAGACAACCTGATTGCCATGGTAATCCGTTAGCATCTGTATCACTCTTAAATATTATTTTACACGCCTCAGGATCAACTAATTCACCATCCAATAAACTATTCGCAATACTAAACTTTGCGATTTGTCCATATAGAATATCTTGCCCAGCAATTTCTACATCATTACGATTTACTACCAACTCAATCGCACCTAGATCACATAGTTCACTATAAACACTGCGCGCTTTACCTCGTTGATCAGAAGTTTCACAACTAATAGCTCCCTTGTTTGTCCCATCGCTAAAAATCCTCCCCTTATTAATGATTAGAGAGTCAGACAATGAATTATAAGAAGTTAATAATCTTGGTTGAAAAAAACCTAACATTTGATCTTTGGGAGTCGTATAAGGACATAATAATCCTTTGTCCTGAGGTAAATCACAATCCCCCTCCACTTGTCCACCTGCAATCAAATCAGTGTTTAATAGAAAATTTGGCAGTCCAGCGGGTGCATTACGATTGCAATCCACCTCTGTCAAATTACTTTGAATAACCGAAGAATCATTACTATCTGCAACACAGTTTTTATTATTTTTAGCTATGATACTATTTGAAATAAACGCACCATTCTCTAATTCAGCAGGTTTTGTGTCAGTAGCAGGGGTTGAAATCCATTTCGGAGCTTGCAAATATAGTCCAGCATCATTATAAATCATCGTAATATTATTGATGACCATTCCCCCTCGAATATTTGCTACATAGCCTCCCTTATTATTAAAAATGGTTGAATTTCTGAGTCCAAAAACTCTCAACAAGAGTGCATTCGAGATTGCGGTATCACTATAAGCATTTTGTACATATAAAATACTTCCATTTGCTTTTACTTCATTATTCTTTATCACTGATTGAGTAATAATATAACGAGGAACCTCACTATAAATGACCGCCCCCTGATCAGCTTTATTACCTTCAAAAATAGTATTACTTACACTAACAACACCTGCAGTTTTCTTGTCAGATAGTAAACCTTTATTATAAATAGCACCGCCTAAACTTGCATTACCATCCATCAATCTAGAGTATTGAATTGTTAATATTTCACGATTTAGAATCAAGCCACCTTCGACTACTTTCTGCGATGACCCTTTAAGATTCAGCTCTTTTAAGCCCACTGATAAAAGTTCATTTTCTACATTATTATCATCTATAATAAAAACACTTTCCGAACCCAACATTTTAATAGTAGCATTATTTAAACCTTGCTTATTATCATTAAAATCAGTACTGGAAGCAGTATTAATAGTCATCGATGCTTTAATTTGTATTGCCTTATTTAGAGTGTACTCTTTATCACGTTCTAGAATAATAATCGATGAAGCATCCTTATTACCACAACCATGATAACCGTTTTCAAATTCTTTTTGAGCACGATTATTTAAGAATGTTACAGCTTCACGTAATGAACAAACGGTATCATCTTTGTCTTCATCAACTAATGTTGTAACTTGAATATCCGCAGAATATACATGTCCAGTAATCGCAAATAAAGCGCAGGCAAGCGTCCGTTTGAGCATACCGTTCTCCTTCTATTTTCATTTTTCTTAGTATTGCAAACTACAAATTTGCAACCACATTCCTTTGTGCGTACTTTGTCATAGCTGTCAAAATTACTCAAGAAATTTTATGCGATTAGTGATATTCATCAATCAGAGCAAAAATTTGCTTAATCGTCGTATTTGAGAGCTTTGTTTTCTCACCTTTCAACATCTTTTCAAGTTGGGCAAGTGTCTGTAATAAAATGGAAGCTTGATGTGGCCCATTACTCAACAAATAATCAATAATTTGTTGGTCAAAATGAATTCCTCGCCTCGTCATAACAGAGTGTAATAAAGCCTGTCGATCTGTATATGAGCTTCCATTTGGCACTTTGACACTGACCGCTTGAGTCAGTCTCGACTGTAAGTCAGGTAATTCTAATTTTAATTCTATCGGTGCTACACGAGATGAAAAGACCAGTTGTCCCTCATGATTATTCATTAAATGAAAAACAGCTTTTTGCCAATGAGGTACACCACTAATTGCATCAATATCATCTAATGCCACTAAATCATAAAACTCTAATGAAGTAATCGCTTCAATTGGTGCATCTAATAATTCTAATAATGAGACTTTTATTGCACGACGACCCAATTCCAAATATGAATCACAAATTGCAGAGAGTAAATGGCTTTTACCAGTACCAGCACCGCCATAAACATAAAAGCGATTTACCAGTCCAGTATGTAACTGTCGTATCGCATCAACTACATGACCCCACCCTGGCCCCGAAAAATCGCTAATTCGCGCATCGAGCTGTGGTTCTATATCGAGTTGTAGTTGACGCATATCGTTAATTTGTTCCTCAATTACTTTAGATCATTTGAATGTGAAGTTTCGCTATCTTGAGAGTTTTTAATCTCAATATCAAGTTCTACATCACCAGCATCCACATTTATACGTTGAATTTCACCATGTTGAATACTGACCTCAATTGGAGATCCGTAAAATCGACTTTTTTCGTAATTATCTCTTGCGTGTTTAAGTAACACGACGATAACAGCCGCTACAGGCAAAGCAATCAGCATCCCTAAAAAACCACCCAGTTGAGCACCAGCTAGTACCGCAAATACAACAGCAACAGGAGATAGACCAATTTTGTCACCAAGTAAGAAAGGCTGCAAAATATATCCTTCCACCATTTGCCCAATCATAAATACAATACCCACTAAAAGTAACTGCATCCAATCAAGACCAAACTGGAATAATGAAGCAATCACGGCTGCGATAATACCAACACCAAAGCCTAGATAAGGGATAATACTGGCCAAACCAGCAATCATTCCAATAATTAAACCCACTTCTAAACCAATGATTTGCAGGCCAACGGCATACACTATTCCTAATAGCAGCATTACGAGGAACTGACCTTTAACAAACGCTCCAAGCACGCTATGACATTCACGAACAATGACTAAAGTTGATTCTTCATATGGACGAGGTATTAAACGACGCATACTTTGCAACATTCTTTCCCAATCAAGTAAGAAATAGAATGAAATGATAGGAATCAAAATAAATACGCCACCTAATTGAATAAAATTCAAACCAGATTGTGCTAAACGTAAAGCCATGGCTTGAATACTATCTGCACTGTAATTCGTTTGAATGTATTCCATAATTGCTTTAGAAATCTGTTCTGTATCCAACTCCATTGGAACAACATTAAAAGTATGGGATACCCAAGGTAGAAATGTCGCATTTACCCAATGTATACCTGCTGGAATACTATCTCGCGCATAGATTAATTGCTTCCAAACCAATGGGACAAGGAACCATAAAACAACTGTTAAGGTTACGCCAATCCCAACAAAGACGAGACTGATCGCCAACCAGCGAGGTAATTTAATTTTTACAAGGACATCTACAAGGGGACTAAAGAGATAGGCAATAAAAAAAGCGCCAACAAATGGTAATACAACTGGTTTTAATAGATACAACACCCAAAGTAGTAATGCGAGTCCTGCGAGGATAAAGATACGACGTAGTACCTGATCTTGCATAAAATCTAGCCTTTTTTCGTGTAATCGTTATAAATGGGAAAAAAATTTAATTAAAGATAGCATTTTCGAGCATAAATAACATAAGAGTTTCGTATATTCAGGTTATAATCTGCCGCCAATGCGGAGACTTCACTATGAGCAACTCAACTTCTACCCCAAATACTGGTTTAAGCTATAAAGATGCGGGCGTCGACATTGAAGCGGGCGACGCACTGGTCGATCGTATCAAATCTGTCGCTAAGCGTACCACTCGTCCGGAAGTCATGGGCGGTTTAGGTGGTTTTGGCGCACTATGCAAAATTCCAAAAGGCTATGAAGAACCTGTATTGGTTTCTGGCACAGACGGCGTAGGTACAAAATTACGTTTAGCGTTAAATCTAAATCGTCACGACACGATTGGTCAAGATCTTGTTGCAATGTGTGTAAACGATTTACTTGTTTGTGGTGCTGAACCATTATTTTTCCTAGACTACTATGCAACAGGTCATTTGAATGTTGATGTTGCAGCAAATGTAGTAACGGGTATTGGTAAAGGTTGTGAACTTGCTGGCTGTGCACTTGTTGGTGGTGAAACTGCTGAAATGCCAGGTATGTATGAAGGCGAAGATTACGATCTTGCTGGTTTCGCTGTTGGTGTAGTTGAGCATAGTAAAATTATTGATGGCACTAAAGTAAAATCTGGTGATGTACTTATCGGGGTTGCATCAAGTGGTGCGCACTCTAATGGTTACTCATTACTACGCAAAATTTTAGATGTTAAGAACGTTGATTTAACTCAAATCGTTGATGGTCGCCCACTTGCAGATGTTGCAATGGAACCAACACGTATTTATGTAAAACCAGTACTTGAACTTTGCAAACAAGTTGATGTTCATGCTATGGCTCACATCACGGGTGGTGGGTTACCGGGTAACTTACCGCGTGTTCTTCCGAATGGCGCTCAAGCTGTAATTGACGAGTCAAGCTGGGAATGGTCTGAATTATTCCAGTTGTTACAACGTGAAGGTAATGTAGAACGCTTTGAAATGTATCGTACATTTAACTGTGGCGTTGGCATGGTAATCGCTGTTGATGCAAGCGAAGCTGATAAAGCCATTGATGTATTAAATACTCAAGGCGAAAAAGCATGGAAAATTGGTTATATCCAAGAAAATGCTGAATCAGTTGAAGGTGCAGACGAAAAAATTCGCGTGATCTTTGCATAATGAGAATTGCTGTCCTTGTCTCAGGCAACGGTAGCAACTTACAGGCCCTGATAGATGCAAATCTGTCAGGGCAAATCATTGGTGTTCTATCAAATAAAGCTGATGCATATGCATTGCAGCGTGCTGAGAAAGCCAATATTGCAACCGCTGTTATTTCACATAAAGATTATCCGAATCGAGAAAGCTTTGACGATGCTATGCATCAGCAATTGCTTGCTTGGGAAATTGACTTAGTTATCCTTGCAGGTTTTATGCGTATTTTAACGCCAAACTTTGTCAGTCAATGGCAAGGTAAAATGTTAAATATTCACCCTTCTCTGCTGCCTTTTTATAAAGGAATTAATACACATCAACGTGTATTAAATACTGGAGATCGCTTGCATGGTTGTACCGTTCATTTTGTCACTGCTGAACTAGATGCTGGACAAAGTATAGCGCAATCCGCCATTCAAGTGAGTTTGCATGATAATGTAGAAAGCCTAGCACAACGTGTGCATGAGCTTGAACACTTCATCTACCCTCAGGTTGCAGAATGGTTATGTAATGGTCAACTCACTTGGACAAATGGTCAAGCATATTTCAATAAAAAACCTTTAGAACGACCAATTCAATTTGCTCAATTCTAAAAATAAAACACATCTTCGGATGTGTTTTTTATAATTCAATTTTTAAATTTTCACTGTTTTTCTATATAAGGATAATGAAGATAAATTGAAGCATAATAGATTTAGAGGAAGACCAATTTCCCAAAAGTAATACAAATCAATCGGAATAATAAAAAAATAAACACACCACTTAAAATATTTTTCAAATTGTTGTTGCGAAAGCAAAAATAAGGCTAAGATTGGAAGAACATCTACAATTAAGAATAAGTAAATGTAAGGGTGTTGAACCAAGCGCCAACAGAGGTGTTCAAACTTAGCCATAACAATTGTTGGTTATTTTGATAATAAAAATATTCTATCCCATAGAAAAATAGAATACCTAACATGTATACAGCTACACCATAAGTTTTCCATCGTTCTTCTTTATAAATTATTTGAATAAAGTGTATTTCTTATTGTCCATTAATTCAACCAAGTTTTGATCACCTGATACTTGGTTGAATTTCGTATTTTTTTAGCTTATTTATCAATCAAACTTCTGATTTTTTCCACAGTTTCAGTCGGATGCTCTAATGGGAACATATGTCCACCATTAACAATTGAAAAAGGAATACCCAATTTCCGTTTAGCAACTTGAGGAAGTTTTTCTTTTAAGAACACACTATCACGACCAACAACCAAATGAACAGGTACTCTAGGTTTTGGCATAGGCAACCACCACATCGATGGTGTCGTTCTAAACATTGCAACCTCATCCACTTTCGGGATGGTTAAAGTCACTCCACCCTTCAATGGATCATTGCTCAAAGCATGCTGAATATAAGCTTGGAAGCAATCTGCATCAAAGTGTTGATAAAATCCTCTAGAGCCTAAAAGTTCTGCTGCTTGTTCACGAGACTCCCAATGATCACGGCGACGTACAGATAGACCTGCTGGCGTAATTTTATCGACCAATTTAGGTTGAAAAACTTTAGCAAGATGAAAAGCAAATGATGCTTTACCTATAATAAATGGTGGGTCAAGCATCATCACTTGAGAAAACAACTCAGGACGACGATAAGATGCCATTAGTGTTAATACAGAACCTAACGAGTGTCCCAAGCCAATTACTTTTCGACCTTGTGATTGTTGCACGATACTATCAATGATTTGATCAACTAAATGCCTCCATCCATGTGTAATTGGATAACGTTTATCAGTGCCAATCTCTGCAACATAGATAATGTCATATTGATCTTTTAACTGCTCAAATAGCTTCTGATAAACTTTAGATGGAACACCATTAGCATGTGCAAAATGAATCAAAGGTTTCATAAGCGTTTCTTTCAATTTATATATTGATTGGTCGATTATCTCGCGCTGCAAATGCTTTGCAATTTAAAAGGGAGAACTGCCCAGTTATGTTTAAAAATAAAAAAGGCTGTGAATGATCATAGCCTAGTCTTGATGATTATTGTATTTTTGCATTTTGTTGGGTTTGTAGTTGTGCAGAAAGTGAACTACTAATTCCTTCACCAATCTTTGTACCCATACGTCCTAAAATCGACTCTAAAGGATTGCGTTGAACGGTATAATCTAATTTCTGATCTATTTTAAGATCGCGCATCAATGTTGTAATACTACCACTACGATCTGCAACACCTAATGCAATTGCCTGTTCACCCGTCCAGAATAGACCAGAAAATACCGCAGGATCATTTGACTTTAATCGTTTTCCACGACCTTCTTTGACTGCATTAATAAAATGTGTATGAACATTATCTAAAACAGCTTGCACATGTGCTTGTTGCGCTGGATTAATTGGCTTAGTCATACTTAGAATGTCTTTATTATTACCAGAAGTTAAAGTACGGTCTTCAACACCAAGTTTTTGCGCTAAACCACTCAAACCATAGTTCGGCATAATCACACCGATTGAACCAACCAAACTTGATGGGTTTACAATGATCTCATCTGCAGCAGAAGCAATATAGTAAGCACCCGATGCACCCATATCACCAATCACGGCATAGACTTTTTTATCTGGATGTTGTTTTTTAAGGTAGCGAATCTCTTGCCAAATCTCATCAGATTGCACGGGTGAGCCACCAGGAGAATTAATATTCAATGCAATCGCTTTACTGCCAGTGGCTTCAAATGCACGATTTAATGCTTTATTGGTGTCTTCACTATTGACAGTAGATTGACCACTAGAAGAATCAATAGTTCCAACAATATCAATCACAGCTAAATGATCAGAGCTGACATTCGTATTTGATTTTTCTACAGAAGTTGAGCAGCCTTTGCTCATTGCGATCAATACGATTAATAAATACGCAAAACCTAAGCATTTAAAAAAGATGCTCCAACGTCGACTACGGCGTTGTTCTTCGACAGAAGCCAAAACAGCTTTTTCTAAAATCTGCCATTCTTTGCCTGTCACATTATTGCTATTTGTAGGTTCATTTTGTGGTTTTGGTGGCCAATCGGACATAAGATTCCAATCCAATGTATTGTAAAGTGAATTTATTATATACGTTGATTTATAGAAAACTGTTTAAATAACTTGTTTTAACTTATAATTATTTTATACGTTATACTCTCCTCTTGTAATTTTTTTAATGTTTGATATATGGCACACCCCAAATCAACAAATAGTAATTACCGTCTCATCCAATTTCTGAGTCATCAACCACTCCAATTAGGTCGTTTTATCGCAGGTTTTGTTGCACGATTACTCAATAGTTTCCAGCTTTCTAAACTCTCAAAAATTATACAATTGAATTTACAGATCGCATTTCCTGAAGCATCTCAACAAGAAATAAATCAATTAAAAAAACAAGCAATTAAAAATGAACTAACCTCTTATTTTGAATTTGTGAGCATTTGGGGAGCTTCAAATGAGAAAAATATTCAGCGCATTCACAAAATTCATAATGAGCATTATTTTCACGAAGCCCTCGCAGAGAAAAAAGGACTTGTCCTGATTATGCCTCATTTGGGTACTTGGGAAGTGATGAATGCATGGCTATCCAAACATACTCAAATGACCATCCTTTATAAGCCAGTGAAAAATCCTGATGCTGATCGTTTTGTTCGTGATGCACGTAGCCGTAATCAAGCGAATTTAGTACCCACTGATGAAAGTGGAGTTCGTCAGATTTTTAAAGCATTAAAACAAGGTGGTACAACTGTTATTTTACCTGATCACACCCCTGATCACGGTGGTGAAATGATTAAGTATTTTGGTATTCCCTTGGCATCGAGTAGTTTAAGCGCAAAGTTAATTCAAAAAACAAAAGCACGAACTTTATTCCTTTATGCTTTGAGGAATGACAAAGGTGGATTCGACATGCATATCGAGCGTATCAATCCTCAAATTTATGAAGGCAATGCCGAAGATGGTACGCTTATTATTCATCAGACTTTGGAAAATTTAATCCAACGTCTTCCAATGCATTATCACTGGAGTTATAAACGATTCAGTGCGAACCCTAGCTTACGCAAAATTTATGATATTGACGTCAACGAAGCTTTAGCAAAAGTTGCTGAAGTTCGTCGGCAAGAAAATACTCAACTTTAATCCTATAAATATTGTGATATGAAAATATTACAATATTTAAGTTATTTTCTTTCCAACCATTTAATTTGCTGTCTTTGCTGTCTGAGCTCAACCTGACCATTTTCAAAAACAAAACGAATTGTTCCTGCTTCAACCGTAGTTAATAATGGAATGTGTAGCGCCTGTAGACGATTTTTCAACTCTTGACTAGGATGTCCATAACGATTATCAAACCCTGCCGAAGCAATCGCAAGTTTCGGTTTTAAAGTCGCTAAAAAATCATAAGCAGAACTATGTTTACTCCCGTGATGTCCCAAGATCAAAACATCTACTTTTAAGTCGGGATATTGTTGCATTAATTTATATTCAGCCTCCCAACCTGCATCTCCCATGATTAAAAATTTTTGATAAGGTTGGGCATTTAGAAACTGCAAATACACCATACAGGAATACTCATTTTGCTGATCCTTTGCATGAATAAGCTCATCTGATTTAGGGGATAGAATTTCAACTTTTAGATTTTCATATGACCAATGCTGACCTTGCTGACAAAATGAGAAATTGTTTTTGAACTGCATTTTTTGGTCATATTCATTTGACTGAACTTGGGATATTTCAAAGTTTTTTTGAATAATAGGAAAAGCACCACTATGGTCTTGATCAAGATGAGATAAGATTACATGGTCGATGTGGCGTACACCTTGTTGCCGTATAAATGGAATAACAACCCGCTCTCCTAAACTAAATTTATTTTCATTGTAAGAGCCCCCTGTATCAATCATAAAGATTTGTTCGGGATGTTGTAAAAATACAGCTTGCCCTTGTCCAACATCTAAAATATTTAAAACCGTAGGTTGAGTCTTTACACCTATACATATAGGTAAAAAACAAATCAATGCCCAAGCTTTAGGAATCGTTCCCCTCGGCATAAATAAAATAAGCATACCAAGGATTAAAGATACCATCATTAAGGGTGTATAACTTACCCCATATAAATGCGGTGCAATATTTTGCAAGATGTCTAAAATTGACATCAATATAGATAATACAAAATCATTAATTTGAAATAAAAACTGCCCTAATGCAGGAATGATGAGCCAAATACATGCAGCCAGAATACCTACTGGCACAACGACACCGCCAAGTAAAGGAATTGCAATTAAGTTACTTACAGGTGCAATCCAAGAAACTTGCTGAAAGAAAATCAAGACTAATGGTAATAAGGCGATAAAAATCTTAGATTGCGATTCAACCAAAGCTTTAGCAGCTAAAAATATTTTTTGAGTCCACGTAATCGGCTGATCTTGCGGTAATTGTGCAATGGTCTGATAAACTCTAAGTAGAATAAAACAGGCCCCATATGACAGCCAAAAACCAGCGGATAGAATACTAAAAGGATCAAAAAGTAATAATATACTGGCACTATAAATCAATAAGCTAAATGGGCGAATCGATTGACGAAAGAAGAGAAAAATACTTGCAAGCAAAGCAGTCAATAAAGTTCTGATCGCTGGAATCTCAAAACCAACAAATGCCACATAGACCAGAACACTGAGCAAAAATGGCAATAATAATAAAATTTGTCTAGGCTGCCATAAGTATAGATGTGGGCAGTAATGCTGTATGAGACGTTGTATCAACCAAGACAACATGAATGCAAAGATCAACACATGTGGACCAGAAATCGCTAACAAATGCGAAATTCCAAGCTGTTGAAATTGTTGTTTCAATGTGTTGGATAACAGGCTTTCATCACCTGTTAGCAAGGCTAAAAGTAAACCTTTATGCTGAAGCTTAGAAGTTTGTAACATCTGCCGGAATTCTAAGCGTTTCATCTCAACGTTTAATAAAAACTTAGCAGAAAAGCTTTGCTGTTGCTTTAAGTGACCTTGATAACCCAAACGGTAAATTTCATCAAAGCTTAAAGGTTGAATAGACTGCACTGAAAATGCAGACATTATATTTTGCTGCAAAAACCATTTTTCCTGATCAAATGCACCCACAACAGCATAACTATGCACTGGTTTAATCTGACCATAAACTCGATAATAATGACCCAACTGTAAACTTTGCTTCTGATTTAACTGATATTTGTCTTGTTTTAAATAAAGTAACCAGTTGACAGATTGCTTATGTCGATTAAGCACTTCAGCAATTTGTTTATGACCATCATTACTCAATTCATCTATATTTTTGATATAAACAATTGCTTCATAGGATTGTGATTCAAACTCTTTTAATTGCAGTCGTTGTTCTAATGCGGAATCTGCAAAATGATATCCTGTTGTAAACAATCCCCAGCTTGCACTGATTAAAATAAGTGCTTTATAAAAAGGTCGATAAAAATAGAATTCTTTCTTGTATATGCCAAAGCTAAAGATCAGGATTGCAATAGCCAACCAAATCCACCATGTCAGCTCGATAAAATCAAGATGAAATCCCATGATTGCAATACCAGCAATCCAGCCCAATAAAATAATTTTTAACATGTAATTTTTTAATTAAGTTTTTGATTTTTCTGAACGGAAAATTAAAGCCCGTTTTCAGGGCTTTAACAAGAGATTAAACAAAATAAATTATTTTGGATCAATCCATAAACCATCTTGCATATGCAAAATCGAATCTGCTGATTGAGCCAATTGCTCATCATGAGTCACGATTAACATCGCCATATTCAGCTCTTTTTTGAGATCAGTCAGCAATTCAAAAATACTCAATGCTGTTTTACGATCTAAATTACCAGTTGGTTCATCTGCTAAGACAACTGCAGGTTTCGTCACTAAGGCGCGCGCTAAAGCCACACGTTGACGTTCACCGCCCGATAATTCACCTGGTTTATGATCTAAACGATGCGATAAACCGACACGATCAAGTAGGTATTCTGCTTGTCTTTTAACATCCTTATAATTACTTTCACGACGTAACATCAAAGGCATGGCTACATTTTCTAAAGCAGAAAACTCAGGCAACAAATGGTGAAATTGATAAACGAAACCTAGATATTGATTACGTTTATAACCACGCTCTGCTTCGCCTAAATTATCAAAACGCTGACCTTGCAAAAAGACTTGTCCTTGCGATGGTTGCTCTAGGCCACCAAGCGCATGTAATAACGTACTTTTACCTGAACCACTCGAACCAACAATGGAAACAAACTCGCCTGCTTTTACTTGAAGTGATAAACCTTTAATCACTTCAACTTTGCTTTTACCATCATCAAAATATTTATAAATATCTTTGGCTTCTAAGACGATCTTACTCATAACGTAATGCCTCAGCAGGTTGAACTTTGGCTGCACGTAATGCAGGATAAATTGTCGCCAAAAAACTCATCAATAATGAAACAATGACAATTACCGTAACATCTTGCCATCTGAGATATGAAGGCAGATAGTGAACAAAATAGGCATCAAACAAGTTCAAACCTAGAGCAGTATTGAACCAAGAAATAATATCGCTAATGGTCAATGCTAAAGTTACACCTAACACTGTTCCTGCAATCGTTCCAATGACACCAATCACTGTGCCTTGTACCATAAAAATTTTAGTGATCATGGACGGTGAAGCACCGAGAGTCCGCAGAATCGCAATATCAGATTTTTTATCTGTTACGACCATTACTAAAGATGAAACGATATTAAATGCAGCAACCACAATAATCAGAACAAGAAGTAAACCCACTAAGGTTTTTTCCATCTGAATCGCATTGAAAAGATTGCCGTGCGTATACGTCCAATTCGATGCGTAGAAATTACTTGGTAATTGTTTCACGATATCATCTGCAACAGATGGTGCAGCAAAAATATCATCTAGCTTTAATCGCACGCCTTGCGCACCATCAGGCAAACGCAATAATGTTGATGCATCATTTAAGGCGATATAACCCACCATCGAATCAACTTCTGCACCTACACTAAAAATTCCAACGACTTTAAAACGTTTAAAACGTGGTACCACACCTGCTGGTGATGGTGTTGCTTCAGGCAGAACTAAGGTGACATTGTCATTTAAACCGAGACCAAGCGCATCGGTCATGTCCTTGCCTAGAACAATACCGAACTCGCCTTTCTTCAAAGCATTTAAATCACCTGAGACCATATGGTTTTGGATAATTGAAACTTTTTTTTCATATTTAGGCTCAATTCCGGTCACCATAATCCCTGCAACTTGCCCTTGAGCGGTTAACATCCCTTGCAATTGAGTAAATGGTGCAACACCTGTCACATGCGGATGGTGTTCAACTCTTTTTACAAGCTCAGGCCAATCTGTTAGTATCTGAGTAGAAGAAACTGTGGCTTGCGGAACCATTCCAAGAACACGATTTTTTAATTCACGGTCAAAACCGTTCATAACAGACAGTACTGTAATAAGGACAGCAACGCCAAGGGTTAAACCAATCATGGAAACCAAGGCAATAAAAGAAATAAAATGATTACTTCGCCGAGCACGAGTGTATCTCAACCCTATATACAGCGAAATTGGCTTAAACATACCATTTAGTCCGAGGTGATTTATTATGGAAAATTCACAACATCAGCTTGTTGAGGACAACTCTGAACGTCGAGTGATGTCTCGTATTGATGCTGTGTTAAGAATCAACTATCAAGTCATTCCTGACGACGTTGCGCTGAATGATCCTTATGATTCTCACTTTGTATTGCCACGCTATTTTCTACTACTTGCTGAATTAGATCAATTTGATCATGCATTTCGCTACGAATTAGAACAATTAAATGAAAAAGATCAACAAATTGCTCGCATATTATCCCTTTTCAATCAAAAATTGAATCTGATTACTGGTTCTTTTTACGACAATATCGTGCAATCCCTACTGCCAGTCCCTGAACAAGTTAACTTTTCCGAGAACGGTTTGAGCTTCTTTAGCTCACAAGATATTAATGAAGGAACCTACATTCATATTACGTTGAGTCATCCTGAAAACTACTTTCATATCGCAGCAACTGCTCAAGTTGCTTACAGCTCAGCAGATGAACAAGGTAAATTCCGTATTGGTGCTTATTTCATTACCCTTAATCCACAAGATCGTGCCAAATTAGCGGAAAGTATTCAAGAATCACAACAAACTGAAATCAACCCAAATTAAATATGAAAATGTCCTTTTCATATTTTCAAACGGCGATAGGTATTAAAATCTTTATAAAAATAAAGACACAAACCTAATAGAATGATGCTTGCCCCAACAAAAACCTGTGCAGACAACTGTTCATGATTGAGGTAAGCACCTATGAGTATTGCCAACATTGGGGTCATCACCGTCGTCAGTGATAAGGTGGTCGCTTTCAAATTTTGTACCAGCTTAAAATAACAAAACATCGCAATTAATGAAGCCATTACAACAGTATAAGTCAACGCTAACAATGATTTCGTCGAAGGAATGTGCGTTGGTGCATGTTGCCAAATCCAAGGGAGTAATAATATGGCTAAGATTGTTGAAACCAGAATTGAACCGGTTGCTTGAGCCATCGGTTGCACATCCGCATTGATTTTTTTCACCAGAAAAATAGAAAGCGAATATGCAAAAACACTCATCAGCATTAAAACAATACCTATCGGCTGCACATGCTTTTGACTGCCACTCAGACAAATCATCGCTAACCCAATAATTGAGGTTCCCATCCCCAACCACTGCAAACTCGCTAACTTTTGTTGAAAACCAAAACTTCCAATCAGCCCAGCCATGATCGGAGCTAAGCCGAACATCAATGCAATCAATCCAGAACTTAAATAAGGGGTTGCTGCATAAGTAAAAATTTGCGAACCGATCAAACTTAATGAACCAGCTACATAACTTGATAACGCAACTTTATGAATCGGGAATTTAACCTTTAACAGCAATAACACGCTAACCGCCAAAGGTAAGGCAATAAAAAAGCGTAATACCAAAGCCCACATAGGGTGTAAATCAGTAACACTCCAAACAATTGCTAATGGCGTGGTTGCCCAAATGAATACTAATAATCCATATGTCAGTACTAAGTTGATTCGTGAAGGCATATTTAGCTCAAGAAGCGGTTTTGCGTTTTTGTTTGAAAATAGTTTGATCTAAAGAGCTTGAGAATTCACGTTTATCACGTTCAGAAATAGGCGGTGGACCGCCTGTTTGCACACCTGCACCACGCAAAGTATCCATAAAATCACGTAAATGCAGGCGTGCTTTAACATTGGCAGTGGTATAAATTTCACCTCGTGGGTGAATAGCAATCCCACCTTTTTCAATGACTTGTGCAGCAAGTGGAATATCTTGTGTAATGACAATGTCATTTTCATGCATACGCTCAATGATTTCTTTGTCTGCTTGATCTGCCCCACTCATCACCTGAATCGAATTAATCCGTAGAGATGGCGTAATCCCAACATTCTGATTAGCGACAAAGGTAACTTCTAATTGATAACGATCAGACGCACGTAAAATCACTTCACGTAAAATTTTAGGTAAAGCATCCGCATCTACCCATAATTTAAATGGCAGCACGTTGGCACAAGCTCATAAAAATAAAAATATAGTGTAGCAGATTACGGTAAAAGTAGAGTTAGCATCATTAGAATAATTGCTGCTGTCCATTTCATTGATTAGATTTGAGATCAAAAACAGAAATTTGAATTAATTTTTAATGAATTACATATCCAGACTTGAAAAATGGATGTTACCCTCGATTTAATAGAATAAGTTCAATCTTTTTAGCATCACGCTTTATGAAAAATCAAAACAGTCCTGAAACTATTAAAATTCAAGATCAAAATTTCGGCAATCATGTTGAGCATTGGAACCTATTGACTGATACACCCGAAACAGATGTTCCCAAATGGTTAGGATTGGCACTTGATGCTCCAGTGATGCCTATGGGCTTATGTGAAGATGAACAAGATATGGATCAATCATTTTGGTTGATTCAAGGGCCAAAGGGTCAGTCTATTTCAATCAATCAAATTATTGCGGTTGAAAATCAAAAACCACGCGCATTAAAAACAGCATTCCCAAGTTTTGAAAGCCCATATAAATATGATGCCCAAATTGAACGTATTATTACTTGTGATTCTGCGACTCAAGCAGTATTACGTCTGAGTTTAAATAAAAATACGGTTATTTATGCATTTGATAATTTATTCAGTGTTAATCACTGCCAATATGATCAAAATCAAACTTATCAAGTTCAATTTAATGCTTGGGCATATGAATTAGAACCAGTTGCTGAAAATGAGAAAATCATTGTTGATGACCCTGCATCAATTAAACATCATCGTGCTTTAAATGCTATTTTGGCTGAACATAATGGTGTTGCACCAGAAAACTTACAAGAGCTGATTAACGACTGGCAACCACAAACACCTGAAGATCACGAACCTGTAACCGTTGATTTTTCTAAAATGGTGGCATATTTGTATGGTGAAACATTAGGTCAAGAAGATGAAGCTTGGTTCCAAGGTAATATCGTTGGCAAAACAACCATGCAATTTATGCAAGATGAATATACGCTGTATGATGTGACTTTAGTTTTAGAAGATGATTTACCTGCAATTTTAATTCGAATTGCAACAAAAAATGATTTGTATAAAAACTTTAACATTGGCGAATATATTCGCGGCAACCTATGGATTCAGGCGAATATTTATGCTAAAACTGCACTAAAGTGACAAAAAATCACACAAATGGCATTTTTAGGCGTTCTAATGAAAATTATACCAGAACAAACGACCACCAGTTTGATTCATTCGAGTGATCAAGGTCTTAAACTTGATATTAATGTGGTTCCGTTAATTAGACCACTCAATTCAGTTTTATAAGTGATAAATCCGCTCTAAATATTTAAATTATGCTGCCATTACTTTTAGTAAATGTTGATCATAAAATTCATTTGGTGTTGCCTTATTCAAACTTGAATGAGGACGTATCGTGTTATAAAAATCCAAATATTCAGCAATTGATTGTTTCGCTTGTTTAACCGTATCGTAAGCCTTCAAATAGACTTCCTCATGCTTCAAGCTGCGCCATAATCGCTCAATCATCACATTATCTCTCCACCGTCCTTTCCCATCCATACTGATACTGATATTTCGCAATTTTAACTCATTCAAAAATGCCTCGCTTGTGAATTGACTGCCTTGGTCTGTATTAAACACCTCTGGACAACCATATTTCACAATTGCTTCTTGCAACGCATCTATGCAAAAGTCTGTTTCCATACTGATCGATACACGATGAGCCAGTACTTTACGACTATGCCAATCTATAATTGCACACAGATAGACAAAGCCTTTAGTCATAGGAATGTATGTGATATCTGTACACCAGACTTGATTAGAGTGAGCGATGACCATGTTTTTCAACAGATATGGGAAAATACGGTGTGCAAGATTAGGCTTACTGGTATTGGGTTTTGGATACAAGGCATGTATTCCCATCAAGCGCATTAAACGTCGGACTTTACGCCGACCTATTTGATGTCCTTGACGCTGTAGCATATCTCGTATCATTCGACTGCCCATAAATGGGTAGTCGAGATGAATTTCATCGATCAGACGCATCAAACTCAAATCAGTTGATGAAATCTCTTTGGGCTTGTAATACAACGTACTGCGATTGATTTGAATCAATTGCGATTGTTGTCGTACCGAAAGTTGATGGGTCTTATCGATCATTTTTTGCCGCTCAGCTGCCCTATTTTTCTGAGCGCACCTTCTAAAAAATCAATTTGCAATGCCTGATGTCCTATCTTGGCATGTAGAGCTTTGAGGTCAATCTCAGGTTCTTGTTGTGCTGTTGGTCGTGAAAAAATATTGATTGATTGCTCAAGCAGTTGATTTTTCCAATCGATGATTTGGTTTTGATGTAAATCGAATTGAGTAGAAAGTTCAGCGAGTGTGTGGTCGCCTTTAATTGCTGCGAGAGCAACTTTAACTTTAAACTCTGCTGAATGATTACGACGTTTTCTTCGTGTCATGGTTGACTCCAAAAACAAGCATTTCCCATGCTTATTGGGGAGTAGATTATCACTTATAGACGTGGTCTAAAATCCTAGAACCACATCAATATTGGTGCTTTTTGCTTTTTTTTACTTGGTATGTTTTTAGCAGCACTCTTTTTTCATCAAATCGGCTTATTTTAATTTTTAGATTTAAATTGTGTTAATAAAAAAGCCCTCATGAATGAGGGCTTTTATTTTATGGATGATAAATTGCTTAACCGTGACGTTTTGCAAACTCGTCCATGAAATTAACCAATGCTTGTACCCCCTCTAAAGGCACAGCATTGTAAATACTTGCACGCATACCACCCACAGAGCGATGACCTGCTAAGTTAAGCAAATGGCTTTGCTCAGCTTCTTTTAAGAAAAGTTTCTCAAGTGCTTCATCTGCAAGTGTAAATGGTACATTCATGATTGAACGATTTGGAATTGCGATTGGATTATTATAAAAATCACTAGAATCAATATATCCATAAAGCAATTTTGCTTTTTCTTGGTTTACTTTATGCATTGCGTCTACACCGCCTTGTTCAAGTAACCATTCAAATACCAAACCAGACAAATACCAAGCATAAGTTGCAGGCGTATTTACCATTGAATCATTTTTTGCCTGATCTGAATATTTCAAAATGCTTGGAATTTCAGGTTTTGCTTGATCTAATAAATCATCACGCACAATAACGATCGTTAAACCTGCTGGGCCAATATTCTTTTGTGCCCCAGCATAAATTAAACCGAATTTACTTACATCTAATGGTGCAGACAAAATACTTGAAGAAAAGTCACATACCAACGGCGCATTAACGTCTGGTACACCTGCAAATTGTAGACCACCAATCGTTTCATTATCCGCATAGTGCACATAAGCCGCATCGTTTGAAAGATTCCAAGTACTTTGCTCAGTAATGGCGTGTTTTCCATCAATGAGCGTACCCGCTTCAATGACATTGATGTCCCCATAACGTTTTGCTTCTTTCAACGCTTTTTCAGACCAAATACCAGTATGAATATAATCAGCTTTCGCATTCTTGCCGAGCAAGTTTAAAGGAATTGCTGAAAATTGAAGCGATGCCCCACCTTGTAAGAACAATACTTTATAGTTCTCAGGAATGTTCATGAGCTTACGCAAATCCGCTTCAGCTTTTTCCGCGACAGCAACATAGTCACTACTACGATGACTCATTTCCATGATCGACAAACCTTTACCTTGCCAATCCAACATTTCTTGTTGAGCTTTCTCTAAAACGGCAGTAGGTAATGCAGCAGGACCAGCGCAGAAATTATAAGCACGCATGAGTTTTCCCTTGTCAAAGTGAAACAAATTGAAATGGGGATTTAATCATAGATTAGCGAAGGTTGCAGCAGCTTATCGAGTAAATATTTAAATTTTAGTGCAAAAAACATATAAATTTTTTAATCTGCTTTTGATTATTTTGATGCATTTTATTCACTGATCACAGTTTAAATCCCATTCTTCTTTATAGATTAAAAACTCTATTTTTTACAAATTCAATACACCAATTGAAGTGATATAACTATTTAATTAAGAACATAATATTTCAATTTTATAAAAAGAATTTAGACTATCTGAGGATATTATTAAATTGCGACATGCTCTTATGTTGAAACAACATGATCGACCGAGCCTTCAGGTCAAACGGTTTCCAAAACAGCTCAGCCTATATATGAGCCTGATTAGTTGTACCCTATTTTCATTACCATCATTTGCTCAGACCTTCAGTTATAGCCAAGCTGAACAATATGTCGTGCAAAATGCTTATAGTTCTCAAGCGCAACAAGCCTTACAGCAAGCATCGCAATTAGAAATGGAAGCTGTTAAAAATTTAGGCTTACCAAGAATTGATTTAAATGCTCGAGCCTATGCATTTCATAGTGAAACGAGCGTGCCTCTTGAATCAAGTAAACGTCGTTTAGAAAATTCATTAACAAATGGTTTCGATGAAAAATTATCTCAATGGCAAAATGTATTACCTCCAGAAGTCATCGATCAGGTCAGCCAAGGTTTTGATCAAGTTGTTAGCGATGGTTTAAATAAAGTTCCAAATAACTTAGATGTCACTATTGAAGATCATGATGTTCGTACTTCAGTTTCAATGGTTATGCCACTATATACAGGTGGAAAAATTAATAGCGCTAAACAAATCGCCACCATTCAAGCAAAACGCTCAAATATTAGTGAAAAACAACAGCAAGATACACAACGTTTCGAAATGATTCAGGCTTATTTCAATGTGCAATTACAACAACAATTAGCCAAGTCAGCGTTGTTTAATTTGAATGCGATGCAAGAACATTATAACAATGCGCTAAAACTTGAAAAACAAGGTTTTATTAACAAGGGACAGCGTATGCAATTTGAAGTTGCACGCAATAATGCTGAACGTACTTACCAAAATGCACAGTCTAATTTAAAAGCGAGCGAATTTAGTTTACAGAATCTATTACAAACCAAAGAAAGTGTCAGTCTAAGTACCCCACTTTTTGTGAATTTAACTCAGAATCATTCTTTGGATAAATTGCTTGCAAATTATGATCAGAACTCAAGTTTGATTAAAAAACTACAAATAGATACTGAATTGGCCAATGAAAATGTGAAAGTTCAACAAGCCTCTAAAAAACCAAGTGTTTTTGCTTTTGGAGAATATGGCTTAGATAGCAAAGAAAATTGGATTGTGGGTGTGATGGCAAAATACAATTTATTCTCAGGTATAGACAATAATAAAAATATCCGTGCCGCAGAGCTCAAAAAATATGCAGCAGAGCTTATGACTGAACGGACAAAACAAGAAGTCGAAAATGTTTTATACAAATCTTATAGTGAATTAAATTCTTCGCAAAATAGCCATCAATTACTTACCCAGAATACCAAAGCAGCTCAAGAAAACTTAAGGATCCAACAACTTTCATTTAAAGAAGGTATGGGTACTGCAACGCAGGTGATTGATGCCCAAAATGCTTTAAGTGCTTTAAAAACTGAAATGGCACTCAACTCGTATAAATATATTTTATCTTTAGCTACCTTATTACAAAGCTATGGTTCTATTGATGAATTTAAGCTTTACGTCAATCAACCACGTACTGACTATATCCGCTAATTGGAGAAATTTATGAGCCAGAATCCATCATCATCCAATTCAGAACGTGATACAGATCAAATCAACCAAACAACAGATGCTCAAACAAAAGAAACAGCATCTGAGCCTGTTTCTCTAATTGAACATACAGAAAAAGTAGAAGCTGAAACAGCACCTTTGAATAAAAAAATTCCACCGAATAAATCATCTAAAAATGGAAAACTCAAACTTATTGGGTTAATTATCCTTATTTTATTATTCAGTTTAATCGCATATGGTCTATGGAAGGCTTATCAACCTCAGACCATTGAATTACAAGGTCGCGTTGAAGCAGAAACAGTACATATCAGCACCAAAGTTCCAAGCCGTATTGAAGAATTTTACGTCACTGATGGACAACCCGTTAAAAAAGGACAGGCTTTGGTTCGTTTTGTTAGTCCAGAGTTAGAGGCAAAGAAAGAGCAAGCACAAGCAGCTTTACAAAGTGCTACAGCATTTCATTCAACTGTATATCGTGGTGCTCAGCAAGAGAATATCGAAACCTTATACGCCAACTGGCAAGCAATGAAAACCCAAGCTGATTTGGCAGCAACCACTTATAAACGTGGTGAAAATTTATTTCAACAAGGTGTCATTTCTCGTCAACGCCGTGATGAAATGTTAGCCGCCCAAACTTCGGCACGTGAAACTGCTGAAGCAGCTTATCAACAGTACGCACGCGCTAAACGAGGCAGTACGGAGCAACAAAAATCAACTGCTGATGCACAAGTGGCTATGGCTCAAGCAGCGGTAAAAGAAGCCAATGCTTTAACCGAAGAGACCAAACTATATTCACCGACTGATGGTACTGTTTCTAAAACTTACGGTAAACCAACTGAGTTAGTCGCGACAGGTATCCCTGTAGTAAGCATTATTGAAGACCATGATTTATGGGTAAGTTTGAATGTCCGTGAAGACATGTATAGCTCAGTCTATAAAACCAAAACTCTGGAAGGCTTTATTCCTGCACTCAACCATAAAGCAAATTTTAAAGTGAAAAAAATTGATGCCGAAGGTGATTTTGCAACGATTAAGACAACAAGACAAACTGGCGGTTATGATATTCGTAGCTTCAAATTTCATTTAGTACCAGAACAAACTATTCCAGACCTAAAAGTCGGTATGAGTGTTTTATTTAACATTGCAGAGGCAAAGTAACCGATGTTTGCAGTAATGCTTCGGGAGTTGCGCTATTTAAAACGCCATAAAGCTGATTTTTTTATGGCGATCATTGCCCCTTTGTTAGTGATTCTTCTTTTTGGCAATATGTTTGCATCGGGTAAAGCTGAGCATTTACCTATCGTTGTGATTGATCAAGATCAAAGTGAAATGAGCCGTAAAGTCATTCATGCACTGAGTATCAATCATACTTTACAAGTAAAAACCATCACCACTAGCCAAGATGAAGCCGAACAGCTTATTAATAAAACTGAAGCATGGGGATTCGTTTTAATCCCCGATGGTGCAGAACAAAGATTAGTACAAGCACAGGATGCACAAATCAGTATTGCCTACAATCAATCTTTTTTTAGTATTGGGAATACCATTTCCTCTGCAATGCTGATGAGTACATTAAACGGTATGGCAGATTATACGGGACAGAGTTACTTATCAAATGTAATCCCCTACTTGGATGTTCCGACACCTCATATCAAAATTTCTACACTATATAATCCTAATATGAGCTATGAACTGTTCCTTGAGCCGTTCATGGTACCCGCAGTTTTGCATTTACTGCTTTGCTGTTGTGTGGCTTTTGCCATTGGACAGGAATTTAAAAGGAAAACTCTGAATGAATGGGTTGACTCAAAACACATTATTTCTAGCCTATTAGGTAAAATTCTGACCTATGTCTTTATTTTTTGTGCGTGGACATGGTGCTGGATGTTCTGGTTGGCACATATTCGTGGCTATTTTATTGCTGGTTCACTCAGCCTGATTTTAATTGCCCAGTTTCTTCTATATTTTGCCTATGCGGTGATTAGCAGCACGGTGGTGTTAGCAACCAAGGATTTACCCAAAACCTTTGGTTTTATTGCACTTTACGGTGGATCATCACCTAGTTTCTCGGGAATTACTCTCCCCCTGAATAATGCACCAGCATTTACTCAATTTTGGTCAATGATTATTCCGTATACGCCTTATGCAAAACTACAAACTGAGCAATGGGTGATCGGTAGCGATATTTCAGTATCTCTCATTCCTTTTGGTATTTTAGTTATTTTCTCTGCTCTTTATTTAGGTTTAAGTATTCGTTTATTGAAGAAAAATATTCAGGAGCAAAATCAATGAAATCATTTTGCTTCTATTACATCCAAACGTTTAAAAATATTGTTGCAAATAGTTCTGTATTTACCACATTGATTGCAGCTGTAATCATGTATAGTTTTTTCTATCCTACTGCTTATAAAGCTCAGTCGGCAGCAGACATCCCAATTGTGATTGTTGACCAAGAACAAAGTATTTTAACCTCAAAAATTATTAGTCAAGCTGCTAATAGTCCACATATTCGAATCACAACAGTTACCGATAATTTCCTAGAGGCTGAGAAACTCGTAAAAAATCAGAAAGCTGAAGGCATTTTACTCTTACCCGAAAATCTTACCAATAGTTTGAAACGCGGCGAAATGGGTGGAATCGGTCTTTACCTAAGTACAGCCTATTTCATTCGAACCAAAGAAGTGGGAATTGGTCTAGCGACTTCAATTGAAGCGAGTTTACAAGAATATTTAGAAAAATTTGGCAAAGCTTCTTCATTTCATCCTGAGATCTCAATTCATCAGATTCCTCTATTTAATACATTATCTGGCTATGGCAGCTATATTTTTCCTGCTGTATCTAGTCTTATTATTCATCAAACCATATTACTCGGACTCGCAATGTTGATTGCGAGCTATAGAGAAAAAGGTTGGGTTGCCAACCGATCAGAATTTTTTGCGATTTTTGCCGCAATATTAACCATCGGATGTTTAGGTTGTCTCTATTTATTTGGCTTTACATTTTGGTTATATGAATATCCGCATGGGGGTAATTTCTGGGGAATGCTATTCGCTGTTCCAATTTATGTGAGTTGTATCATTGGTTTAGCAATGCTTATTGGCTCATTGGTGGATATGCCCGAACGAGTCGGACATTTAATTGTTGTGACTTCAGTGCCTTTGTTTCTATTAACAGGAACAGCATGGCCACATCAAGCTATGCCTGAATGGATGCAATTCTTGGCGTGGTTACTACCATCCACCAATGGCGTACAAGTGTTCGTGCAACTGAATCAGATGGGGGTCGCAACATCCATTGTTGTTCCTAAACTTATTTATCTTGCGACGGTAGCTGCAATTTTACTGGCACTTTCTTATTATCGATTAGTGATGATGAAATCAATAAAAAAGGAAGCCGATTAGCTTCCTTTTTATGATCTTAGATGACTTAAGCTTCTGGCGTATCATCTTTTGGTTGTACTGTCGCTTCTTCAGAAGTTACAGCCTCAACCTTTGTATTTTCCGTTTCTTCTGTAACGTCTAACTCTTCGTCATCTTCTACAGCTTCAATCGAAACAACACCGACTAAGGTTTCAGCATCGCTTAAGCGGATTAAACGAACACCTTGGGCATTACGTCCAGTCGTCGCAACTTCAGCGGCACGCGTACGAACCAAAGTACCACCATCAGAAATCAACATCAGTTCTTTGCTTTCATCAATAGATACCGCACCAACTAGCTCACCATTCCGTTCACTAGTCTTGATTGCAATCACACCTTTACCACCACGTTTCTTGGTTGGGAAGTCATCTACAGGTGTACGTTTACCATAACCGTTTGCACAAGCACACAGTACTTCACCCGTTTCAGGTACAACCACAAGTGAAACAATACGACTTACAACATTCGAATCTAATGAATCATCATTGTCATCGCTATCATCATTTTCGACTTCAGCATCTTCAGATTCAATGGTATTGCTTGCAAAACTCACACGCATACCACGCACGCCTTTGGCCGTACGTCCCATCGCACGAACATCTGTTTCAGCAAAACGAATTGCCTTCCCTTCGTTCGAGAACAACATGATCTGCTGATTACCATCGGTAATTGCAACACCGATTAAAGTATCTTCTTCGTTCAACTCAATCGCACGTAAACCATTAGAACGAACATTGCTAAATTGTGCTAATTCAACACGTTTAACCGTACCTGATGCTGTTGCCATGAATACATAGTGATTTTCAGGGAATTCAGTCAACGGTAAGATTGCAGTCACGGTTTCATTTGCATCCAATGGAAGCAAATTAATAATTGGACGACCTTTTGCACCACGTGAAGCTTGCGGAACCTCAAACACTCTCAAGCGATAAACTTTACCAACATTGGTAAAGCACAATACTGTCGCGTGATTCGATGCAACAATCAAATGTTGAATAATATCATCATCTTTCATCGAAGTTGCAGACTTACCACGACCACCACGACGTTGCGCTTGATAATCAGAAAGTGGTTGAGTTTTCGCATAACCTGTTTGAGAAACAGTCAATACCACTTGTTCTTCTGGGATCAAATCTTCACGGCAGAAATCAACGCCTGATTCAACAATTTCAGTACGACGCCCATCACCATATTGTTGCAAGATTAAAGCAAGCTCTTCACGGATCACATTCATCAATAAATTAAAATCATTGAGAATTGCTGTTAATTCAGCGATTTGACCTAAGATTTCAGAATATTCTGCATGTAACTTGTCTTGTTCGAGACCCGTTAAACGATGCAAACGCAATTCCAGAATTGCGGCAACCTGTGTTGGAGATAAACGATAAATATCACCTGACAAGCCAAATGGACGTGTAGGGTCTTCGCCTTCAATCTCATCGGGACGAACAGAAATCGCGCCTGCTTTTTCAAGTAGTGCAACCACACCACCGCCTGCCCACTCACCTGCCTGTAAACGCTCACGTGCTTCAGCGGGGTTAGCAGAAGTTTTAATGGTTTCAATAATGGCATCAATATTTGCCAAGGCAACCGTTAAACCCTCTAAGATATGTCCACGTTCACGTGCTTTACGCAATTCGAACATGGTACGGCGAGTCACGACTTCTTGGCGATGACGAATAAATGCCGCAATAATATCTTTCAGGTTCATCAACTTAGGCTGACCGTTGTCTAAGCAAACCATGTTAATGCTGAACGAGTTTTGAAGTTGGGTATGCAGGAATAAGTTATTCACCGCAACTTCTGCATTTTCACCACGCTTCAAGTCGATCGCAATACGCATACCGTCTTTATCTGACTCGTCGCGCAGTTCAGAAATACCTTCAAGTTTCTTTTCTTTGACTAACTCGGCAATACGCTCAATGGTTTTTGCTTTGTTAACTTGGTAAGGAATCTCAGTAAACACAATCGTTGTACGACCCGTTTTTTGATCTTCTTCGAAGTGATATTTACCACGAATATGCAAACGACCTTTACCAGTGCGATAGGCATCAACAATGCCTGATTTACCGTAAATAATACCGCCTGTAGGGAAATCTGGACCCGTAATGTGTTCCATCAAGCCTTCAATCGAAATATTCGGGTTATTGGCGTAGGCTAAACATGCATTCACGACTTCTGTCATGTTATGCGGTGCCATATTGGTCGCCATACCTACCGCAATACCTGTCGTACCATTAATCAAAAGATTTGGAATACGTGTCGGCATGACTTGAGGAATACGCTCAGAACCGTCGTAGTTATCTTCCCAATCAACAGTATCTTTTTCTAAGTCTGCTAAGATTTCATGGGTCAACTTTTGCATACGAACTTCGGTATAACGCATTGCTGCTGCGCTATCACCATCGACCGAACCGAAGTTACCCTGACCATCAACTAACATGTAACGCAAACTGAAGTCTTGCGCCATACGAACGATTGTTTCATATACTGCGCTGTCACCATGAGGGTGATATTTACCGATCACGTCCCCGACGACACGAGCAGACTTTTTGTATGCTTTGTTATAATCATTGCCCAATTCATGCATTGCAAACAACACACGACGGTGAACAGGTTTAAGACCGTCTCTCACATCTGGCAATGCACGAGATACAATTACGCTCATCGCGTAATCTAGATATGAATGCTTGAGTTCGTCCTCAATGGCAATCGGTCTAATTTCCGATACGCTCATGCATACTCCTTGTTTACAAGTAGATGGCTCTACTTGTTTTTATGTATTCAATCTTGCAAAAAATTAGTTCAGAAAATTGAACTAAAATTAAAAAATATAGCGAAAAATTATAGCATAAATGACAGGTTAACTGGGAGTTATTGATACAAATAGATTGTCGTATTTTCTTTATTTATATAGAATTTGCAGAAATTGAGAAAGCAAAAATTTATTTAGAAAAAGATGATTGGAATTTTCATTTCCCTACATGGAAATGTGAAATTTCCTCACCTTATTACAAATACCATTTATTAATTATGCAATTAACACATGGCTTAGTTGTTATGTCCTTTTGTTTCCCTACTTTGAATTCTTCATCAATAAAAAAACGCCCCTTTCGGAGCGTTTCAAACTTAATTCAGAGAATTAAAGTTTAGATACCAATTCTGGTACAACAGTGTTCAAATCGCCCACTAACCAGTAGTCAGCAACGCTGTTGATTGGCGCTTCTTCGTCTTTGTTGATTGCAACAATAACTTTAGAATCTTTCATACCCGCTAAGTGCTGAATCGCACCAGAGATACCGATTGCCAAGTAAAGATCTGGCGCAACGATTTTACCAGTTTGACCAACTTGGAAGTCGTTTGGTACGAAACCAGCATCTACCGCAGCACGTGAAGCACCTTGAGCAGCACCAAGCTTATCAGCTAATGGGTCAAGTACCTTGTGATAGTTTTCACCAGAACCTACACCACGACCACCAGAAACAACGATACGCGCAGCAGTTAATTCTGGACGATCAAGTTTCACGATTTCTTCGCTTACAAACTTAGAAATACCAGCATCTTTCGCTTCAGCAACAGCTTCAACTGCAGCAGAACCGCCTTCAGCAGCTGCAGCATCAAATGCTGTACCACGAACTGTACCAATGATGATTGCTTCGTCAGATTGAACAGTTGCGATTGCATTACCTGCATAGATAGGACGCTTGAAAGTATTTGCAGATTCAACAGCAATGATGTCTGAAATCATGCTTACGTCAAGAAGTGCAGCAACACGTGGAAGGATGTTCTTACCAGTAGTTGTAGAAGCAGCTAATACGTATTTGTAACCTTTCGCTAAATCCGCAACTAAGCCAGCAACGTTTTCAGCCAATTGGTTCGCATAAGCAGCATTGTCAGCAAGTAATACTTTGCTCACACCAGCAACTTTAGCAGCAGCATCAGCAACTGCTTGAGCGCCAGAACCAGCTACTAATACAGTAATATCACCACCGATTTTTTGAGCTGCCGCAACAACGTTTAAAGTTGCACCGTTAAGTGACTGGTTGTTATGATCAGCGATAACTAAAATACTCATGATTTTATCCTTCTGTATTAGATCACTTTCGCTTCATTTTTCAATTTTTCAACAAGTTCGTCTACAGACTTAACTTGTACGCCAGCTTTACGTTCAGCAGGTGCTTCAACTTTAACTGTTTTAAGTTTAGTACCAGTTGCAACGCCGTAGTCAGCAGGAGACTTAGTATCAAGCGGTTTTTTACGCGCTTTCATGATGTTTGGAAGAGCAGCATAACGTGGCTCATTCAAACGTAAGTCAGTTGTGATGATTGCTGGAAGACCAAGCTCAACAGTTTGTAAACCGCCATCAACTTCACGAGTAACTTGTACTTTACCGCCGTCAACTTTAACTTCAGATGCAAAAGTACCTTGACCAGCACCAAGTAAAGCACCAAGCATTTGACCTACTTGGTTAGAGTCATCATCAATTGCTTGTTTACCAAGAAGAATTAGTTCTGGTTTTTCAGCATCAACAACGCCTTTTAAAATTTTAGCAACTTCTAAAGCGCCAATTTCATCAGTAGTTTCAACTAAGATACCACGGTCAGCACCTAAAGCCATTGCAGAACGAATTTGTTCTTGCGCGTCTTTAGAACCCACTGAAACAACAACGATTTCTGAAATCGTTCCTTTTTCTTTTAAGCGAACCGCTTCTTCCACTGCGATTTCACAGAATGGGTTAATTGACATCTTAACGTTAGTTAGGTCAACCCCAGTATTGTCCGGCTTAACACGAACTTTAACGTTGGCATCAACCACACGTTTTACAGCGACAAGAGCCTTCATGTAATCCTCGGCTGTTCTAAGCAAGTAAATGTAGTGAAGAGCATTCTAACTCTTCGATCGAAACTTTTTAGGTGCCCTATCTTGCAATGTATTTGGCATTTCGGTCAAGTCACAATTTTCGCTATGACTGTAAAAAAGATGAAATGCTCAGTTCACTAATTTAGAGCACTGAAAAATCAACTCAATTAAGCTGTCCATTCTTATCAATATTACATTTTGATTTTATTAATATTTTATAAAATTCAACCATCTAAAATATATCTTGCAGACAAAAAGCAGATGTTCTGTAACGGATCATTTCGGGCAAATCCAAACACCCAACAGTTTTTGCAAAAAATGGGCAATAAAGTGAGAATATTGTTTAAGCACTGTTCAAGTGTGCCCTGTAAAATAAGTTGCCTATTTTACATCCAATTTTGCAACATAATATATCAGGATTCAGTTTTTCTGCGCCCGAGGATGGGTTTGGTCATATACATTCATCAATTGTTCAAAGTCGACATGGGTATAGATTTGAGTGGTGGACAAGTTGCTATGACCCAACATTTCCTGAATTGCACGTAGATCACCACTGGCGGAAAGCAAATGGCTGGCAAAACAATGCCGTAATAAATGTGGATGCAAATCGACACTGATCCCTGCCCGCTGGGCCTGTAACTTGACCCGATTTTCAATTTGTCGTGGAGTCAGCGCATTGCCTTTTTGTGAAATAAACACGGCTGAATCTGCGGCAAAACCACCCTGCCATATCCGATAGATTTTTAGCCATTCAATCAAGCCTTGTTTTGCCTTGCTTCCAAACGGCACAACTCTCGTTTTATTGCCCTTACCTGTAATGCGTAATAACTGTCGATTAAAATCAATATCCTTGACAGTTAAACCCTGTAACTCGGCTAAACGTAGACCACTCGAATATAACAGCTCAAGCATCGCCCTATCCCTTAACCATAATTGCTGCTCAACTGGTTTTTCAGGTGCAGGCTGATCCAGAATCTGATTGATGGTTTCAATGTCAATCATGCCTGGCAAAGGTCGGGGCTGACGTTTTAACTTAAAATCTTCTGATGGATTCTGCTGTAAATATTGTCCTTGCTCAGCCCATTTCATAAATTGGCGGATGGAGGTCAAGTGACGTTGCAGGCTACTGGAACTCAGGTGGTCGCGTTCAACACGCTCGGCTAAATATTCACGTAAGTCTGAAGCTTCAACATCCTGTAATTGTAATTGTTTGTTTTCACAAAAACTAAAGAAATCAGTGAGATCTCGTTGATAGGCCGTGATGGTGTGTTCAGACTGATTTTGAATCATCCGCTCTTTTAACCACATGGAAAGGAGTTGTAAAGCTGTCTGCACACTCAACTCCCTAAAATTGCTTTATAAAATCGTTGATATAAATAGCAACTTCATCTGCATACTGCTCAGCAAAATCATGCTCTCCGCCTTGAATCACATAAAGCTCAGATTTCTTAAAGATATGATGTAAATGTTGTCCCACAGCAACAGGGCTAATCAGGTCCTGATCTCCCCACAATAATAAAACCTGTTGTTGAATATGTACCAATTGAGCTTCACAGTCTACCTTTGCTGTAACAAACCAATCGGGATATTGCAAATATTCTTGCTGATACGCCTGTCGCCAATCCTGAACTTGAAACGGGTCTAAATTGATACCTCCCGAAGTTGCCATCAGAACCAAGCCTTTGAGCAGATCAGTCTTTTGTAATATGGCTGCGATGGCAAAAATACCACCCATTGATTGAGCAATTAAAATCGAGGGTTGTTGAATCTGTGCAACCACATAATCAGTTAAATCATCAAAATTATTTATATCTGGATGTGCAGCCACACCATAAAAACCTGGATATGTAATGACCTGTTTGGTATAGCTCTTAGGCAATTGTGCAGTCAACGGATTCCAAAACTCTGTATTGCCTGATGCACCTGGAAGAAAAACTAAATGAGTCATTGATGTACCCAAATACCTCTTTCTTCAACAAAATAAGTATAATAATTAGCTACATTAAAATTATATGCACGTGTTTTATAACGGTCATAAAATCCACCATGTTTATTTTGCTCAAAACATGTCATAAATCTTTGAACTACATCCAGGCTTTCATGACCTGTTAATATTTTATTAACACTATTTGATTCATCTATAGTTAGCTCTCTACCCTGTCGATCAAAGATATGCTCAACATCATACGCCTGTACTTTATTCTCCTTAGACTCAATCACAAACTCTGGCATATGATCCCAGCTCGACACTAGATAACCGATATCTTTATAAGGTGTTGCTAATACTGGCTGAGCATACATTTCTACAAACTGACCAGATGCAGACACTTTTGCAATCGCCACTGCACTTTGTTCAAACAATTCATCTGGGCGCATCCAGCCATTTACTTGTACAGGGTCAACTGCATTTGACCCTTCATACTCTTGCACCCAAATAGGATGCCCACCCGTGACAAAAACTACTTTTAAATCTTTTCTCCAGTCTATTGCATCACAATTTTGATGAAATAGCGCCCAAACCTCCCTCTTATCAGATATAAATGTCTTTGTAACAGGTTGATATACTAATTCTCTTTCAACATTTTCAGGCTTAGATAACACCATATCTCCAACATTGATTTTTTCAATAGGGATCAACCCTTTGTTTGTATGAACCAGTGTCCCTGCTGCAAATCCATTCATTTTTATGTCCTTTTTAGTTATAAAAAAACCTATCCCACATCTCGCAAGATAGGTTTATGCTTGTTTAATTTTCAACCCTGAAAATATCGTAAATCCAGACGCGCATCATAAACATGCGTGGTTGGACCTGTCATCCAAACCACATCACCTTCACGCCAAGCGATATGCAACTTACCACCTGCAAGCTGAACTTCAACTTCATTGGCAAGTAAACCACGGCGCATACCACTCACCGCTGCTGCACAAGCCCCTGTACCACAGGCTAAAGTCTCGCCGACACCACGTTCAAACACACGTAAACGAATATGCTTTTCATCAATGATCTGCATAAATCCAGCATTCACCCGTGAAGGGAACCGTGTATGTGATTCTACTTGTGGGCCAATACGCTCAACATCAGCAGTTAAGACATCAGGTACGATAGTCACAGCATGAGGATTCCCCATGTTCACAACATCAATATTAATACTTTGATTGTTTGCAAGTTCTAGTGCGTATAAGTCTTCAATATCTTCATGTTCTTGGGTAAGAAATGGAATTTCTTCTGGAAGAAATTTTGGTGGGCCCATATTAACCCGAACCCACCCATTGGCACCCAATTCAGGCTCTACAATTCCAGCCTTGGTTTGTACACGAATTTTAGTTTTGGTCGTCAGTTGACGTTCATGTACAAAGCGAGCAAAACAACGTACACCATTACCACATTGTTCTACTTCTGAACCATCGGCATTAAAAATACGATATTTAAAATCAACATCAGGAAAATCAGGTGGTTCAACAATCAACAGTTGATCAAAACCCACACCAAAATGACGATCGGCTAAACGCTGAATGGTGATAGTATCTAAATAAGCTCGCTGCGTGATCAGGTCAACGACCATAAAATCATTGCCCAAACCATGCATTTTGGTAAATTCTAAATACATCTCAATTTACTCCTCAGGCAATAAACGTTCTTTTTCCCAAAGTGATTCTATGCTTTCACGTTCACGAATTACATAGGCTTGATCACCACTGACCATAACTTCGGCAGCACGACCACGCGTGTTGTAGTTCGAGCTCATTACAAAACCGTAGGCACCTGCACCTAATACAGCAAGGACATCATTTTCTTGAAGTGCTAAATCACGCTCTTTACCCAAGAAATCACCTGTTTCACAGATTGCACCAACCAAATCCCAAGTTTTAACTTCAACATCGGGATTTGGATTGACTGACTGAATATCCATCCACGCTTCATATAAAGCAGGGCGAATTAAGTCATTCATCGCTGCATCAATAATGGCAAAGTTACGATGATTGGTTGGTTTGAGTAAATCAACTTTGGTCAAAAGTACGCCTGCATTGGCAGAAATACTACGTCCTGGTTCCATATAGACTTTTAGACCCAGTTTTTCCAAAGCTGGACGCATGGCATTGGCGTATTCGGCAACACTTGGCGGGGTCTCATCTTTATAACAAACTCCCAAACCACCACCGATATCAATATGTTTGAGGTTGATGCCCAGACCTTTCAACTGTTCAATCATTAAAACCACACGATCAAGCGCATCAACAAAAGGCTTGGTTTCTGTCAACTGTGATCCAATATGACAGTCAATACCGACAATCTCAAGATTTGGTAATGACGCCGCATATTGATAAGTCTCATTGACCGTATCACTTGGAATACCAAATTTGTTTTCTTTCAAACCTGTTGAGATATAGGGATGAGTTTTCGCATCCACATCTGGGTTTACACGTAATGAAATCGGGGCTTTTTTGCCTAATTTTGCGGCTACTTTTTGGATCCGATCAAGTTCAGCATGAGATTCAACATTGAAACATGCAATACCTACGGTCAAAGCCTTTTCAATGTCAGCTTCAGATTTACCTAAACCAGAAAATACAATTTTTGAAGGTTCACCACCTGCTGCGAGAACACGTGCTAGTTCCCCACCCGTCACAATATCAAAACCTGCACCAAGTTTTGCTAATACATTCAGAACAGCGATATTTGAGTTTGACTTCACTGCAAAACAGATTTGATGATCAATAAAATCAAAAGCACGATGCATATCTAAATAATGCTTCTCAAATGTAGATTTTGAGTAAACATATAAAGGCGTGCCAAATTGCTGTGCGAGCTGATCTAATGAACATTGCTCAGCATGCAATACTCCATTAATGCGAGTGAAACTCATGAAGATGTCCTTATTTAAAAACTTAAGGTGAGGTTGTCTGTGATACTGTTGAAGATGTTGCTGCTTGGTTTTCAGCTTTCACATCATCAGATGACGTTTTAGCCTGAGACGTTTCATTTTTATAAAGCAGGTATTTTGCACGTTTGTCATGATTGATATCAGAAGGTAATTGCAATGCCCCTGACTGACCACATGCAGTAAGTACCACACTACTGAATAATAAACCGATCGAACAAATGACTTGACGCATCTGAGCACCTAACTTTTACAATTCGGAGCAGTATAGCGTGATCATCAGATTGGCTAAAGTCTAAACTTGAAGGAATAAAACAATATCCATAAAAAAACGCCGACTTAGATGCCGACGTTCATGTCAATTACTTCTTTAACTGCTTACTTCTTTTTATTTAAGAAATAACCAATTGCCAAAATAACAAACCAGATTGGGCTAACTTTAAGTGACTCTAAAGTGGTTTCATCCAAAGCAAGGAAATAAATCGTTGCAAGAAAGAATAAAATAACCACCCAACAAGTAAACACGCCACCAGGAAGTTTAAAGGTTGATTGTGCATGTAACTCAGGACGGTTTTTGCGGTAGTTAATGTAACTCCACATAATCACAATCCACACACAGATAAACAGGATGGTTGATAAAGTGGTTGCTAGAGTAAAGGCTGTCACTTCATCATTGGTTCCCGTCTGTACTTTATAAATGAACTGTACAAATGCACCAATAAAGATACAGATTGATGAGAAAACCAATGCTTTTGAAGGAACGGCAGATTTAGACAATTTACCAAATAATTTTGGTGCTTGCTTATCCGTTGATAAACCAAATAGCATACGACTGGTCGAAAATACACCACTATTCATTGATGACATCACTGAAGATAACACCACCAAATTCATAATAATCGCCGCAGAAGCAATACCTGCTTGTGAGAAGATGTTTACGAATGGGCTGACTTTAGGGTTAATTTGATCCCAAGGAGTTACACACATCACCACGAACAATGCCAATACGTAGAAAATAATGATACGAATTGGAATTGAGTTAATCGCTTTCGGTAAGTTACGTTGTGGATCTTGTGTTTCAGCAGCGGTTGTACCGACCAGCTCTACACCGACAAAGGCGAAAATTGCAATTTGGAAGCCTGCGAGGAAGCCATCTAACCCTTTAGGGAACATACCACCATGTGTCCACAAGTTGCTAATACTCGCCGTTGTACCCGCAGCATTAGTGAACCCCGTAAAGATCATCCATAAACCAACCGCAATTAAGACAATAATTGCTGTGATTTTAACCATTGCAAACCAGAATTCCATTTCACCGAATAATTTTACGGTGACAAGGTTCAACCCAAGTACAAATAGAATCGCAACACTACTAATCAACAATCCGCCCAATGGAGTAAATGACTCACCCCCATTGAAAAATTCAAGATAGTAAATAATGGCTGATAGGTCGGCAATACCAATCGTGACCCAACATAGCCAGTATGTCCATCCAACAAAATAACCCGCCCAAGGACCGATTAAATCAGTGGATAAATCAATAAAAGATTTATACTTTAAATTCGATAAGAGTAATTCACCTAAAGCACGCATGACGAAAAACACCATGATACCGATCAAGCCATAAATGAATAAAATAGATGGTCCAGCTAAACTAATGGTTTTGCCTGACCCCATAAACAATCCCGTTCCGATTGCTCCACCAATTGCAATCAGTTGAAGATGTCGATTAGATAGACTACGGTGAAGCTCACTTTGCTCGTTGGCCTCACCTAAATTTTGATTCGACATTTTTACAAAAACTCTCAAGTATTTTTCGTTCGTTAGCTAATGCTCAAATCAAAATGACAATTCGCACCATTTAATGGCATCTTCTTGCATTGTAAATTGCTTTGATGATGTTTTAGCTAGCCAATTTTCTGTCTGTACAACTCAACATTTCAAGTTAAATACAAATGGACCTGATCATACGCACAAGGATGTACCAACTCAATGCACTTTTTTGACTCCATATTTTTCAATAGCTTAAAAATTAGGCAATAAAAAAGCAGCCTCTGAAGGCTGCCTTTATATCTAGATATTTACTTTAATTTATTATGATATTAGTTTTGTTTATTCTTAATACGATCTTCCCAGAACGTAGCATTACGAATACCAAGTTTTACTGGATCAAAAGTAAACTCTTTAACACCCGCTTTTTGCTGCTGTTCATAATCTCTCAACGCTTTAATCGTTGGTTTCCAAATGAAGTAAGTGACAATAATACCAATGATATTAATCCAAGCCATTAAACCTACACCGATATCTCCAATTCCCCAAATATAACCTGTTGCACTGATTACACCATATGAAACAGAAAGAATGATGAAGCATTTGGTGATAAATAATAAAGATGGAGTTTTAGTAATATAACTTAAATAAGTAATATTGGTTTCAGCGATATAGTAATACGCAACAATCGTTGTAAATGCGAAGAAGAATACAGCTAATGCAACAAAGATTTGTCCAAAACCACCAAATACTGTACTTACTGCCATTTGAGTAAACGCAGGAGAGCCAATTTCAGCCGTGGCGGCAACATTTTGTACAATAAATTGACCTGCCTCTAGAGTACCTTGAACATTGTACATTCCAGTAATAAGAATCATAAATGCAGTAGCAGAGCAAACAAATAAAGTATCGATATAAATTGAGAATGCTTGTACTAAACCTTGTTGAGCAGGATGCTCTACCTCAGCTGCGGCAGCGGCATGTGGTCCTGTACCCTGACCTGCTTCGTTAGAATACACGCCACGTTTTACTCCCCAACCAATTGCAGCACCAAGACCTGCCATAGGAGAAAAGGCATCAGCGAAAATTAAGGAAATCACACCAGGTAACTTATCGATATTGATAAAGACAATAATTAATGCCATTACAATATAGCCAGCCGCCATAAACGGCACTACAAATTCAGCGAATTTTGCAATACGTTTGATACCACCAAAAATGATGACTGCAAGTAGTGTTACAATCACAACTAAAGCGAGTAGTTTATAAGTGCCGACATTTCCAAAAACAATTGCACCTTCACCTGTGATTTGTGTGAAAGCATTACCTACTGCATTTGCTTGAATACCGGGTAAAAACAAACCACATGAAATGATCGCGGCAATCGCAAATAAAATACCCAACCAACGCTGACCTAGACCTTTATCAAAATAAAAAGCGGGTCCACCACGATATTGTCCTTGATATTCAACTTTATAAATTTGACCTAAGGTTGATTCAACATAAGCAGTACTCGCTCCTAAAAATGCAACAAGCCACATCCAGAAGACCGCACCTGGCCCACCAAAACCAATTGCTGCTGCCACACCTGCAATATTACCTACACCAACACGACCTGAGAGTGAAACAGCGAGTGCTTGAAACGAAGAAATACCTTGTGCCGATGAGCCTCCTTTAATGAGGAGGCTTATCATATCTTTGATCTGACGAACTTGAACAAACCTTGTTAGGACGGAGAAAAATAAACCTGCACCTAAACATAAATAGATCAGAGCTTTGCTCCAAATAATACCATTTATCCAATCAACAATTTCTGCTGCACTCATAAACATCAACCTTTTGTATAATTTAAAAATATATCAATTGATACATTTTCATTTGTCTGAGCATCAGCAATATTTATGCCATTCAATATAATTCTTATGACAACAAATGAGCAAATGCTCAAAGACCTTCCGTGGAAAAAGTGAATTTAAAGAATTTTCGACTCAAAAACCGACTATATCTTACTTGTAAAAGTCTTATATCGTGTTATTTTTCTGAGCACTTCCCTTTAACCAGTCAATTACGAAAACACCGTTTAATCTTAATTCCTTATCAAGAAAATGAACGATATTGATCTTTTCCGTAATTACTCTACTTTTTAACTAATTTATCGCAAATTTTCAATTTTATATATGGCAAAAATTAAAACTGTTTATCGATGTGAACAATGTGGTGCAGATCATTCTAAATGGGCTGGTCAATGTTCTGAGTGTGGCGAATGGAATAGTCTAGTAGAAGTTCGACTGGAACCAACAGTTAGTCATAGAGCTCAGCCTAAAATGGGCGGTGGTTATGCTGGTCAAAGTGCTAATATCACAACCCTTAATCAAATCTCAATTTCACATGAAACTCGTCTACAGACAGGTATTAGCGAATTCGATCGTGTACTCGGTGGCGGTTTGGTTACAGGCTCTGTTGTACTGATTGGTGGTGATCCTGGTATTGGTAAATCAACAATTTTATTGCAAACCGCAACTCACATGGCTAGCAAGAAAAGTTCAGCTCTTTATGTCACAGGCGAAGAATCACTTTCTCAAGTTGCCTTACGTGCTCAACGTTTAGATCTGCCTACAGACCAACTCAGAGTTATGGCTGAAACTTGCGTGGAACGTATTTGTGAAGTTCTCGCGCAAGAGCGTCCTGCTGTGGCCATTCTTGATTCAATTCAAACCATATATACAGAAACTCTGCAATCTGCTCCAGGTGGAGTTTCACAAATCCGTGAGTCTGCTGCCTTACTTACTCGTTTTGCTAAAAATAGCGGAACAGCGTTATTTATCGTGGGGCATGTAACTAAAGAAGGTGCTTTAGCTGGACCACGTGTGCTTGAACATATGGTGGATTGCGTACTGTATTTCGAAGGTCAGTCGGATTCTCGATATCGTATGATTCGTGCCGTGAAAAACCGTTTCGGAGCAGTCAACGAGCTAGGTGTCTTTGCCATGACCGACAAAGGACTTCGGGAAGTTGCCAATCCATCTGCAATTTTTCTCAGTCGTTATGATGAAGCGATTCCTGGTTCAATTGTCATGATCAGCCGTGAAGGAACGCGCCCTCTCTTGGTCGAAGTTCAAGCCTTAGTTGATGATGCACACGGGCAACCACGTCGAGTGGCACTTGGCTTAGAGCAAAACCGTTTGAATATGTTACTTGCAGTGATGCATCGTCATGGTGGTGTGCAAACCTCAGGACAAGATGTTTATGTCAATGTAGTGGGTGGTTTAAAGATTACCGAGACTGGCTCTGATCTTGCGGTTTTATTGGCTTGTGCATCAAGTTTAAGAGGTAAAGCCCTGCCACAACAATTGGCAGTTTTTGGTGAGGTTGGACTGTCTGGTGAGATTCGTCCTGTACCAAATGGTCAAGAAAGATTAAAAGAAGCGACCAAGCATGGCTTTAAATATATCATTTTACCAAGAGCTAATGCACCGCAAAAAACTATTGATGGCGTTCAAATCATTGCCGTTGCACGCTTACATGAAGCTCTCACTGAAGCAATGCAATTGAGTGACGAGTTGACATAAAAAAACATACTTTTTTAGTTGAAATTATCAACGAATACCTTCATAAATACACTTACATCTTGGAATTAAATAGGAATTTTCGATGCAAGTACACCAGCGTGGCTTGATGGCAGCTTTATTGATGGCAACTTTGGTCGCAGCACCAGTTGCAGAAGCTAAACGTGCGGGCGGTGGCAAAAGTCATGGTATGACTCGTTCAACAACGACGACTCAATCTCAGCCAACTACAACTCAATCGTACCAACAACCTACAACTAAAACTACGACGACTCAAAAATCAGGTCCAGGCGTAGGTTCTATGGTTGCTGCTGGTGTAGCAGGTGCTGCTGTAGGTGCAGTTGCTGCAAATGCGCTTGCTGATGATAAGAATCCAACTGCAACAGAACAACAAGCTGCTGAACAAGCTCAACAAGAAGAAAAAGGCGGCATTCCTAGCTGGCTTTGGGTTCTTCTTGCAGCTGCTATCGCCTTCTTTGTATTCCGTAAATTCGGCGCAAAAAAAAAATTAGCCGCAGCTAATCCATATGCTCCAAATAATAACGGTCAAAACAACTTTGGCCGTCCTGTAAGCCCACAACCAACTATGCGTCAAACGGCTGGCGATAACACCAATATCTTTGGTCAATCTGTCGGTGGCGGTACGGCTGCTCCTCAAGCAGCATTTGGCGGGGCATCAATGAGTAGTGGCAATCAACTCCCTGATGGTACTGAACCTGCTGCATTCCTGCGTGTTGCACGTCAGCGTTTCAACCACATTCAATCTGTCAATAGTGCAAGTAATGTTGAAGAAATTCGCCGCTATTTAACACCTGAGCTTTTTAATTCAATGTATCAGGACATCATAGCCAATCAGGATCAGGATGTTGCTGAATTTAGTAACCTGAATGCAATGGTGGCAGACACTGCAACTGAAAATGGTCAATATGTGGTTAGCGTTCGTTTCACAGGTACGGTAAGTGAAGATTTAAATAGCTTGCCACAACCATTTACTGAAATTTGGCACTTTGTTAAACCTGTTGGCTCGCAACAAAATTGGGTTGTCGCAGGAATCCAACAAGCATAATTGCTAATATCATTTGAAAAAGGAGCTATTCAATAGCTCCTTTTTTATTGGTGCAATTATCTGAGAAATAAAAAAAGCCACTCTCGATTTCTGAGAATGGCGGAGTGTAAACCCTAATTTCGATTGCCTATATTTTTAAATAGATCTAAACAGGCAGTTAAGTAAACTGTGTATCTCAGTTATCTTAGCGGATAATCAAGAATAAAAATATTCCTCGTTTGGGGAATAAAACTTTTTGTAATAGGTTCACGTAGATCTTCTTCGCTTATTTAGGAACAATCATTACTTCAGGCATTCAGGCATTCAGGCTTTCAGGCTTTCAGGCTTTCAGGCTTTCAGGCTTTCAGGCTTTCAGGCTTTCAGGCTTTCAGGCTTTCAGGCTTTCAGGCTTTCAGGC
>NZ_KB850011.1:890468-898695 GCF_000369425.1 Acinetobacter sp. NIPH 284
TTCAGGCTTTCAGGCTTTCAGGCTTTCAGGCTTTCAGGCTTTCAGGCTTTCAGGCTTTCAGGCTTTCAGGCTTTCAGGCTTTCAGGCTTTCAGGCTTTCAAATTAGAACAGATTGACTTGAGTTAGAGCCTAATATTCTTGGTTTGTGTCCAATCTATCGCTATTTTATGACCCATAAAAAAAGCTTTGCCGAGGCAAAGCTTTTACATGATTTGGCTTTAAAGTAAATCAAATCATGATACAAACTGTAAGAATAACCAGTATAAACCACCAGATAAACAAATCGTCGCTGGTAAGGTAAATATCCATGCAGAAAGGATTGTTTTCACTGTCGCGAAGTTCAGCCCAGACTTGTTGGCAACCATCGTCCCTGCAACAGCACTGTTTAGAACGTGAGTTGTTGAAACTGGCATACCTAAACCATCAGCAGCAGCAATCGTTGTCATTGCAACAAGTTCAGCAGACATCCCTTGACCATAAGTCATATGGTTCTTACCAATACGCTCGCCGACAGTCACAACAATACGCTTCCACCCCACCATCGTACCTAAGCCAAGCGCAAGTGCCACCGCAACTTTAACCCAATTTGGAATATATTGCAGGAATGAATCAAGATTACTACGGTATTCTTTCACCACTTTGGCTTGGTCTTTATCCATTTCTGGCAAAGCTTTCGCTTTATCTAATCGCTTGAAAGTTGTGGTACTTAAATACATATCATTACGGATTTCGCTTACAGCGGTCTCAGGAATAGTTTTAAGATCACCATAATTTGCAACGCGTGTTCCTAAATGTTCCGTCATACTTGCAAGTGCTGGAACAACTTCAGGTGTTTGCTCTTTGGTTTGAATATATTTAGTGAGTACAGCACGCGCTTTCTCATCAGATAATTCATTTTGATTTACATTCAACACAGCAGCTGTTTGACTTGAAAGCTTTTCAAATGATTGAAGATGATTTGCATCTAAGCTTTTGTTTAGTGAATATGCTAATGGCACTAAACCGATCAAGATCAACATGATTAAACCCATGCCCTTTTGACCATCATTAGAACCATGTGCAAAGCTCACGCCCGTACATGTAAAAATCAAAATTGCACGGATGAGAGGTGGTGGTGGCTTATTACCTTCTGGTGGTTGAAAAAGTTCTAATTGGCGTTTAAAAATTTTTTTAACCAACAAGAATACAATTGCTGCGAAAGCAAAACCGATTAAAGGTGAGAATAATAATGCCTTACCCACTTTAATGACTTGATCCATATCAATGCCACTGGTTGCACCAGTTGAAGCATTTAAGAAATGGTTCATGATCCCCACACCTAAAATCGAGCCGATTAAGGTATGAGAGCTTGATGCTGGGATACCAAGGAACCAAGTCCCTAAGTTCCAAAGAATGGCTGCAATTAACAAAGCAAATACCATTGCAAAACCAGCCCCACTACCGACATTCATAATCAGTTCAACAGGAAGTAAAGCAATAATACCGTACGCAACAGCACCACTCGCAACCATAACCCCAAGGAAGTTACAGAAACCAGCCCACATCACTGCAACAGGTGCAGGTAATGCATTGGTATAAATCACGGTGGCAACCGCATTGGCTGTATCGTGGAAACCATTAACAAATTCAAAGCCTAAAGCAATGAAAAGTGCCGTGGATAGAAGAATAACTGAATATAAACTCAAAGGTGGTACATGCGCTAAGTCAGCACTCACCTGAAAACCAATATAAATAAGTGTTGCAATAATAATTGTTAAAAACACCGGCATAAAAAATTTCGGTATAGGAACATGTACATTCGTCGATTTTGCCGTAGAACTGGCAAGCGGTGAATCCGAAACAGGAGGAAGATTAGAATTCATGTAGACGGTAAGAGGATAATAAAATCCTCTGTATTGTTTAATTAAATTATGACAATTATATGACAAAGGACTGTCATATGAAGCCAAATTTTCATATTTTTCTTATATTTTTTTATGTTTTTTTTGATTCAAACCAAGATTATTTTTATTTTTATATAACAAAAACAATATCTTAATTAAAAATAAGTTCAATAAAACCTGTTTGTCTGATTTTGCAACAAACACAACAAAATATGAAACTTATTTGTCATATTTCGAAATATACGTTTTCTTTTTAGCCATTATTCACCGAAATTATTGCAATTTCATGAAGCTTTTATGACATTTTCAACCTGACTGGATGAATTACATCATCCTGATGCTGAAAATACGCGCTTTTTGTTCGCTTCTGTTACAATGCCCCTGCTTTTTATCTTCATCATCGACTGGGGTTTCTGAATGTCCACGCTTACCACCCTACAATCACTTCTCGCCCAACGCATCTTGATTATTGATGGTGCAATGGGAACCATGATTCAACGCCATAAATTAGAAGAAGAAGATTATCGTGGTGAACGTTTCGCAGATTGGGCTTCTGATCTCAAAGGTAATAATGACCTTTTAGTACTGACTCAACCGCAGATTATTCAGGGTATCCATGAAGCTTATCTGGATGCTGGTGCAGACATTATTGAAACCAACAGCTTCAATGGTACACGTGTTTCAATGTCAGATTATCACATGGAAGATCTTGTACCTGAGATCAACCGTGAAGCAGCACGTCTCGCGAGAGCTGCGTGTGATAAATACTCTACCCCAGATAAACCACGATTCGTGGCAGGTGTACTCGGCCCTACATCACGTACATGTTCGATCTCACCGAACGTCAATGATCCAGCATTCCGTAATATTACTTTCGATGAACTCAAAGAAAATTATATCGAAGCAACACACGCCTTAATTGAAGGTGGTGCTGACATTCTATTAATCGAAACAGTTTTCGATACATTGAACTGTAAAGCGGCAATCTTTGCGGTCAAAGAAGTCTTTAAGCAAATCGGTTATGAACTTCCATTGATGATTTCAGGTACGATTACAGATGCCTCAGGTCGTACATTGACAGGTCAAACTGCTGAAGCATTCTGGAACTCAGTGCGTCATGGTGATTTGCTGTCAATTGGTTTTAACTGTGCATTGGGTGCAGATGCAATGCGCCCTCACGTTAAAACGATTTCTGACGTAGCAAATACCTTTGTTTCAGCCCATCCAAATGCAGGTTTACCGAATGCATTTGGTGAGTATGATGAAACCCCAGAACAAACAGCAGCCTTTATTAAAGAATTTGCTGAGAGTGGTTTGATTAATATTACTGGTGGTTGCTGTGGTACCACACCAGATCATATCCGTGCGATCTACCAAGCTGTTAAAGATATTCCACCACGTAAAATTCCTGAGACTGTTCATGCTTGCCGTTTGAGTGGTTTAGAACCATTTAATATTTATGATGATTCTTTATTTGTAAACGTTGGTGAACGTACTAACGTTACAGGATCAAAAAAGTTCCTTCGTCTCATCCGTGAAGAAAATTTTGCAGAAGCTTTAGAAGTCGCTCAGCAACAGGTTGAAGCTGGTGCGCAGATCATTGATATCAACATGGATGAAGGGATGCTCGATTCGCAAGGTGCGATGGTGCATTTCCTGAACCTCGTCGCTTCAGAACCTGATATTTCTCGTGTGCCGATCATGATTGACTCATCGAAATGGGAAATCATTGAAGCAGGTCTAAAATGTGTTCAAGGTAAACCTGTTGTAAACTCGATTTCCTTAAAAGAAGGTTATGACGAGTTTGTCGAAAAAGCTCGCCTTTGCCGTCAGTATGGTGCAGCAGTTATTGTCATGGCTTTTGACGAAGTTGGTCAGGCAGATACCGCTGAACGTAAGCGTGAAATTTGTAAACGCTCATATGACATTTTAGTCAATGAAGTTGGCTATCCAGCTGAAGATATTATTTTCGATCCAAACGTGTTTGCAGTAGCAACAGGTATCGAAGAACACAATAACTATGCCGTAGACTTTATTGAAGCGACTGGTTGGATCAAACAAAACTTACCACATGCCATGATTTCTGGTGGTGTCTCTAACGTTTCGTTCTCATTCCGTGGTAATGAACCTGTACGCGAAGCGATTCACTCAGTATTCCTCTATCATGCCATCAAACAAGGCATGACTATGGGTATCGTAAACGCCGGTCAGATGGCAATTTATGACGATATCAATAAAGAGCTGAAAGATGCTGTTGAGGATGTTGTACTTAACCAAAACCAAGGTGAGACAGGTCAAGCTGCAACTGAAAAACTTCTAGAAGTTGCTGAAAAATATCGTGGTCAAGCGGGTGCTACCAAAGAAGCTGAAAATCTTGAATGGCGTAATGAGTCTGTCGAAAAACGTCTGGAATATGCTTTAGTTAAAGGTATTACCACGTATATCGATCAAGATACTGAAGAAGCACGTTTAAAATCAAAACGTCCGCTTGATGTGATCGAAGGCCCATTAATGGACGGCATGAACGTGGTCGGTGACTTGTTTGGTTCAGGAAAAATGTTCCTTCCTCAAGTTGTTAAATCTGCACGCGTCATGAAACAAGCTGTAGCATGGCTCAACCCATACATTGAAGCTGAAAAGTCAGAAGGACAATCTAAAGGTAAAGTCCTGATGGCAACGGTAAAAGGTGACGTACACGATATTGGTAAAAATATTGTGGGTGTTGTCTTGGGTTGTAATGGTTATGACATCGTTGACCTTGGCGTGATGGTACCTGCAGAAAAAATTCTGCAAACGGCAATAGATGAGAAATGTGACATCATTGGTTTGTCAGGTTTGATCACCCCTTCATTGGATGAAATGGTCTTTGTTGCCAAAGAAATGCAACGTAAAGGTTTTAATATTCCTTTATTGATCGGCGGTGCAACCACATCAAAAGCACATACCGCAGTTAAAATTGATCCTCAATATTCAAATGATGCTGTAATTTACGTCGCGGATGCTTCACGTGCAGTGGGTGTCGCAACCACCCTACTTTCTCCTGAAATGCGCGGTAACTTTATTGCAGAGCATCGTGCTGAATATGCCAAGATTCGTGAACGTTTAGCAAATAAGCAACCGAAAGCTGCAAAATTGAGTTATGCAGAATCCGTCGAAAACGGTTTTAAAATTGATAATCACTATGTACCACCAAAACCAAATGCTTTGGGTACACAAGTTATTAAGAATTATCCGCTTGAAACCTTAGTTGAATATTTTGACTGGACACCATTCTTTATCTCATGGAGTTTGGCAGGTAAATTCCCGAAAATCTTAGAAGATGAAGTGGTCGGTGAAGCAGCGACTGATCTTTATAATCAAGCGCAAGCGATGCTGAAAGACATCATTGAAAATAAACGTTTCGATGCCCGTGCTGTATTTGGCTTATACCCTGCTCAGCGTACTGGTGCGGATACCGTCAGCGTATTTGATGAATCAGGTCAAAATCGCACTCATACCTTTGAGCACGTACGTCAGCAATCAGACAAAGTGACAGGTAAACCAAACTTGTCTTTGGCGGATTATATTAAGCCTTCTGAACAACCTGAAGATTATCTCGGTGGTTTTACGGTGTCGATCTTTGGTGCTGAAGAATTGGCAAATGAATATAAAGCCAAAGGTGATGATTATTCAGCAATCTTGGTTCAGTCTTTGGCCGATCGTTTTGCCGAAGCCTTTGCAGAACATTTACATGAACGTATTCGTAAAGAGTTCTGGGGCTATAAAGCCGATGAGACTTTGGGCAATGAAGAATTGATCAAAGAGAAGTATGTCGGTATTCGTCCTGCGCCTGGTTACCCTGCTTGTCCAGAGCATTCTGAAAAAGCAGTGTTATTCGACTGGTTAGGTTCGGAAGCAAAGATCGGTACAAAATTGACTGAACACTTTGCGATGATGCCGCCTTCTTCTGTCAGTGGTTTCTATTATTCGCACCCTGAAAGTGAATACTTTAATGTTGGCAAGATTTCTCAAGATCAGCTTGAGGATTATGCGAAGCGTAAGGGCTGGTCACTGGATGAAGCGAAACGCTGGTTAGCACCGAATTTAGATGATTCGATTGTTTAATTTAGAGTTCTTATAATCTCCCTTACGAAGCAATGCTTCTCATCTTCTTTAAAAAAGAGGGGAACTTTTGCGTATCAAATGAGTTACGTGACAACCCCTCCCTTTTTCAAAGGGAGGTTGGGAGGGACTAAATCCAGTCAGTTGATTCTAAAACTGTAATTCTAAAATCTGTTTACGTCTGATTCTTTGCCATAGCAGTTGCTCAGCATCTGTCATATTACTTCTTAAATTTCGAGATGCTTGCTTTAAATTTTTATTATAAGGCTTCATCAATACCTACCTTTAAAACAGACAACTACTCAACTTGATCCAAACGTCTCTAGCACAATATATAAACGCTATTTTGAACCTATATTAAATATAGACTCTCTCTACTCCTACAGCTCCTTATGCTTCTCAATCAAATCCTCTAGATTTTGATAAACATGCAATATTCGATCTTTATGGGTTCGTGCATGATCCAAACGCTGTTCGGGGTCAACCAAAAGCAAGCTATGACCATCATCAATCAAACGATCAATCCCCTCTAAAAACATCCGTTTACCTACATCATGGATCAGTGAAATCTGACTCAAATCAATCACGATTGTATTCTTATTTACAGGTTCACACTGCAAAGTCCGTAACAACATTTCAGCTTCAGTAAATTTCAATACACCGCGCAGCACATATACACTTAATGACGCATTTTTTCCTGTCAGATAATGGCTTTGTACAATGGTTTGTGCCGAAGATGTGCCTTCCATCAAATGTAAGCCCATGTCACGTGATAACCGTTCTAAAATCTCTATACCACGTACACTATTACCATGTTCATCTAACTTTGGTGAAAAAGCTGCAATACTGACCTGCCCCGGCAATACACCTAATATCCCACCTGCCACTCCACTTTTGGCTGGGATACCAACCGTCGTGAGCCAATCACCAGCAGCATCATACATGCCGCAACTCATCATCACACTGAGAACTTGGCGTACCACTGCACGATTCAATAGCCGTTTACCTGTTTTAGGATCAACCCCACCATTGGCAAGCACACTTCCCATACGAACGAGATCTTTCACCGTGACCAAAATCGAACACTGACGAATATAGCCATTCACAATATCAACAGGATCGCTCTCCAAAATCCCGACGGTTCGCAACATATACCCTATCGAAAGATTACGATAGGCAGTTTTTACCTCGGACTGATAGACAGCATCATCAAAACGTAGTTCACGCCCAGCCAGTTCGCTCATAAACTCACGTAGAATTTCTGCGCCTTGTAGCCCTTCTTTGATTGGAATCAATGAATGTGTGGTGATTGCACCTGAGTTAATCATTGGATTTTTGGGACGGCGATCATTCCCAAGTGAAATCTGATTGAATGCTTCTCCAGAAGGTTCAACACCTACTTTGTCTAATACCGCATCTATTCCAAGCTTTTGTAGCACATAGGCATAAGTAAAAGGTTTAGACATCGATTGAATCGTAAACTCAATCTCATCATCGCCCACTGAATAGACTTCACCATCTACAGTAGACAACGCCAAAGCCAACCGATTGGGATTGGCATTGGCTAACTCAGGAATATAATCGGCTAGACGACCACTATTATCAGTATCACAGGCATCAATTACGTGTGCCAAATAATCAGGAAGAGGCGTTTTCATGGTTGTCTGCCTTTAAAGATTTCAATTGTTCATATCAATTAAGTTTTATGATACAGGGTACTGATAATATTCAAATTATAGCTTTTGTCTTTGTACACGACAAAAAAAGACAACTCATTGAAATAATGGCATAATACTTGTTTTCTGACGACGAATATGATGACACATTTCAATGAGTTACATCTCATCTTAAACAAATATCTAAAGTGGAACAAGTCACGTGTAAAATGTTTTACACTGATTATGCTTGCATTAATTGTAAAACAGACATGTAATCTTTCTTCTGCATCTAAAGCCTTACCCATCAAGTGCTTACCACAATCATTTTATCGACGTATACAACGCTTCTTTGCAGATCAGTACTTCGATTATCGTCAAATTTCTCAGTTAATTTTCAATATATTTTCATTCGATAAAGTCCAATTAACTTTGGATAGAACCAACTGGAAATGGGGAAAACGAGATATCAATATCTTGATGTTAGCCATCGTCTATCGTGGAATAGCGATACCTATTGTTTGGACATTGCTCAATAAACGTGGAAATTCAGATACAAAAGAGCGTATTGCTTTGATTCAACGCTTT